>JANNSJ010000012.1:0-83738 GCA_031402435.1 Bacteroidota bacterium | reverse complement strand
GTCAGGTATTGCATATGCTCAAGGTCGACTCTGAACACAACCGGCTGCAGCTCCCTGTTTACAAAAGAAGCATTTGGCGTCCAAATCGATAGCAAACCATCTGGCGAAAGTAAACTCTTTGCTTTGTTGAGAACATTCATCGGGTCGAGCGGGTGTTCGATAACATCATGGAGCGTTATAAGATCATAAACCCCGGTGTTGGAAAGAGTCATGATATCGACCTGTCGAACGTTCTCAATATGGAGGACGTTGCGTGCAAACTCAACGGCGTCAGGATCAAGGTCAATACCGGCAACATCAGCGCCGAGTTTCTTCATGAGGAGAAGGTTTTGCCCCATGCCAAATCCAGCATCAAGCACCCGTTTGCCTTCAAGGCGCATAAGAGATGATAGTGTCCTGGCTCTCAAATCCGATTTCGGATCGAGCGCAAACATTTCTCTCACGAGCACCGGATCATCATAGTACTGCTGAAACTCAGACCCACGGTGATGCGAGTAATAGTTCGAGTACAACGTGCTGAGTTCTCCGGCGGTTGGAGAGGGGGATATGAAGTAGCAGTCGCATACCGAACAATGACGGATGTGCAATTGATCGGGGCGGACATAACACTCGTCGCCTTCCGACTGACAGAGGGGGCAGTTACGCCTTGTAAGAGACGCTCTCTCCCACGCGGGAATTCGCGCATCAAGCAATTCAAGCAGGTGAGGCATTTGTGTGGGGTGATATCACGATGGGCTGACCTTCTCCACGTCATGAATTTTGTGAAGGTCAACGGTGCCCCTGCCGTCGATGGTGTGGAACATACTTGTGAACTTTGCTCCCCAGATCACTTCGTGATCCTTGTAGGACGAGCGTGAATAAACAGTTTGCGAGAATGTTTCATCAACCGCGGTAAGCAGGACAAGGAATTCTGCATCAGATTCATTGAGCGTTTGCTCGGTCACGCCGAACAACGGGCTGGACTCATCAATCGGATGCACGATTGTCCAGTTCAACGGGAAGAACACCACCGATTTTCGCTCCAGGGGCAACTGGTGAAATCTCCGCACGTGCTTTCCATCCTCCATTTCAAATCTGCTCAATGTGACGTTCACGTTCACTTCAATAAGCTGGTTGCTCCGCTCGTTGGCGATACGGAACTCAAACGCCGTGATACCCCGGTAAGGTGCAACGACAGCATTGTTGCTGTAAAGGATTTTGGCGGACGGGCGTGAGAAGCGGGCGAACAGAATTCCCGTGGCGAGCGCGAGACCGAGCAACCCGACAAGTGATTCAAGAGTGACAAGGACGTTCGCCGCAAGGCTTACCGGGTTGATTCTTCCGTACCCAATGGTTGCGATTGTTTGAACGCTGAAGAAGAACGCATCCACAGCCCACCCGTGGGAGGTTGCTTCGACCACTCCCTGGAACGATTCCGGTCCGCAAAGATAGTATGCGAACGCAAACATTATGTTGACGATGAAGTAGAAACCAATCAGCATAAACATGTAATGAGCCCACGAAATCGACAACAGCCAATGGTACAGGCTGAGTGAGTTGAAGTACCCGAGGCCTTTGCGCTGTACGGTAAACGTGCCGTCCTTGTTCAGGAACCGCTCGTGGCTCTCCTGCGCTACTTTGGTGCCAAGACCGAGATCGCGAAGCTCATCCTGTAATTGAACAGTGGCCTTCTCGCTGGCCGGCTTTGAGATTTTTACACGCTTCATCGCCCGCTCCTTCTGCGTGCGATTGCTCTCTCATAGAGCGTAACATATTTCCTTGCTGAAGCCTTCCAAGAAAAATCGGCCTTCATGCCATTCAGCTGAATCTTGCGCCAGAGTTGTTTGTTTTTGAAGAGTTCCAGGGCACGGTGGACGCTTGTCGCCAGGGCATATCCCGAGGAATCACTGAATGAGATGCCATTCCCTGCATCAAATCCCTGCGATTCATATTCGTGCCAATCCCGCACAGTGTCTGCGAGTCCACCGGTCTTTCGCACGATGGGCACCGTGCCATACCGCAGACTGTACATCTGGTTCAGACCACATGGCTCGTAGTGCGATGGCATGAGAAACATATCAGCACCGGCTTCGATGAGATGCGCGAGCTCGTTGTTAAAACCGATGTAGGTCCACACTTGATGCGGCAACGATTGTGCCATCGAAATAAACAGGTTCTCATATCGACTCTCCCCACTGCCAAGTACCACCCACTGTGCGTCCATTGCCATCAGGTCGCTGATGGCATCAGCAACGAGGTCGAAACCCTTTTGTGCGACGAGCCTTGAAATGATGCCGATGACCGGACGGCGTTCAACGAACTGCATGCCGGCGTTGCTCAACAGGAACTGTTTGTTCTTCTGCTTGCCGTCGAGATTGCGAGCGGAGTAATGGTGAGGAAGATGATGGTCGGTTACGGGATTCCACACATCATCATCAATGCCGTTGATGACGCCATACAGATCACGCTCGCGGGTGCGAAGGACGTCCTCCATTCCCGCCCCATAGTCTGGCGTCAGGATTTCATGGGCATACGTTTCGCTGACCGTACTGATAATTTCCGAGTAGAGGATGCCGGCCTTCAGGAAGGAAACACCCTTGTTGAATTCCAGAGGGCCGCCGGGATAGAACAGATCATCGCGAAGCTCTGCCGCCTGCAATGCCGATCGCAAAAAAAGTCCCTGGTAACCGATGTTATGTATGGAAAGAAGTGTTGCTGTTCCGCTAAACAACATATCCCATTTATAGTTTTCTTTCAGGAGGATGGGGATGAGTCCGGTTTGCCAGTCATTGCAATGGATAACATCAGGCGCCCATTGAAGGCGCTGGAGAGTCTCGATCACTGCCTTGCTGAACAAGATGAAGCGCTCGTCCTCGTCGGGATCATTCGTGTAGATGTCCTTGCGATGAAAGAAATGAGGACAGTCGATAAAGTAGATTTCCACGGGTGAGCCCGGGAGAGTGGAGCGCTGCACATGCACAGGCCATGGGTAACCGTTGACCCGCACCAGCATTTCTCCGATGGCGTACTCGTAGTGCAGGTCGTACTTCGCCTCGTCGATGGACGAGTACTTGGGCATGAAGATTTTGACTTCACAGCCAAGTTGATGAAGAGCTTTGGGAAGTGCTCCGACGACATCTGCAAGCCCGCCCGCTTTTGCAAAGGGTGTGGCCTCGGAAGCAGCTATAGCAATTTTCATTTGGAAGAAAAAGAGGTGTGATTGATCATGCGCAACAAGGACAATCTATGTAATCAGAATCTCTCACGAAATTGCTTATTGCTTCTTCCTGATAAATCGGTACACCGCCAGGATAATGATCGCACCGACGATAGCTGCAATGAACCCGGCGCCTTCTCCTTCGGTGTACCATCCAATCGCACGCCCCAGGAAATTTGCAACGATCGCTCCTGCAACGCCAAGAAGTGTGGTGATAATGAACCCGCCACCGTCTTTTCCAGGCATGAGGAATTTGGCGATTGCACCTGCAATAAACCCGATGATGATTACCCAGATGATGTGCATATTACCCTCCGCATGATGAGATGAAAAACGCCCCCAAAGGGGAGAAGCATGAGAATGCTAAGCCCTGCGCAGAATCGTCGCTGCGCCCCAGCCGACAAGCACAAGAATCGAAAGAACAATCCAGTTCTCTGATGTGCCGTAAGAGGCCGTGGGAAAATGGTTGCTGATCATAATGAACACCACCGGAACGACCATGAACGTGTTGTGCTTGGAACGTGTTTTTGCTCTGTAGGCAAGCTCCATATCGGGCGACTGGCCGGCATTCAATGCTGCAACCAGCTTTCGTTGTGCCGGCAGGATTACTTCCCACACATTCACCGTCATCAACGTGCCGAACATCGCGCCAATGTGGATGTACATTGCCCGGCCATCCATGAAGTATGTCAATCCGTACGCGGATAACACTACTAGCGCATACGAGATGGCGACGCCGACACGTTCATTCTTTGAAATAGGCGAACGCCAGAGGATGTTGTACACCGGCCACGCCACCAACATGAAACCCACACCGACAAGAATCGCCTTCCCTTCACTCACGTTCTCGTTCACCATCAAACCGCCGAAATAGTACACGACCATAAGCAGGAAGATTCCGCTCATCCATGTAATCGCGGCTTCCCATTTGAACCAATGGAGTGTGCCCGGCATTTTCTTCGGAACCTTTTGCTTCTCCACAACGTAGAAGCCGCCGCTATGCACCATCCATATACGGTCGTCCGGGTTTTGCTCTCCCTTCTCGCCCATCATTTCTGTGAATCGACCGTCCAGCCACGTGAAAAAATATGTCTGCCCGATCCACATGATGCCGGCAAAGACGTGAATCCACCGGGCAGCCAGGTTGAGCCATTCACTGAGGTTGAAGTCCATAGGGCGAGTATGTTGGGTGGATGGAGAATGTCGTCTTTGTGTTATTTCAGGAGAACCAGTCGGCGGGTCTGGGAAAGTCCGGCCGCTTGAAGTCTGTACGTGTATATGCCGGACGCCAACGCTGTGGCGTCAAGCGTCCGTTCGTAAGTTCCTTGCTGCAACTCCTCGTTCACAAGAGTTGAGACTTCGCGGCCGAGTGTATCAAACACCTTAAGGCTTACAAAGCTGTTCGCTGTCAGCTGAAAGCGAACTGTTGTAGTTGGATTGAACGGATTGGGATAGTTCTGTTCGAGGCGAAACGCATCCGGCAACTCGGACTCGAGATCATCCACGCCGGTCAAACCTCCTGCGTTCGTTGTTCTGAGGATGGTTCCTGATGCGCCCACGATCCAACCGACGGTACGGGAAACGAAATGTATATCTTCGAGTCGATTAAAATTGGAAGGAAGATACTGTTGCCAGAGGCTCCCGCCGTCCGTCGTATACAGAATCTTGCCATCACCCACAACATAGCCGGTGTCCGCTGAGACGAATGCGATGGAATACAATCCCTGTCCGCTTGCCGCCTGTCGTTGGATTGACCATGACTCGCCGGCATCTGTTGTCTTCAGAATAGTCTCGCGATAGCCGGAAGCATATCCGACTGATTCATCTACAAAAAACACAGAGTAGAGATACACCGGAAACTGTTGCAGGTTCTTTAACGTCCATGTTGTGCCGCCATCGGTTGTTCTGAAGAGAGCGCCTTGATTACCAACTGAGCCGACGGCCCATCCTGATTGCCGGGAAGTGAATTGAAGTCGTATGAATGTTGATCCTTGGATGCCCGTTGGCTGCTGTGTCCAGGTTGCTCCGCCGTCGGTTGTGCGAGAGAGGCTCCCGATTGCCCCGGCAGCGAAACCATTCTGCGCATCGATAAAGTAGATATGGCGCACGCCCTGAACATCAGGATTCTGCACCTGCCACGTTTCGCCAAGATCCGTGGTATGGTAGACCTTTGCAACGTCCGACAAGATCCATCCGGTGGTGGCGGAAGCAAAGTACACGGAGTTGAAGTTTTCGCTGGTGGGAAGCGATTTGTCGACCCAGGTGGTTCCCCCGTTTGTTGTGCGAAGGATGCGTCCAAGGTAACCGACAGCGAAACCGGTATCCGCAGACAGAAAATGGCTACCGAAAAGATTGAACCCCGTCCCGCTTGTCTGCCGCACCCACTGGGCGGAGAGTTCAGCAGAAAGAACCAATAGGAGAGAAAGCACCAGCGTTTTCATAGAATTACCGTCCGGGAATGAGAAAGGGATCGTTTGGTAATTTACAAACTCCCACGAGAAGTGCAACCGTCGGGCCGTCAGCCCCCGAAATACGCCGGCTCGTTGCCGGGTTTCCATTTAATGTTGCAACCGATACTCGGTACCTGATCCTGATTGACCGGTTTGTTGTTCAGAACGGCGTCCAGTGCTCTTCGAACGTCCCTCCCTGTTACTGGAAGCTGATTGCCCCGGCGACTGTCGTCCAATTGACCACGGTAGACAAGTTGCCTTGAACTGTCGAATACATAAAATTCCGGCGTGCATGCTGCCTTGTATGCTTTTGCAATCGCCTGGCTCTCATCGTAACACACGGGAAACAAGAACCCCTGTTCCTTGACCATCTCTTTCGTGCTGGACGGTGAGTCCTCGGGATTTGCAGCAGTATCATTGGAGGTGATGGCGACGATGCCCACCTCTTTGCCGCCGTAGTCTCTGCCGATGCTTGCGACCCCCTGCTGGACATGCTTTACGTACGGACAGTGCCGACAGATAAACATAAGCAGGAGAGCTTTCTTTTCTTTAAAGGTATCCAAAGTGATTGTCTTTCCTGTAACAACATCGGGCAATGCAAATTCCGGAGCCTGCGTGCCAAGGGGAAGCATCGTGGAAAATGTACGGGTCATAGGTCGTTTCTCACTTGGCTTCGGCGAGTGTGTAGTCGAACTCGTAGAAGTGCTTTCCCTCCACGATGTTGATCATCATGGTGCCGGCAAGCCCGATGAGTTGATCGGTGCCAGAGTCAGACACGACGGTAATGATGAGTCCCGGAGTACTGCGCGTCATGGTACCGCTGTGTTGCAGTGCGAACGTGCCCTTGCGGCCATGCAGCGTTCCTTTGACACGCTCCATAGCGACGTACCCCGCCGAGCCTTTCACCTCCGTCATAACGGCCAGCATCTGTCCCTTGCTGATCGCTTCGATGTCGCCGTGGAACTGTTTGTCAATGGACATCCGGCCAACAGTTGGGTCTCCAACACTGTCCTGTGGCGCTTGGGGATTCAACTTCACTTCAAATGTTCCGCTCGCATGATTCGTCACGACTGTCTCCTTCTGGACTGTGGTTAATTGCGAAAGCGTTTGTGCCTCTGTGAAAGAACCAATGCCAAGGAAAAGACAGAGGCCCATGATACGATTGTTCATGCTTGCTCCCGTTTTGGATGGGGTACTCTGTGCAACGACCTTCGATAGCCAAAAATACAGCAGCGGCATTCCGACAAGTTCAGCAATAAGGGAGCCCAATACGTCCTGACCGAGCGTGACGCCGAGATTCATCTGACTGAAGCGCGCAAGACCGCCGATAAATGTAGCAATCAGTGCAAACCGTAACGCAGCCTGAAACTTGATTGGATTCGTCGCCGCGACAACGAACAGGAGTCCAATCGAAAGCCAGACTCCGCCGAGAAACCGTACGTGACTATCCTGCGCGAAGTACCGCTGCTGATTGGTGGCTACTGCAAAATCATTTGCTCCCTGCCAGCCGAGCGTCAGGATGCCGCCGAACGCGACGTTGATGCCGGTAACCATGATGAGCAGGCCCGCGAGAACCAAAACGATTCTTAATCCTATCGAACTTTTCGAGTTACTCATGGTAGCTATGCTCAAGCAAGAGCAGGGACGATGGTGCTCTCCTGTGACTGTTCGTGTGAACGCTTCATCCCCGCGCGCCAGAGGACGAACACAGGTACGCCAATAGCAAGCATCTGTGCAGGTAGATAACAGATCGCTTGCAGCAAGAACGGAGCCTCTCGAGGAATCAAGAACGGTGCAGAGATCAAAAGCCAGATCACGACAGCAGTCACCGGACGGAAGATCTCTCGATTGAAGCATACCAACCAAACAAGTGAGGTCAGCACGTAGTTCGCCGGTGCGAAGGGACTTGCCAGCGTTCCCAGACTCAGCAGAGAGAGCCACACCGAGGCTGCCTCAGTGCTTGACCGTGGCCGACGACGCCCCGCCCAGATCGACAAGCCTACTACTCCAACAAGATAGATCATGGAAACGATTCGTCCGATTCCCAGTGTCATGTCCGGCACGTTCAACGAAGCAAGCTTAAGGGGAATGCCAAATGGAGACATGTTTCTTGCCACGGCAAACTCACGCGAAAACGGACGGCAGAATGCCTCGCCGCTTGACAAGCGTGGAAGCTCATATTCGATGAACGACTGGAACTGTACCGGCCCGACAATAATGAGTGCCACAACAGTGAGGAAGATGGCACACCCCGCGGTCCACGCAACAGCGCGCCATTTTCGTCGTGCAACAAGATAGATAAACAGAATGCCCGGGAAAATTTTAGCAACAGCACTCATTGCCAACAACATGCCTCCCACGGCGGTCTGGCGGGGAAGGGCGGCCAGAGCGATAGCAGAGATCGCAACAACCAGAATCTGAACGTTGGACATCTGAAGTCCGGCCAGCACCGGCATGGAGCACCAGATCAATGGCGCCATGCCGATTGCGCGCAGCCGGCCTTCCGGCTCAAGACGGTAGGCGATTAGGCCCATCGCCAGCATCAACGCAAGCGCACTTGTTCCGAACCATACCGCGCGCATCGACTCGAAATCGCCGCCAACAAGTGCCCGCACGCCAAGCGGAAGCAAAAGAAATGTCGGCGGGTAGTGATAGAGATCGACGTTGAAACTGTCCAGCTTGCGGTTGGAATACAGCTCCTGGTTGTAGACGTTTGGTTCCCCCTCGCCGGTAAACCTCGCGCTTTCGCTATAAGCTGTGAGACAGCAGTGGTCGACCATCCACTGATCTTCCGGGAACAACGAGTACTGCACTTGTGTGTGATCGAGCATGAAGACGGAAAGCCGGGCAGTTTGCACGAGAGCAACAAGACCAAGCAGCAGCCACGCCGTGCTCAGCCACAGCTTTCGTTTCCGGATTCCATCGAGATCCGGAGGGAGTTGACGCGATAGCCACAGAACAACGGCCACACCGGCCAACACCACGAGCGGCACAGCAAACAGTGTCGGCAACCCTACTCCCCGCAGCCCGACGTAACTCACCAGGCAGGCACATCCGCTTACAACGATGGCGATCGCAAAGCGCTCAACTCCCGGACGAGTGGACAATTTACTCTCCTTATGTTTATGAACAGTCTGCAGCTACCTAGCGTTGATCGTTCTTGTATCGATGTAATACTTTCTCAAGCGCAAAGAGAATGAAGTACATCGTCACAGAAATGATGAGGACACTTGCAACAAAGTACTTCGTATGAGCGTCGTAGTAACCTCCGCCGAAATAGGGAAACTCTGCCGTTGTGAAAAGTCTGGCAAGAAGAAACACCGGCAAGGTGTACAGACCGATGCCTACGTTGGCCAACCCGTCCGGTGGTGAATTCCGAAAGTCAATCCAGACGAGAACGGCTCCGAGAAGGTACACAAGAACGATGATGCGTTTGAGCATGAAATCCCATGCCTCCGGTTGTTACGAGAGCGCAGTACAACCTTCCGGTTTATACACACGTTTGGTTGATGCCGGGGACTTAAGCAGGAGTTCCTTTGGCCTGACCGGACGCTGAACGAGATTGCCCCCGCAATTCGGACATTTGAAATTGAGTTTGTGTTCCACACACTCTCTGCAAAATGTGCATTCGAATGTACAGATCATGGCTTCAAGGGAGTCCGGTGGTAAATCCTTGTTGCAGCATTCGCAGTTTGGTCGTAGTTCAAGCATTAGCTATTTCCCTTTGTTTGACCACACGTTTCTGAATATCGGCAGGGAATTGCCTCAGGAATTTGAGGAGGTCTTTTGTTTGAGATTTGCTCATATTCTCAGCCGACAACTGTTAAAACTTCCAAACCCTATTGTAGGCTTCTTTGGCCAAGAATCTTGTTCGCTCTTCAATTTCCCTCTTGCCCCATTTCTTTGCTGTCCTGATTTTAGGATCAAGCCAGACTTTTGAATCAACAAGAATCGGTTTTTTTTCACCGAATTCTTGGTTTGCTAGGCCCAAGTTAAGTCGTTGATCAACAAGAAGAAGATTGCCGATTTGGGCAACTGTGGTACTAGAAATTGACGAGTCAGGGTTCTTAGGATTTTCAGATGCTATGTGTTCGATAGTCATTTGTGTGAAATCAATCGGAATGCCTGAGTTGTCAGAGTGTTGGTAGAGTTTGCTGAGGACATATTGTACGAGAGCTTTGTCTTTTGGGTATTCTTTTGAGTAGAGTTTCTCAACGAAGTTGGCCTCAAATTCCTGGTAAGAAGGCTTCTTGTCGCGGAGTTTTTTTATCAGGTCTTGAATGACCCGCACTTTTCCCTGACGAGTCTTTGCGTTCGTGAACTGACGAGCGTGCATGGCATACATGAACGAAATCCCGCCAGACGATTCGCTGCGAGGTGATGGCAGTGAACATGAAATGGAATTTTTCAACGGCTTGAAGAATAGCGTCAGCGTGTTTCTTCCTAATCTCCCCAGCTCTATATGCACGCATGACTGCCAAAATCATTGGCAAGTCTTGCTTGACTTGGAATTGATTGAGGGCTTCGAGAGAGCTACTAATTGATGATTCCTGATTGGTCCACTTTCCAGAGGAGGGGTCACGAATTACTTTGTACGTTTGGGAATCTGCAATAAGTTCATCGAGAAACTGGCTGGCATTTGACTGTTTTATGATTTTTCTCAAGGCCTTGAAGAGTTTCTTCACCGTAGTATATTCGTACTTGGACAACCAGTAGTGGTGAAGAAAGCCGTCCAAAGAAATACTCTTATTCTCTTCGATAAGATCGACGATCTTGTTCCACTTGTCCTTTGCGAGGTCTACATTCTGATTCTTTGGTCGCAGGAGGCGAGTTACATGATTCTTCACGAGATCTGCTAGACGAAGATCTTTGCCTCTTGTGTTGAGTGTCTCAAACACAAAGTACGCGTCATCCTCGTGATCAAGTTCAATGAAAATGAGCTTGAGAGACAAGATGCGATCTCGAATTTGCTCGATTAGGGTCTGGAGTCTTTTCCGTTTTGATTTCGACGATGCTTCAATTGTAAGTCCAGCTTTTTCCAGAGTCTCCTGGATACTGGAGGAGACTATCTCAAATGCTAACTTGAGATTCTCTTCTTCTTTGCGATTAGCAGGTTCAGTTTCGGGTGCACCAAATTTCTGGATATGCTCCTGCAAGTATGGATAAGATGTCTCTGTTTGCAAAACATATTGGTTTTTGTTGCCGATATCGCGCCGTTCCACTAGTAGGTGAACGCCTCTTGCCAAGTCAGAGAATCCCGCGTCGGAAAGAACGTTCCGGAGGGCGCAGAGAATCATGGTAATGGTCGTGAGCCGTTGTTGTCCATCAACAATCCCAAGCTTGTCTTCTCTTGTTTTGAATACAACAATAGAGCCAATGAAGTGCTCTTCATCAGGATTAGCCACAGCATCGTTCCAAAATTCTTCTACGTTCTCTCGCTCCCATAAATAGGGCCGTTGAAAACGAGGAATGATGAAGTAGCCGCTTTGCAGAGTGGCCTTGAGGTCTTTGTCTACGCAAATAATCTTCATGGCTGTACGGATAATATACAATTGGTGATAAAGCGGTCTTAACCAGCTATCATGCAGCGTCGTGAATTTACCCAATCCCCATCAGACAAACAAGGCGACCCTTAGAAGCAAAGGTCGCCAAGTCTGAAACGCCGACGTTGTATGGGGCGCTACATCAGTTGAACAAATACCTAAGGCCGATCTGCATCTGCCAGCGCGACTCGAGTCCCGGGTCGTCGACGAATGTTTTCGTAATCGTTCGGTCAAAGTTGAATGTTGGCGCTCCCGCGGTATCGAATCCTTTGAACTGGAGCGGCGAGGTTGCCAACGGACTCGCGACGCTTCGTACACCCCAATCGGAGCTCAGCAGGTTGAGCACGTTAAGAATGTCGACGCTCAATTGAAACGTATGACTCTGGCCCCCGAGCGGGAAGATGATGTCTTGCATCAGCTTGAGATCGACATTGGCGAACCACGGGTTGATTGCCCCGAAACGCTCGGCTATCTTGCCGCGATGCGAGTTCAGGTAATCATCCTGTTTGACAAACGCATCGAATGCGGTCCACTGGTCTGTCGGACTCACAACGTTGCCTCCTGCGTCTGTGTAAGGAACAAAAATGATCTCATTCTGACTTCGTGGAATGTAGATCAGATCGTTACCTCCCTGTCCATCACCATTCACGTCACCGGCATATGTAAACGAGTAACGATTGCCACCTGAGCCCGCGAACCTGTTTCCTTCGGCAACTTCCAGGAATACACCAATAGTTGTTGCCCAATGTTCAGACCAGGGAATGCGATAGTTTGCTGTAGCTGTAATGCGGTTGCGGACACCAAATTGAGAAAAACTCAACTCGGGTTTGTTTGGATTCCCTTTCACCGGATTTCCCGACCACAACACGCTTGCGATTTCGGTGGACTGCATGTTATTCTTCGCGATAAGATATGCATAGCCCAAGCTGGTATTAAGGCCGAAGTCAAAGCGCTTGCGCAGTTGTGCGGCGATACTCAAGTTATATCCATCGCTCGTGTTGTCGATGACATAGATTCCATCTCCTGCGCCGGGGAACGGAGCATTCAGTTCATTGTTCCCCGCTCCTCCGTAATACGGCCTCCCGTCAGGAAGTGTGCGCACGGAAGGCTTCAAGTCGGCATTCCTCACGAACACAGCGTTGATATCCTTGCCATATAAGACTTCAATTGTGCCCAGCATCCCTCCCGGCAATTGATGATCGACGGCGAGATTCGTTGTCCAGATTTGCGGCCATTTGAAATTTGCGTCGGCAGCATTGACGTCGAACGAACGTAGGTGTGCTGGGAGGTTCGGATTCGCCCCGGGATTTGAAATGACATTCCCGATCCATACGAATGGAACATGGCCCGTGAAAATTCCCGTTCCACCGCGCAACTGCGTCGACCGGTCACCATTGATATCCCAATTGAAACCGACACGGGGAGAAAACAGGAGTTTCGTCTTCGGAAGCGCAGCCTGGTCAATCACCTCAGGCTTGCCGTTCTCATCCAACGCAGTGAGGCCCGTAGAAAACGGATTGGCGGCAGGATTCGTGTACATCGGAAGATCGACGCGCACTCCGTAGGAAAGATTAAATCCATCTGCTGCGAGAAATTCATCCTGCGCGTAAAATGCAAGTTGTCCAACTTTGATGTCTTCGCCCTTAAACGGGCCTGCGTTTGCAGCGGCCGTCATCGCGTTGAAGTTCATGAACAATGAGTCGTTTGGATCTGTGTACCGGAAAAACTGGGCAAGAGAAGAAAATGTTGTTCCCCCGAACCCACCGACCGTGCCTGGTGGCGGGAGGAAAAACACACCATAGCGGAAAATGTTGAACGCGTTGAAGAAAGAGAAGTTCTCATATGTTGCTCCCACGGTGATAACGTGGTTTCCCTTGTAGAAACTGACGTTGTTCGTCAATTGCAGGACGTCCTGATCCAGAATGTTGCGTATCGAGAACGGCTCGTGGCCGAGTGTCGTATAGGTTACGCCACCTTCGGCTATTTCAATAGTAGGGAAGGGTTTGCTGAATGGATCACGGTTGTCGCGGAAGCGATTGTAGCTTGCAAAAAACCGGTTCGCAGATCCTTCGAAGCGGCTATTCAATTCAAAAGCAAACGAGTTCAGTTTATTATTGATGCGATACCCCGAATTGCGGAACGGTAGACTGTTTGCGTTCGGTCCGCGCCCTGTGTTATTTGCGCTAAGCACGAAGGGATGCGGAGGCAAGTCACGTCGCGCATTCAGCAGGTTATAACGGAACGTAACATTGTGATTCTCATGGGCATTCCAATCGAGCTTCAATATGAACTTCTCGTTGTTCGTTTCGTTGATGTATCCCTCGTACGGTCCGGGATCATACCCGTACACCGTCATCATCCTGCTACGAATCGAATCAAGAGCGGAAGCGCGGACACGTGAAATCCCAAAGCCGGACTGACCACGGTTTGCAACGAAGTTTGTGCCGGGATCGTCACGCCGTTCAAGCTCTGCGTTCAGGAAGAAGAACAGTGTATTCGGAACGATGGCTCCTCCCACTGACACGCCGGATTGATTGAACGACAGATTTGGATTTGCAACGACTTTCGTCCCCCGGACTTTGTTTCCCAGCAGGCTTTCGTTCCTCAAAAAGCTGTAGGCGGACGCCTTGTACTGATTCGTTCCGCTTTTCGTTACCGTGTTGATGCCTGCTCCCGTGAAGCCGCCCTCGCGAACATCGAATGGAGCAATTGACACCTGCACTTGATCAACTGCATCGAACGGTACCGGCTCTGCGCCCGTTTGCCCGCCCGGCGCCGGATCATCCAGGCCGAATGGATTATTGAAATAAGAACCGTCGAGCGAGATATTGTTGAACAGCCAGTTCCTGCCGCCAAAGCTGAAGTTGCCGTCGCTTCGCGGATCCAACCTTGTCAAGTCCCTTGTGCTACGTTTGACGGAGGGCATTTCCTTCACAGCATCACGGTCAATGTAGGTCGCCGCGCCGGTCCGCCCGCTGTTCAGCACCGGATCGACCTCCGCCGTAACCATGACCTCCTGACCTTGAATTGCTTCTTCAACAAGCTGGAAATCAACGCGTACATCCTGTCCAAGGCTGAGGAACACATCGCGCTTGCTATCTCCTTTGTAACCAACGAGTGATGCGGTGACCGTATATGGGCCGCCAATCTTCATATTGGGAACATTGTATGCACCAGTCTCTCGTGAGGAGGAGCCGTATTTCGTACCAGTGGGTTCATGGACAACAACAACGTTTGCCCCGGGAAGTGGGTCTCCTTTTTCTGACCTCACAACACCATTCATCGATGCAGTGGTGACGCCCTGCGCGTGAAGGGAACTGGACAGCATCCCAAAAGTGAAGAATAGTGTAAACACACCCTTGTACAGAATGGCAAAAACTGTAGCAAGTCTTTCCATAACGGGCCTCCTATTGTGGTGGTGGGAGATGAAGGATTGAGGTTGTGGTTGACGAAACGGTTGTTCCTGATCGATGAAAACGGGAGCGGCTTTTGGAGGACGACAAGTCCTGAAAGCTCGGTTCATAATCGCGCAAACGAATTACATTGTCAAGCAAAATGTTAGCTCAACGGGAGAATACCCTTCACAATCGATGCATGAAGCTCGGCCTCTTCCGTCGCGTGTCAACCGGCGCGCCGGATAACAGCGTGTATAGTGGTCTCAATAAGATGAGGAACCCTCGAGCCCTTGATATGCGAGGAGCAACCGGTCTGCAAGCTGCACCTTTGTTTTCTCCGGCAGGAACGCAGCTCCCAGGGCATTCATATTGCACGTCCAAAAATGTTCCGCCGACCAGCCGAACTTTCGATGGAGAACCTCATACTCGCTCACAAGAGTGACGCTGGAAATCGTCCTGGCGTCAGTATTGATCCCGATCGAGACGCCGGCCGAATACAACCGATCTGCAGGATGGTCCTGAATGGCGTCGACAACGTTTGTCTGTACATTGCTGGTCGGGCAGACCTCAAGGTGGATGCGACCCTGCTTCAGATGTTCGATGAGTCCCTCATCCTCTATGCTACGGACGCCATGGCCAATACGCGTCGGCTGAAAGTGCTTCAGTGTCTCCCACACACTTGCCGCACCGAGGGCCTCCCCGGCGTGTGCAGTCCGGGGCACATTGTTCGTTATGGCATGTTGAAAGGCAGAAACGTGAGCGTCCACCGGATATCCAGCCTCATCACCGGCGATATCGAGGGCGGCGACCAGCCTGCCTCGAAAGCGCTGCACGAGCATCACCGTCTCCATACTTTGCTCCTTTGTGAAGTGTCGAAGGGTGCAGAGGATCAGGCGTGCTTCGACTCCGGAGTTCATGCTGGCCCTGGCGGCCTCCCTGTCGACGATCTCCACGACCTGTTCAGGTGTCAATCCTCTCTCCGTATGGAGCAGGGGCGCAAATCGGATTTCGGCATAGAGGACATTGTCCCTGCGGAGTTGCTCGAACAGGTCAGCAGTGACCCAGCGGAGTTCCTGTTCGGTTTGCATCATTGCAACACCGTGGCGCGCACGTGTCAGATAGTCTGCAAGGTTGGTGCACTTGAGAGGGGCAATGAAGTTGCTCTCGTATTCAGAACGCGTGATGGCAGGACGGATTCTTGAAGCAACGTCGTAGCTCAATGAGCAGTCCAGGTGAAGATGAAGCTCAATTTTTGGTATTGCGGTGAAGTTCACGGGTGGCAAATCCTAAACTTGAACTACGAAGTTATTCAACCTCGCCGTGAATTTACCCAATCCCCATCAGACAAACAAGGCCGCTTAAAGCGGCCTGTCTGTACTTCATTTACCAATTGCCAGTTGGCTCGGCTGTACGTCAAGGAATACCCACACCGACCTTCAACTGAGATTGATACTCAGCTTCGTCGAAATGTCCTAGGGACTCCATGATCAAACCGTCTGTACCGATCGTCCATTCCTCATACCCGCTGATACGGACTGCCTTGCCCGTGCCTGCAGGACCGGTGTTCGTTCCGGTCAGTGTCCAGTGATAAACGGTATGGTCTTCATCGAGGCTGAGTGTGTCCATTGCTACAACCATATCCGGGAAGGCGGTCATGAATCCCTGTGCCGCCGCGGTGATCGCAGTCCGCCCGATTGACGGGTTCCCCTGATTTATCTTCAGGGAGCCGTTCTCAGCAAAGAATGATGCGACTCTTCCCGCATCCTGGCTGCACCAGGCGGCGGTGTATCTTGTCGCGAACTCCTTCAGTTTGGTAACGTCCATTGGTACCTTCCTTGAGGTACAGCCGGTGAAGATAACTACAACAACCAATACTACTACGAATTGTTTCATAACGACTCATATTAATAGGTGGATGGCTGGGCGGCACTCAATCCCTATGGTTCTTATTCTCCCGGTATTCCATCGCCGCTTTCACGAAGTCTCTAAAGAGGGGGTGAGGGATTGTCGCTCGTGACTTTAGCTCCGGGTGAAATTGTCCGGCGACGAACCACGGGTGGTTAGGCAACTCGATCATCTCCACGAGCCCGTTGTCAGGGCAAATACCGCTGAAGATCATGCCTTTCTCGGCAAGGCGTGGCTTGAATGCGTCGTTCACTTCAAAGCGGTGGCGGTGACGTTCGTGGATGAGATCCTTCTTGTACGCTACGCGGGCTTTGGTGCCGGGTTCGAGTCTGCACGGAAAGGAGCCGAGCCGCATGGTGCCACCGTACTCTTTCACGTTCTTTTGTTCGAGCATCATGTCGATCACGTTCTGGTCGGTGGGTTTGAACTCCGTGCTGTTGGCGCGGTCAAGTCCGCACACGTTGCGCGCAAACTCGATGACGGCGCATTGCAGTCCAAGGCAAATACCGAAGAATGGAATATGATGCATACGTACATAATGGACAGCCTCAACTTTGCCTTCGATGCCCCGTTCACCAAAGCCCGGCGCAACGAGGAGGCCGGAGATGTCATCAAGATGCTTCTTTGCACCGTCATGCTCAATATCTTCAGCGCGAATCCACTTCAGGTCAACACCCACATTGTTGGCGGCGCCAGCATGTACAAACGATTCAGAAATACTCTTGTATGCGTCCTGGTGTTCGGTGTACTTGCCGCAAATGCCAATTGTAATCCTACCGGCTGGTTCTTTCACACGCTCGACAAACTTCTTCCACTCGCGCAGGTTCGGTCGTGGACATGTCAGGTCGAGCTTTTCAAGTATAAGGTCATCCACTTCTTGTTCGGCAAACACGAGCGGCACTTCATAGATCGTTGCGACATCCCGTCCATCGATCACCGATTCCGACTCAACGTTTGTAAAGAGCGCTATCTTCTCGCGCACTTCCGCTGAGAGCGGATGGTCCGAACGGCAAATGAGCATGTCAGGTTGAATGCCGATCTCCAGCAATGCCTTAACGCTGTGCTGCGTTGGCTTGGTTTTGATTTCCCCCGCCGATCCGATGAAGGGAACAAGCGTAACATGGATTGCCATGGCGTTGGTGCGTCCCTGCTTGTTCATGAACTGGCGCATAGCTTCAAGGAAGGGAAGGCTCTCGATGTCGCCAACCGTGCCGCCGACTTCGGTAATCACGACATCGTACTCGCCCGTCTTACCAAGTGCTTCGAATCGCCGTTTGATCTCGTCGGTAATATGAGGGATGACCTGCACAGTCGCACCAAGATAATCGCCACGGCGTTCCTTGGTAATTACCTCGTGATAAATTTGTCCGGTAGTGGAATTGTTCTCCCGCGTTGTCGTGATGTCGAGGAAGCGCTCGTAGTGTCCGAGGTCGAGATCGGTCTCGGCGCCGTCGTCCGTCACATATACTTCGCCGTGTTGGAACGGGTTCATCGTTCCGGGATCGACGTTGAGATAGGGATCGAATTTTTGGATTGTTACACGCAGTCCGCGTGACTTAAGCAGCAGCCCGATGGACGCCGATGAAATTCCTTTGCCGAGCGATGAAACCACTCCGCCCGTTACGAAAATATATTTTACATGATTACGCCGTGCCAATGGTTCTCCTTTTCTTGAAAAATACATTGCCGATGGACTGGGCATTCTTGCCTGTCGGACAGACAGGAATGTCTGTCCTACGCTGTGTTCATTGCGGACTTCTGTGCCAGCACTTCCGGTTTGACAATTCCGCCGGAGAGAACAAGCTTCAAGCCTTGTTCAATTGTAAGATCAAGAACGACCGCGTCTTTCTTCGGGACGAGGATCAGCATGCCCGATGTCGGGTTCGGTGGATTTGGAATGTAGACGTTCACAAAGTCGATTGTCCTCTTGTCAGAATAACTGAACTGCATCTCATTCGTTACGAATGCGATTGTATAGAGGCCGACCCGTGGGTATTCAACGAGTACGACTTGGCGGAACGTTGTTCCCTTGCCGCCGACCGTGAATGCCCCGATCAAATCCTTGATGGCGCTGTAAACTCCACGCACGAACGGGACTGTCTGCACAAGTTTCTCGAACCATCCCATCAGTACTCGTCCAACAAGATTGCGGGAAAGGAGACCCACGATCAGAACAACCACCACCATGGAGACAAAGCCGATTCCAGGGATCTGGTGGCCAAGAAAATGTTCGAACACGGGTGAGAGGATGCCGTCGATGGCGTTTAACAGTGCGCGGAAAAACCAGAACGTCAGTGCTACCGGGACAATAACGATGAAGCCCCGCAAGAAAGCGCCACGCAGTCCGCTCATGAATGTTTTGTCCGCGTCACTCATCTGCGACCTTGAAGCATGATGGCTCGTACTTTTTCCAGATCCTCTGCGGTATCAACCGGGACGCTATCGTAGGAAGTGACGGCGCACCTGATTTTGTATCCGTTCTCCAATATTCTTAGTTGCTCCAGTTTCTCGGTGCTCTCCAGCGGGGTCTGCGCCATTTCGGTGTACTTGCTCAGGAATTCCCGTCGGAATACATATAGTCCGATGTGTTTGTAGTACGCGTGATTCTTAAGCCACTCGTTCTGTGGGATGTCCCGCCCGAACGGAATCGGGGAGCGCGAGAAGTATAAGCCATTGCCGTCACGGTCGCACACAACCTTGACGATGCCGGGGTTTGTCAGTTCTGCATTATCCTCGATCCTTCTCACCAATGTTCCCATGTTGATTGAGGCATCCATCGTGAGGGGCTCAACCGCTTCATCAATCATCGCTGGTTCGATGAGCGGCTCATCGCCCTGAACATTGACAACGATATCAGCGTCCGCGAGTGAGCGCGCCACGTAAGCGATGCGATCCGTGCCGGTTTGCAATGATTCGGGCGTCATCACTGCATGACCGCCGAACCCACGAACGACCGAAGCGATACGCTCGTCGTCCGTCGCGACAAGCACGGCATTAATGAGCGTTGCCTTTGCAGCACGTTCGTACACATGTTGCACCATCGGCTTGCCGCAGATGTCAGCCAGCGGTTTGGCAGGAAGACGCAGAGATCCGTAGCGTGCAGGAATGATGGCAACAACGCGGGCAGTTGAGTTCATCGGTCACCAATCACTTTGGGTACTCTGAAAAACTTCTCCGTACTCGCCGGAGCGTTGCGAAGCGCTTCTTCGCGTGTCAATGTCGGCTTCAACTCATCCTGCCGAAATACATTGTTCAACGGGATGACCTGTGAAAGCGGTTCAACGTTGGTTGTATCAACCTGGTTCAGTTGCTCCATGTAGGCAAGGATTTCGTTAAGCTCCGACATGAGCTTCTGCTTCTCTTCTTGAGAGAAGGAGAGTTTGGCAAGCAAAGCGATATGCTCAACATCTTGAATGGTAACCGACAAGAACCTCTCCTTACATTATTTCCAAGCCAACTTCGCCTTGAGAAGCAGGCTCGCAATGACCTTGGTGTTTACTGATCAACATAATGTTTCTGAATCGCCTCCCGCACTTCTTCCATCAACCGTATTTCCTCTTCCTTGCCGCTTCCCTTGATCTCGATAGGTGATTCAAGAATCAACTCGACTTCTCCCGGTTGTATAACCATGGAACGCTTGGGCAATAGCTTGAAGCTGCCGTTGATTGTCAATGGTACTACAGGTACGCCGGCTTTTACAGCGATATTGAACGCTCCCCGTTTGAAGGGCTGCAACTTGCCGTCGAGTGTGCGCGTTCCTTCTGCATACAACAACACCGAAGCACCTGTCTTGATTTTCTCTGCCGCTTCTTCCAGGCTCTTCATCGCATCCGCGCCGCGGGTTCGGTCAATGCCGATGTAGCTTCCATATTTCAATCCCCAACCGAAAACCGGGAACCAGTGTAATTCTTTTTTGTAAATAATCCTGATCTGGTCAGGAATTGCGGCAAGGATTGCCGGTATATCAAACATGCTCGCATGGTTGGAGACGTAGACATAGTTTCTGCTCATGTCCAGCTTCTCCAGTCCCTTGACGCGCACCGTTACGCCGCATAACCGTAGTGACGTGTGTGCCCATGCCCGCGCCAGCGAATGAAAAACACGGTCGTTCTTCCTTACGACAATAACAATCAACTCCAGTGCGGCAAAAAACATGGAGTTGAACACTTCCAGCACAAACCGCAACACGCCCAACACAGATCTCATAACGCTTCAACCATCCTGATGCGCTTACCAATGGACGGATGGCTGTAGAACAGAAATTCGGTCAACGGGTGCGGCTCCGGGTCCGCAAGGTTCATCGATGCAAGCTTGCGCAGAGCAGAAACGAATGCATCTTTCTTCCCTGTGTTCCTTACGGCATAGGTGTCGGCCTGACGCTCATTGCGGCGGGAGAGAATATTCCCGAGTGGCGACGTGACAAGTCCAAAGACTGTAAGCCAGAGTGCAAGCAACGGAAGCGCTGCCAGTTCGGTGATTGCCGTGTAAGCGAAAATCGTCAGTGACCAGTTGTACAGTTGTGCAGTAACAAACAAGCCAAGGAATGTTGAAATGACACTCACTACGATCCCAACGCGGATGTGGTGGTGAGTATAATGTCCAAGTTCGTGGGCGAAGACAGTTTCGATTTCATCTTCGGTAAACTCTTTCAGAAGAGTATCTCCCATGATGATCCGCTTTGCCTTGCCGATTCCCGTGAATGCGGCGTTGGCCTTCTTCGTGTTCTTGCTCAGGTTGAAACTAAAAATGCCTTCAATGGTTACGCCTGCAGCTGTACACTGCTTCAGGATTCGTTCGCGAAGAGATTGGTCTTCCAGCGGCACCAATTTGTAAAAGAGAGGGAGGATGATGACCGGAGCGATCCGCGCAAGCACGACCGAAAGGAACGTCAGGGCGATACTCACCGGCAGCCACCACATCATTCCATATTCATTCATACAATAATACAGGAGCAGAAGCACTCCGATGACAAGGGGTAATCCTATGAGCATCCCCTTTACGTGTTCCCATGCCCAACGCCCGATTGTCTGGTTTGACAGGTTGTACTTGTGTTCGATGTAGTACCCGGAATAGAATCCGAGAGGCAAAGTCACGCAGGATTGGATCACCCCGAGTACACACGAGAAAAGGAGGAGAGCGATGTACTTGTTTGATGCATATGCATGGGACCAGTCACCAAGGGAGTGAGTTGTCCCGTTCACGACAAGCAACAACAGGACTACAAACGAAAGAACCATCGAAGCGATTCCTGTGCTGAGTTTGATCCTGTTGTAGGTTTTTGCCTTGCCGGGTGTCGGGAGGGACGGATGAGCGGATTCTGTTGCAAGCTCGGCCGAAGCCATGACGCCATCAGTTTTTCATGGTTAGTACACTGTGGTTTGATAATTGTAAACAAATCGGGTGTGAGAAGCAAGGATTTGAGGAGAAGGGTAGTGCTCAAGTTTGTCTCTCGGTCAGGCAGGGGAGCTTGACCTACCGCTTGAATCGTTGAAGTGGGACGACCGTCTCTGGTCGTCCACATGAAACTTGAGCACGCGTGTTTGACTATCCTTTTTTCCGGGCGTGTCGTCGGTTGCGAGCGATGGACATCCAGACCGATATCGTCAAAATTCCACCAATGACTCCCAACGATGCGAGGATAGGGACGTGCAGCAAATCCGCCATGAGCATTTTTACGCCGATGAAGATGAGAATGCCGGAGAGCCCGTGCTTGAGATAATAGAATGATTTCATGGCGCCGGCAAGCACAAAGTAAATTGAACGGAGACCGAGGATGGCAAACATGTTGGATGAGTACACGATGAAGGGGTCTCGCGTGATGCCAAAGACTGCTGGGATGGAGTCGACGGCAAACACCACATCGGTTGTCTCGACGGTGACCAGGACAATGAATAGTGGTGTTACCCAGAGCTTGCCATCCTTCCGCACGAAAAACTTCGGCGGATCAAAGCTATGAGTCACAGGGAAAATTTTTTTTATCAGCCGGATAACAACATTGCTCTCAGGGTGAACCTCGATTTCCTTCTGCATCATCATCTTCCATCCACTAACGACGAGGATGGCGCCGAAGATGTACAGTATCCATTCGAACCTGGCAATCAAGACGGAGCCGGCAACAATGAATGTGAAGCGCATGATAATGGCGCCGAGTATTCCCCAGAAGAGTACCTTGTGCTGGTACTTTGCCGGCACACCGAAGTATGAGAAGATCAGCACAAAGACGAAGATATTATCAACGGAAAGCGATTCTTCAACGAGGTACCCGGCCAGGAACTGGAGAGCGGCCGTGCCTCCCGATAGCATGCGGGCTTCCGATTGGCCGGCTCCAAGCCATTGATGTTCGTACATGAAGTAGATGAACACATTGAACGCCAGTGCGAGAGCGACCCACATCGCGCTCAACATCCCGGCTTCCTTCATGCCGATGGTGTGAGCCCTGCGTTGAAGGAAAACAAGGTCAACCAGTAGCAGGACGATGATCAGCCCGGTGAAAAGAATGAAATCCAAAAATTCGTGGTGCACAGAGCAATCCTTTACGGAGTGGCATCAAGACGTTGGGTGAGCCAGGAGGAAACATCACGGAGACTCTCATCGCTGATCTGATGAGCCATGGGATACTCCTTGTATTCAAAACGCGCATGTGCTGTCTCCAATAGCTCCTTGGCTCTTCGTGCAAATGTAACCGGGATAACGGGGTCCTGAGTTCCATGCGTGACAAAGAATTCCATGCCGTTGAGCTTGTTCCAGAGATATTCAAGGTGTGTTCCTTCAGCTATGTAACCGCTGTTTGCAACGACACCGCGGAATAGCATTGGCTTTGTCAGTGCCATTGCATAGGACATGACAGTTCCCATGCTGAAACCGAGAAGATAGACCTGCTTCTTATCAATGGGGTAGTGCAGCAAAGCATCGTTCACGTATTGCGAAAGCTTGTCGTAGCTGGCTTTGAACATCGCCGGCTCAGGGGTACCGACTTCACCGACATCGTACCAGGTGTATCCACCGCCGAAGGTAAAGGGGAAAGGTGCACGCACAGTGAGGATCAAAAAACGTTCATCAAGATAGGAGGCAAGTCCGAGCAGGTCTTCTTCATCTGCGCCGCGGCCATGGAGAAGGATGAGAGTTGGATGGACGGGTGACGTTTCATTGCGCGGTGGAGCGATAATATGAAACAAGGATGACTCGATTGTTTTCAAGATCACATGCCCTTCATACGCCGGTACTTTTCCTTATATTTCTCATACAACATCGTATGCCTGCTTGTGAGGTCAATCTTCCTTCCCTGAATGAATTCCATCGTCACGTTACTGACGATCTCAAGTGGATCGCCAGTGGTAATGATGAGCGTTGCATCTTTGCCGACTTCAAGAGAGCCAACGCGGTCAGCCACGCCAAAGATTTGTGCGGGGTAGAGTGTGATGGCTTTGAGTGCTTCGTCCTTGGGCAATCCATATGCTGCGGCATATCCAGCGTGGTACGGGAGGCTGCGCTCATGGGCTGCATCGTCCGCGCTGGCAATAGCAAACGGGATACCCGCTTGATGAAGCTTTGCAGGCAAGGTAAACGGGGAGTCATATTCGTCGAAACGATGTCCCGGAAGACTGTAGATACCGCCGACAATCACTGCCACGTTATTCTTTTTGAGAAGATCGGTGACACGCCAGGAGTCCTGGCCGCCGAGAATTATAATCCGAAGCTTTTCCCCGGCAGCCCATGCGACCGCGGCCTGGATTTCTTGAACATCGTTAGCCCGTACCATGACCGGAACGTTGCCCTCAAGAACCGGTATCATCGCTTCCCAACGCACGTCGATGTTGTGGTATGGGATTCCCTTTTGCTGTTCCGCTTTTTTCGCCGTCATGTAGGCGCGGGCATCGTTGAATGCGTCGTCAATTTCTTTGAGAGAAGCGTCGCGGCTCTTTCTTCGCTCTTCCTCCCGCTCTCCCTTTGCAACATACATTCCCGGCCAATTAACAAGCATGGCTGTCGGCGTTTTGAATGTCATATCTTCCCACGTCCATCCATCCATCATCATCATGGCCGAGGTACCTGAGATAAGCCCACCGGCTGGCGACGTTACGATCATCGTGATGCCATTCGCCCGCGTAACAGGAATGAGCTCGGACTCAGGATTGAACGCAACTTCGGCTTTCACATTAGGGTTGATCCGACCGGTTTCGTTTCTGTCATTCGATGCACGCACCGCGCCGATCTCCGTGAGACCGATGTACGTATCCGAGCTGATGAGTCCGGGGTAGACATGCTTCCCTTTCGCATCAACAACTTCTGCACCTGCCGGAATTTGGACGTTCGCTCCAAGGGCAACAATCTTTCCGTTATCGAATACAATTGTTCCAGCTTCGATGTTCGGTCCGGTTACGGGATGGATGGTTGCCCCAACAATGGCAATGGGCTTCCCCTGTTTTTTTGCGGGGATCTGACCTGATCCGAATAGAAGTGTGCTAGTGAGGAGACTGATGGAGATACCAATGGCCAATGACCACTTCCTACTTTTCATGTTATTGTCCCCCTTCGCCGATAAGACTTCGTGGATGATCAATATCGTCTCCTTTCTTTGGAGGCTTCGGTGGAACTTCGGCTCCCGTTCCGCTCTTTTTTGTTGTGAGGGCTTTCTGAATCAGCACCGCGCGCTGTCGTTGTGCTTCTTCGTACAGTTGGCGGTCTTCCTGGCGGTCAAAATACTTTCTGCCGTCGAGCCATGTCTGCTCGCACATCGAATATGTCGAGAGCGGGTTTCCGCTCCACACTACGAAGTCTGCATCCTTTCCGGGTTCAAGTGAACCAACCTTGCCGTCTACCATGAATTGTTTGGCCGGATTGATGGTCACGAACTTCAACGCTTCTTCTTCTGAAAGTCCGCCGTACTTCACCGCCTTTGCCGCCTCAAGATTCAGTCTGCGCGCAAGTTCATCACTATCGGAATTGAAGGACACCAACACGCCCTGGTCATGCATCAACACACCGTTGTACGGAATGGCATCATAGACCTCAAGCTTGTACGCCCACCAATCGGTGAACGATGATCCTCCAGCACCGTGCTTTGCCATCACGTCGGCAACCTTGTAACCTTCGAGAATATGCTGGAACACTTTGATTCTGAAGCCGAAATCTTCGGCCACCCTCATCATCGCGAGGATTTCATCCTGCCGGTACGAATGGCAGTGGATGAATCGTTTGCCGTGAATGATTTCGAGAATTGCATCCAGTTCAAGATCGCGGTGAGGAGGAATGCCCGCCTTCTCCTTTTCCCAGCGTTGCGAAGCTTTCTCGTAATCGAGGGCTGCCGTGAACTCGTCACGCATGATTTGCTCAACACCCATGCGGGTTTGCGGATAACGTGTAGTGTAGTTATCGCCCCAATTGGACTGCTTCACATTCTCGCCAAGGGCAAACTTGATTGTCGGGGGGGCGCCTTCAAACTTCAATTCCTCGGGCAACATTCCCCATCGTAATTTGATTAATTGTGACTGACCGCCAATCGGGTTTGCTGAACCGTGCAGTACATGGATTGTCGTTGTTCCTCCGGCGAGTTCGCGGTAGATGTCGATGTCATCGCAATCGATCACGTCGCCCACACGCGCTTCCGCGCTGATTGCCTGGCCCGCCTCATTCAACCCGCCGGTTCCCGCGGTGTGTGAATGCGCGTCGATGATTCCAGGTGTCACATGTTTTCCGCCTCCATCAATCACAGTTGCGTCGGACGGCGTATCAAGGTTCTTCCCAATCTTGACAATCTTGCCTTTCTGCATGAGTATGTCGGCATTCTCAATCCGACCCTGTGGGCCACATGTCCAGAGTGTGGCCCCTTTCACGAACACCGTTGTGGGCTGATCAGGAATTTTGGCTCTGCCAAACTCTCCATGCGGGTACACGGGAGGGAATGATGCGACAACCCTCTCTCTCTTCTTTGTCGTGTCCGGTTCCGGAATATATGGCCCTGAGCGCGTTGCGGTCCAGACAAAGGGCTTTCCATCCGGCCATTCACCGTTGCCATTCATTATCGTTGGATTGGCTATCGCAGTCATTCTCACAACACCGGCATAGCCGATGGAATCACCGGAGAAAGAAACAGACAACCGCGATGCTGAAAAAGAAACGGCCGTGAGTTTTACATCTTTTTTCTTTCGTACACTCCCCTGCAGAGCGTCAACCTCTCCCGTGATGTTGAGGGTTACCGTATCGGTGGGTGAGAGGCCTGTGAACTTCATATCCCACTTGCCACGAGGGTCATTGTCGGGAACCGGTTTTACTTCGTAGCGCCTACCGTCGATCCAGGACTCGCGGATCACCGTTTTCTCGGCAAACAGATCGCCCTCGGTGATGATGAAGTTGGCAAGCTTGCCGGGTTCGAGGGTGCCAAGCTGTTGTTCAACGCCGAAGAGCCGGGCCGGAGTTATTGTGAGTGCAGCGAGTGCGGCGTCCGCGGAAAGTCCGCGCTCGACGGCTGTACGCACATGAGCAAGAAACGTTCCCGGATCTTTGAGTGTCGTTGATGTAAACGCAAACGGGACTCCCGCCTCCTGTAATCGCTTCGGGTTTTCAGGTGCTTCATCCCAGTGCCGCAGTTGTACCAACGAGATCTGCAGGGCATCTTCGGGCGAATGGACGGTCGGTGCTTCCGGGAAATTGACGGGAAGAATGATGTGGCGTTGCGTTCCCTTCACGGCATCAAGACGTTTGTATTCATTACCGTTGCCACGGATGATAACATCGAGCGAGAATTCCTGGGCGATCTTCTGCGCCCGCAACACATCCAATTCATCGCGAGCTTCAATCACGACGGGTGTCTTCTTATTGACAACGCCCTTCAGTGCAGCAAGAGCATCGTTTGTTTCGGGGCGCGTGAGAGATAGATTCTTTGTGTATGCATCCTGAGCCTTCTGGTACCAATCTGCATCATACAGTACCTGACGGATCATCGCGATGGCACCCATGAGAGAGCCGGGGTAGTCATCGCCCCCCTGGGGAACGCCGAGAAGGATATGGTGTGCAACGTTCGCTCGCACGATGAGTTCATTTGGTTTCCCATCTCCAACGTTGACCACTGCGCTCGTTCCCTTGAAGAGCCCTCGCGTCGGCACGATAAACGCGGAGGTGACACCTTGGCTCCGAAGTTTCTCAGCCGCTTTGGCATCAGGCATGAAGAGTTCCGCGGCGCTTTGATTAGCCAGGACACCCTTGTTCCAGTACGACGCTCCGCGCTGTTCGGGGGGTCTCTGGGGCAGGCTTTCGGTTTGCCCCGGCGTTGGTTGCGAAAGTTTCGGTACTCCATAATCGGAGTAGGAGTCAATCAACCCGGGATACATCGTCAATCCTTTCATATCCCATACGCGGGCATCCTGCGGGATGACGGCATTCCGGTCCACGGCTTGTATTACCCCGCTGCGAATAACGAGCGTACCATGTTCAATCACCTTTCCGGGAGCCTGGACAATCCGTGCGTTTATCAGCGCGTGTACCGTTGGCGTGTTCTTTCGGATCCCTTCAGCAGGCGATGTCTGCGCGCAGAATTCTGTGGTGAGACATGCAGAAAGAATCATTACAAGCACGATACTGCGTAGAGACAAGAGACTCATTCGAAACTCCAGGAGTTAAATGGTACATGCTATTGTTCTGGATCGGAGAAGAGGCATCCGGGTGCGGATGGTAAGAATCCATCATCGGTGACGGAGAAGCGAACTACCGACAACACGAATTGATGCCGAGCAGCTTGTTGATGAGGCACCGACGCGTAAAGAGATTCAGAAGATCTCCCCCAAGAAAGGCAAGTCCCACAACGATCGCCAGCCACGGTTGTCCGATGCCAGCCAGCCACAACATAAGCAGTGGAATCGGGATGAGAATAAATCCGGCGAAGTGTGTTTTCCTGGAGAAAAAAAGTCCAAGCATAAGAAAGACCGCACCGATTTCCGCGCCGATAAGTGTCGTGATCTTGAACGTGCTGAACGAAACACCGGCGGCAGGAACAATCATCACGATAAGTACGGACAGTCCGAAGGCAGAAAAGGCGCGAGTCTGCAGGTCGCCGCCGGCCACACCGACGTTCTTGATTGTACCCGTGAGTGCTGTAAGGGGTGACGAGGAGGTTTCTTCGGTCATGACTCATGTGATTGTTGTGGATCGATTGGGTCTGCCTCGCGCTTTGATGTTGACTCAGGTTCGAGTTTCTTCATCCCTTTGAGAGACCTAAACTCGATGGCGGCGATATATGGCTGGCATTGGGTCTGGATTTTTTCTATGAGCGATGATGGCAGCAGAGGCTCCTTCTTGGCAATTCGTCCCAGATACTCAAATGTCGCTGCGCTATTTGATGAAGTAATGTTTGCCAGATGCCAGGCTCCACTTTCGTCCAATACCGGATGGATGCACTGTTGGGCCTCAGCAGGATGTGTTGCGTGAATAATGAGTGCAGCATTGGGGCGTTTGATCCCCTTCTCTTTATCCTCAAGCAGTGTTGCCAGGTGGGAGAGACGCGACTGCAGTTCAAACTCCTTTAGCACTCTCTCCCGTACTTCGGCAGACATGATTTCCAGTGCGCCGGATGATACGCTGGATTCTTTTTTCTTTTTCTTTCCGTCTTTGTCTGCCCCGGAAGGTAAGAAAGGCCTTATCAATCCGGTCGCCTGCTCAATTCTGCCGATTCTGAATTTCCAGAGGAGCAGGAACACACCACAGACCGTCATCGAAAGGAGCATGGCAACATGGTATGAACGAAAACCGCATCCCATCCCGACACCGATTGCAAGAAAGACGTACACCGCATCTTTTGCATCGCGCAGCGTATTCCTGTACCGTACAGCTGCCACAACGCCGACCAGTCCAAAGGCGCGGGCGAGGTTATCCTGCAACAACATCATCACGCCACACACAACAAGACCAAGCACGACCAATGTTTGCGCAAGAGAGGGATCGATGCCCTCTTCCTCTTTTGTGAGAATGTATGTCCAGCCCACAGGAACGGTGAGGATGAACGCCATCATGAGAGAGAAGAGAGTTACGATAATGTCATCCCAGCGTTTTTCAACATCAAACGCAGAGGAAAGCAAGTCACTGACTTTGGTGAAGCCCTCGAGGTACGATGTTCGTGCAAGCTCGCGAAACAGTTCGATGTTCAACGCTGCGAACAGTGCGACAAGGATAAAATAAACACCGATTTTCCAGGTGCGAACGCTATGTGCGGGTTCTGCGGAAGAGATCTGGTCAGCCATTGGTGATAGCGTGGTGAAATACGTGAAAGGTGTTGTGAAAATGTAGCAATTCTCAAGTGTGGATGCAAGAATGGATTTGAGATGACCAATCTTCCGACTTCTCGCCCGCAGGTGCCATCTTTACGATCCAGGCATGCGTATTGAGGGATTGAGTTGGGGGTTCATCAATTGTTGTTTGTACGCCATGGATCTCATCGAGCCCGGCAGAGGGGAGTTCGATTCAAACTCGGAGAACCCTACTTTGTCGCTTCCTTCTTTAACTTACTTTTGAACACCTTCTCGAACTTTTCAAGTTTCGGCCCGATGACGAACATGCAGTACGGTTTGTACCTGTTGTCGTTGTAATAATTCTGATGATAGTCTTCAGCTTTGTAGAAAGCCTTTAATGGACTGATCTCTGTAACGATCGGACTCTTCCATGCGCCGGATGCATCGAGTTCCTTCTTGTATTTCTCGGCGAGCTGTTTTTGCTTCTCACTGGCATAGAAGATCACCGAGCGATATTGTGTCCCCTCATCATTTCCCTGCCTGTTGAGTGTCGTAGGGTCGTGCATCTTCCAAAAGGCCTTCAACAAGTCATCGAATGAGATTGTGGCTGGATCGTAAGTGATCTGCGTGACCTCTGCGTGTCCGGTTGTGCCCGAGCAGACCTGTTCATACGTCGGGCTTGCGTTTTTTCCACCGGAGTATCCGGACTCGGCTGTGATAACACCCTCGAGTTGCTGAAACACCGCTTCCGTGCACCAAAAACATCCAGCGCCAAATGTCGCCTTTTCCAGAGTTGTTTCCGCCATAGACTTCCCGCCCTCCGATTTGTTGTTGGATATATTGACACTCTTCTGTTGTGTCCACGTACTCTGTGCAATCATCATCGCACATCCGAGAACCAGAGTTGTCATACCTTTCATTGTTGGTAACCCTTGGGTGATAGTTTGTTGTACTCCCTGTAAAATACACAAGCCTCCGGTAAAACCAAGAGGCTTGTGATGTGCCGGCAAGTATATAAACGCATCAATATGACTTTCCGTTCCGGAGAACTCTCACTTTCCCTGTGCCCCGCCGGAATGGGGTTGGAGGGACTCCATTGGTGTAGAATCCAGAGCTGCCCGCACTGTTCGCAGTATCTGGTCCAGGATATAGGGCTTCTGGATGAACTGAATGATGCCGCGCTCGATCATTTCAGGTTTTTTGCTGAGATCAAAATTCCCGCTCGCGAGTATTGCCCGTACCTTCGGGTTGCTTTCGCGCATTTGAAGGAAAGCCGCCCATCCGTCCTGCTTGGGGAGTCCAATGTCTGACAATACCAGAGCAATCTTGTCCATATTCTGAGTGTACACCTCAACTGCCTGAACACCGTCCCGTGCGACGATAACCTGATACCCCTGTTCTTCAAGCAGGCCTTTGAGGGGGATTAAGAGCCGATCCTCGTCTTCAACCAAGAGGATGGTTTCAGTGCCACCGCTGATGTCATCTTCCACCTTCACGGTCTCAATCGCATCACGAATTTGACGTCGCGGGCTGGCGAAGTACATCTTGAAAGATGTTCCATGTCCCACCTCAGTTTCCAGATCGATAAAGCCGTGATGAGTCTTGACAATACCATAGACCACCGACAAGCCCAGACCCGTGCCTTTGCCCACCCCCTTGGTTGTAAAGAAGGGTTCGAAAATCCTTGCCCGAGTAACCTCGTCCATGCCAGTTCCGGTATCGGTGACACTGATGCAGGCATATTGATCTTCCCGGGCCACGGGAAATCTCCGGCGAACCACGGACCCGTTCAAGGATTCAGTACTGATCAGCAGTGTACCGCTTGGCAGCATAGCGTCGCGTGCGTTGACACAGAGATTGAGCAACAATTGATGCAATTGGTTGGTGTCGGCGGAGATGGTGGGAATCTCTTTGCTGAGGCGCAGCTCAATGTCGATAGTTTTTGGGAATGTTGGCGTCACCATCTTGACCAACTCTTCCACAACCACGTTGATGTTTACGGGCTCGAACACCGCCTCAGTCCGGCGGGCAAACGTCAACAGTTGCCTGACCAATGCAGCGGCTCGTCCTCCCGCATCGGAAAGTGCCTCCACGTTCTGCGCTATCTTTTCATTTTTCGGAATATGTTTCTTCAGGATCGATGCATGCACCGAAATGATCGCCAGTATGTTGTTAAAATCGTGCGCGATGCCCCCTGCCAGCGATCCAAGGTTCTCCATCTTTTGTGCATGCCGGAGTTCATCTTCAAGTTTTTTGCGCCCCGTATTGTCGAAAATGTATGTCCGGATCTCGGTGAGTTCGCCCGCTTCATTAAACGTTCCAATCATGTTCTCGATAACATACACCGGCTGGCCATCAATTCGACGGAGCTGTTCCTCGTGGTTCACAAGCTCCCGTGATTTTTGCAACTGCCGAAGAAGGGCCTCAAACGACATCGCATTCTGGTAGAGTAAGCGTAAATTCGTGCGGAGAGCTTCGTCTGTTGATGCAAAACCGAAGATGTGAACGAATGCCGGATTACAGGTTTTGATTTTCCCGTCGGGGGAGGCACACATATAGCCCGTCAGGTCCTCCTCAAAATATCGGCGGTATTGTTCTTCCGATTTTAGGATCGCTTCCTCGGCGAGCTTCCGTTTAGTGATATCGGTGACCATGACCAATCGCGCGGGTCGATCGCCGAAGACGATAGCGTGAGCCGAGGCCTCCACAGCGAACAATGTCCCATCTTTTCTGCGGTGCTGTTCTTCGACAGAATCATTGGTTCCGGGTGCTACCAGAAGTTCCGACACAGTCATTGTCATAAACTCGTCCACTGAAAAGCCATAGTGCCGAATGGCTGCCGTGTTAACGAGGAGAAAACGCAGGCTGTCCAGATCGTATACCAACATCGGGCTTGGATTGCTTTCGAAGAGTAAGCGGTATCGTGCCTCGCTTTCCTGTAGCGCCTGTTCCGCATTCCTCCTTTCGCTGATGTTACGCCCAACGCCAACAAACCCAACGATCTCTTCATTCCCGAATACGGGAGTGAAGGAAAATTCCATGGGTATCATTGAACCATTCTTGCACAACACATCTGTGTCGAAGAAGAACTCCTTTACTTTCTCCGACAATACCTGTTCTCGGTATTGGTCCAGATATGTCGTGTCGCGAAGGAATGTGCGCAGGTCCTTTCCAAGGATATCGTTCACTTCATATCCGATAAGAGGTACGATTGCCCCCTGTACCATATCAATCTGGTAATCCGCGTTCGTTTTGATGATCACATCATTCATTGCCGCGAGTGCTGATTTCATTGCCTGGTACGGCGTGTTCATTGTCATGCGGTGACGGAACACGAGAAATACGATGATTGCCAATGAGAGTGTCGAGGAGACAAAGTATGGAAGAAAACTGTTGTGCATTACAACCGAAAAGAGGGATACCGTAAACGGTGTTGGGAGCATAAGCATTAACAGCGCGACGGCAAAAAACAAAAGATTCGATCCCATCCCGCGTTCGGCAAACCCCCCGATCAGGGAGTACAGCAACGCAACGCCAATCGCGAAGAGCATCGACATCCACGTTATGAAGTACACAAACCCGGTTGAGTTAACGCCAAGATCCTTCGAGAAGGGAAGCGGAATCAGGTCCAGCAATACGAGCGTGTAACAAAAAAGTCCGACAAAGTATGTGGCAAAGATGATCTTCGTGGAGTTGACCACTTCATACCGGCGGAGGAAGATGAGCATGAAGTGAAGGAAAAAGAACGGGAAGAGCGCGTAGATGAATGCACTGCCTTGTTCCAACGGCGCAACAGGAAGCATGTCAACCGGATTTGTCAGGAAATACCAGAGTGTTCCGAGCACCACCAGACAGAATACGCTGAAAGCGTAGAATTTGCTGAGCAGGTTCCGTCTGGATTTGAACAGAATGATTCCTGCCAGCCCCGAGTTGACGATACTGTATGCCAAGGAAACAAGAAAGTACAGCTTCATAGACCCGCCTTCAAAATGACTACGATCACCTGAATGCTACTTGTCTGCAACAAGTGTACCAATGTATGCTCATCGCCATTCGTATGGTTTCCGCAGGTCTTTCACGAGCCATGGAGGTAGTGTATTACATTTTGCCGGAAAATTTTCCTTGCCGAGGGGTTACAATGGCATTATCGAATGGAGAAATTGCTAAACCCGAATTCGTGGCGGTTGTGAACGGGTTGTCTTAAGATGATCCTGGTACAGCGTCCCTGACTTCTAGAGCTGCCACCACAGCAAACTGGTCGAAGTTTCTCTGTAGATAGGGTTTCGTTATAGACCGTGTGAAAACGTAAGAGCCCCTGGGGTTACCGAAGGCTCCATTCGCGCCAGCATCCATGTGAAAAGTAGTGTGCAGATAACTGACATTTATTCTTGAGCAAGCGTCCACTTTGCTGGAGATCGCCAGATACCAGAATGTATCAGCTCCCTCATAAAGATGAACTCACGAGGCAGCTTGTCGTAGAGTTTCGAGAACATCTCCTCGTGGGAGAGAATCTCGGTTTTCCATTCGTCACTACTCACAGACATCAGCTTGTTAAATGTTTCCAGTGTCATGGATTCGAGTCCCTGCCAGTTCATGTCCTCGTAGCGCGGCATCCATCCCAGCGGGCTCTCGATTGAATACCCCCGTCCGTGAACGCGGTTGACAATCCAGCTTAGGACTCTCATGTTCTCGCCAAACCCGGGCCAAACGAATTTTCCTTTCTCATCCTTCCGAAACCAATTGACTCCAAAGATGCGGGGTGGGTTGTGGATGTTTCTTCCGAACTGCAGCCAGTGGTTGAAGTAGTCTGCCATGTGGTACCCGACGAACGGAAGCATGGCCATGGGGTCGCGCCGGACAGTTCCAACCTGCCCTGCCGCCGCCGCGGTTGTTTCGGAGCCCATTGTTGCTGCCATATAGACTCCAAAATTCCAGTTGACTGCCTGACAGACAAGCGGGATGACTGAACTTCTACGCCCGCCGAAGATGAACGCGCTGATCGGAACACCGCTGGGGTTTTCCCAATTCTCATCAATAACGGGATTTTGGTGAGCCGGTGCGGTGAATCTGGCGTTTGGATGTGCAGCAAGTCGCCCGCTTTGCGGCGTCCACTCCTTGCCTTGCCAATCGATCAACGCAGGCGGCTGAGTATCCGTCATTCCTTCCCACCATACGTCGCCGTCCGGCGTCATGGCAACGTTGGTGAAGATGGTATTCGTGCGAATGCTTGCCATGGCATTTGAATTCGATTTCTCCGACGTTCCAGGAGCGACGCCGAAGTATCCCGCTTCCGGGTTGATTGCATATAATCTTCCATCTGTGCCGGGTTTGATCCACGCGATATCATCGCCAACAGTTGTCACCTTCCATCCATCAAATGCTTTTGGTGGGATCAGCATCGCAAAATTCGTTTTGCCGCACGCGCTTGGAAATGCCGCCGCAACGTATGTTTTTTCGTGTTCGGGGGATTCAACGCCAAGAATCAGCATGTGCTCCGCAAGCCAGCCTTCATCACGCGCCATGGCAGAAGCGATACGCAATGCAAAGCACTTTTTCCCAAGTAGGGCATTGCCTCCATATCCGCTGCCGAACGACCAGATGGATCGTTCCTCAGGGAAATGGACGATATACTTCTGGTCATGATTACACGGCCATGGAACATCTTTCTGCCCCGGTGCAAGTGGCAAGCCAACAGAGTGCATGCATGGAACGAATTCCCCGTCGCCGAGAATCTCGAGTACCTTCGCGCCCATGCGTGTCATGATATTCATATTGACAACGACATACGGAGAATCGGTGATCTCTATGCCAATATGGGAGATGGAAGAGCCCAACGGCCCCATGCTGAACGGTACAACGTACATTATTCTTCCGCGCATGCAGCCATCGAACAGTTTTCCCAGGGTTGCTTTCATCTCCTTCGGTGGCACCCAGTTGTTTGTCGGACCGGCATCCTGTTTTCTCAGGCTGCAGATGTATGTCCTGTCTTCGACCCGGGCAACGTCGCTCGGATCGGAAAGTGCAAGGTAACTGCCGGGTCGTTTAGCTGGATTCAGTTTTTTGAATGTACCGGATGTTACCATCCGTTCACATATCCTGTTGTACTCATCATCGGAACCGTCGCACCAATGTACTTCATTCGGTTTGCAGAGCACGCGCATCGCTTCGACCCATGACTTCAGCTTTGGATTCGTATTGACATCAACCATCGTTACGTTCTCCTGTTGTTGGATTTGGACCGTATCAACTCTTCGCGTATTCTTTCAGGAAACCAGCAAACATTACGCGGTGTGACTCCTCGTCTCCAAGCTGCGTGATGCAAATATCCTGGGTGACGTAGTCGTGTGCCTCCCCGGCGAGGTCGATGAGTTTTCCGTAGTGAGCGATCGCCCCGTCCTCGGCCTCGATGACCCCCTGATTACTGCCACGACATCGGTGGAGTCTGCCGGTGGCTGCAAGGATTTTTGGACTGCCTTTAAAACCCACTGACCCCGGAACACTGCCGCCAACCTCTTTGATGCGTTTGGCAATGTTTTGAGCGTGGAGTAGTTCCTCGGTGATATCAGCCGCGAGTGATTTCTTGATCTCCTCGGCCCTCACACCGTCAAGGTCAATGGAATTTGCGATGTAGTTCGTGACCGTCTCGATCTCCATCCAGTACGCGATCGTGAGCATGTCGATGATCTGCTGCCGGTATTGTTCTTTCATAGCCCTCCTTCTCTCTTTACGTGTCGATTGTTGTGATTACTGTGGTGCACCTTCTTTTTCAAGGTATTGCTTCAGATGATCAATGCTTTTGAAAGTTCTTGAACATCATCGACTCCACCGGCTTATCCGTGCGTGTGTTGTACTTGGCGGATTCCTTCGCCTTGTATGATGTGCCGATGTCTCCAGAGATTTCAAAATAGATGAGTTGTCCGATGGGCATTCCATAATACACGCGCACGGGCTGCTTCACGGAAATTTCCAATGTCCACGTGTTGCAGAAGCCGATGTCTCCCTTGCCTGCGGTTGCGTGGATGTCGATCCCGAGGCGGCCGATGCTGCTCTTGCCTTCAAGGAAAGGTACGTGTGCATGCGTCTCGGTGTATTCCTCCGTGACACCAAGATACAATCGGTGGGGGAGAAGGATCAGTCCGTCATCGGCAATCTCGAAATGGTCAATTTGATTATGCTCTTTCGCGTCGAGGATGTCGCTTTTGTACGTCGCGAGATGCCTGCCGAGATGGACGTCGTACGAGTTCGAGCCGAGAAACTTCCGGTCAAAGGGTTGAATAGCAATCGTCCCCTTCTTCATTTCTTCAAGGATCTTGATATCAGTGAGAATCATTTGGGAATGAAAAGGAGTTTTCGGAGCGGGTACAGCAGCAATTACCAGTTAAATTTAGGAGAAATGGGGTAAAATGCAAACCGGGCTTATCCTTCAGGAGTGTAGAATCAGAAACGAGCCTGGCTTTCAATCGACACAAATACTTCTTGAACATTCAGCAAAATGCGAAGGTTGTCAGGATTGATCTCAACAAGGAATCCTCGCTTGCCCCCGTTGATATAAATCTTGGGGAGTGAGAATATGGACGATTCGACGAACACCGGGAGATTCGTCCTTGTGCCGAACGGACTTGTTCCGCCAAAGAGATAGCCGGTGTATTTCTGTGCGGATGCAGCGTCGCACGGCTCGACGGTTTTCATGCCAAGGATTCGAGCGAGCTGTTTTGTGGAGACTTCCCGATCGCCGTGCATCAACACGAGCAATGGCTTTCGCTCGTTTGTTTGCATGACGAGTGTTTTGACTACGGTATGTTCGTCAACGTGAAGAGCAACAGCCGAGGCTCTTGTGCCGCCATTCTCTTCGTATGTATAGAGGTGTGGAGTGAAGGAGATGTTCTTCTCACGAAGAAAACGGATGGCAGAAGTAATGGGGTAATCCATGGTCTCGATTTCCCGGGCGCGATGCCTTCATCGTTTCCTATCCACCCATCTTCTTTCCCCGTTTCGCGAACTTCAACAGTTGCGCATTGACCAGCTTGTGGATTGCCAGAGCGGGTTTTCCGGTGAGGATTGCAATGCCCTCATCGATGGTCTTCACAACATAGATACGGAATTTCTTTTCCTTCACAGCGTCAACAACATCGTGTCGCAGCATGAGATCGTTGATGTTACCCTGTGGGATGAGCACGCCTTGCGTCCCGGTCAAGCCGCGGGCTTTGCAAACATCGAAAAAGCCTTCGATCTTCAGATTCACCCCTCCTATCACCTGAACTTCTCCGTGCTGGTTCACCGAGCCGGTAACTGCAAGTTCCTGACGGATCGGCACACCGGAAAGGCTGGAAAGCATCGCATAGACTTCCGTTGATGAGGCGCTATCGCCATCCACGCCGGAGTACGATTGTTCAAACGCGATGCTCGCGCTGAGCACAAGAGGCTTGTCCTGCGCATACTTGTATCGCAGATAGCCACCCAAAATCAGAACGCCCTTATTATGCGAGGGGCCGCTCATATCAGCTTCGCGCTCAATATTGATAATGCCGGCCCGGCCCATGGAGGTTTTCACGGTGATGCGGGAAGGCTTGCCGAAGGCATAATCATGGACATCAAGTACCGAAAGGCCATTGACCTGCCCAACAACCGCACCGGTGGTGTCGATCATGATCGAGCCATCGATGATCATTTCCTGAATTCGTTCCTCTATCATCTTCACGCGTTCGATGCGTTCGTCAAGCGCCTTGCGAATATGCAAGCCAGTGATCTCGCTTGCGGCATCCTTGTTTGCCCAGTAGTCAGCTTCACGAATGACGTCAGCCAGCATGCTGAAGCGAGTAGAGAGTTTTTTCTGATCCCCGGCGAGGCGTACGCCATACTCGACAAATTCCGTTACGCCACTCAGATCGAATGCCGCCAACTTCTCCTCATCGCATACGCGTTTGATGAAAGCGATGTAACTTGCAAGAGACTTCTGATCGTTGGGCATCTGGTTGTCAAAGTCTGCCCTGATCTTAAAAATCTTCTTGAAGTCATCGTCATTGTCGTAGAGGAGGTGATAGATGTAGGCATCGCCGACCATGATGATCTTGACGTTCAAGTCGAGCGGCTCAGGTTTAAGGGCTGAGCTACTGCCGAAGATGCTTGATTCAAGCGGCTGGATTTCAATCTGCCGGTTGCGAAGGACGCGCTTCAACGTTGGCCAGACGCCGGGTTCGCTCAGAGCGTCTACGGCATTGATGACGAGAAAGCCTCCGTCGGCATTCACGAGCGACCCCGCTTTGATGTGTGTAAAGTCTGTACGCCACACTCCATTGCGGTCAATCATGCGCTCAATGGTACCGAAGAGATTTTTGTAGCGCGGGTTTGTCTCGATGATAATGGGAACGCCCTTCTTCCCGCTGTTATCCACAATAATATTGACCCGGTATTCCAGGAATGTGTCCTCTTCCTTGTGCATCTGCATGCCGAGAAGGGACGTCTGTTGTTCATCCTTGGGGTTGAACCGTTGTACATTCTCAATGACGTTCGTCTTGACGTCGTCAAAATACTGCCGGACCTTTTCCGTTGTATACTTTGCCTTCAAATCGTCGAGCAACTCTTCGACAAAGGGGACGACGATTTTATGCGTGAGTTCATCCATCGATGTTTTTGCGCGGCGTTCGATGTTTCGCATCTCGCGCATGACGATGTCCATCTGTCCTTCAAGATCTGTCTGGACCGTGAGAAGTTTATTCAAGTCGGCCTGGGCCATCTCGCCGGTATCGACCTTACCCTGAAGCTGTTCGATACTCGTCGGGTTGCCCTCGATAACCGGAGCGATCTCCGGCCGCATTGATGGTCCTGATTGCACCTGAACAACTTCGAAGCCTCTGTCTTTCACGCGTTTCTCAAAATCCTTCAACACGCTGCGTTGTCGCGACTGGAAATGATCGAGGAGAGATTTGCGCTGTTCCTGGTACCGCCTGCTCTCAAAAAGAGCCGGGACGCCTTTCAGCAGTTCGGCAACGAGCAACTCCATGTCCTTTTTGAACCCGGCGCCCTGGCCTGCCTGCAGCATGATCATCAGGGGTGAGTCTGCATCATGGAAATTGTGGACGTAACATTTATCCGTCAACTCGGCCTGCTGGTGCTCGTACTCTTGCAAGAGCCGTTTGATGGTGGTCGTGCGTCCGGTGCCGACACTTCCCGTGACAAACACATTGTATCCGTACTGTCCCATCTCCAGGCCAACGCGCAATGCGCGTAGCGCCCGGTCCTGTCCAATGATTTCCGTTGAAGGCTGAACCTCATTGATGGAGGTGATGCCGAGATCACGCGTCGAACAGCGCCAGCGGAGTTTCTCGATGGGTACAGCGTATCCGTGGTCGCTGTGCTTGACAGGTTTCGCGGATGAGCGCTGCATCCTTTTCGGTTGCTTCATGTTCTTAGCCATTGCTCATTGGAAGAATGATGGTTGTCGATATTCTGAAGTAGAGTAAGGATTGTGCCATAGAGAAGCAAGGAGGTGACGATTCTTCGATGAAGGAGCCGGTCTGTAAATGAATGTATTTGACGGCTTCAAATCCGGAACCGGCCTAATACTCTTTTCTGTTGGAGTACAAGTTCAACAGAATGCCGATCATGATCATGTTTGTGAGAAGCGCCGAGCCACCATAGCTGAGAAACGGTAAAGGTACTCCGACGACAGGCAGAAGCCCGACCGACATGCCGACGTTCATGAATACGTGTACTGCAAAAATTGCAGTGATCGCAATGGCAAGAGTGCTTCCATACTTATTCTTGACAATTGAGCCAAGCCCGACACCGCGCACCAGGAGCGTGATGAATAATCCGAGGACAACAGCTGCACCAATGAACCCGAACTCTTCCCCCACCACGCAGAAGATAAAGTCAGTCCATTGTTCGGGGATGAAATTGAGTTGTGTCTGCGAGCCGTGAAGGTAGCCCTTCCCGATCAGTCCACCGGAACCGATGGCAACTTTTGACTGGAGCACATTGTAACCGGCACCTAGCGGATCAGCACCCGGATCAAGGAATGTTGCGATGCGTTTCTGCTGGTACGGTTTCAGTCCTTCATAAATGAACTGCACCGAGATGCCGACAAGCACCATTGCCGAGAACACCACCGCAGCAAGAATGCGGTTCTCTTTTGTCAGGTAGATGAGGACGCCCATCACGATAACGGTCACAAAGAACGGCGTTATGCCAAACAGTGCAGCCACGGCCGCTGCCACAGGCGCCACAACCGAGAGCAACGTGAACTTGGTGGCCCCTCCCCAATAGAGAACCGGGATGAACATTCCGGCATAAATCATCGCCGTTCCTGTGTCGGGCTGCATCATGATCAACGCGATAGGGAGGAGGACGATGCCGGTGGCGACAGCGAGGTTGTTGAACCTTTGGATGTTGACGTCAGTCCGGGAAAGATATGTTGCGAGAGCAAGCGCAGTTGTGATCTTCGTGAATTCGGAAGGTTGCAGTCTGAACGCCCCAAGGTTGAACCAGCTTGTTGAACCCGAGACGGTTTTGCCGAGTATTAATACCGATACCAGAAGGAGGATGGAGAGGAAATACGATGGATATGAGATGAACTGCAACAGTTTAAATGGAAGAAACGTCATCACGATCATGATCAACACCCCGGCGGTGGCAAAAAACAGTTGCTTCGTGGCAACGTCGGAGACATGCGCATCGTACGTGGCGCTATAGATAGAGATCAAGCCAATGGCGACGAGAGCAAGGGCAACCACAGCCAACGTGTAATCAATGTGTTCCTTGAAATACGATGTCATGGCGAGTTATGTGCGACGGGAGTACGTTCACCACTGTTGGGCGATGTGTTGGCAACGTTGGTGTTCTTTCTCGCTGTACCTTGAGCGATGGGCTGCTTCGTTAAAACATCTTTGTCGAACCGCGTCAGCCTGCCGTACAAATAATGCTCGATACACATTCCGGCGATAGGCGCTGCGAATGATCCACCATAGCCCACATTCTCGATCATCACGACGATGGCAATCCTGGGGTTCTGAAACGGCGCAAACCCGATGTACCATGCGTGACTTTTCCCGTGAGGGTTCTGAGCCGTGCCCGTTTTGCCCGCGGATTCAATTCCCTTCACGCGTGCAAGACCTCCAGTGCCTCCCGGTTTCTCAACCACACCCCTCATACCTTCCCGGATAACGCGCCAGGCCTCAGCTCCAAGTTTGATTTCGCGTTTGTCAACGCTCACTGCAACGGTGTCATGAGTTGCCTTATGAATGATTCCTTTGACAGCGTGTGGTTGATAGTAGTGTCCTTTGTTGCCAAGAACCATTGTGTAGACTGCCATCTGTAGAGGCGTTACGCCGAGTTCTCCCTGCCCGATGCCAAGACTCGGGAGGAATCCCCTTGTCCATCCATTTTCCCCGTAGCGTTTGTTCATCCATTCGGTTGTTGGAAGCAAGCCGGGGTTCTCTTCGTAAATGTCGACGTGCGTGGGTTTCCCAAACCCGAATTCGCTACCGTAGAACGACCATGTATCAAGCCCGACCTTCAACATTAATTGGTAAAAGTATACGTTGCACGATCGGGTAATTGCCTCAACCATATCAACGGTGCCATGGACGTGTTCATCTTTAAATACTTTTGACCCCATACGAAACGAACCAGTGCAGGTAACCTTCCAAGAGGGGGAGACTATCTTTTTTTCAAGAGCTGCCGCCGCAAGGATCATCTTGAACGTTGAGCCGGGCGGGTAACGCGTGAGCGTTGCTCTGTTAAAAAGAGGTTTTGCCTCGTCGGTATTAAAAGAACGCCAGATATCTGCCGGCGTCACTCCGCTAAAGAGGGACAGGTCGTAGTCGGGTTTACTGATCATTGCGAGAATGCCACCGTCTTGCGGATCGATTGCAATGAGTGCGCCCCGCCTGTCGGCAAAGAGGGATTCAGCTAACGTCTGGAGAGAAAAGTCCATCGCAAGCAGCAGGTCATCCCCCTCCACGGAAGGGATGTCGTGTTTGCCGTTATCAAAGCGTCCCACAACCTGACCGCGTACGTTCACAGTGCTAAACTCGGCGCCCTTCTGTCCACGCAATGCGCCTTCATACTCTGCCTCCAGCCCCGTCGCGCCAGCAACATCTCCCTGCGTGTAACCTTCACCAAAAGTCTTGAGCTGGTTTTCCGTGATTTCCTTTGTATAGCCCAGGATATGCGAGGCCCGGGCCGGAGTGGTATAAAACCGTTTTGATTCAATCTGGTAATCGACGCCGGGAAGTTTGTCGCGATACTCTTCAAGCGCAGAGAGAATCTTGAAGTCAATATCACGCTTCACTTTGACCGGCACAAAGCGGTTATACGCTTCGCCTTTCTTCATGCGTTCCTGAACGTAAGCCGGTTCAACCTCAAGAATGGATGCAAGCAGGTTGATGTTCCGTTTGTCGAACTCAAAGGGCATGATCGTGACGGTGAACGCGGGACGGTTGTCGACAACAATTCTTCCCTGCCGGTCGTAGATGTAACCGCGTATAGGTTCCTTGGGGATCGTGCGTATGCTGTTTTCCTCAGACTTCCTTCCGTACTCGTCGGAGTAGATCATCTGGAGTTGAAACAGCCTGCCAAGATACAGCAGAAACACCAGCGCAATCACAGTGTACAGCATGCGCCGCTTGCTATACAGGTTGATGTCGTCTTGAATCGGCATGATTAGGACACGTACTTCCTTGCAAATGCAAACATGGGCAGCAATGCCACAGCTGCTGTATACACGGTCGTCGGAACACCATAGTACAACACCGACTCCATCCAACTCAAACCACTACCTTGAAGAAAGATAATGAAATAGATAATGTTGTGCACCATCGACGCGACACCGACAATGACGATAAACTGGTACCCTCCGAGCATGCTGTACATTTTATTCTCGTTGAAGAAGTATCCCGCTGTGAATCCGGCAAAGGTTTTCGCAAGGGCAGCGATGCCCACGATGCCGTTCGTCGTTCCCATCAGGTTCATGCTGAGTCCGATGAGGAAGCCCGCAGTCGTGCCGGCAATCTGCCCTTCACGTATCGCCACATAAACGATCCAGACAATGAGGATGTCCGGGACGATGTTGCCGACTGCCAGAAACTTCACGAGTGTTGAATCGATGATGATGAAGAGAAGAGAGAGGAGGGAGTAAAAAAAGATCCGGCGCGTCAAGAGTTGTTCACCTTGCAGGTTTGTGTTCGAGGGTATCGCGGGCTGAATCCGGTGTGTGGACGATAACAAACACCTGCTCAAGTCTTACGAGGTCGACACTTGGCGTGATCTCCACGGTCTGGAATAACGCCCCAGGTGTCTGCGACGTCTTACTGACGACGCCAATCTTGATGCCGGGCGGGAACAAGTTGCTGTACTCCGAGGTGATGACGACATCGCCCACCTGTACATCCAGCGTCTTGGCAACATTCTTCAAGGAGAGATAGTCGCCGCCCTCCCACAACACAATACCGTCGACCCTTCCGCGCTCCACCTTCGCGCTTGCTCTGAAATCCTTGTTCCAGAGTATCTGTCCAACCGCGTATCCGGAGCTTGTTGTGGTCACCCTTCCCACCAATCCGGCGTCCGTCACGATGGGCATATTGGGTTTCAGGCCGTCATGCTCTCCCGCATCAATGGTGATGGTGTTCTGGAGAAGGCTCATGGTTTTTCCCACGACATTTGCGCTCAGATAGGTAAACGGGGCATCCTCCTTGAGTGCGAGCAACTGATGCAGACGTATGTTTTCAAGTTTCGCCTCCCTGTGCCTGATAAGCTCCTCGGACAACGTGAGGTTCTGCTCGCGAAGAATCCTGTTCTCGCTCTTGAGTTCAAAGTAATTTGGAATGAAACCAAATGCATCCTCAACGAAGCCCATGGTTCCGAGAGTAAGCGAACGGATTGTTCTCACCTGGGGAGAATCGCTCAGTGCGAGCAGAAGGATGGAGATGACAACGTAGACAATGAGAACGAGGTACTCTTTGAACAGGAGAACTATGTCAACCAGACGCCTCATAGGTTGTCATCTGCCGGGGGAAACCATCGTGCACCGCACCGCCGGCCCTTAATATCTCCTGCTCTTGATGAGGACTTTGTGGTAGTGATTGAGGTTTTCGAGTACCTTGCCCGTGCCGCGCACAACGGCCGTCAACGGGTCTTCAGAGATATGAACCGGCAGACTTGTTTCGAGTCTGATCCGTTCATCCAGCCCTTTGAGCAAAGCACCACCACCGCTGAGCATAACGCCGCGGTCAAGGATGTCCGCCGCCAGTTCCGGTGGAGTACGCTCCAGAGTCAGCTTGACAGCCTCGACAATTGCAGCGACAGGTTCACTGAGCGCTTCGCGAATCTCAACGGAGCTTGCCTCGGTAGTTTTTGGGATGCCATTCACCAGGTCGCGCCCCTTCACACGGATGTTGATCTCTTCTTTCAGAGGCATGGCCGAGCCGACTTCACACTTGATGGCTTCAGCGGTTCGTTCACCGATAAGGATGTTGTGGTTCTTCTTGAAGAATTGCAGGATGGCGTTGTTCAACTCATCGCCCGCAATCCGCACCGATTCCTCGTTCACAATTCCGGAAAGTGCAATGACAGCGATTTCTGTTGTGCCGCCGCCGATATCCACAATCATGTTACCGACAGGGGCTTCAACGTCGAGGCCAACACCGATGGCAGCGGCCATGGGTTCGGCGATGAGGTGAACCTCCTTCGCGCCAGCATGTTCGGCAGAATCACGCACCGCACGCTTCTCCACTTCGGTCACGCCGCTCGGCACACAAACGACGATCCGGCGGCTCGGCATCCAGTTGGCATGGATCTTCTTGATGAATTCACGTAACATGCCTTCCGCAATCTCAAAATCCGCAATCACGCCATCCTTCATCGGTCGAATGGTGCGAATGTCGCGGTGCGTGCGACCGAGCATCTCCTGTGCTTCCTTGCCTATGGCAACGATCTTCTTGGTGTTCCGGTCGAACGCAACAATCGAGGGCTCGTTCAACACGATACCCTTCCCTCTCATATAGATGAGCGTATTGGCGGTGCCAAGATCGATCGCAAGATCGGCGGAAAAGAAATTGAAAATTCCCATGGGGAGAAACGCTTCCTTAATGCTTAAAGTGTCTGATGCCTGTGAACACCATCGCGATCTTATTGTCGTCAGCAGCGTGGATGATTTCTTCATCACGAATCGACCCGCCGGGCTGAATGACGGCAGTTGATCCCGCCCTCACCGCTTCGAGTAATCCGTCTGCGAAAGGAAAGAAAGCATCCGATGCGACGGCAGTACCTTTAACGCTGAGTCCTGCGTCGATGGCTTTCTGGGCGGCGATGCGCGATGAATCCACTCTCGACATTTGCCCTGCACCGATGCCTACCGTTCTATCTGTCCGTGCATATACAATGGCATTGGATTTCACATGTTTCGCTACGCGCCACGCATACATCATGGCCCGTAACTCTTCTTCCGTTGGCTTACGCCTTGTGACGACCTTGAGACTGTCCTTCGTGATGCGGGCCCTGTCGGAATCCTGGATAAGAAGGCCGCCCGGCACGCTCTTGATTTCCAGTTCATCCAGCGCACGCAGGTCGGCGGCAATACGAATGAGTCTTCTATCTTTTTTCTTCTTCAGGAACTCCAGAACGTCGGCGGAAAATCCGGGAGCGATAACGACTTCAGTAAAGATCCCATCAATCCTCTCTGCGGCTTCAAGGTCAAGAGGACGGTTCATTGCCACAATACCGCCAAATGCAGACTTCATATCAGTAGCCAATGCCTTGGAATATGCTTCAAGAATTGTAGAACCGGATCCGACCCCGCATGGGTTCGTATGTTTGATGATCGCAACTGTTGGTTCGTCGAACTCTGCAACCAGCTTCGCCGCCGCAGCAATGTCTACTATATTGTTGTACGAAAGCTCTTTCCCGTGCAATGTCTGAAAGAGTGAGCTGAAATTTCCGTACAGCGCTGCACGTTGGTGCGGGTTCTCGCCATACCGTAAATCCATTTCACGACGGAGTGATACGTGCATGAGCTCCGGAAATTGTCGATCGCTCTTCTGCACACGGTCAAGGTATCTGGAAATAACGGCGTCGTACGAGGAGGTATGACGGAAGACGTCCTTGGCCAACGAAAAGCACGTGGCTTCTGAGATTGACCCATCGTTTGCTTTCAGTTCCTCAAGGATGGTATCATAACGGTCAGGGTTTACGACGACGGCTTTGTGTTTGAAATTCTTTGCCGCAGCACGAATCATTGCCGGCCCGCCGATGTCGATCTGCTCGACCGCTTCTTCCAGTGGTACGCCGTTGCGGGCGATGGTCTGCTCGAACGGATAGAGGTTCACCACGACCAGGTCAATCGCTTCGATGTCATGGTCTTTCATTTGTTGCTGGTGCTTGGCATTATCCGCAATGGCAAGGAGGCCGCCATGAATTTTCGGGTGGAGAGTCTTGACACGCCCGTCGAGGATTTCAGGGAAATGCGTCACGTCGGATACGGAACGCGCATTGATACCGTTGGACGTCAGCAGCGTATGTGTACCCCCCGTTGAAATAATTTCAACGTTCATTCCTTGCAAGGCGAGCGCGAATTCAATGAGACCGCGTTTGTCGGAAACGCTGATCAGTGCGCGGCGGATCTGGGGCAAAGACTTCTCCTTAACTCACTAATGAATCTACGGTCACTCCGTCTTTCGTTATCCTGATCTTCCCTTCAGCAAACATCTGCAAGGCTCGGGGATAAATCTCGTGCTCAATCATCAGAACTTTGGCTGCAACTGTTTCCGGCGTATCTTCCGGTTCAAGTGCCACCTGCTTTTGCAATACAATTGCGCCGCGATCAAACTCCTCATCCACAAGATGTACTGTTGCTCCGCTGATTCGCTCCCGATGCGCAACGACGGCGTTGTGTACATGTATTCCATACATTCCCTGGCCGCCGTACTTCGGAAGCAGAGCCGGATGGATGTTGATGACACGGTTCCTGTATTCTGCAATCACGCGGCGATGCAAGTGTTTCATGTATCCGGCGAGCACAATAAAATTCACATCATGCTCTCGCAACACGTTCAGCAGCGCATCGACAAACTGCGATTCTTTCTCAAACAACCCCTGACTCAAATGCACGGCGGGGATATTGTTCGTTTTCGCGAGATCAAGAATTCCAGCATTCGAGTTATTACTGATAACAACCCTCACTCGAATGTTGGGCACGGCACCGCGTTGAACAGCATTCAGTATGGCCTGGAAGTTCGAACCTCTTCCAGAGCCCAGAACTGCGACGTGCAACATGCCAATCAATGTCTTAGAGTGATCATTGAACGCACAAAGTTAAAACTATTCTGCAACAAAGGCAACAAAATTGAAGGAATTTAAGCAAAAACAGCGATGAAAGTCAAAGTTACACATCAACGGGTAGTGTTACTGTAACACTACCCATCAACGAACCGCAGCTTCAAGAAATGTTACTGTCCTGGCATCCGCATCGACTTGTACGTTGAGGCCGACCGGCAGCGTCAGCTTCTGTAAGATGTGACCGAAGGGGAGGTTTGAAAGGAAAGGCTTTGCGATCTGCAGTGCTGTTTCATTCAGAAGTTCCTCGACGGTGAGCGAAGGTTTGGCCTGATCGTTTGGGAGGCAGTCGGTGAATTGGCCGGTGAGGATCGCACCACATTTTGACAGGATGCCGGCGTTGCGCAGTTGCGTCATCATCCGGTCGATGCGATATGGCTCTTCGCCGATTTCTTCCATGAATATTACAGCATCTTTTGGATTTGGGAAGTACTGTGTGCCGAGAAGCGATACGAGGAGGGAAAGATTGCCGCCAAGCAGTCGCCCGGTTGCTTTTCCAGCGTGCAGAGAGGATGGTTGGAAATCAACCGGAAATGGTATTGATCCGATCTTCTTCGTTGATGTGACTGTCCGCCAGAACAATTCCTCAGTGAAGGGATCAATGGTGTTTGCCATCTCAACGCCTGCCATCGGACCATGGAACGTAATGAGCCGGCATTTGCACCAAATGGCAAGTTGCAATGCAGTAATGTCACTGAAGCCAACGAGAATCTTCGGGTGTTGTGAAATGAGCCGGTAGTTGAGCTTGGAAAGAAGGCGTGGCGTTCCGTATCCGCCACGAACTGCAATGATGGCTTTGACGCGTCGGTCTGCAATCATTGTGTGTAGGTCGGCGAGTCGCTCCTCGTCGGTGCCCGCGAGGTAGCCATTCGTCTTTCCGACATTTGCACCGATAGTGACGTGGTAACCGAGACGTTCAAGATAGTGCACGCCTTTGTCGATGCGCGATGCGTCCGCAACCGGACTTGCTGGCGTTACGATGCCGATCAGGTCGCCTTTTTTCAGTCGTTGCGGTTTACGTGTGCGTGTTGGTGTCATGATGTGGTCAAGATACATATTGATGCTGCGAAAATCAAAGGCAGTTGCGGTGTTTGAGATCGCTGCATACTTGATTTTGGTCCGCAACACCCGTACGTTTAAGCCGTCTTCTCGTCGTGTTCAACCGTACCTTCCGGAGTCATTCCAATATGTCTGAAGAACACGCCATTGACGGGCGCGTCCGCTATAACGTGTTGTTTGAGGATCTGTCAGACCCGGCATTCGCCACGGTAAAGAGCAAGCTTACGCATCGTCATTATCTTCCGAATGAAGTTATTATTGATGAGGGAACTGACGGTGAAGAACTGTTCCTGATTGGCTCCGGCCGCGTGAAGATTTCGAAAATAACACGGAATGGCAAGGAGTATCTTCTGGCGCTTTTGCATGATGGTGATTTCTTCGGCGAACTTGAGCTGATTGACGGTCGCCCCAGGTCGGCAAAAGTTACATCACTCGAAGATACCGTCATATTTTCTCTCCACAAGAATGACTTCGAAGCCCTGTTGCACTCCAGCCATGCGTTTGCCACCAGGCTGATGACGGTGTTAAGCGTTCGCTTGAGAGCGCTGAATCATCATTTTATGGCGGAGACCGAGAGGAATGCGCTGGAAGCCCGCCTCGAATTGAGCAAGCGCGAGCGTCTCATCGAAGCAACCAAGAAGCTGAACTCCACGCTCGACCTCGAAGTGTTGCTGCAGATTATCATCGATCTGGCGCTGGAGATGGTCAACGGTGACCGCGGGACGGTCTACCTTGTTGACGAAAAGAAGAATGAGCTTTGGGCAAAAGTTGCGAAGGGACTGGCCGGAGCGGAACGGGTGCAAATTCACCTGCCGATGGGAAAAGGGATTGCCGGCTATGTGGCTGCCACCGGTGATACGATCAACATCCCCGATGCATATCTTGATCCGCGCTTCAGTCCTGACTTCGATAAGTCGACAGGGTATCGAACAACGTCAATCCTTTGCATGCCGATGAGGAACAAGGGCGGGAATATCGTCGGTGTGTTTCAACTCCTTAACAAGAGGAATGGGACGTTTACCCGTGAGGACGAGGTGTTGATTGAAAGCCTCTCTGTCCATGCCGCGATTGCAATTGAAAATGCGCGGCTCTATGAACAGGAGCGACAGAAAATTTTGCTCGAACGGGACCTCACTGCGGCGCGTGAAGTACAGATGAGTTTAATCCCCAAAGAACTACCCGAAATTCCGGGATACGAGTTTGCAGCGCGCACCATTCCTGCCAAGGAAGTCGGCGGTGATCTCTTCGACTTCCATCCGATCAACGACACAAAGCTTGCGCTCTGCCTTGGTGATGTTTCCGGGAAAGGGCTTCCAGCGTCGCTCGTGATGGCGAACCTGCTTGCTATTCTCCGCAGCCAAGCGTTTCATCACAATAGTTCTGTACGCGAGAGCGTGCAACGCTCAAACAGACAACTCCACCAGTATACCGGATCCGACAAATTTGTGACGCTCTTCTATGGCGTACTTGATACCCAGCATCATCAGTTGACATTCACCAACGCAGGTCAGGAACTTCCTTTCGTTCTTTCCGGTGATGCTGTGCCGCGACGACTTGAGCCCGGAGGTGTTCCCCTGGGTATGCTCGAAGATTTTCCTTATGCGGAAGATACGGTGCAACTCCTCCCCGGTGATACGGTGGTGATGAGCTCTGACGGAGTCAGTGAAGCAATGAATGAACTGGGTGAGCAGTTCGGTGAGGAACGTCTTGCGGCTTTGCTCATTGCCAATCAAACAATGCCGACCTCCGAACTTCTTCAATGTATCGTCGCTGCGGTTGAGAACCATGTCGCGGGCGTCTCTCAATCCGATGATATCACTATTGTTGTTGTCAAACGTCTGACTGTCTGAACTTCTCAGCTCGTAGCGTTGTTCGAACAATGTCAGCACTCTCATCATTTCGAAAGGAGAAACACCAATGTTATTCATACTCTGTATTCTTGTTGCAGTTGTCGCGTTTGTGCTCTGGCGCGGGGCAAGCAAGCGTTCCCAGGTGCAGGGTTCGGGATTCGGTCTCACATCAAGATTGTTGGGAGCTGTGTCAGCCGTTTTTGCACTCTTTGCGCTGATGCAATGTTTTACGGTCATCCCGGCAGGCAATGTTGGCGTCGTGGATTTTTTCGGGACGGTTTCGGACAAACCGCTTACAGCCGGCATCAACTTCATTAATCCCCTGGCACGGGTTGTCAAGTTTTCAACACAAACACAGGAACATAAGGAATCCATGCAGGTGCTCTCGCGGGAAGGATTGACCATCGGGCTGGAGCTGAGTGTGCTCTACCGACTGGATCCTGAAGCTGCCCCGACGGTATACAAGACGATCCTCGGCGGCGATTATGAAAATATTGTTCTCATCCCGCAATTCCGCTCACACAGCCGGGCAGTGACCGCAAGTTTTCAGGCAAGCGCGCTCTATTCAACCGAGCGGGAAAAGCTCGGCCTGACAATCCAGGAGGAACTGGCAAAGAGTGTTGCACCGCGCGGGATCATTGTTGAGACGACACCACTCCGTAACGTCGCACTTCCCACGCAACTCACCGAGGCTATTGAACAAAAGCAGCGCGCCGATCAGGAGAGCCAGCGCATGGAGTTCGTCCTCACGAAAGAACGCCAGGAAGCAGACAGGAAGCGGATTGAAGCACAGGGTGTCGCGGATTTTCAAAAGATTGTTGCCACAGGAATCAGTGAACAACTGTTGCGGTGGAAGGGGATTGAAGCAACAGAGAAACTGGCACATTCACAGAACACCAAAGTCATCATCGTTGGGGCGGGCAAGGATGGCCTGCCGCTGATCATGGACACGAAGTAACACAGTTCGACATACTATGGAGTCCCATTTGCCATAACCGATATGCAGATGGGACTCGTTTTTTTGCCAGGTTGTCCGCAATCAGGTTGGTACCTCAAGAAGTTCCTTTTCAATAGTCTGCTTCATTCCCTCCTTCGGTAGCGCGCCGACGGCCATTTTGGGCTGACCCGTTTTCGGAATAAACAGCAGCGATGGGATACTTCGAATGCCAAACGCACTCGACAGTTCCTGTTCTTCATCTGTGTTTATTTTGTAGAAATTGACTTTGCCTGCATACTCCACCGACAGCTCATCGATGATTGGGCCGACCATCCTGCACGGGCCGCACCACGGTGCCCAGAAGTCGATCACCGCGGGGATGTCGCCTTCAAACTTCCACTCGTTGTTTACCTCGTAGTTGAACACCTTGGCCAAAAATGTTTCCTTCGTTAAATTCTCTGCCATGATCCTATCCTTGTCTATGTAAGTGAAGCGGGTTTGGCTTGCGGTGCGCCCTCGTTCACATGATACAACACTCCAATCACGTTCGCAAGAATAATCAATCCCGCACCGGTAATCATCGCAGCGTCCACACGTTCACCGAGAATCACAACACTGAGTATGAGAGACACCGGGACATATAGATAATAGATGACGCTCGTCGTTCTGGTGGGGAGCACGGTGGTGAGCCGCACCCAGAGCGTATGACTGACAAGCGTGCACATGACGCCGAGGAAGAGCAATCCCAACCAGTCTTGTGTTGAAAGATGCCAGTCACTCAGCGGCCAGAAGAAGAGGAAGACAACCAGCGCGAAGACAAACTGCCCCAGTGCGCGTGTGAGAGCAGGGAGATGTGAATGACGTTGTTGGAGTATCGGCAGGAAGGCATAGAAGAGCCCGCTGAGCACGCCCAGCAGCAGGCCGATTGCTTCCTGGTTATGGAAACTGAACTCGGGAACGACGAGAATGCTTCCGGCGACTGCCATGACAAGCACGAGAAAGTTTATGCGCGTGGGCTTGCTGCGATGAAGGATCCAGCCGAGCACCACCAGATGGACGCCGTACGTCGAGAGGCCCACGGTGGCAATGGATGCCGAACCAATCTTGATGCTAAAGAAGAACGCCAGCCAGTGGAGTGCAAAGAAGAGTCCCATGACGGCGAGCGGGACAAAGTCTGAACGCGTGATGCCTTTGAATCGTTGAGTTGCCACGAGAAACGGCAGCAGGATCGCCACCGTAACGACGAGCCGCGCAATCCCGATGGTAATGGCATTTGCCGACACGAACTTGACGACAACCGCAATGCAGCCGAAGAAGAAGAGTGCAATTGTGGCTTCGATGATGATGCGGATGGAAAACGGGCGGTTGCTCATGGGTTATTCGATGACGACAAAACTTACTTCAATCAATCTGCATTGTCAAGACACCAGAAACAAAAAGAGCCCCGCCGTGTGGCGAGGCTCTTTATTAAACACTGAGACTCCGGTTACTTGCTCTTATTCGGATAGGGTGGAGGTGGTGGCAGCTTCTGCGGATTCTTCTTCATCTCTTCCTTCACCACCTCTATTGCTTTGTTCAACTGATCATCGGTGCCTGAGTATTCCCGTGCAGGGTCGTTATCAACATAGATGTCGGGTTCAACTCCCCGCCCTTCCATAATCCATTCTTTCCCTTCAACGTCATAACGTGAGAACTCAGGCCTGTTCAGGAATCCCCCGTCGAGCAGTGGGAGAGATCCCCGAATTCCAACAACGCCGCCCCAGGTTCTCTTTCCGATAAGCGGACCAAGTTTCGCCTTGCGGAATCGGTAACCAACAATGTCTCCATCGGAAGCGGAGAACTCATCGATGAGCATGACTTTCGGCCCAACAATCGTGGCTCCCGGATCAACATTGATCGTAGTATTACGAGCCACGCCAATCATTGTCAGCTCGCGACGTAGACGCTCAATAATTTGTGGCGAGACATTGCCACCGCCATTCCCCCTCACGTCTACAATGATTGCCTCCTTGCGTGTTTGCGGATAGAAGTACTTCACAAACTCATTCAGCCCGCCGGAACCCATGTCCGGGATGTGAACATACGCGACCTTGTCATCGGTTGCCTTGGAAACCTTCTCAATGTTCTTCTGAATCCAGTTGAGATAATAGAGTCCCTGCTCGCTCCCGGTTGGCAGGACGACGGTCTCATGACTTCCCTGTTCGCGGGGCTGTGTATTTACTTTCAGCGTGACCTGCTTGTTCACCTTGTTCACAAGGGATGTGTAAATGTCTGTCATCTCGCTCGTCGGTTTGCCATCGACTGCGATGATGTAGTCGCCCTCATTCACATTCACGCCAATATCCGTTAGTGGTGAACGAAGCGACTTGTCCCAGTTCTGGCCTTTCAGGATGTCTTTGATGCGATAATATTTCGATGAAGCATCCCGCTCAAGCTTCGCACCGAGAAGTCCCAGTTGAATACGATCCGCTTTTGGATAGTCGCCTCCGCCAACATACGCATGGCCGATGTTCAGTTCGCCGATCATCTCGCCGATAATGTAGGTGAGATCAGCGCGGTGGCTCACGTAGGGAACAAGCTGCGAATATGTTTGCTTCATCTTTGCCCAATCAACGCCATGGAGATTCGGATCGAAAAAGAAGTCACGCATCTGGCGCCAGCACTCGTTGAACATCTGGTTCCACTCCGCTTTACGATCAAGCCAGATTTTCATGTCGCTCAGGTTGAGCTTGTCCTTCAGATCAATCTTGCCGGTCGGAAGGTCGATGATGTAGTGCGAGCCATCGGAGACGAGGATCATTTTCTTGTTGTCGGCAGAGATTTCATAGCCCCCGAACTCACCCAGTTCGGTTTCCTTTTGCTTCTCAAGATCGTAGTAGAACAGCTTCGGTTTCTCGTCCTGCGAGCCACTCCGTACGTAGTAGAGCTTGCTCTCAATACAAGCGATGTTTCCGTAATTTGCAGGGGTGCCTGGTACGGTAGCGATACGACCCCGCAGGCCATCAATATCAACCCTCACGGTAACAGCCTTCTCGGTTTTCTTCTCGTCCTTCTTATCCTTGTCGGCGTCTTTTTTCGCGTCATCCTTTTTCTCCTCTTTGATCTTCACTTCATCGCTCTTCGGTTCAAAAGGAGACTTGGTGTCCCTGGCAAGAGTAACGAAATACACATTCTCCATGTCAAGGTAGATATGGTTAAACTCGGTGTTCCCGTATGTTGGGCTGAAGTTTCTGCCCGAGGCAAAGAACAAGAATTTTCCATCCGAGCTGAATGAGGGAGAATTGGCATCGAACCAACCGTCGGTTGCAGGAGTGGTTTCCTTTTTGTCCACCGAATAAAGATAGATGGTTGACATCTGTTTCTCTTCCGGCTTCGTGTACGCGATCCATTTGCTGTCTGGTGACCAAGTGTAGCCACGGATTTCAAATGCCGTTGCCTGGGCCACCTGGGTTACCTGCTTCGATTCAACATCCACATATTGAAGGCGAAGTTTTTTATCAGCCCAGAGTATTTTCTTGCTGTCCGGTGACCAGTAAACTTCATATTTGTATGTGTCGGCATTCTTCGTAAGCTGAACCGCATCGCCCTTTCCATCCTGTGGCTCCACGTAGATTTCATCTTCGCCACTTGCGTCGGAGATGTAGGCGATCCACCCCCCGTCGGGGGACCACTTTGAGTTTCGCTCGTGCACGCCGGACGTGTTGGTGATGTTCCTGATGTTGCCATTCTTTACGGGAACGGTGAAGACGTCACCGCGGGCGCCGAGGAGAGCTCTGTTTCCATCGGGAGAGATTTCATAATTCGTGACTTCCTTACTGGCATCCTTCCATGTGTTGCGCCCAATGTCGAAATCCTCCTGAATGGAGATCGGCACCTTCGCGGCTTTGTCGGTCGCAAGGTCAAGTCGATAAATGTATCCACCATTTTCAAACACGATTGCGTTGTTGCCGAGCGATGGGAACTTGCAATCGAATTCGGTGAATGTGGTGAGCTTCTTTGTTTCCTTTGAGGTGAGATCATACACGAAGAGATTCATCCTTTGGTCGCGGTCGGAGAGGAAGTAAATCTTGTTGCCACTCCACATCGGGATGATGTCCTGTCCGGGATTGTTTGTCACATTGGTGATGGTCTTCTTGTCGAAATCATAAATCCACACTTCGTCCGCCTGGCCGCCACGATAGCGCTTCCATGTTCTGAATTCCCGGAAGACGCGGTTGTAGGCCATTTGTTTTTTGTCGGGAGAGAATGAGCAGAACCCGCCGCGGGGGAGAGGAAGCTGCTCAGGACTTCCACCATCGACGCTCGCATAGAAGAGCTGTCCGATGAAGTCGTTGCGCTCGATCCTTCGTGAACGATACACAATGGTTTTGTCATCACGCCACGTCATCACGATGTTGTTCGGACCCATGCGGTCGGAGACATCATCACGACCGAGCGTTGCAGTATAGGTGAGTCGTTTCGGCACGCCGCCCTCTGAGGGCATCAGGTACACTTCGGTATTGCCGTCATACTGTCCCGTGAAGGCGATCGATTTGCCGTCGGGAGAAAAGCGAGCGAACATCTCGTAGCCGACATCATTCGTCAGCTTTCGTGCAACGCCACCGGTTGCCGGTACGGTGTACAGATCACCTGCATACGAGAACACAATCTGGTTGTCATGGATGGCAGGGAAACGCAGGAGACGCGCTTCCTGCTGGGAATAACTCGAAATAACGCAACCGGCACTCAACAAAACGGTCGCGGCAATGATGCGGAAACGGTTCATGCAAAATCCTTTCTGGATTGTGAAGTGAAGGGCGCAACAACATACCGAGTTCCGGGTAAACATTCAATGGAGGAATTTTGTCATGGACAGACAGATCCACACCGTAGGTACGAAACAGAGCAACGAATGTTGCGGTGTGAACACATTTTGTTCAATGTGCAGAAGGAAGTTTACCCTTCGGTTGTCAACCTGTAGCCAATACCGGATTTAGTTCATAATGTCCCACACCGGAGTGAATATCGGGAAGTGAAAACGCGCTCTTCTTGGTTGATGATTCATCACCTCATCGATAGGTAAATTTGAGGGGTAAGTGCGTCCCACCAATAAAGAGGAAGCAATCCTTGCCAAAACTTTCCCGAGATTAGTGCACTCTACAAACGGTTCTTGACGCTTCAACCCGAATTGCTTCGGGCCGTTCAACACTTCTCTACCTCTTGCAACGCACACCCCTAATCACTATCCTTATGGGGGCGAAGATCATTTCGCCCTTTGACTTTCTAGTGCATCATCAATCCCGGCTATGGATCGCAAACGACATACCATTCTCATACTCGTTCTTGGATCGCTTACAGCCATCGGTCCGTTCTCCATTGATATGTATCTGCCGGGTTTTCCTGCGATTGCAAGCGACTTGCACACCGACATTTCACATGTTGCACTCTCGCTGACAAGCTATTTCATCGGCATTTCCATCGGGCAGTTGTTCTACGGGCCGCTGCTTGACCGGTTCGGCCGGAAGAAACCCGTCGTTGCGGGATTGACGATCTACATTGTTGCTGCAATCGGATGCGGACTCTCTCCCACGATTGATTGGTTGGTGGCGCAGCGGTTTCTTCTTGCTATTGGGGGTTGCGTGGGGATTGTCGCAGCGAGGGCAATCGTGCGTGACTTGTTCCCTGTCCATGAGATTGCGCGGATATTCTCAACGCTCATGCTGGTGTTTGGCGTTTCGCCGATCATCGCTCCGTCTGTCGGTGCATACGTGACCGATGCGTACAGTTGGAGATACATCTTCGGGATCCTCGCAACGATTGCGACGTTTGTTCTCGTTGCGGTCGTCCGCTATCTTCCCGAAAGCAGTGCCGCTGACAATTCACGGTCGCTCCATCCATTCAGGATAATCGGTGACTATTTAGGAGTGCTGAAAGAGCCGAAGTTTATTGCGTACGGAATGGCAAGCGCTGCCGCGTCGGCAGGGCTGTTCGCGTATATCTCGGACTCGCCATTTGTGTATATGAGGTTGTTCGATCTCACCGAACGGCAATTCGGGTGGGTGTTCGGATTGAGTGCTTGTGGCGTTATTGGCGCAAGCCAGGTGAACAGATATGTATTGAGAACTCAAAGTAGCAGATCTATTGCGATGATTTCAGTTGCTGTTCAGTGCATCGTCACGATATGCCTCGTGGCTGGAGTTCTCATCGGCATGCCGATGTTCGGGGTTATCGCCATGCTCTTCAGTTTTCTCGTCTGTCTGGGGTTCCTCAGTCCGAACACGACGGCCCTGGCGATTGAGCCTTTTGCAAAGAATGCCGGTACAGCGTCCGCATTGATGGGAAGTATGCAGATGGCCGCGGGCGCTCTCGGCTCAGCCCTTGTGAGTTATTTTCATAACGGCACGGCATTGCCGATGGCTATTGTGTTGCTTGGTTCATCACTTGCCAGTCTTGCATTGCAGAGGTACGCGATGCTGCAGAACAAAACCATGGGGTTGGCAAGTGAATAGCAGTTTTGGTTGCCTTGTATTTATTGTACCATCCCGAACCGTTTGTTCTGTGCGGTCATCTTGAGGAAGTACTGCAATCGTTGCTGGAATACTTCCGGGCGACGCCGGGATCCATCAATCCAGCCAACACGAATGCGCTTGTACGACGCAGGGAATCGCGAGAAGTTCTTCCAGGTTGCCGGGTCGTTTTTGAGTGCTTTCAGGATATCGGTAGGGATTGCGACCCGTGTTTTTTCAATGGTCTTATGTTTGCGAATGGTTTCGAGAGCGGTTTTCGCCGCTTCCAACCCCGCCTTCGTTACTTTCTTCTGCCGTAACAACCTCCGCAGCCGCTCGATGTTCATTGGTGACCATTGCGCCTTTGGTTTACGCGGACTGAACCTCTGAGCAAACTTCTCTTCGTCGATCGGTTTCAGGATGCTGTCGATCCAGCCGTAGCAGAGAGCCTCTTCCACCGCGTCGTTATACGGGATGCGCGGCTTCCCGCTCTGCTTTTTATAATACACAAGCCAGATATCCTTTTCGGTGGCATGGTGTGCTGCGAGCCATCGGCGCCACTCTTTCCGTGTGGTGACGTACAGCGTTGTTCCGATCTGCATTGATAGCCTTGTTTTGAGTGAAGAGAGGATGCGTTAGTATAAGAAATGCAGGCTGAAATGCAAAGGGATCGAGTGTGGGTGAAGAAGGGGAAAGCGATGTGCTGGCAAGCCTTGCTCACGAATCTTGATTGAATCTTTTGAACTGCCGGATACACGTGACGATGTAGAACACAAAAACTACCATGAGAACAATTGCAGTTGCTGTCATTGGATCCTCCTTGTGCGATGCTGTATTCAGTATCGCAAGGCGGGACCGGTTTTCAAATCAAGAGACGGTAGGTGTGGGGAGGGTGTGTAAAGAACATCTAAAGAGAGGGTCCCGATGGGTGGCGTGAGTTCACCGATGGTGTGGAAAGAAACCGGGCGCTATTATGTTCCTTTCTTTTTCTTCACCAATGAGCGGAGGGGAACGTAGAGGAGTGATCCCGCAACGAGTGCAATGCCGCCATAGAGCAGTTCATTGGGTTTTGTATGGAAGATCAGCAAGTAGGCGACGATTGCAATTCCCACAAGAGGGATTGTCAATCCAAATGGGATCGTAAATCCGGCGGGTTCCGGAGAACTCTTTCGCAACTTCATTACAGCAGCACTGGTAAGGCCGATGACGACAAGCCTCGCAAGGACATTGATGATGACGAGTGAAAAAAATGAGAGGCCCACGGCAAGTAACCAGGTGACGCCAGCATGAAACACAATCGACACCCACGGTGTCCGGAACGCAGGATGGATCTTGCCGAACACGGATGGCAGTTGTCCCTGCTCTGCAAGTGCATACGTCAGTCGCGGGATCACCAACGAGCCGCCAAAGATATACCCGCAGGTTGACACGAGTGCTCCGATAGCAATCAGCGTTGCACCATGCGAGGTGAAGACAACATTTGCAGCGTCTGCCAGTGGTCGCGCTGATGTTCCAAGCGTAGGGAACAGCCCATAGGCTGTGAACTGCAGAAGGACGTACAGAATTGCTGCTCCACCGATTGAAAAAAGAAGCGCCCGCGGCAACTGCCGTTTCGGGTCTTTGGACTCACCGGCTGGAACGGTTGCCAGTTCGAATCCTCCGTACGCAAACGCAACGATAAGTACAGACCTCATGAAGTCTTCCGAAGTCAGCGGGGTTGCTATGGTTGCCTGAGTCCAATCCAGCACAAAGAGTCCGGCGGCAGCAAGAAAAACCAGCGGGAGTATCTTTGCGACTGTGAAGATGTTGGTGAAGACCGAGCCAATCTTCACTCCGCGGATATTTGGCAGTGCCACCACAATAACAAGTACGGTGATGATCGCCGTCCGGAACAATCCTTCTGCAACACCGGGAATGAACAATCCGAGGTAGGTGACAAAAACATTGTAGCTTGCTCCCACTGCTGCGAGACGAGAGAGCCAGAAGATCCAGGCTACTTCAAAACCGATGAAGTCGCCGAATGCCTTCCTCGCATACAGGTACGGTCCGCCCGTATCACTGAACCTGCTGCCTGCTTCTGCAAATGATAGAGCGAAGATGAGGGAGAGTATCCCGGAAACAACAAAGCTCAACGGTGCCCACACACCTACCGTTGAAGCGACGGTTGCGGGAAGCAGAAAAATGCCGCTCCCAATAATCGTGTTGAGTGATATTGCCGTCAGATCGAAAAGACCCAGGCTACGAAGAAGGCCCGGTCGTTCAGATTGCGAAGACATTGACGAAGGTTTGGCTTGGTATCAATTGGTCGAAAAAAGGAAGTGCTCTCAACATGCACCCACGCTCCGACAATATAGGAATTCCCCACTCGAAATCCTTATTCGCTTCGGGCACTCCTTATTCAGTCATCGAACGGGGCTTGCGTGCAAATGATAGATGTGGTCTCGGGGGATCAACGCGTCAAAGATTTCTTCGTTGTGTGAAATCAGAAGAATTCCCTTGCCTGCCCGCTGCTTTTCTCTGATCATGGCGAGGACCCTGGTTGTGCTTTCGAAGTCGAGTCCGTTGAGCGGTTCATCGAGAATCAGGATGTCGGTATTCAGGAACAGGCTTCTGAGAAGATTGAGCCTTTGTTTTTGTCCGCCGCTGAGCCTGCTCACTTGCTTGTCCATGAATTCGTCGCTGATCTCGAAGTCGAACAGTTCACCGAGCGATTGCCGGACGCCTTCACGTGTTATGCGTTTCTCCGATGGGAGTCCCTGAAATGTTTCCATCACCGTGGCCCGCGGGTTGAGTGCTTCATCCGCGTGCTGGAACACTAGGGTCATTTTTCTTCCCCAAATCTTTTTTTGCCAAAAACTCCTTGATGTGTGTTCCGTCAGAGTATCTCCATCGAGTGCCATGTGAAGATTCTTTCCGCGAATCAATCCCATCATAAGTTTCACCAGCGTGGTTTTTCCTGTGCCGCTCGGTGCCTTTGCATAGACGATTGTGCCGGGAAAGATTTCCAGAGCAGAGGGCTGTGTTCCTTCACGATCCCTTGAGATTGCCAATCGCTGTCCAAACACTTCAACGCCACTCTCAACACGTAACAATGGTTTGCTCTCGTTTGTCGGGATGCGGGAGGCTGATTCTTTCTTCTGCGTGTCTAGCCATCCAATGTAGGTTTCAGGTTGAAAGTCCGACAGAGCATGTTTCCCATTGCGCAGGCTCAACTCCTTGAATGAGACACGTTCGGCAAAGCTGCGATACGATCGAGTTACTTTGCTGACCATGGAATAATCATGAGTAATCAAGAGCGATGTAAAGTGTTGCTGCTGAAAGCGCTTGAAGAGGAGAGAAAGAAATATGTTGCGAAAATGGTTGTCCAGACTTCCGGTCGGTTCATCGAACACGAACGCATGCGGTGTGGTCACGCTCCCGTCGCCGAGCATCAAATCTATCTTCTTGAGTGCCATAACCAGGAAAATGCGCTGCTTCTCCCCGCCGCTTGGACGATAGGGTTTGGGATACACATCGAGCAACTTCCGTACTTCATCCGCATCGCTGCCTTCCAATAGACGGTCCAGTATTTCGCGGTCGTCCGGAGCCTGGGCAAGACTTCCTTCCTTGATTTGCGTCTCCAGGGGCATTAAAGGATTGAGATGTGATGACGGCTCTTGAAACACATAGAAGCTGTTCTTCTTGATCTCTTGTGTTTCGGGCTTCTTGAGATACTCTTTGTATGGCTCGTCGTTGATCGTGATGGTGAATTCGTCCGGATCGAGCAGTCCATAGATTGCCCGGGCGATAAGCGACTTGCCAATCCCCGACTCGCCAAAGAGGAACGTTATCCGATTGAGAGGAAGCTGGAAATCGCGGATGTCTACTAACGTACGATCATCCGTGGCAATGCGTATGTCAAAGCGGAGCGTGTTCATGGCTGACTAGAGGTTGAACCTTCTGACAAGGCCGTTGGAAATCTTATAGACGCAGAGCAATGTGAACACGATGGCAAACGCGATACTGACTCCCTGAAGATGCTCGAACAGGAGAGACCGTACATTCATCGGATTCGTGAACACCGATCCTATCGCGAGGATATCCTGTTTGCTATCCAGCTTTGCGAGAAGGCTGCCAAGCGTTACAGGAAAATTACTCAGGCTGACGTCAGTGGAAAGGCCGACGGAAATAATAAAGTCAATGCTGCATTGGAGAAAGACCGCAATCCCGAACACGGAAATCATCTTGTGCAGGAGGTGGGCGCGGCTGTTCTTCCAGAGGATATCACGATTGATGATGCGCCCTTCTTTGATGCCGCAGCACAACATCGCTTGAAAGAAATCCAGCTTGTTGAAGTACGCGATTCGTTCCCTGACCAGATCAACAACTTCCAGAAACACAAACAGACTTATAGTGAATGCCATCCAGACCAATTGAGAGAATTGGCTCCGCAGAATTTCCAGGTCGATGAAGACTGTCAGGAGAATATACCCGATGAGTATTCCGACAATTTGCGGGATGGAACGAATGATGTTCAGGACGAATGTGAACGTGAGGTAGAATAGAGTTCGACGGGTTTCCAGAAAATGCAAAGCAACCCCGATGGGCCATCCCAGTGCCAATGAGAACACAACCACAAGAACACCGGCGATCAGCGTATTCATAAAGGCAGTCTGCAAGAGTACGAACGCCGGTTGGTTCAGGAAGGCAACGTCCCACAGACCCAAACCTGCAAGTCCCGCCAGCCAGATCGCAAGCCAGAGCTTGTCTTTTTTCCGAAACACAGTCCACGTTGTTTGTTGAACGTTGTGCGTATCCACAGCCTTATGCTCTGTTCTCGTATTTTCCTGATTCGTGATGGAACCAACTATCAACAACAACTTCCGTAATCTTCACAATGAAGAAAATGCCAAGGATGATGCTTATGACCACATCGTATTGTTTGTACAGGATGTTCTGCAGCAGTTCGTAACCGAGATGGCCCTGGATGTTCAGCGCCATTTCAATAATGACCAGCCCTGTGATGAGGAACGAAGCATGTTCTTTGAGAGTGCTCAGGAACTGGAAGTGGGCGTTCATATAAATGTGCCTGAACACGTGTGAGGGGAAGGAGCTTCCCGGTCGTACAACGGACCAATATGAAACTCCATCCGTGGTACGCCATTCATATGACGCGTTCAAGTTCTTGACTATCGCGGTCTGTACATACCCCTTGCGACTTTCTGTCATCAGGAACGTGAAGAACTTGTTCGCATAGTTTATCAGCAGTCCATTGGAGAGTATTCCCAGAACGATCATAAAAAGATACGAATCGGTGTTGATGCTCGATCGAATCGAATAGGCAATAACGTATGCGGGAGAAAACAATATGGCGTAGGATACACCTTTGACGAGGGCCTTTGCAAACAATAACGCCGAGCGCGAATAAAACGAGGCATCACGATTGCTTGTACTTCGTATGCCTGCAGAAAGTTCTTCAAGATACGAAGCCTTGTTCTGCTTCATCTTCACAAAACGGAGTATCGCCAGACTCTGGGCGGCGTAGTAGCTCAACAGCATGACAATGAGGTAGATAATGATGAACTGCGTGTACATGTTGCCAAGCCTCATCATTTTGGCGGAAGAAAGCCCGCGATCATCCCCGCCGGTTTTGTACGCTTGATTCGTGAATTGCTCTTGTCGAAACGCCTGTATTGCCAGGAGAAGAGAATCGTTGCGGGCGGGTGTGTCCGGATGAAAGAGGTTGAGCGTTTCCTTGAAGAGTGCCACATGAAGCGGGTTGCCAAAGTCCAGCGAATCAAACTGCAGGTAGGGCGCTATGGACTTCATGCGATCAGCATAGCGTACCGTTTCCTTCTCCTTGATGACGTTCAGTATGACAACAAACGCGCAGGTCAGAAGGAGGATGCTGAGCGTATGCTCGATGATTTTTGATTTCATCTATTTCTGGCGGATTTCAATTCTGCCCGGAGAGTGTGCGACCTCAAACTCGGAACCCAAAACAATGTTTTCGAGATCGTTGACCAAATAGAAGGTGCTTTGCTCAAACGACTCTCCACTTGTGCGGCCCTGCAGCGTACAGAGGATTTTCTTCCGCGAGGTCTCGACGTTCCATTGAGGTGTTTGTCGTTGCTGGCGGGTCTCATCGTTGAAAAACGCGAAGAGACGGGTGAGGACGCGATTCACGTCACTTACACGTGCCCGGATTTTTTGAACGACGACGGTGGATATTGAAGAATTCGCAGGAGCAGTGCTTTTCAGCAGCCCCCAATCCCGTCCCTCGCCCCTTCCGGTAAAGTCAACCCATCCATATTGTGGAGGTGTGGTGAATATCCTGCAATACGTTGCATTCTTGTGGCGGAACACCCTCAGAACCCGGTCATTTGCCGGAAGCTGTTTTGCCGGAGAATTGATCGGTGAGAATTTTATGGAATGGTCGGAGAGTATTCGAACGGTATCTAAAAGGATGGTTGCGTTGCTGAAGGTCTTTTCGAATCCCAGGAGTTCGGAGTGCGAGAGAGTTCCGTCTTTCTCCTTGAGGAGATAAACAATCTGTCCGTCGATCTCGACCTGCATGCAGGGTGTGAATCCGTCCCCCAGCATATCGTTTGCCCTGAGGACTTTCATCGGCACGAAAGGAACAAGCATCTGTCGATCCTTTGCCGGGGCTTCCTGCTGGTACTTATTATACACCTGCAGCCGGTCTGTGTTTTCGACAACGAGAAAATCAGATCCGGCGTTCGATCGCTGCACAGCGATCAGAAACATCAAGACGCCAAAGATCCGACTCCTCATATTCCGCTGCTCACTTCCCGTGTCGCTCTCTCCATTTCTTGATCGTCGAGAGTTGGGATGCGACGCCGTAGAGATCAATGCTCGTATTGTCAAACTGTGTGCTGAAGTACGCCAGTGACGGCAGCGAGAACATCCAGGCACCGAGGCACATCTGTTGTTCCAACTGGTCAATGCGTCGTGCATATTCCTGTTTATCGCCAATTTGCCGTGTGGACATAAACCCATACATGTACTGCAAGAACAGGTTGATGTCGTTACCTTCTGCAGAATTTCGAGAATCGAGATGAAAGAAATTCTTGTCGGCCTGGAATGAATTCAGGTTTACCGTCAGGTTTCCTTTTGCATCCGGTTCGGTAAGCAGATTGATCTTGTACGTCTCAAGATCGGGTTCGCGGAGGAAAATGTTGTACAGGTCGAACAGGAAATTGCTCCTGTACCCGCTGACGGCAACAAGCACCGCGTCATAATCGCCACGCTTGATATCGTCGTTCGTCACCGCAAGCACTTTCACTTTTCCCTTCGTCACCGATGGATCGTTCAGGATGTCGATCAGCTCGGAGTATTCTTCGCGGAATCCGTGATTCACGCTCGTCTTTATCCGCAGTGTATCGGGAAGTATGGAGAGATTCAGCGGTGTTGTGTCTTCAGCAGGTTCGACAATCTTCTCTTCCACATAATACGAAGAGGAAGGAAAAATGCTGTGGTTCACATAGTCATAGAAATTGTCCCTGTTCCCTTTGTAGTCCGCCACGTGACGAACCTGCTGGGTGTTTACTTTGAAGAACCTCTCAACGATCATCCTGCTGTTGATCAGTTTCTTGACTTCCCTCCGCTGATCTCTGTTCAGTCGTTGCACGTTGAACAACAGCGCAAAAAACGTGTTACTGATATTGGATTTGTTGAAGTAGTCACTCGTGTCTTCAAGGATGGGCGAGAGGCTCCCGAACGGTGTCTCGAGGAGAACGTTGATCTTGCTGTTCTTCAGTTCGGTGGAATACGTGCTGTTGTCAATGAATGGGGCAAGAACCACGTTCGCAATGCTGGCGATGCCCTCGGGATGTTTGTAGTAGTTGGACACGCCGTCTTTCGGCGGCAGGCTTAAATATGCGGCAGTTCCGATCCGGTAATTCAGCGCGTTCATATCTGAATTGGCAGGAAGGACTTTGAATGACAGCACTTCTTTTATGTCCGCCTCTTTCCATATTCGTTCGGACCGAAATTGCAAACGAATCTCGTTTCGTTCATTGGGTCCATCAAACCCCATTGTCGGCAGGGCTTGCGAAACGAGAATATAATCCGGGGAAAGACTTCCGAGACTCTGGATGCGCTTGAGAGTGAAATTCAAATCCGCAGCAGAGAAGAAATGATCCGTTGCTTTTGCGATGGTGTACTTGTCATCGTTGGCGTTGACCTGCCAGCTATCGTGCCATTTCTTGTCAGTTTTCAGGCGAATGGTGACCACGTTGTTCTTGTCGAGTTCAATAAATTCCCCCAACCCATCTTCATACACGACACCACTTGGATTGGCGACAAGATTGAACAAGCCGTCAAATTGCACTTCGTCAAGTTTGTCCGAGAGCGACGTGGAACCGGGGAGGTGCGGATCAATCGCCGGTTTTTGATGCGAGATGTAAGGGATGACGATCTCATCCGACAGGTCGGGACGGGAAAAGAAATAGATGAGTCCGCCGCCGATGATAAGAACGACTACTGCAATGATTATGGCACTCTTCTTCTGCATGGGATCCTCGTTAGTTCTTTCGGATGAGGGGAACTTGGGCCATCGTACTTACCTCGAAGACTCTGAAGCCCGGATACTTGAAACGTACCTCAAGGATGTTCCTGCCTTCCTTGTCCATCTGGACCGGCGTGATGAGAGCTTCATAGTTGTTGAGCGCTGTCGGTGACGTAATTCTGAAGCGTCCTTCATTCTTGAGAGGCTTCTTGTCGATGGTAATGGACTCGAACCACTGCTGCTGGTTTGCTTTCTCCGCGACTTCCTGCGGGAGCTTCAGGTTGATATCAAAAACAGGAAACTGCGCTTCGGAAGGAATCTGAAGCCGGATTCTGAACATATATTCATTCGTGCCCTGTTTGTTGCTCGTGATCGGCAAAGCAAAGAGCTTGCGATACTCGGCGGGCCTGACAATCCATTTTGCCGCCTCAACATCGCACTCAGTGATGAGACCTTTGACCTGTTTATCCGCTCCCCTGTAGAACTTTCCGTGTTCAACAATTGCCCGCGCCTTTTCAACTCCCCGGTCGCGTGAATTGCGCAGGAAGTCTGCATAAATGCTCTTGATGGAGGTCTCCGGGAACCGGTTGTACTTGATGTTCTCAAGGTAGCCTTCAATCTGCCTCCTCTTCTGCATGAGGTCGTTGTTGCCGAGCGAGCTGAATGTAAGTTGATATACAGGCATGAACGCTGAGTCTGCATACAAAGCCGGCACGTTGTCTATTGCCATTTCGTGTGCCTTGATGAATGCATCAATCCTCTGTTGCGATGCTAACTTTACCGCGGTGAAGATCTGGCTCTCGAATTGCTTCACAAGGGAATTGCGTTGCGTGACGATCTCAGGGGATTCAGAATAGCCGTGTGCTTCACTGAGATCCCGTAATCCCATTTCAGCGGCAGACCATGAGCGCGCATTGATGCTCGCTGCCACTGTTCCGGCCGTCTGGTAGAGTGTCTGAAGATCATTGGCCCTGTTACCGGCGTTGGCAATGCCCTTGTTGAGCATCGCCGCAAGACTGTAACTTCCGTATCGCTCGATTCCGCTTGCCTGTGATTGAGGGATTGTGGTTTTGATATCCGCGACCTTTGCCAACAGGTCATCATAGAAGGATTCGCTGGGCGATCCGATGTGTGAGTTGAAGTACGCCCTCAACGCTTCGAACTTTGCATTGCTCCTCTGGAGGCCGTCGGCCTCTACATTGAACCTATTGATAAATCTGACGATGGCTTCCGTTTCTCCCGGTATCTGCTGTCCACATGCGCGGTACAACCCTGTGATGGCATCAAGTGACGGATCAGGATCGATCCTGCTGACGATGGTTTTGTTGCGCAGGTTGTTATCCAGGTATGGCGTCACTTCGGCAAGACGTTTGAGGAGTACCTGGGAGGCTTTGGCGGCAACGCTCGCGGAAAAACGTCCGCGTTGCGAGAGAGTCTCCGTAAAATACGGCACGTCCTCGAGGAATTGTCCGGTGCGCCCCCTGCTATCCAGTTCCTTTTTAAACAATGTCAGGGCTGCACTGTAATCCTCCTGAAACTTCAATTCTTCACCTACGTTCCTTTTCAAGACGACATAGTTCTCATACGCAGTGTCTCGTGATGCGGCAATGTCCGCCGGGAACACGCTCTCGAGCTTCAGCAGTTCCTCGTTCATCGACTTGAGCTTTTGTGTCCTGTTCGCGAGATTCGGAACCTCTCTTGCAAAATCCAATCGATCGGAATCGAAATTGATATCAATGGAATTATACGTTGAGCGATCCACCGTATTGGCGGCGAGCGCTTCCTTGAACTGCGCATACTTGTTCTCGAATGTGTATCGCCATTGCGGCACATAACGATAGCGCATCGTCAGTACCAAGTCGCGCCTGACCGCGTCAATGACCCAGTAGAACGTTGCGGACTTTGCATCGACCGGATAAACGAATATGCTGTCGCTTGATGGGTTTTCGTCAGGGATCGGGATGATCGGCTCCTTGCCATCATTGAACCGGTTGGTAAGGTATGAATGGATCGAAGGTTTTGCAGGTGCGATTAGCACAAGGTAGTAGCGGTCTTTCACCGAAGAAGGAAACTTGATAAAGTACTTGCCGTCCTGGTCAAGCTCAAAGTTGTTTTTCCCGTCCATGAGTTCGATGTAGCCGCGCTCAAACGGGGCAAGTTCAGGTTTCGGTTCCAGCTCTTTAAATGTGGCACAGCCTGCCAGGTACAGTGAGAGAATGAGTACGCTACCGTACAATCTCATTGGGGGATCTCCGATGATTGTTGGTGAATATCTCCCTAATATAACACGTTTGCGTAACGGTGCAAGTGAGAATTTGTTAATGGAATGGATTAGGGGGAAGGCTCAAAGGATGGAGGGGATCTCTCTCGGGACGCATGACCGTTCCCTTGATGCGACCCCCTTGCACGCGAGTTGGAACTCTGTCTCTCTAGTGGCTTGCGCCGTCCGCCGAAAGCTGCTTTACCAATTCTCCCACCACGGCCTTGGCGTCGCCGAAGAGCATGAACGTCTTATCCGAGAAATAGAGTTCGTTATCGATGCCGGCAAAACCGGGGCTCTTACTCCGCTTGATGGCGAAGGTGGTCTTCGCTTTGTCTGCGTCGATGATGGGCATACCGAAAATCGGTGTGGACTTGTCAAAGCGTGCTGCTGGATTTACAACGTCGTTGGCGCCGATAACCAGGGCAACATCGCATTGCGGCATTTCGGGATTGATGTCATCCATTTCCACCAGATCAGTGTAGGGGATGTCTGCTTCGGCAAGGAGAACATTCATATGACCCGGCATGCGTCCGGCAACGGGATGGATGGCAAACTTCACGGTGATATTTTTCTTTCTGAGAAGATCATACAACTCGCGAATGCGATGCTGGGCTTGCGCCACGGCCATGCCGTAACCGGGAATAATGACAACCAACGATGCCTGCTCAAGAACCTGCGCTGCGCCCTCAATCGTTTCTTCCTTGTAGCTCTTTGTTGAAATTTCTCCCTTGGAAGCCTGCACACTGCCAAACGCGCCGAACAGCACATTCGAGAACGAGCGGTTCATCGCGCGACACATGATGATAGAGAGAATAAGACCGCTTGATCCATCCAACGCGCCGGCGATGATGAGTAACTTGTTGTCCAGTACAAACCCCATTGCCACTGCTGACAGGCCTGCATAGGAATTCAAGATGGAAATAACGGTCGGCATGTCCGCGCCGCCGATGGGAATGATCAGCAATACGCCAAACGCAAGCGCCAGAACAATGATCGCAGGAAATGCAACATACGCCCACGGCCCGGTTGGTTGGACTACAAGAAAGACCCCCAACGCAATTGCGATCACGAGCAGCGCAATGTTGCTGACGTTCTGCAACGGATAGGTGACGGGCCGCTGCGGAATCCACTTGAGTTCCTGAAGCTTGCCCGCGGCCAGCAGACTGCCTGTGAACGTGAGGAAGCCCAGAATCACTTCTGCAACGATGGCAACAATGCGGAATGTGGTCAGTTGCTCCGGCCCTTCGCTTGACCAGAGATAGAACTTTGCAGTGCCCACGAGCCCTGCTGCGAGGCCGCCGAATGCGTGCGAAAGCGCAGTTCGTTGTGGCACCGCCGTGAGAGGAACGCGTGAGAGAGGAACCCCGACTACCACACCAGCAATTATTGCAATGACGATCCATCCGTGATTAATGATCTCCGGCTGAATCCATGTTGCGGTGATGGCAAGCGCCATGGCAGCCACTCCGGCGAACACGCTTTTACGCGCAGTCTTCGGACTGTTCATCCAGTAAAGTGAAAAGACAAAGAGTGCTCCTGCCGCAATGTACGCAAGCTGTGCGAGACCGTGAATCATGGCTTCACCTCTTTCTTATCCTGCTTGAACATCTTCAGCATTCGATCCGTGATCAGGAACCCGCTGACAATGTTCGTCATGGATGCAAAAAGAGCAATCGCGCCAAGGATGCGAATATCTGTGGGATAGTCGGAGCCCGTGACGATAATGGATCCAACAACTGCAATTGCAGAGATGGCATTCGTGATGGACATGAGAGGAGTGTGCAACAGTCGGGACACGCGTGCAATCACACCCACTCCGATGAATGTCGACAGCACCAGCACAAATACCAGTGACCAGTAGTCCGTTTGTGGTGCTTCAGTTGCAGGATGTCCACCCGGCGCCGAAGGTGACTGGGCGCTTGCGACGAGAGTACACCAGAACAACGATGCAATCAAGATGAGCATTCGTTGTTGAGCAACGATCCGCGCCATTTTGAACAGCAACTTTTCGAATGTGTTCATGAGCAGTATTCCATGGTAAGTAGTGTTCTCGCTTTCTTATCGTTTTGCAATGCTTGTTGCTCCATCAAGAAGCGCCTGCCAAGACTGCTTGGGCGTGCCGTTCACGTTCCGCAATCCGAGCGAGCCGAGGAAATCCTTGATTGGTTGGTTGTTCGGGAATCCATAGTACAATGCGAGGCTGTCACATTGTGCCAGGGTGAAATCATGCATGCAGAAAAAATTCAGGAATGGAATTACCGTCCCTTGTGTTTGCCACGCGCTGAATACATTAGTGACAAATTGTGCCTGTGCTTGTTCGGAACCACCGAGGCTTGTCGCTTCAGGGTAGCCCACTTCCTGCAGGATCAGCGGGCGACCACCGGCAAGTGATACCATCTGGATTATTTCCGTGGCAGCGACGGATGGCTGTCGAGGGGCAAACTGGTTTCCGATCGGGTAGTAGGTGAGAATAAATACATCGCTTGAACCGTTCAAACTTCTGACATTAAGCGAATCGGTCCCGCTCGCACCGCTGTAGGTTGTTGTTACACCAAGTTTCAGAGAAGGAGACCGTTGGTGCAAGTAGTTGACCGCATCCTCATAAAATGACTTGTATGCCGCCCATTCGCCGGGATGTTGGGAGAGGTAGACATCCACCTCGTTTCCAATTGACAGGTAAGCGACGTTTGAGTTCAGCAGTGGCAGGAGAGCGTCCAGCATTGCGTGGAATCGGGTCTTCATTAAAAGTGAATCGAACGATACATTCACCAGATCGGTCGGTGTTTCCCGGACATTCGTGTTCAACACTGAAAGAACGACCTGGAGTTTGAACCCACGGAGAACTCCGAGATACGAGAGAGCAGTTGAGGCGTCGGTAAGAGAAAATACTCCTGGCGACGGTTCAAGACTTCGCCATGTGGCGTTCAGATGCATGCCCCGGGCTCCCGCCGAAGCCGCAAGATCGATTGCGGCCAGGAGATCGTTTGTCGTTGCAGGAGGGTCCTGTCGGGGCGATGGTGAAATGGAGAGAATGCGCGAAGGAAATGTCGGTCCACCTCCTGCCGGATTGGTTGAATCCTTCGTACAGCTACTCCACAGAATCGTAAGGAGTATTAAGACGAATGTCAATGCGCGGCGACGAATCATTTGTGAAGTGCGTTGCGCACGTTGTCATTCACCACTTCACCATTGCGCGTAATACAAGCACCCTTGATGATCTCATCGTTGAAATCGGGCATCGCATCAATTTTGGGGTACAGCAGCTTGAACAAATTGATGACGTTCTTGGAATACATCAGACTTGCATCCGAAGGTATTGTCGCCGGGAGGTTGACGGCCCCGATGATGACAACGCCATTCTTCTCCACGGTCTTGCCTGCTTCGGTGAGTTCGCAATTGCCTCCCTGTTCGGCGGCAAGGTCCACGATCACCGTTCCAGGCCGCATCAGCTTTACCATGTCCGCAGTGATGAGCGTTGGTGCTTTCTTCCCGAACACCTGTGCGGTTGTTATCACAACATCCACCTTCGGCAGCCGTCCGCCGATGGCTTCCCATTCCTTCTTGATGAACTCGGGAGAGAGTTCCTTCGCATATCCACCGGCAGTTTCTGCATCCTTCGGCAACTCCATCTCGATGAATGTCGCGCCGAGGCTCTTCACCTGTTCCTTCACTGCGGGACGGGGATCGAATGCTTCCACCTTTGCGCCCAAACGCTTCGCTGTAGCGATGGCCTGCAAGCCCGCCACCCCGGCGCCAAGTATGAGAACAACAGCGGGTGACACAGTCCCTGCTGCAGTCATCAACATGGGAAACATTTTGCCGAGCTTCTCGGTTGCGAGCAGCACTGCTTTGTACCCGGCGACCGTTGCCATGGAGCTGAGTGCATCCATGCTTTGGGCGCGGGTGATACGCGGAATGTACTCCATCGAAAACCCGGTGATGCGGCGTTTGCAAAACACGTCCACGATCTCAGCGTTCGAGAGAGGCGCGAGATATCCAACGTAGGTTGAGCCTTCTTTCAGCATGGAAGCTTCCTGTGCGTTTGGAGGCTGCACTTTGAACACGATGTCGGCTTGGTCGTACAGTGCCTTCGCACTGCTCGCAATTATTGCACCCGATGCTTTGAATTGTTCGTCCGAGATGGAGGCTCCGGTGCCCGCGCCGCTCTCGATCATCACCTCGTGTTTGTCGCGTATCAGTGCCGGTATGTTGGCAGGAATCAAAGCGACACGAGTTTCACCCGGTAGAGTTTCTTTTGGAATGCCGATTTTCACGTTGATTCTTTCGTGGTAGTTGGAAAGGGAACAGAATCTGCCACATGGTACGGAAAATGGTGTTCTTTCACCAATGAAAAGTTCCTGCCTGGTCTGAACTCCGGGAGTAACGCCATTCTGCAACCCGCAGAATTCCGGTTGACTCTGTCAGTTTATTTTCTGTCTTTTTGAGCGAAGAAACTCGCCCCACGCTTCTTCTTGTTCCTCCCTAACAGAATAGTCCAATGAATGAATTCATCGCACACGTTCGACGCAATCCGAACGGTGATTGCGTTACGCAGTCACTTGAAGACCATTTGAATGCCGTTGCAAAGTCAGCTGGAGAATTTGCAGCAACATTTGGTAACAAGGATTGGGGGGAACTTCTCGGATACTGGCATGACTTAGGGAAGTTCCTTCCCGCATGGCAAAGCTATCTTGCACGCGAAACAGGATGTAACGAAGAAGCACACATTGAAGGTATTGGGAACAGACCAAACCACAGTTCAGCCGGCGCAGTATTGGCGTTTGACAAAGTGCAGTCCCTTCATCCTGGTATTCACAAGATTGCCAGACTCATAGCATACGGGATAGCCGGTCACCACGCAGGATTACCGGATGCCGAAGCTCCCTCGATCGGCGCCGACCTTGCAAATCGCGTTTACAAGAATCCGCTGGACGGGATTCTTAACCTCGAAGAGATTCAAAAGATCAAGGAATTGCCGGAAGCAAAAAGATTTCTTGAAATGGACATCCCTCAGTCATCTCCATGTGTCATAAAGAAGTCCGGGGGTTTGGAAGCTGGCAAAGAATACATCCATCTTTGGCAAAGAATGCTCTTCTCGTGTTTGGTTGACGCAGACTTTCTTGATACGGAAAAATTTATGGATGAAGAACGATCTGCCCCAAGGGGAAAATACTTGCAACTTGAGGTTCTCAAAGAACGATTCAACACCTTCATGCAAGAAGAACGAGCAGATACACCCATCAACAAGAAGAGGAATGGGATTCTCAACGAATGTAGAAGTAAGGCGTCTAGCAAACCAGGATTCTTTTCTCTCAATGTCCCAACCGGTGGCGGCAAGACGCTTTCCTCAATGGCCTTTGCTCTTGAACATGCTCTAAGGCATCACAAGAACCGAATCATCATGGCTATTCCCTATACAAGCATCATTGAACAGACTGCCAAAGTATTCAAATACGGAGCCGACGATAACGATGAGATTTCCAAGCGAATGGAAACGGGCAAGGTTTTATTTGGAGAGGATCAAGTCGTCGAGCATCATAGCAATCTTGACCCCGACAAGGAAGACAGCAAGAGCCGACTTGCCACGGAAAACTGGGATGCTCCAATCATTGTCACAACCAATGTGCAGCTTTTTGAATCGTTGTTTGCTAGCAGAACATCGTCATGCCGAAAGCTTCACAATCTCGTGAACAGTGTGATTATTCTTGATGAGGCACAGATGCTACCGCCTGAATACTTGCGCCCCATTCTTTCGGTATTACGCGGGCTGGTCGAGCACTTTGGTGTTACCGTCGTGCTTATGACAGCAACTCAACCGGCATTGGAAGGCCAAATCGGATCGGCTCCAAATTCTTTTGAAGGTCTCACCAACGTTACTCCCATCATTGATGACCCCGATGAACTTGCCCGCCACTTCCACCGCGTCAAGATTTCCATTCCACCGGATTTGAATGAGCGTTCTGAATGGGCAGATATTGCTGCACAGCTGAAAAAGCATGACCAAGCTCTCTGCATAGTCAATACGCGAACAGATTGCAGGAAGCTCCATGAACTCATGCCCGAAGGAACAATCCATCTGTCGGCCAATATGTGTGGGGAGGAACGAAGCGAGATCATTTCGGAGATCAAGATTAAGCTTAGGAATAACGATCCGGTTCGCGTTATTAGCACTCAGCTTGTTGAAGCAGGAGTAGATATTGATTTCCCCGTCGTATATCGGGCGCTTGCCGGACTCGATTCTATTGCACAGGCGGCAGGAAGATGCAACAGAGAAAATAAACTCGCAAGAGAGGGCAAACAAGGGCAAGTCACTGTATTCAACCCTCCCAAGGCAGCTCCGCCGGGTCTGTTGAGAAAGGGAGAGGATGCAGCCAGAACAATTCTGAGAACTCATGATGTCAAGGAACTAACGCCAGCGCTCTTTACCGAGTACTTCCAACAGTTCTATCCGAACCTTAACGGCTTCGACAAACCACATTTCCACGACCTTCTTGTCAAGGAAGCGGAGGATTTCAAATTTCAATTCCGAACACTGGCACAAGACTTCAAGTTGATAGATGACCCCGATCAGCGAAGCGTAGTCGTATGGTTCGAAAGCGTAGGTAAAGACATCGACAGCCGAAAGCTAATCGAGAAACTACGTTACGGTGGACCAAATCGATGGTTGATCAGAAAGCTGCAACGTTTCATTGTCAATGTCCGAAAGCCTTGCTTTGATCGAATATTGAAATACAACTATGTGGAGGAGTTTCATGGCTATTGGGTTCAGAGCGATCCAATGCTGTACAAGCGAGGCTTAGGTATTCTTTGCAATGAAGGTGATTGGGTGTTCGGGTCGGGCGTTGTTTGAATGGGTGAATGTTTGAGTTAAACAATACAAGAGGAAAACAGATGATAACACAATTATCGCACAAACCCTTTTGCCTTGAAGTATCCGGCGATTATGCCTGCTTCACGCGGCCGGAAATGAAGGTCGAACGAGTCAGCTATGATGTCCCAACGCCTTCTGCCGCTCGTGCTATCTTTGAGTCAATCTTGTGGAAGCCCGCTATTCGATGGCATGTAACAAGAATTGATGTTCTCAATCCTGTCAAATGGATTTCTGTCCGCAGAAACGAGGTTGGTACCGTGATGAGTGATCGCTCTGATGGGATATTCATTGAAGACCATCGCCAACAACGCGCTGGGCTTCTCTTGCGAGATGTGAGATACCGACTCTACGCAGTACTCGAGTACATTCCTGTTGAGAAACGGGAAAACCAGAAGTTCACAACTGTTCCTGATTTCCTCTGGGATCCGGATGAGAAAGACTTCATGCTCGAAGAAATTAAAGCTTGGCAAGACCGGATTGACTCAGGCAGGAAGGACGAGACACCGGGAAAGTATCTGGCCATCTTCGAACGGCGTGCACGAAAAGGTCAATGCTTCAACCAACCATATCTTGGTTGTAGAGAATTCAGTTGCAACTTCGCGTTCATCGAAGACCCCAAAGCGAATCCAGCGCAAACGATCTCAGAATCTCGCGACCTCGGGTTTATGCTATATGATATGAACTTCGAGAACCCAAATGATCCTCAACCTATGTTCTTTCGGGCCAGCCTTGATAATGGCGTCGTGACTATCCCGCCACCAGATAGCGAAGAGGTGCGGCGATGATACTACAAGCCCTGAGTAAGTACTATGAACGGAAGGCCGCCGATTCTGAAAGCAATGTTGCCCCGGAGGGATGGGAATGGAAGGAAATCCCATACGAGTTCGTGATCACTCAAAAGGGGCAACTTGCTGCTATCCACTCAACACAAGAAGGGAGTGCCCGTCGTTTCCGAAAGTTTCTTGTACCACAAGCAACTAAGCGCACAGTTGGGATCAAAGCCAACCTTCTCTGGGATAATGTAGAATATGCATTAGGAGCAAATCCAAGAAACCGCAAGGATATAACATTGCGTCATCAACAATTCAAGGAACGCGTTCAACAAGAACTTGGAAAGGCTAACCACAAATCGGTGAAAGCTCTGCTCACCTTTCTTGATGACGAACCGCTGAAACAAATCAAGGATTCAAAATCATTTGCTGAGCTGTGGAAACAAATCGTCGAAGAGAACTCGTTTATCGTCTTCAGTATTGAAGGTACAAAGGGTAAGACAATCTGTGATGAGGTACGAGACTACTTACTCAACGAAATAGAAGATACTAAAGGCTCGGGAGTTTGTCTTGTTACAGGAACACAAAAGATTCAGATTTCACGCCTACACCCTTCGATCAAAGGGGTGCGTGGTGGGAAGACAAGTGGAGGTTCACTTGTATCGTTCAACCTTCCAGCCTTTAGCTCTTATGGGAAGGAGCAGAATTTCAATGCTCCAATAAGCAATCGTGTGGCTTTTGCTTACTCTACTGCCCTAAACATTCTTTTGGGAAAAGACTCTCAAAACAAGGTTTCTGTTGGAGATGCAACCGCTATCTTTTGGGCTGAGCAAAAGACTCATGCACCAAAGGAATACGATCTTGAGGGGGAGTTAGCCTGGATGATAGCAGATTCACCAAAAGATGATCCCGACCGTGGTGTTCGCGCAGTAAAAGGATTGTACGAGGCAATCCGCAACGGTGACCTTCCGGCTGGAAAGGAGAATCGGTTCTATGTGCTTGGCTTATCACCAAATGCAGCCAGAATATCGGTAAGGTTCTGGAGGGTCGGAACAGTTCGGGAGTTTGCAGATAAGATCAAGATGCATTTTGATGACTTTGAAATCGTACACGGTCCCAAAGAGCCTGAACATCTGTGTCTCAATCAGATACTGCGCTCAACTGCCCTTGAGTTCAAAATGGATAATGTACCACCAAATCTTGCCGGGGCAGTTGTTGAGAGCATCCTTGACGGTTCACCGTATCCCATTACTCTCTTGCAACAGTGCATCCGTCGCATTCGAGCTGAACGTCATACAAACCGTACCCGCGCAGCAATCCTTAAAGCCTATATCAATCGATTTAACCGAATTCATAACCCTTTAGCAAAGGAGGTCACCGTGTCACTCGACAAAACCAACACAAACCCAGGGTACTTGTTCGGAAGGCTCTTTGCCGTTCTCGAGCGAGCCCAGAACGCAGCAAATAACTACAAAGAGCCAAATGCCGGAATTCGTGATCGGTTCTACGGAGCGTTCTCTTCAACACCAATCATTGTATTGCCTTTACTTGAGAAACTCTATGGACATCATTTGGGAAAGATTGAGAAGTCAAAGGGTTTTTTCCAAAGCATCAAAGGTGAGATTCTTGACAAACTGGACGCTCAGAACATTCCAGCACACCTTGCAATGGAAGATCAGGCTCGCTTTGCAATAGGGTATTATCATCAGCGGCAAGATTTCTTTTCTAAAGATAAGAATGCGAATGAAGCAGAACCGCAACCATCAACCTCTGAAGAAGGAGAAACAAAATGAAACCGATCGACAAGCGTTACGACTTTGTATTTTTCTTTGACGTAAAGGATGGAAATCCCAACGGTGATCCGGATGCAGGCAATTTGCCTCGCGTCGACGCGGAAACAGGTATGGGACTAGTAACAGATGTATGCTTAAAGCGAAAAATAAGAAATTATACAATTATGACTCACCCACAGGACGAAGAAAAACCAGTTCCACCTTGGGCAATTTTCGTTCGAGAGAAAGCTGTGTTGAATAGGGCGATAGTTGCTGCGTGGGACGAGGCGAACAAGGGTAAGACAATAAAGACTGGAGAAGAGAAACGAAAAGCTGAGGATAGCGCACGGCAACGGATGTGTGAAAAGTTCTTTGACATCCGCACATTTGGCGCTGTTCTCGCTACGAGCGACAAGGAAAAGGACGGTGAGACCGACGATGACAAGAAATTGAGAAAGACCGGTGGCCAGGTGCGTGGTCCAGTGCAACTCACATTTGCACGTTCAATAGAGCCCGTCGTTGCCTTTGAGCATAGCATTACTCGAATGGCAGTTACTAATGAAAAAGACTTGGAAAAAGAACGTACAATGGGTCGCAAGTTCACGATACCCTATGGTTTGTATCGAACTCATGGCTTTATCTCAGCGCATCTTGCAAAACAAACAAGCTTCTCCAACGAAGATTTGGAATTTTTCTGGAAAGCAATGCAGGAAATGTTCGAACATGATCGGTCAGCAGCGCGCGGTCTCATGTCCACGAGAAAGCTTGTTGTTTTTGAACACAAGGATGCGCTTGGCAACAAGCCTGCACACGAACTCTTTGCCCGCGTAACACATAGGCGGACAAGTGATGAAAAGAAACCAGCAAGAGAATACACTGACTATGAAATCCTGCTTGACGGCAAGCCGTTCAGCGAGACATTCAAGGTAGTGTCGGTTGGTTAGGCATGTTCACCGAAGACAACTTCATCCAACTCAGCGCGTTGCAGCATTACGTCTTCTGCCCGCGCCAGCGCCCCTTGATACATGTGGAGGGTGCATGGAACGAGAACGTTTATGCCGTTCGGGGGAACATCCTCCACGAAAAGATTTGAAAGGAAACCATGGCAAACATAAAACTCTTTGAAAGCACGAAAATCCGTTCACACTGGAATGAACAAGAAGCGAAATGGTATTTTGCCATTGTAGATGTCGTTGCGGTTCTTACGGAGAGTGTTGATCCGCAGGCATACTGGCGAAAGCTCAAAGAGCGTCTCAAGAAAGAGGGGAATGAAACCGTGACAAACCGTCACGGTTTGAAAATGCGAGCGACCGACGGCAAAATGCGGCTTACCGATGTTGCGGACGTGACACAAATGCTTCGCCTTATTCAATCCATTCCCTCTCCGAAAGCAGAGCCGTTCAAGCTCTGGTTGGCACAGGTGGGCAACGAACGTTTGCAGGAGATCGAGAACCCTGAACTCGCTCAGGCCCGTATACGTCAAATCTACAAGGCCAAGGGCTACAGCGATGAGTGGATCGAGAAGCGTGTCCGCGGCATAGCAATACGGGATGAACTCACCGGCGAATGGAAGAAGCGCGGCGTGAAGGAAGGGAAAGAGTACTCCATCCTTACAGCGGAAATCAGCAAGGCGACATTTGGACTTGTTCCAAGTGACTACAAGAAGTTGAAAGGCCTGACGAAACCGCAAGAGAATCTACGCGACCACATGACTGATTTGGAGTTGATCTTCACTATGCTTGGGGAAGCATCTACCACAGAAATAGCCCGGAACAAAAATGCCGAGGGATTTCCACAAAACGAGAAGGCGGCAATTGAAGGTGGAACGGTTGCGGGCAATGCGCGAAAGGCACTTGAGAAAAAGTCTGGCAGGAAGGTTGTTACCAGACAGAATTTCAAGGCGTTGGGTGAGAAAAAGAAACGTGAGATTGACAGGAAATAATGGTTCGACTTCGCTACACTTCGTTTCGCTGCGCTCACCATGACTCATGAAAGTAAACGCATGTTTACAGAAGACCAGTTCATCCAGCTCAGCGCACTCCAGCACTACGTCTTCTGCCCGCGCCAGTGCGCCTTGATACATGTGGAGGGTGCATGGAACGAGAACGTTTATACCGTTCGTGGCAACATCCTCCACGAAAAGGTTGACACGGACACGTACGAGACAAGGGGAACATCAAAGACCGTGCGCGGACTGAAGATACACTCGTTTCGTCTGGGACTTGCGGGGCGGGCTGATGTGGTAGAGTTTCTGAAGTCAAAAGACAAAAGCGTTGCCCCGGAAGTCGTGCCCGTGGAATTCAAGGCAGGCCAGCCGAAGAAGAACATCAGCGATGAGGTACAGCTTTGTGCTCAGGCGCTTTGTCTGGAAGAAATGCTCAACACATCGGTACAGCGAGGAGCGTTCTTCTATGGGCGCATCCGTCGCAGGGTACAGGTGGAGATCAACGATACGCTCAGGAAACAAACGGAGGAAATCATTGCTGCCGTCCACGACATCATATCGCGCAAGCATGTACCACTTGCGAAGTATATGCAGAAGTGCAAGAGTTGCTCGCTGATAGATATTTGTCAGCCGAAAGCGATGAATGAGCGACTGCTGAAACAATACGTGAAAGCGCTGTACACACCATGAGTGATCATAACCCCGACCTTCAGGTCGGGGGGAGTGAACACAACAACCCTTGGCTTTAGCCATGACCGGAGGGTTCTATGTCTTTCGTTCGAGTCTGGATCCATGCCGTGTGGGGCACAAAGAACCGAGAACATTTTCTTGCGAAAACGATACGTCCTCAGGTGCTGAGTCACATACGCGGAAACGCCAAGGAAAAAGGAATCTACATTGACAGAGTGAACGGAGACAGTGATCATCTGCATTGCTTGTTCGGGCTCAATGCGGACGTGACCATCGCAAAAACCCTGCAACTCATAAAGGGTGAGTCTGCGTACTGGATTAACAAGGAGAAGGTTGTGCCGGCACGATTCGAATGGGCAGATGAGTACTATGCTGTATCGGTGAGCGAATCCGATCTGGGAAGGGTAAGAACGTACATCGACAATCAAGAAGAGCATCACAAGAAAACAACGTTCGCTGAAGAAGTGGAAGAATTTCTACAAAAGTACGGCTTCTCGCGTCATGGCTAAAGCCGATATGCCCTTGTTGTAGGTGGCCCCCCACCATGAATGGTGGGGTTAGCTGACCAAGACTATGAAAAAACATCTTAACACACTCTACATCACTTCCAATGATGCGTATCTCTCCAAAGAACGGGAGACCTTCGTTGTGGAAGTGAATCACAAGAAAGCATTCCAGGCGCCGATTCATTCGATTGAGAACATCGTCTGTTTCGGGTTCAAGCCGATGACGCCAGCCTTGATGGCGTTCTGTGCGGAGAATAACGTTGGCGTCAGCTTTCTTTCCGATCAGGGAAAATTTCTCGCTCGCGTGTATGGCCCCCAGCAGGGAAACGTCCTCCTTCGCAAGGCGCAATACGCCGTGGCAGATAATGAGCACGAGTCATTGAAAATCGCCTGCCCGATCATCGCAGCCAAAGTGTCCAACTATCGCAACCTTCTGCTGCGCCACCAACGAAATCACCAGCATGACACTCCCGATTCGGTTGCCATTGCTGCAACCACGTTGGGAAACAGACTCGGCGACATTCAACGTGTTGAATCACTTGACATGCTGCGTGGCTACGAAGGAGAATGCGCGTCGCTCTACTTCGGCGTACTGTCATCGCTGATCGTCGCACAACAGGAAGACTTTACGTTTACTGCTCGCTCGAAACGCCCACCTCTCGATCCGGCAAATGCACTTCTCTCGTTCTTGTACGCAATCATGGCAAACGATGTCCGCTCGGCGCTGGAGACAGTAGGGCTTGATCCTCAGGTCGGTTTTCTGCATCAACTGCGATCCGGAAGGCCGAGCCTCGCACTCGACATCATGGAAGAATTCCGGGCCTACCTTGGCGACAGGATCATGCTGAACCTCATCAATTTGAAACAGGTGACAAAGAAGGATTTTGAAATCCGTGAATCGGGAGAAGTGCGAATGTCCGACGAAGCTCGGAAGACGCTGATCACAGCGTACCAAAAGCGCAAGCAGGAAGAGATCACCCATCCATTTCTCGGTGAGAAGATGACCGTCGGATTGTTGCCGCATGTACAAGCGCAATTATTGGCGCGATACCTGCGGGGCGACATTGCTGAGTATCCACCCTTCTACACGAAATAGGCAGTCCTATGATGGTGCTCGTGAGTTACGACGTGTCAACAACAACGGCAGCGGGAGTGAAGCGGCTGAGGAAGATTGCGGAAGTGTGTGTCGATAACGGTTTGCGGGTTCAGGATTCGGTATTTGAATGCAATGTCGATCCTGCTCAATGGGAGATACTCAAAAACAAACTACTTTCACTCTACGACGCTGAAAAGGATAGTCTGCGATTCTATTTCCTGGGATCGAACTGGAAGAGGCGGGTAGAGCATCACGGTTCGGCGGCGATTCAGGATATTGAAGATCCACTGATACTGTAACCTGTCGCTGGTCGGTGCTAACCGAAGCGCACAGAACATTCCGGTGAGGTTAGCGATTGAAAAACACGCTGGGATAGGCAATTTTGGATTTGCGTGACAAGTAGGAAGGGGAGGTGAGAGAAGTGGGCGGAGAGAGAAGAGAATTCTATCGGTTTTATTGGGGGTTGCAGTAGAATTAGTGGTAGCAGTCGCGCCCCATGCGGGCGCGTGGATTGAAACGCTCACGCCGCGCCGTTTCATAATTCCAACCCAGGTCGCGCCCCATGCGGGCGCGTGGATTGAAACCTTTTTGTTGGCAGGATTCTCGGACCATATTTGGTCGCGCCCCATGCGGGCGCGTGGATTGAAACAGCATCGGCGGCTTACAAGTCCAACTCTGTCAGGTCGCGCCCCATGCGGGCGCGTGGATTGAAACATTGAGTCCGTGGCATTGAGTAACGGCGTCAGGTGTCGCGCCCCATGCGGGCGCGTGGATTGAAACCTTTTCGGTTAGATCGCTGCGCGTGGCACCGTGAGTCGCGCCCCATGCGGGCGCGTGGATTGAAACATCTTATCGATCCGGTACGACTGAACCAAAATCCGTCGCGCACCATGCGGGCGCGTGGATAGAATCGCGGTGTATGTTACAAACACTTAAAGTAAAAAAATGTCGC
>JANNSJ010000011.1:0-92294 GCA_031402435.1 Bacteroidota bacterium | reverse complement strand
CGACGCCAATGACGCTGTCCGGGAAGCAAGCATCGAAGCCCAAGATGGCGGTTTCTGCGATGTTCGCCGCGATGGTTATGCAGATTGTCCCCTTCGGCCAAAGCTTGCTTTGGGCGAGTCCGAGTTCGCTGTAAGTCTGGGAATACTCCGTGATGAAATGGTCGGCGTTTCGGATGTCGCCCGTTTGGATGAACGGATATTTCCCTCCGTAGAGCTTCGGCTCGTTGCGCGGGCGATGCTTCGACTTGCCTCGACCAAAGGTCGTGGCGATTTCCTCCAACGTCTTTTGTTTCCACCCCGGGCCGCGCCCTTCGACTCCGCTCAGGGCAGGCTGGGTGAAGACGGATTGGAGGTGGCTTTCGAAGAGGGCGCGGGCGTTTTGGAGGTTCTTTTCGGCGTTGGCTTTGGCGGTGGCGAGGCCCTCAAACGCTTCGTCCAGCAGGCCGACGACCCGCTGCTGTTCGGCCAGCGGGGGGACGGGAAACTCGATTTCAAGAATCTGCTTCGACGAGATGTGCTTCACCGTCGTGTAGCCGGTCACATCTTCAATAGCCTTCAAATAGTCATTCACCCCGTAGAACAAGAATCGGGGAATGAGTTCACCGGTAAATCCCTGAAGCCTGCACACTCGCTGGTTGAGCAAGGCCGGTTCGCCTTTCCATTCGTAGCAACCAAACTCGCCGTCCATGCCGATGAGCAAGTCACCAGCTTTCACGACATACTTCTTTTCGTAGTCGCCGCTGAACCGAGTTTCCGTTTCGACGCCCGCTTTCAGACTACGAATGCGAATCAGCGGCATCCCGTCCGTAGGATTGAAACCCTTCGAGTCGAAGGCATAGCCGTTCTGCAATTCAAGCACATCGGCGAGGCGTTTTATTTTCCACCCCTTCTTCATAGCAGCGCCTTGATGTTGCCCAGCACTTCCGCGCTCTCGGCGTCCAGCGCGGCGATTTCGTCCATGATTTCCTGCGGCCTGCGGTGCGCGATTTCCTCGCCGCCGTTCGGGTTCTTCACGGAGAGGTCGAAGGTCTTCGGGTCGATGGCCGCCACGTCCACACTCCAGCTTTTGGGCGAGTCGGCTTTGCTCTTCTGCAACGCGATGAACTCGGCGAGGTCGGCGTCGTTGAGCGGGTTGGTCTTGCCCATGTTGCGGCCGGGGTCGAGTTGGTAGAACCAGACTTTGCGCGTGGGCACGCCTTTCTCGAAGAAGAGCACGACGGTCTTCACGCCCGCGCCGATGAACGTGCCGCCGGGGCAGTCGAGCACGGTGTGGAGGTTGCATTCTTCGAGGAGTTTCTGGCGCAGGCTGACGGAGGCGTTGTCTGTGTTCGACAGAAAGGTGTTCTTGATGACGATGCCGGCGCGGCCTCCAGCCTTGAGGACTTTGATGAAGTGCTGGAGGAAGAGGAACGCTGTCTCGCCGGTGCGGATGGGGAAGTTTTGCTGCACTTCCTTGCGCTCTTTGCCGCCGAAGGGCGGGTTGGCGACGATGATGTGGAAGCGGTCCTTTTCCTGCACGTCGGCGAGGTTCTCGGCGAGCGTGTTGGTGTGGATGATGTTGGGCGCTTCGATGCCGTGCAGGATCATGTTCATGATCGCGATGACGTAGGCGAGGGACTTCTTCTCCTTCCCGTAGAAGGTGCGCTCTTGCAGGGTGCGGTCCTGAGCGACGGTGCGCTTGGGGTTTTGGGCGCGGAGGTAATCGAAGGATTCGCAGAGGAAACCGGCCGAGCCGACGGCGGGGTCGCAGATGGTCTCGCCGAGCCGGGGCGCGGTGACGGCGACGATGGCGCGAATGAGCGGGCGCGGGGTGTAATACTCGCCGCCGTTGCGCCCGGCGTTGCCCATGTTTTTGATCTTGGCTTCGTAGAGGTGCGAGAGCTCGTGCTTCTCGGTCTGGGACTGGAAGCGGAGTTCGTCAATGTGGTCGATGATCTCGCGCAGGTTGTAGCCGCTCTGGATGCGGTTCTTAATCTCGCCGAAGATTTCGCCAATCTTGTATTCGATGGTGTTCGGGCCGGTGGCCTTGGCCTTGAAGCCGTGCAGGTAGGGGAAGAGCTTGCCGTTGACGAAGGCGATGAGGTCGTCGCCGGTGAGGGCGGTGTTGTGATCAATCTTGCCGTCCTTCCCTTTCGGGGCAGCCCACGATTCCCAGCGGTAGGGCTTGTCGAGGATGTGGGTGTAGCGCTTGCCGTCGAGGGCGGCCTCGGTGGCCTTGTCGTGTTCGAGGGCGTCGAGGTATTTCAGGAAGAGCAGCCAGGAGGTTTGCTCAGTGTAGTCGAGTTCGCTGGTGCAACCGGCGTCTTTCCAGAGGACGTCGTCGATGTTTTTGAAGGCTTGTTCGAACATGAGCGATTCGTTGGCATTGTTGAAAGAACCCCGGGGCAGTCGCAGAGAGGCTGCACGAGAAATGTACCCGTCGGCAGTGGGAAAAGCAAGGGCTGGGACTCTGCTAAAGACTTAACCGCAGAGATCGCAGAGAACGCTGAGAAATGAGGAGGGACAAAAAGTAATTTACTCCCTCTGCGACCTCCGTGTACTCTGCGGTTAATTCTTTCGTTCCAGCAGCACCATGATCTCAATGGACGAAGTTCCGGGGAACATATCGAAGGGGATTGCCTTGGTCATTGTGTAACCGTTGTCAGTCCAGCGTTTCAACTCAGCAAGCACGATCTCGCTGTTGCAGAAAATGTGAAGCACGCGCTCGGGTTTGCGTGCGGCAATGCACTCAATCACGCCCTCTCCTGTACCGGAGCGGGGAGGGTCAAGCAGGACGGCGCTTTGCCCGTGTGTTTGTTGCATCAGCCGTGCAACAGACTCCACGATAATATCACCACGAACGAACCGCGCATTCATTACCTTCTGCCGTTTTGCATTGGCAATAGCGGAGGCAACGGATTCAACAGAAATCTCCATGCCGACAACAGACCTCACCTTCTCGGCGAAGCAAAGAGCGAAGAGTCCGTACCCGCAATACAGATCGAACAGCGTGGTGTTTTTGTTCAGGTCAAGGAGATTCCCGGCGTGTGTTACGAACGTCTCGACAATCGATTGATTCACCTGTGAAAACTCAAGCAGGGAATGAATGAAACTCTTGCCATGCGTCCGGTGAAAGATTTCCCCTTTCCCAAAGATCTTCCGCACTGTTGGCTGTCTGTCCTTGTTGGATCGTCCGAGATAGTACCGGCCGGAGGAGGAATCCTCGTAGAGGAATATGCCGCTGATTTCCTTGAACGTATGCGTGAGTGTTTTGGACATCGTGTTGGCTGCACGCACGACGTTCGGCGTAATGTCCCGGACATTGAAGATCAGCGCGTGTTCCGTGTAGCTTCCTTTGATGATCACATAGCTGAGGACTTCCCCCAACGCTGCTGCGTAAGGCTTCTCAAGAATCCCCTGCACTTTCTGATAGATCGGTGCATGGCCCGCGGGCTCAATTGCACAGTGTACAACGTCGAACGGTTTGTACGAGCCTTCGTCCGTTGGAGCAATAAGTCCCAGCTTGATGGACTCGCGATCATGAAACGCCCGCCGCTTCGTTACAGTGCGATACCCTCTTCCCATCGGTGACGGGACAAGAGGCGAGAGGAGGTTGCCGGAGAAGTTCTCTTTCCAGAAAGAATGTACGGCTTCGTTCTTGAAATCGACTTCGTTGTCATAGGTGAGGTTCACGGCATGACACAGCGTGCATCGGTAGTTTCTCGGAGATTGACATTCGCCTTCTGCGAGATGACGCCCGCGTTTGTTTGATTGCGAGATGATGGAGGTGAGGTGTTCTTCGAATGTCTTCATGAGCAGAGTGAATAAGAACAACAAACCGCAGAGAGCACAGAGAACGCGGAGGTATACTTAGCAAAGAAAAATAACACTCTCTCTGTGAACTCTGTGAACTCTGTGTTCTCTGTGGTTAAGTTTGTCATCAAGGGTATCATGGTATAGAAAACTAAAGGGACACACCCGCGGCATGTCCCTACGTGAAATCACTCGGTAATGTTCTACCTAAGTAAGTTTGGCAAGTGCGTTATTGAGTCTTCCAAGCATACTCTGAATCTCTTGAACAGAAACGGCTCCGACTGACAGTCTGAACCATCCCGTATTCTCGAGTGAGCCGAATGCCTGGAACGGTACAATGGCAAGCTGCGCTTCCTGCAAGAGATACTGTCGGATTTCTTCGTTGGTTGTCAGCTGTGCACCGGACGGTGTTCGTTTGCCGATCAAATTGAATTGGGCGCTCAGATAAATCGCTCCCATCGGAGTCATTGCGTTCACAGGAAAACCCTGCTTGCGCAGAGCCACGACACCGGCATAGAGTGTATCCAGACGTTGTTGCAGACCGGCTTTCATTGTCACGCTGTACTGCTCGACCTCTGAAGATGCGCTGAGCAGCTTTGCAGTTGCAACCTGTTCAGCCCGCGGCGCCCATGCGCCCACGTGTGCCAGGAGGCTTGTCATTTTCTGGATAACGTCTCCCGGCCCGGCCACCCATCCGACACGAACGCCAGTGGCGGCGAAAGCTTTGGAAATCCCATCAACATAAATCGTGTAGTCCACCATCTCCGGTCGCAAGCCCACGGGATGATAATGTACAGTCGAACCGAATGTGAGCATCCAGTACACCTGATCGTACATGACGTAGAGTGGCGGTGTGCCGGATTTCCTGCGCGACTCGTTCTCTTCAAGAACAAGATCGCAGATACTTTCAAGTGCGTCTTTTGCGAATGCGGTTCCGGTAGGGTTCAGCGGTGAGTTGAGAGCGAGGAGCCGGGCGTCCTTGATGGCATCCTGCAGGAGAGCGCGTGTCGGGAGAAATGCATCCTTCTCGCCACACACCACAGGTCTTCCGATTGCCCCGACGATGTGACAGTAATGATTGTTGTTCCACGTCGGCACAGGGTACACGACAATACCACCCGGGTTCACGAGAGTACTGTACGTTCCAAATATCCCCGGTCGTGATCCGCTGGTGATGATGATCGAGTCGAGCGGGTAATCGAGGTTGAGTCGCTGTTTGTAGAATTGCTGGACATTTGTCTTTAACTGACTGATGCCATCGGTCGGGGGGTAATTCGTTTCACCCTTTGTTAGAGCGTCTTTGATGGCGTCTTCGAGGAGTTTCGGGATGCGGAACTGTGCAGGATTGAAATCGCCGACAGTGAGGTTGCAGATCTCTTTTCCCTCAGTCAGCATCAGCCTGATATCGGTGGCAATCTTGAGGATCTCGGAGCCTTTAAGTCCCGACGCCATGAGAGAAAGGCGGCCGTCGTTATCGCCCATAATCTGATCGATCGTTTGCTCAAGCACGTCGTCTGTCTCGCGCATGCTGTTCCTTGAGTATGATGGATACGAAGAAACGGTGGGACAATATACAAAAAATGAATTGGATTTCCATATGACGATGCGCAAACACCGAAGTCCATTTCTCTTGGTAAAGAGATGGACACGAGTAGAAAAGGCCGGAATATTCGGGTGGTCTGGCTTTGTCATATCTCTTGATATTCAAAGTGTTGATGGTGATATTGGTAGAAGCGCGAAGCCCATCCTTCACCGTAGTGACAATCATGCAAATCCGCTTCCATCCATATACCCTCGAACTGAAGCACACATTCACCGTCGCCGTTCATTCGCGGACGACAACCCCTGTGATGTTGGTGGAGGTTGAACAGGATGGATTCATCGGATATGGCGAAGCCTCCATGCCGCCGTATCTCGGCGAGAAACATGAGACAGCCGCTTCATTCCTCTCAAAAGTTGACCTCAAAGAGTATAGTGGTGTTTCCTATTTCAAAGATGTCCTGTCTGGTATTGACCATCTTGCACCAGGGAACCATGCCGCGAAGGCTGCCGTTGATATTGCACTCCATGATTGGCTTGGCAAGAAGGAAGGAAGGGCGTGGCATCAGGTTTGGGGGCTTGATCCCGACAAGATGCCTTTCACTTCATTTACAATCGGGATAGATACGAAGGAAATCATACGGGAGAAGGTGAAGGAAGCCGAACAATATAAAATCCTGAAAGTGAAATTAGGAAGAGATAACGACAGGGAGATCATTGAGACAATACGGGAAGTCACGGACAAACCTGTCCGTGTTGATGTGAATCAGGGATGGGAGGACAAGATCCATGCACTGAAGACCATCGAGTGGCTGGCAACGAAGAATGTTGAGCTTGTTGAACAACCAATGCCGAAGGAGATGGTAGATGAGCACGCGTGGTTGATGGAACGAAGCCCGCTGCCAATCATCGGTGATGAGAGTGTCGTCCGTCTGTCGGATGTTCCCAAGGCCGTTGGCGTGTATCATGGCATCAACATCAAGCTGATGAAATGTACGGGCATGTTTGAAGCGTACAAGATGATACTGCTTGCCCGCCAGTTGGGGCTGACAATAATGCTCGGCTGCATGACGGAGACATCTTGCGCTATCTCAGCTGCAATGCAACTCTCACCATTGATCGATTATGCCGATCTGGATGGAGCGGCGCTCATCAAGAACGATCCGTTCAAAGGTGCGACAATTGAGGAGGGAAGGATGGTAATGCCTGAGGGGCCAGGGATTGGAGTCGTGAGAATTTGATTTTTGTCTCTGCCGATGGTTGTTTGAAAATACAAGTAGGGGCGTCCCTGCCTCGCCGCAGGTCTGACCGTAGTGGACAATTGTGATACGCAGCGGACAGGCAAGAATGCCTATCCTACGTGTCATGGGGTGAGTAAAGTTTGCGTTTGTTTCAACTTCCGCGGTACGTCGAGTATCCAAACGGACTCAGCAACAGCGGTACATGGTAGTGTGCGGCGGGATCTTTGATCTCGAAAATCACGATAACAGAAGGGTAGAATCCCGCGGTTTCATTCTTGTGAAAGTACGATGCCGTATCGAATGTGAGGCGGTAGACGCCTGCGGCAAGGATTGTATTCTCCGGAAGCAAGTCGCTGATTCTGCCATCGGGGCTCGTTGTTCCCGTTGCAATCGTCTTCCACGTTGTGTCATCTGCATGGAAGTCCAGTACAACATTGAGCCCGGAGGCAGGGCGACCGCGAGAAGTATCAAGAACGTGCGTTGTAATTGGGCTTTGCATATGAGAGTCAATCCTCGTGTGGGCGTGTTGTTGGTTCTGTCGAGCTTTCCTGCTATTTCCTCCAGCCCAAGGCTTCCAACGCTTTTGGCAAAGCCAGTCTCGCCCACTCAGCGTACATCTTGTCCGATGGGTGCAGGCCGTCCAGTGCGATAAGGGACGCGTCTTGAGTTGCTTCTCTGGAAACAGGGGTGACGTCAATGTAGTGAGCGCCTGCCCGCCCCGCTTCTTCGCGATTGATGGCATTGAAGCGATCGATTTCCTGGGCAATCTTCGCCACGTTTCTTCCCTTGGCGAACGGCGTCACTCCCCAATCAGGGATGGACAGGACGATAACGCGCTTTACATTGCTTCCAGCAAACCCGATGGCACGCTGCAACAGCCCCTTGAACTGTTCGCGATACTCTTCCGGACTTCTTGATCGATACTGGTTGTTCACGCCGATCAGTAGGGAAACAATGTCAAACGGTCCGGTCGGTTTCTCCCGGTCGATGGCTGCATCAAGCTCATCGGTTGTCCAGCCCGTCTTTGCAATGATCGTTGGCATGAGTATGTCGATCCTCTTCTCAGCAATGAGCATTGCCAGTTGCACAGGCCAGCGCTCCATTTCTTCAACACTTTCGCCGATGGTGTATGAATCACCCAGAGCGAGATAGCGATACGAATGGGTTTCCAAGGGCATTGTTCTCCAATATTGAGGCGGGGCTGACGGCCCGCACGCAAGACCAGTGATCGTAACGATGATAGGGAAAACCCATTTCATTTGCTTGACAAGCGTCCTCATACTGTTCATGTGCAATTTCCCCGGATTTTCACATATCAATTGTTCTGCCGATATATCCAGAGTAGTCCCTTTCTACGCGGCTGTACTTTTCTTTCATCAGGTGAGAGGAGATCAGGAAATCCGCCGTTGATCTATTGCATGCCGTCGGTATGTTATAGAGTACGGCAATGCGCAAGAGCGCTTTCACGTCCACATCGTGAGGCTGCGGCTCCATCGGGTCCCAGAAGAATATCAGGATATCGATATCGCCATTCACAATCATGGCACCAAGTTGTTGATCGCCGCCGAACGGTCCCGACTTCAATTTGTCAATTGCGTGTTCCCTTCGATCATCCTTTCCAGTCTTCTTTATGAGCGCTTCCTCCACAAGCTTTCCGGTTGTCCCCGTGCAAATCAGTTTATGGTTGAGAAGAAGGATGGAATTCCAATTCAGCCATTCCACCATATCCTTCTTGCAATTGTCATGCGCAACAAGGGCAATTCTCTTTGTCGTTTCCATCACTGTCCTGCACTGTTCGTGTAGGGTTGTCGGCGCTGTATACTTGCACGTACCAAATCTAATACACTTACACGAGAAAGTACACTAAAATGAACCAGCCTTTGTGGAGGAGGAAGAATTGGGTGAAGTTGAGGCTTTACCCGGTTAGGGAGACTTGAGAGCAAAGGATAGAAGGATTATGTTGGGGGGGAGCAAAGAATTCTATGGATGGTCGGCTTGTCGGCCGCACTAACCTGCCGGCAGACCCGCGATCTCCATTACCGGCCGTATCTCGATCGTACCCAGGCGTGCCGCCGGAATCTGCGCAGCGATCCCGATTGCCTCGTCGAGATCCTTCGCATCGATAAGGAAATAACCGCCCAGTTGTTCGCGCGTCTCCGCAAAGGGGCTCATCGGTAACGACGCGAGTCGGAGCGATAGACGGCGTCAACGACCTCGCGTACCTGTTCGGAGTTATCACTCATATTGACCGTCCGTGTTCAAAACCTTACCGCCCTTTTCTCCCATTCAAAACCTTCACGAACGATCTCATGCGCAGTTCATCGAGACTCAAGCCTGTCATCAATGCTTCTGTTTCGGTGATGGCGCGGCAATTCATTCCGCGCAGGAAGAAGTTGAGCAATCCCTGGCCTGTGGCCGCATCGTCAAACACATCGCCGATCAAGGTTGCCTGTGCGGCTTTTTCCATGAACGTCTTCAGTCGCACGGACGCTTGTGCGAGGCCATCGAGGAAGAATGCATACACGGCTGCGTAACGGATCGGAAGCTGTCCGGGGTGAAGATCCCAGCCTTGGTAATAGCCTTGCATGAGTGAGTGGTTTGTGTCGTCGAACGCCATTTTCCATCCACGCTCCACGACGGCGCGGTTCTCAGCCTTTTGTTTCGCTGTCAACCGCTTGCCGCCTTTTGCTTCGCGGTGTGGACCGACAGGCATGATGTTCGTTGCTCCATCAGAGATGGCAATCCCCGTTTGTGCAAGAGCAACCTTCATCATGTGACGGGCGAAGTCACAGGCGGGATGCCTCATGCCCTGGTAGCTTGCTGTGATTTCGCAGAGCGCGGTATAATCATACACCCCAAAGTGTGCGGCAACAAGGCGTCCCTTTGCGGCAGCTGCAAGTACCGGCAGTGCTGATTCTCCTTTGCCGCTGATGATCGACTGCGGTGTCTCAATCATGAGCTCGAGCTTCAGCGAGTTGTCGGGAAGTCCCGTCCGTGTTTCCAGCATCTCGAACAGTTCCACAATCGCCGTGACCTGTTCAGGGATTGTCACCTTCGGAATCGTTACAACGAAATTATCAGGCAGTCTGCCGCCGGTCTTCTCTGCAAGCGTAGTGACGAAGATATCAAGCGTCCCGATGCTACGCATCTTTAGCTCTTCACTGAACGGTTTGACACGAATACCGATGAACGGAGGGAGAGTTCCATCACTCATGCCAATCGCAACCTGCAAGGCGGTGAACATGGCGTGTCCGTCCTCTTCATGATCGGGCCGGTTGCCGTAGCCATCTTCAAAGTCAATCCGGAAATCCTCGACAGGCTCTGCCTGGAGTTTTGCAATCACTCTGTTGTAGATGCTGTACGCAAACCAGGCAGGCTCATTTGTTTTTCGAACCGCGTCGGTGCTCTTGTCGAGTTTTTTCTTGAGCGCCTTGATTTGTGCTGGAGACTTGGGCAGTTTCTCGCTACCCCGCAGTCCGATCGCTTTCGCAAATGTCACGAAGTCAGGAGCATTTTCGTTGAGCGAATTGAGAGCAACGGCCCCAAGCTTCCTTGCCGTATCGGATTTGAAAATCTGCGCGCCGCCGTACACGGTATGTACTGCCTGGCGGGCTCCGGAATCCCCGGGGAATTGCGCCACGAAAGAATGATTGGCCGTTCGCAGACGTGAAAGCACTCCGTCGATTGCTTCCGGCGTGAATGTCATTGCCATAGCTGTTCTCCAGTTGTGTTATAGTGATCGTAGTAACGACACGATGTTCGTGTGTCCTTGTTGCGTTGCCATGTCCATGGGCGTTTCCCCCTTGTCACTTTTCACGTTTGGATCCGCTCTGTGTGCCAGCAGGATCCGCACCAGTTCATCGCTGCCATTTTGCGCTGCCGCGTGGAGTGGTGTGATGCCGCCGTGCTGGGCGAAGTGCACATTTGCCCCTTTCTTCAAAAGGAATTGAGCGATGTCTGCTTTGTTTGATGCTGTTGCCGCGTTCAACGGCTGATTCTTCAGGGCATTTTTTGACTCGGCGTTGATGTCCGAGCGGGACATCACCAGGAACTCAACGACCATGATGTTCCCGAAGAACGATGCAAGGTGCAGCGGTGTCCAGCCATCAGGCGAGAACGTGTTGATCAGATCAGGTTCAAACCTGAGAATCGACACAATGTCATTGAGTGCGGCATATGCCGATGCCGAGAATACATCAAACTCCGCCCCGAATTTTACCAGCAAGTCGGCAAGTTCTCTCCTCTGATTGTAGATAGCGAAGAGCAGGATCGAGATGCCCTCCGTGTTTTTTGCATTGCGTATGGACGGATGTTCTTCGAGCAATGCGATCAAGGCATCCCTCTTCCCATCCTTCACGGCCTGAAAAGCCTTTTCTTGAATTGCCTTAGGTGGCATCATGACGTTGTCCCAAGAAGTTTTTCCAGGCGCAGCTTTGTAATCTTACACTGTTCCTCCGCAGCGATGGCAAGCTCCTCTGCAGGAGGGTTCAGCAGACGCTGCTTCAACAGCACGAGCATCTCTTCTGCACTTTTTCCGGTTGCGCACACAATAAAGATATAACCAAACCTTTTCTCGTACTCATTGTTGTGCGTTACCAGTTGTTGTAGTATTTCTTCCGAAGCGTTGTTTGCGCCCGATTGTTCACCTTCCGCCCATATCTTGGTTGAAGGGAATTTCTCCCGCAGCGACTTGATGTCGCCGATCTTCGGATGATGGGCGAACGCTTCCTTCCAATCAATGGGGGAGAGGCGTTTCCACACCGACTCCGCCGCCTTGAACATATCTCCTTCTTCAAAGAATGGTCTCTTCAAAGACATAGTCTTTGCCCACTGGGCGGAGCCGCAGCAGCGTGAGAGAACCAGGGCGGCTTCTGTGCGTGAAAGATGGTTGAGTTCTTCAAGCGTCATTGTCACCCCTCGTGGTTCGACTTCGCTCACCATCGCTTGGGGTGACGTAGACGGTACTATCACCCATCATTTCGCAACCCCCACACCCGCAGCCGGCTCACTCCACCATCGGGATAAATATTAATCCTTACATGCGAGCATAATCCGATCTCGCTTAATTCCTTTTCAAAAAAATGCCTGGTGTCTGCGTGGAGTTTTGTCTTCGGGAGCAATTCCTTCCACTGGGTGGATGGTGATTTCAGCGCTTCGATGGTTGCGTCAGGAGCGTGACATCCTTCAAGAGAGCACTGGTCGGGATAGTTGCCCTTGAAATGGTTCGTATCAACTTCAATTTTTTGGATCACTCCGGATTTTCCCAGCCGGATGATTGCCCAATCATATCCCGGTCCACGACGGCGTTTTGTTTCCCACCCGTCTCCCATGTTTGCGGCACGACCGGGCATGGTAAGGTTCTGGCCAACACCGAAGAACATATCGCTTGTCGCAACGACAACGCTGCCATTCTCCACGGCGGCAAGATCAACGGGGTCGTTCTGCGCATGCTTGCTCCAATCGGGGACCACTTCTCCATAGACGCGAAATCTCGCCACGCCGCCATCAGGATAAATGTGCAAACGAAGGTGCGTCCAACGTTGCGTGTTGATGATCTGGAAGATGTTCTGAGATCCAGGTTTGAGTGGCGATTTCGGAAGAATTTCCATCCAACGTGTGTCGTCGCTTGCAAGCACATTGCCTGATGTCGAGTCATCTGCCACACATGCCTCGATGGAAGCGAACGGGGGATGGTTGCCAAGGAAGTAGTTCGTGTCAATGTCGACAGTCTTGACGATGCCGGGAAGTCCCAGCTTGATGATACACCAGTCGTGGCCGGGAGCTCTCTTTCTTCGCGATTCCCAGCCGTCCATCCACTTGCCGCGGTCGGTATATTTATCGGGAATGAAGATACCGCGTCCGGGTTTCAGCAGGTTTTCTTTTTCAGCGAAGAACTCATCGCTGGCAAGAAGCGCCTGTCCGCCGACGCGTTCAGATGCGAGATCAACAAGGCCTGCTGGTATGATGACGTCAGTTGTCTGCAATGGTTCAGTTCCTCCCGTTGGTGCTTATGGAATCAGCATGTCGTAACAGCAGTGTTCCAGTTGGCTCCGCGAACTTGCCGCCTTCATATATGGCATTCCCGCGGAGATACGTTCTCTCAATTTTTCCGTAGAGACTCTTCCCTTCGTATGGGGTCATCGGATGCCGGTGGTGGATTTTTTCGGACGCTACGGTAAATTTCTCTTCAGGATCCCAGACGACAAAATCCGCGTCATAACCGGGAGCAATCGCACCTTTTCTGTCCTCGAGTCCGACGAGTTGAGCGGGCCGCTGGCTCATCCATCTCACGATATGCTCTATTGTAAAGCCTCTGTGTCGCGCTTCGGTCCAGACAATCGGGAGGCCGAGTTGAAGCGATGCGATGCCGCCCCATGCTTTCTGGAAATCACCTTCATGCACAAGTTTCATCTCCGGCGGGCATGGTGAATGGTCCGAGACGATGAAGTTGATGACGCCCTCGCCCAGAGCCTGCCAGAGCCTCTCATGGTTTTCCTGTTCACGGATCGGCGGTGCACATTTGAACCGCGTGTCACCGTCGGGAATTTCTTCAGCTGTAAAATAAAGATAGTGCGGACAGGTTTCAACAGTGATCGGCAATCCTTCTGCACGAGCCTGCCGCAACATCGGTACGGCGTCAGCAGAACTGAGGTGGACAATATGCGTTCTGCATTTGTACTCGCGGCAAAGCCGGATCATCAACTCAATTGCCTTCTGTTCCCACTGTCGTGGACGGGAGGAGAGATAGGATAAATACGATTTCGGATTTCGGATTGCGGATTGAAGATTATGGGATGCAAGCTCTGCGTGAACAAGAAGCGGGATGTCTCTCTCTGCGAGAATTGGCATTGCAGCACGCAAGTCAACTTCGGTTGCGTTCGGGAACTCATCGATGCCGGAGTGGACAAGAAATGCTTTCACTCCCAGCACACCTGCCTGGATCAGTGCAGGAAGCTGGTTCGCGTTCCCCGGGATCAGTCCCCCATAAAATCCGCAATCAACGTACCGCTTGCCTCCTGAAGCCTCCAGTTTTTTTTTGAAAGCATCAGGTGTTGTCGTAACGGGCAAGCTGTTCAGCGGCATGTCAACAAGAGTTGTTATCCCTCCGGCAGCAGCTGATTTCGTCGCGGTTTCGAATCCTTCCCATTCAGTTCCTGTCCGGGGTTCGTTGATATGAACATGCGTGTCAACCAATCCGGGCATGACAACGAGGTTGCCGAGATCTTCCATCCGGTAAGACGATGGAACTCCATCTTTTGATACAATGCCCGCGATTCGTCCTTCCAGGATAAGAACAGCAGCCGGTCGAATTCCTCCCGGAGTCACTACGCGGTTACTGTACAGGGCAAAAGGTTGATGGTGCATCTTGCTGAATGACGGTGCTGGTCAGTGGAAGGTCGTTTGTTGTGTAAGAGTAGAACTTTTGAGATCAAAACGCAACCCTTCATGTTGAGATGAGCCTGTTCAACCTCGTGGGTTTGCTCTTCGGACAGGCAGGAATGCCCGCCTGCATCTGTGGTTCCGGTTTGTCGGGCAGGCCTGTCCTACGGTCGTGGATTGACGAGCCCTCGTTCGGTTCACTTGCTGTCCGACCCAACCCTTGAAGTAGGTCAGACATTCTTGTCTGACCATCATGGCAGATATGCACAATCCTTGATGAACGGCCATGCCGTTTATGGCGTTCTCTCCGCGAGTCAAAGAATCCAAATTGAGACAATACCCCTGCCCTTGAAACTTGGGCAGAGAATTGCTACACTTACGCAGGGTTTACGCCGCACCTTCACTGTTTTCCCACGCAAAAGGCCTCAATGAGTTCCCCGATTTCATTCGTATTGGATGGAAAGATTGTCAAGATCAATGTTGAGGATCATCCCGAACTCACTCCCACCACGACGGTTCTGAACTATCTTCGCAGTCTGCCGGGCCACAAGGGCGTCAAGGAGGGGTGCGCTGAAGGTGATTGCGGCGCATGCACCGTTGTGCTTGGGGAGCCGACCGCCAACGGGAAAATCCAGTACAAGTCCGTGGACTCATGCCTTGTGTTCCTTCCGATGATCCATCGCAAGCAGCTTGTCACGGTGGAGAACCTCAAGTCTTCGAACGGCCATTTGCATCCAGTGCAGCACGCGATGGTGGAAACAAACGGGAGCCAGTGCGGCTATTGCACGCCGGGAATTATCATGTCCCTGTTCGCACTGTACAAAAATTATGACCAACCGACACGAGCGGAGATTGATGATGCATTGACCGGCAACCTTTGCAGATGTACCGGCTACAAACCGATCATCGAAGCGGCGGCAAAGTCATGTGTCCATAAAGGTGTGGATGATCTCACGCTTGTTGAACGCGATATGGTTGCGTTGCTGCATACCGTGGAGGAGAAGTCCCTGCACATCAAGACCGAGCGGCAACAGTATTTTCGTCCGACGGCTCTATCCGAAGCGCTTGCTCTCCGCCAATTGAACCCCAAAGCGACGGTGATCTGCGGAGCGACCGACGTAGCCTTGAGGGTGACCAAGAAACACGAACTTATTGGATCGATCATCGACCTTTCCGCCATCTTTGAATTGAAGACCGTCAGTGAGGATGTTGTTGCATTGAAGATTGGAGCGGGTGCTTCGTTGAGCGAGTTGATGCCGGCACTCACGGAAGGGTTTGGCGCTCTTCATGATATGCTCTCGGTGTTCGGCTCCCAGCAAATACGCAACCTTGCAACGCTCGGAGGCAACATTGCCACTGCCTCGCCGATTGGCGATACGCTGCCGGTGTTGCTCGCGTACGGAGCGCGCATCATTCTGCAGAATGTTAACGGCACACGCGAAGTGCCGATGGAAGGCTTCATCACCGGCTACAGGCAAACCGTGCGCAAGCCCGATGAGCTTATCGTCGGCGTGGTGTTGCCGAAGCCGCGTCCGCGTGCGACTGTGAAATCATACAAAGTCTCGAAGCGCAAGGATCTTGACATCTCCACCGTCAGTGCGGGATTTAAAGTAGAACTGAGTACGGATATGCACGTTGGGTTGATTACGCTTGCCTACGGCGGCATGGCGAATCGGCCAAAGAGAGCCACGACGGCCGAGAAGTTCCTGGTCGGCAAGAAATGGGATCGGGACACCATCACCCAAGCAATGAAGCTGATTGACTCAGAGTTCACCCCGCTCTCTGATGCGCGTGGCAGTGCGGAATTCAGGCGTGTTGCAGCGAAGAATCTGTTGATGAAGTTCTGGAGTGAGACGGTGAGCGAGGCGAAGTAAGAGTCGCAACTATCGAGTAGCTAGGTTCAATTGCCTGGTATTTCCAAGAAAGAGAATTTGAATCGGTTGGGGTGGGAATATCGTTCACTACAGTAGAAGCATAACAAGTGTAAGGGAAAACAATATCAAAACAAGCCGATTCTCGCTATTCCAAAACTTTCCAAATCCATTCAACCCGCCAACAACGATTGCATTTTCAATACCCCGGCGTTCGTACGTTACCATCAAAGTCTTTGACGTACTCGGCAGAGAAGTTGCAACGATAGCGAAGGAAGAGATGGGATCGGGAATGTATGAACGAAAACTTGATGGACGCAATCTGGCGAGTGGTATTTACTTCTGTCGTCTGCAGGCTGTTTCATTCACTGAGGCGAGGAAGCATCTTTTACTTAAGTGACGAGAAATCAAGTAGTTGTTAAATATCCAACAAACCAACCCAACAAGGAGAGCAGTATGCCTGACAAGAAGATCATCGCAATAGCCGGAGCAACAGGTGCGCAAGGGGGCGGACTTGCTCATGCAATCCTGAACGACCCAAACAGCAACTTTGCAATACGCGCACTCACGAGAGACGTCAACTCAGCCAAAGCCAAAGAGCTTGCAAAGCTCGGAGCGGAAGTCGTTGCTGCCGATATCGACGATGTGGAAAGTTTGAAGAGAGCATTCAAAGGCGCGTACGGTGCGTACTGCGTTACGTTTTTTTGGGCGCACTTTTCAGCGGAGCGGGAAACTGCCAATGGAATCGCGTTGGCTCAGGCGGCGCAGCATGCCGGCGTCAAACACGCCATCTGGTCAACGTTTGAAGATGTCCGCAAGTCGGTGCCCCTCAGCGACAACCGCATGCCCACTCTGCATGGCAAATACAAGGTGCCACACTTCGATGCCAAGGCTGAAGTAGACCATGTGTTCACCGATCTCGGCGTGCCGACCACGTTTCTGCTCACGTCGTTCTATTGGGAGAACTTGATCTTCTTCGGCTCGGGCCCCAAGAAAGGTCCGGACGGAATCCTTGCTCTCACGATGCCTCTGGGCGACAAGAAAATGCCGAGCATTGCAGTTGATGACATCGGCAAATGCGCGTACGGGATTTTCAAGAGAGGCACCGAGTTCATCGGCAAGACCGTTGGCGTTGCCGGCGAGCATCTGACTGGAGCGCAGATGGCAGCTTCACTTACGAAGGCGCTTGGAAAGGAAGTCCGCTATAACGACGTCCCGGCTGACGTCTATCGCAGCTTTGGTTTCCCCGGTGCGGATGATGTGGGAAACATGATCCAGTTCAAACGCGACTTTGAGCAGTTGTATTGCGGAGGGCGAAGCCTCGACGTCTCGCGTTCACTCAATCCTGCCTTGCAGACGTTCGACCAGTGGTTAGTAAAGAACGCGAGCCGGATACCGTTGGAGTAAATACGATCAGACGCTTGTTAAGCGCCATTGCTGTCAGATTTTGAAAGGGTCAGTATGCCGTACATAAGTCTTTCGATCTTGAGCCTGCTTCTTTTGTTAGGGAGTGGGACCCCAGCTCATCCAACACAAAAAAGATCAATCAAGCTGTTGTTTACGGGTCGATTTAGCAGCGGAGAGGTCTCTGTAAAGTCGGGCGAGTTGTGGTTTGGTTTGTACAAAACCGACAACGGGTACGAGTTGATCTCAACCAAAGTGAGTGTCAAGACAACTGCCCCAAGCAACGAGGACAAGGACACAGAGGTTTCCACTGATAAGAAAGCGAAACCGTTATTTCTTGTAAGAGGTTCAGACAAGTTCACACCCGGACGCGTTCTCACATCCTTCCATGGCAGGGAGTTTTTGTTTCCTGCACAATCGAAAGATCTAAGTTTTGGAGGGGACAAGTATTTCTCGTTGAAGGCCTACGGTGAAGTGACCGATGGCCAGACTGATACCTGGATAAAAAAATATCAATTGAAGCTCTTCCACTCAGGAGAATTTCAGATTGTAGTTTCCATCCTTTTTTTTACAATGGAAGCCCCTCCTAATCTTATCTGGGCTGGTGATCTGGATAGAGATGGAAGGCTGGATATGCTGATTGATCTAAGCGGACACTACAACGTGAGTCAACCTACGTTGTTTCTTTCTTCGGTGGCTGATGGAGGAGATTTGGTAAAGAAAGTTGCTCAGCTTCGCTTGGTTGGCTGTTGATCACATAGTCAAAACAACTCCAAACAATGCTTACATGAAAAGCCTCTTCATTACTTCCGACAACCAGGAAATCATCGTCCGCATTAACCGCCTCACTGCAAACTCGAAAGCAGAATGGGGAAAGATGAATGTAGGCCAGATGCTTACTCACGCGCAGAGGCCGTTGCGCGTTGCGCTCGACGAACTCAAACTCAAACGGACATTGGTCGGCATCCTCTTCGGCAAGATGGCAAAGAAGAAGCTGGCAAATGGCGAGGAGCCGTTCTCCAAAAACCTGCCGACGGATAAGAACTTCGTTGTTGCAGGCCAACGCAATGCAGAGGAGGAGAAGAAGAAGCTTGTTGATCTGATCCGGAAGTTCAGCCAGGTTGGTCCAGCAGGTCTCTCCAGAGAACCGCATCCGTTTTTCGGTCACATGACGACGCAGGAATGGGATACGCTCATGTGGAAACATCTTGACCACCATCTGAGACAGTTCGGAGTATAGCACTCACTACGCGACAGGTTGAATGAATGAAGATTGACACCATCAACAAGCTGCATACCGAAGGGCTGATTTCCAGTGATCAGCGCTCGCATCTCACGCGCATCTACGACGGATCCTTGTTCTCACTCTATTATGAGTTGAGGACGATGCTCTATTTCGGCGTGCTGCTCTTTACAACGGGCGTCGGGATAGTGATCTACCAGAACATTAACTCCATTGGCCATCTGTCAATCATCGGCCTTCTGACGCTGTTGACAGGCGCGTGCTTTTGGTATGTCACTAGACAGAAGCCTCCGTACTCCAACGCAGAAGTCAAAAGTCCCGGCTCGCTCTGTGATTACGTTGTCCTGCTGGGTTGCCTCCTGTTCGCCACCGTCATTAACTACGCGCAGTTCCAATATGCAATTTTCGGTGAGCGGTGGGGAATCAGCGCATTGATTCCGGCGCTGGTGTTTCTCTTCGTCGCGTATTCCTACGATCACCGCGGCATTCTTTCGCTGGGCATTGCCGGACTCGCGGCGTGGCTGGGACTCTCGGTTTCGCCTGTGACCTTGATGAAGGAAGGCATTTTCGCAGAAGATCCGCTGATCATTACCGGATTGGTGTTTGGTGCTTTCGTATGCGGGACGGTGCTTGTCCTTGACCGTTACGAAATCAAGAAGCATTTCACCTTCACCGCGCTGAATCTCGGATCACACATCCTGTTTATCGCCTGTCTCGCGGCGCTGTTCAACCTGCACATGGATGTGGTGTACTTCGTTCTTCTCATGGCCTGTTGCGCCGCGGGCATTGTCTACGCGCGGAGGGAGCAGTCGTTCATGTTTCTTCTCATCTCGTCCGTGTACGGGTACATTGGTCTGACGTATATCCTCGCAAGCATCTTCATGGATCCCTACGGTATGTTCCTGTACTTCATCGTGTCGTGCGGCGCCATCATCTATTTCATTTTCAATTACAAAAAATTCCTGACACGCATATGATCATCCACAATACGCAATGGCTCGACTCGTTGCACACCTCCCGTGAAGCGAAGCGCTGGCATGCAAGTGATATCATTTCCATCGATCAATATGCTGCCATCAAGGCGAAGTTCCTGACGCCGTTGTACACGCCGAATCTTTTCATCAGGATGGTCCTGTTCTTTTTTACATACATTGCATTGTCCGGTGTGTACGGCATGGCGTTCATGGTCGTTGGTTTGGCCGGCGATCGCGGTATCAGCATCTTTTGTCTGGTGGTGGGGATTATTTCGTTCGTTGTGCTTGAAGCGCTCATCAAGCAGAAGAACCTGTACAAAGCCGGGATCGACGATGCGCTTCTGTATGCATCGCTTGGCTTCAGTATTGGCGGACTCGTGTGGATCTATTTGGATACGGGTACAGGCGCAAGGGATTGGGTGATTCCGTGGATTCTTCCCTTGCCGTTTCTTCTCTGGGGCGTGGTGCGCTTTGCAGATCGCATCGTGACTATTGCTGCGTACGTCTGTATTCTTGGTGCCATCTTTACAGCGATGTTCGAGGCTGGACCGCTGGCGAAGGCGATCCTGCCGTTTGTCGCGATGGCAGTTGCGCTTGTATCTTACTTTCTCTCACGCAAGGGGAAAGACGAGAGGGCTTTGAAGCCATACGAGGAATGTCTGTTTGTTCTTGAGATTCTCGCGCTTGCAACGTTCTACTGGGCGGGGAATTATCTCGGCGTTAGGATGGGAAATGAACTGTTGATGGAGGGCGTAATTCCCGAAGGACAGGATATGCCGTTCGCATGGCTGTTCTATGTGTTCACCGCGTTGACACCGATCGTGTACATCGTGAGAGGATTGATGGTGCGTGATCATCTCCTGCTCCGTGCCGGGTTGATTACGGCGGTGCTCTCCGTGCTGACGTTCAGACATTATTTCCATGTCCTGCCTCCGGATGTCGCGCTCACGCTTGCCGGACTAGCGCTCTCCCTGGTTGCTGTGGCTGCAATCCGTAACCTAAAAACGCGCATCGACGGTTTCACCGACAAACACCTGCTGAAGGAAAAGCTCAAAGGCCTCAATGCGGAAGCGCTGGTGATAGCTCATACGCTTGGCGCTTCGCCTCAGGTTCAGGCTGCGGACAAGAAGCTTGAAGGTGGCGGTGGAGAGTTTGGCGGTGGCGGAACGAGTGGGAATTGGTGAGGGCAACACTGGGCGAGGTCGAGATTGGAGAGTAAAGACCCCTACGAGCAAAAAACCACAGCACAAATGAGAATGAAATGAGCAAACTTCTATCAATAGCATCCCGGGAAGACATCCCCCTTCAATATCGAGAGACGTCAATCGGGCTTCTGCTTGAGTACCACAACCTCGACCGGGAGTTTGAGGCCTACACGAACGCCCAGTTGCTGGTCGGCATGTGCATGGACAATCGCAAGCATCTTCACATGCCGGACAATTTCTCATTCATTATTCGTACCGGCGGCGCAAACCTGAGGCACAGTGAATTCAAAGTCTCGTATGCCATCGCTGTCGGTGGCATCCGTTGCATCGCGTTGATCGGACATACGCAATGCGGCATGGTCAATCTTATTGCACGTAAGGGCCAGTTCGTCCAGGGATTGGTGAACGACGCCGGCTGGCAACGTGAAGCAGCCGAGGATCACTTCTTCCACTTCGCCCCGATGTATGAAATTGGCAATGAGGTGAATTTTATTCTGAGTGAAGTGAAACGCCTTCGCTTGCGATATCCAAAAATTGTGGTCGCTCCATTGCTGTACAAGGTTGAAGACAATCGTCTCTATCTTATACAAGAAGATGCGGGCAGCGGCAGCTAATGGGCATTGACAATTCCAAAGGCTTCATGACAGCAGTTCGCGCACTACTTATCACGGCGCTCCTTCACGTTCTCATCACAGCAACTGGATGCACGAAGAGTGGGGAAGTCCATCTGCCGAGAACGCGACCTCTGACAAACCGCGTCTTCGAGAGGACGGCTGAACGGATTGATCGTGGAAAGTATCTCGCCGAAGGAGTGTGCCAGTGTCTCTTTTGTCACTCAGAACGCGATTGGAGCCAGCCGGGCGCGTCTCCCTTTCCGGAAAAGAAAGGTGCAGGCCGGATCATTTCGGAGGACAGTGTACACAGGACGGTTGCGCCGAACATTACACCCGACCTTGAAACAGGAGCCAGGAAATGGACGGATGACATGCTTGCCCGCGCAATCCGTGAAGGCATCGGGCACGATGGCCGCACTCTTGCTGGACCGATGTGGTACTGGTCGTTTGCCAATCTTTCGGATGAAGACCTGGCGTCGATCATCGTGTATCTTCGCACGCTTCCGCCGGTCAGTAACCCGCTTCCGAAACGCCGGCTCTCTCTTGAGGCTGAAGAGTTCGCGAAGAAAGATCCGAAACCCATTACAGAGCCGGTTTCAGCACGGGACATATCGGCCCCCGTGGAGCGAGGGAGGTACCTTGCCGATATCGCAGATTGCTCGGGATGTCACAGTGCATGGGAAGCTCCATCAATGCCCGGAGTATTCGGTGGCGGCAATCTTCTTGAGGAAAAGGGAAAGCGTCTGGACCGTAATCTGTTCAGCGCCAATCTCACGTCTGATCCGTCGGGCATTGCATACTACGATGAGGCATTGTTCATCGAAACAATTCGAACAGGCCGTGTACGAGTACGGGAACTCGACCCTGTGATGCCCTGGGTCGTTTTTCGTAACATGACTGATGACGACCTTCGCGCGGTCTTAGCATATTTGCGCACACAGCGACATGTCCGCCACATCGTTGACAACCACATGGAACCAACGCCCTGTGCCATGTGCGGCCAGGAGCACGGCGAAGGGAACCAGAACGTTTCCAAGTTCGAGACGTTCCAACACTTGGATCTCGATTCTTCTCTTCTGGACCAATATCAAGGTGTGTATGAAGGAGAGGTCTTTACAGTTTCCATCAAACGGGAAAACAAACGGCTCGTCGGTGAGACCGAGGGAAGAACAATGGAGATGGTCGCGGGGGCCGATACGCTTTTCTACGCGAAGGAATGGCCCGGCCCGATTGGTTTTGTCCGGGATCGAACCGGGCGAGTCACGCATCTTGTGTCGCACGAGGATAAGGACCACTTTGCAAAGAGACTTGAATGATTTCCCAACATTACCTTCAATCATGAATCTCCCCATCGTGAAAAAACTAACCGCCACACTTATGTTCGCTTACACAATCGGACTGGCGCAACAGGAGACAATCAAAAAACTTGACGGCTCTCTCCTTGCTGCTGATGCATTAACCGCGAAGCTCGCCTCGATTGTTGACACCGCCAGGATTACGGGGCTTTCAATGCTCATCATTAGCGATCAGAAAGTCGCATACCAGAAGTTCTTCGGAACGAAAACAAAGAAGACCAACGAACCCTTTGACACAGAAACAGTTTCTTATGCCGCGTCGTTGACGAAGCCGCTCTTCTCTTTTCTCTTCCTCAAGCTGGTCGATGAAGATGTGTTTGAATTGGATAAACCCGTCTACACGTACTTGAAGAAGCCGATTCGTGAATACGAGAAATGGGCGGACCTGGCGCTGCAGGAGGATGAGTTCAAAAAAATTACTCCAAGGATGATACTTAGCCACAGTTCGGGACTGCCGATTCTCAGGTTTTTGGAGAAGGATGAAAAGCTGAGAATCGTTTCCGCCCCCGGCACGTTCTTCCGCTACTCCAACGAGGGAATGAACCTCCTTGGCTTTGTCGTCGAGGAACATACGGGCAGAAGCCTCGATGCCCTGTGCAAGCAGTACATCTTTGATCCTCTCTCCATGAAGAGGACAGGCATGGTGTGGCACAAGGAGTTCGACAACGACTTTTCAATGGGGCATGATGCAAAAGGAGAAGTGATTGGCGCTCAGAAGCGAACAAGTGCGAGGGCTGCCGGTTCTATGGTGACATCACTGTCCGACTACGCATCCTTTGTCTTGAGCGTCATGAAGAAACAGGGACTGTCGGAAAAACTGTATGCCGAAATGATGAGTCCTCAAATCTCTGTAACGTCACGAAGACAAGCCGGCCCTCTGCGTGATAGCGTATTGACAGCCCCCGATCCGACACACAGCGCGTGGGGACTTGGCTGGGCGCTTCATCAATCACCGTACGGACAAGCATTCCGGCATGGGGGACACGCTGATGGCTGGCAAAATTTTTGCGTGGTGTATCCCAGCGAAAACATTGGTATCATTATTCTAAGCAACAGCGATAACTTTGAGCGTGTGGCCGACAAGATATTGGATCTCAGTATCGGTGATAAATATTCGCCGTTTGACTGGATGGGGTATCGTGACAACTGAGAACAGGAAGTAAAGAGGTAGGTTACAGAGTAAGGCACAACAAGGGGAATCCAAGTTATGGGATTTGCTTCATACTTTGAAGACATCATCAACAGACCATCTCAGGGCTTTTTCAATCTCAAAGCAACGATTGCGGCCGAAGAACGTTTGCCTCCTCAACACAAGAAGCATTTGACCGGGCTGATCGAATCCGGCCAGAAGATTCTCAACGATTTGTTAGAAGTTGCAACTGACCCCAATCATAATCATCATCTTACAGTTTTCAACTTGAAGCATCCCGTTGGCTTAATTCTCGCGACATAACTCACTTGAAAGAGCTTGAGTAAAGGGCAATGACCCCACCCATCCCACACGAATCCGCATCCAAGCACGTCACCGGCGAAGCCGTGTACATTGACGATATCCTCGTCAGCATGCAGCTTCTCTTCGGGCGGGTGGTGTACAGTCCGCACGCGCACGCGAAGATCAAGTCATTCGATCTGAGTGAAGCGAAGAACGTACCCGGCGTACACGCGGTACTTTGCCACAAGGACATCCCCGGCCACAACCAGATGGGTCCTGTGGTGAAGGACGAACTCTGTCTCGCCATTGACGAAGTCATCTGCGTTGGGCAGGCGATGTTTCTAATCGCCGCTGAGAACGAAGAGCAATGTATCGAAGCAGAGAAGCTCATCAAGGTGGAGTGTACATCGCTTGATCCTATTCTTACCATCGAGAAAGCAATTGAGAAGCAGAGCCTGCTTGGCCCGCCGCGTACAATGTCGCGCGGCAATGCAGACGAAGCCCTCTCATCGGCGCCGCATCGGTTTAGCGGAGTGTTGAAAACCGGAGCGCAGGAGCATTGGTATCTTGAATCGCAGGTCTGCCTTTGCGTGCCGGGTGAGGGGAAGGAGATCAACGTCTTCAGCTCAACGCAGCATCCTTCTGAAACGCAGGCGCTCGTCGCTGAAGTGCTCGGGGTCGGCAAGAACGAAGTTGTAGTTGACGTACGGCGCATGGGGGGAGCCTTTGGCGGCAAGGAAACACAGGGCAACCACACGGCATGCTGGGCAGCGTTGCTCTGCCGGGCAACCAACCGTCCGGTGAAGATCAGGCTCTTCCGCGATGACGATATGAAGATCACCGGCAAGCGACACCGCTATCTCTCAAAGTATGAAGTTGGCTTTGACGACGAAGGGAATGTCCTTGCTGTGAAACTCGAGTTGCACAGCGATGGCGGTTGCGCAACCGACCTCTCGTTCGCCATTATGGAGCGCGCAATGCTGCATGTGGACAATGCCTACTTCATCCCGAATCTCTCCGTCGTCGGCAAAGTGTACAAGACCAATCTTCCATCCAACACGGCCTTCCGTGGATTCGGTGGACCGCAAGGCATGGCGGTGATCGAAACGGTGATGGATCGCGTTGCACGTTCTCTGAGGATGGACGCGGCAGAAGTCCGGCACAAGAATTTCTATGGAATGGCAAGCCGGAACACGACACACTATGGCCAAGTCGTCGAGAACAACCGTGTGCATTTGATCTACGATCAGCTTATGCAGTCATCGGACTATGCGCAGAGACGAACGGAGGTTGAGGCATTCAATGCGAAGTATGAGTTTGAGAAAAAGGGCCTTGCCGTTACGCCGGTGAAGTTTGGCATTTCATTCACGACAACGTTCCTCAACCAGGCCGGCGCTCTCGTCAACGTTTATAAAGACGGCACCATCCTTGTGAACCACGGCGGCACAGAAATGGGCCAGGGTCTGCACACGAAGATGCAGCAGGTTGCTGCGGCGGAGTTTGGTGTGAGTCCTGACCGTGTGAAGGTGAACGCGACCAACACATCCAAAGTGCCGAACACATCCGCCACTGCCGCATCCGCCGGAACGGACTTGAACGGTATGGCTGTCAAGAATGCAGTTGATATTTTGAAATCGAGAATTGCCGAAGCAGTTGCCCGGATATTTACGGGGAAGAACCCCGGTGTTCCATCACTTCAACAATCCATCATCTTCAAAGACGATGCCATCATCGATGCCGACCATCCCGATCGCAGCATCGCGTTTGCAGATGCGATGCCGTTGATGCAACTGAAGCAAGTAAGCCTGAGTGCGACGGGATTCTACAAGACCCCGGACATAGGATGGGACAAGGAAAAAGGATTCGGCAGGCCGTTCCACTATTTTGCGTACGGTATATGTGTAAGCGAAGTACTGGTTGATGTGTTGACCGGCAGGCACACGATGTTGCGGACCGACATCCTTCATGATGTTGGCGATTCACTCAATCCGGGTATCGACCTCGGACAAGTGGAAGGCGGCTACATTCAGGGCGTTGGCTGGTGTACAACGGAAGAGATCAAATGGGATGACAAGGGAAATCTCATGACGCACTCACCGGACACGTACAAGATTCCGTCGGTGCAGGATATCCCAAAAGATTTCAGGGTCGCGTTCCTTCAGGGTGCGCCGAATCCGGATACGATCAGAAGAAGCAAAGCCGTTGCTGAGCCGCCGCTCATGCTCGCGCTTTCCACGTGGTTGGCCATCAAAGACGCGATCTCTGCAGTCGGCAACCATGAAATCGAGCCGGAATTTTCTCTGCCTGCAACAAATGAAGTGATTGTGATGTCAGCCCAAAAGCTGAAAGAACAGATTGGTACAGTAAAACGCCCGATTGAGAAAAGGAACGTAGCCAATGATTATTGGGGAATAGGGAGCACGTGATGAAGTCATTGCTCTTTTTGCTTGTCATTGCCCTGGCGTTGGTCGGGTTAGTGGTGTTGGATATTGTCATGCAGGATGTTGTGCAGAACGACGATGTGTCTCCTCCAGCGAGTGGTCCGTTGCTGCCGGCGTCAGCAACGATGGTAACGGCCTGGGAGTTTCCGAGAAACCCTCTTACCGATTCAACGCTGGATGCTTCACCACTTGCCAATCAAATCCGGCGGGGGTTCAGACTTTTTACCGATACGCACCGTGAGGCTCCGCAGTTTTCGCATGGCAAGCTCTCGTGCAACAATTGCCACCTGAACGGCGGCCAGAAGGAAATGGCGATGCCGCTCGTTGGTGTTGCGACAGTCTATCCTGAATACAACAAGCGCGCGGGACGGCTCTTCAGCCTGGAAGACCGCATCGTGGGATGTTTTGAGCGCAGTCAGAATGGGGTCGACGGACGTGTTGAGAAGTCGGCGCCGCCATCACCCGAATCAGAGGAAGTGCGGGCGATCTCCGCGTATCTCGCCTGGCTTTCACATGGAATCCCGGTAGGGAAGAACCCGCCATGGCGAGGGCACAATGTGATTGCATCGGGCAAACTCATCTCGATTGACAAACTTGATTCGAAGCGTGGAGGTATTCTGTTCATCGAGAAGTGTTCATCGTGTCACGGAGAAGACGGACAGGGTCTTGCGATCGGGGATAAGAAAGCGGGACCATTGTGGGGGCCTGACTCATGGAACGACGGTGCGGGTGCAGCCCGTGTGTATACGCTGGCGGGGATGATCCGCTATGCAATGCCATATCTCAATCCCGGCAGCCTGACTGACGAGGAGGCACAACAGATTGCTGCATTCATCTGTTCAAAGCCGCGCCCGGCATTTCCATTCAAGGAAAATGATTACCGAACGGAGAAACTTCCCGTTGACGCGGTGTACTACAAGCACTAGCAGGCTGTTGAAAAAGCCCATTGTTAAGTCATTGCGAGCCTTGCTTTCGAGGCGAAGCAATCTGAACTGCTGATTCTGAAATGAAAAACGAGATTGCTTCGTCGCTCCGCTCCTCGCAAAGACTGTCAAGATAGTTTTTCAACATCCTGCTAGGATGTAACTACAAAGAGGCGAACGCATTCAGCGTCCGCCTCTTTCTCGTTTCAATCACACATGCCTCTCAACCGCCGGCGTAGCAATACGTGCACTTATATTCCTGCGCGCGGTTTATTGCCAGCACCCCTGATGGCACAACCGTCATTCCGGGAATGACGCCTGCCAGCCACTCCTTCATCACTGTATCCGCATCCATGTCCATCTTTTTCGCGACGAGGCCGCTATACACCTTGATTGCCATGTTGCACGCGCCGAACAGGACTCCGTCTTTCTGAAGTTCGTCGATGGCAAAACTGTCCATCATGAGTTCGCCCGGCTTCGGGTGGTAGTACGGGTTGCGTACTGCCGGATCCTTTGATGCCTTGTCGTTGATCTTGAAGAACTCGCCGAGCTTGTATTTTTCCCAGAGAGCATGATCGAACGCGAGGGGAAGCGCATCGTGTCGCAGGATGACCACCGCGGTGACATCACTCTTGGGTGCACCGACCATCTCATTGGTCATGAGAAAGATGCGAGCCCATGCTACCGGGAATCCTTCGTTCTCTGCTGTCGCGTCGAACACCTGGCGATGCTTTCCTTTGATCTTTTTCAGCCAGGCATCAAACTCCTTGTTGCTGGATGCATCGGGCTTGCCCTTCTGAGCAAGCAATTCCATCGGCGAGCTGAGAGCTGCCACGCCAACGGCTGATGCAGCTGCAAGGCTTCCAAGAAAGCCGCGACGGTGGATGGTGTCTTTGAGGTTGAACATTGGGAGATTCTCCTCTGTTGTGAGAGAGTATGTTTGGATATGAGAAAAGCAGTGGGAGAATGTAACAAACAGGATTTTGGGAAGCAAGACAGAAATGCGGCCTGAAATAATCGATCGTGTCTCGGTGTGCGAACGTCAGGCTGAGCGAAGTCGAAGCCTGCCATATGACGCCATTGCCACCGTTCCGCCTCGGCGAGACGGGTCGACCCGTTCAAGGTGCCGATTGTGAATAGGTTGAATCAAAGCGAGGCACTACTAAATGTTGATAATACCCAACGATTGCTCTACATTGGTGCAGGTTATTTTCGAACTAACATTCCATCAATGGATATCCTTCACGAAATCCTTTCTGCCCTTGAGTCAGAAGGCTCTATCATCCTTGCCACTATCCTTTCGACGAACGGCTCAACCCCTGCGTCTGCCTTTTCAAAGATGCTCGTGAAGAAGGATGGAAGTGCATGGATGGGAACCGTTGGAGGTGGTTGCCTCGAAGGTGACGTCCTTGAGGCAGCACAACGAATGTATGGACAACGCAAGGCCGAGGTCATGACGTTTCACTTGAATGAAGACGACATGGTTCAGGGTCTCATTTGTGGCGGAAGCCTTGATGTGTTGATCGAACCAATTTTGCGTACTCACGTTTCACTCATCAAGGAAATGAAAGCGCTACGTGATGAGGGAGATGATGGTGTTGTCGCTACCATGATTGATGAATCTGGAACGGTGACGGCAAAGCTTCTGATTCGCGTTGCGCCCGGAACGGATGGTTTGAGGGATGAATGGAAACAGATACTGTCCAACGTCCCGACACTCCAATTCTCAACGGACGAACTTGCAGAGGAGACCCACAAAGCGCATCACCGGAATGAGACACGTCGGTTGAAACTTCAGCATGGAGAGCTGTTCCTCGAACCGTTGATTGGTCAGCCTGGACTGATCATCTTTGGTGGGGGACACGTTTCGAAGTCGATCAGCCGCGTTGCTTCCATTGCGGGATTTGGCGTCACGATTGTCGATGATCGGAAGGAGTACGCCAATCCCGATCGATTCCCGGAAGCAGTCCGAACATTGGCGGTGGAGTTCCATGATGCATTTGAACAACTCACGATCAAACATTCAACCTACATTATTATCACAACACGCGGCCATCGTTCCGACGAAGAGATCCTCGAACGCGCGTTGAAGACTCCGGCCAAGTACATTGGCATGATCGGCAGCAAACGAAAAGTGCTGACCACGTATGAGCATCTGGTTGAGCGGGGAACATCGGTTCAGGATTTGCGACGCGTTCACGCGCCGATGGGAATTGAACTCGGTGCTGTGACTGCGGAAGAGATCGGTATCAGCGTTGTTGCAGAGCTTATCCATGTCCGCCGCGGTGACTCGCTCTCTCCTCAATACAAATCAGCCGGTATGAGCGAACTGTTGAATCAACTTCACGCCACACAATCCGGCAGGCCTTAGCATATTCTTAAGAAAGAAAAAAACCGCCAAGACGCCAAGTACACCAAAAGTAGGAAGTATGCCCTTTCTGGTTAAGAACCCCAAAAACACACTTGGCGATCTCGGCGTCTTGGCGGTTTTCATTTCTCTTTTTGATGTCGCCATTCACCTACCGCCGACCTCCATTCGCCTAAAACCATGTTTCTTCCTGGGATGTTGCACGTATCTTATGCCAGTCAAACTACTCAGGAGGCATTATGAATCAATTCAAACATCCAAGAACGATGATCGGTATCGTGCTTATTGTGCTTGGCGCTGCATTCATCCTTATGAACCTCGGGTTCATCGAACACATTCCGCTCTCACGCTTTTGGCCGGTCATACTCATCATGATCGGATTGGGTAAACTCATACAATCGGACAATGGAAAAGGCCGGTGGGATGGAATCTGGTTGTTGTTGCTGGGTGTATGGTTTCAACTTGTGACGCTCAGGCTCTTTGGTTTTACGTACAGGAACTCGTGGCCATTGGTGTTGATCGTGTGGGGTGTGTACCTTACAGGGGCAGCGTTGGCAAGAAAATCACCCATGACATTGGCAAAGGAGAGCGGCAATGGAAACTAGATCACTATGGCGGGCAACCCCACAGGTAGTGCTTGGACTCATCATCGTTCTTATTGGCGTGGTGTTCACGCTCGATAATATGGATGTGCTGTATGCCCGCGACTATCTTCGTTATTGGCCCGCATTTCTTGTCTTGTACGGTATAAGCAAATTGCTGCAACCGAGAAGCACGCCGGGAACCAATGCTCTCGGCGGAACGCAGGGACGCTTTTCCGGAATCATCTTTATCTTTATCGGAAGTGCCCTCCTCCTCGATAGAATGGGCGTACTCGAGTTCCGGTTGTGGGATTTCTGGCCGTTGCTTTTCGTTGCCATTGGACTGTCGTTGATCTGGAGGTCATACCGGCGCACCACGGGCCGCTCTTCCGAGGTCATTGCACCGGATGATACCAACACAACGATCGGTGGGATGGCGTTCATGAGTGGGTTCAGGCGTACCAGCAATTCGCAGAACTTTCAGGGTGGAGAACTCACCGCCATCATGGGAGGATGCGAGATTGACTTGCGCCAGGCTTCAATGAAGGATGGCGAAGCGGTCATTGATGCGTTCGCGTTCTGGGGCGGGATAGAAATCAAAGTGCCTCTTGACTGGAGTGTGGTCCTTGAGGGAACACCGCTGCTCGGCGGGTTCGATGACAAGACGCGGCCACCACAGGGCGGCTCCGCGAAGCGGCTCGTTGTGAAGGGCTTCGCGATCATGGGTGGCGTGGAGATCTCGAACTAATTCATGCATCCCATCCTCGCACAAAGAGAACGCTTCACGTTATACCTCGTCGGCTGGCTGTTGATTGCCGGACTCCTCGCTGCGCTTGCAGCGATGTCCGGCACTCTTCAGTGGGTGGAAGCACTGGCGCTCATACTGCCCATGTCGGTCGTGTACTCGTTCATATGTCTCGCGGCGCTGTACGTGTGCCGTGCATTCCCGTTGCAAACCACGCCCCCTTTCAAGCTCGCGGCAGTATTCGTCATCGCATCGTTTCTTTCAAGTTCACTCTGGCTGCTTATCATAAAAGGCTGGGTGACTCTGATTGCAAAAGTTGAGCAGTTGTCAACGCTTGAAGCAAAGTTCAGCGGACTTGTTCCGCTCTTTGTGGGGACCGGCATTCTTTTATATCTTCTTGCGGTGGTCGTCCACTATTTGATCCTCGCGTTTGAATCATCGCGTGACGTGGAGAGAAGGGCATTGGAATTGCAAGCGCTTGCACGGGAAGCGGAAGTGAAAGCGCTCAAAGCGCAGATCCAGCCACACTTCCTGTTTAACAGTTTGAACTCCATCAGTGCACTGACGACGGTTGATCCGGCAAAGGCGCGGGATATGTCCCAACGTCTGGCGGAATTTCTCAGAAGGACGCTGAAACTTGCCTCCACGCAAACCATTGCGTTGAGTGAGGAGATTTCATTGGTCGAGGATTTCCTTGCCATAGAACAGGTACGGTTCGGTTCACGACTTTCATTCAGCAAGCAGATTGATGAGGAGGCGTCCACGTGCATGGTTCCGCCGCTGCTTCTTCAGCCCCTGGTGGAAAACGCGATCAAGCACGGGATCGCCAATCTCGTGGAGGGCGGTGCAATCTCGCTCGAGGCGCGCCATCGCGGCAGCCGGCTTGTGCTTATCGTGACGAATCCGTGTGATCCCGATTCCAATGCAAAATTGTCGAAAGGCGTAGGGCTGGAGAATGTACGCGGACGCCTGTCATCGGTGTATGGCAACGAAGCACGGCTCGATACCCAAAGAAATGACGGCGTATTTCGTGCCGAGATTTCTCTTCCATCAAGTCCATCAAGCTATTAATCCCATGGCCAAACAGGAACGACAAATCAATTTCACTGCGGTAATTGTTGACGACGAAGAACTCGCCCGTGGCCTTGTGAAGGAATATCTCACAGCGCACTCCGAGATCAAGATCGTTGCGGAGTGTGCAAACGGCTTCGAGGCGGTCAAGGCAATAACGGAGTTGAAGCCGGACATTGTGTTTCTTGACATCCAGATGCCGAAGCTCAACGGTTTTGAGGTGCTCGAACTCGTGGACGAGCGCCCCTCCGTTATTTTTGTAACGGCGTATGATGAGTATGCCGTGAAGGCGTTTGAACATCATGCCGTGGACTATCTTCTGAAGCCATTCAGCAAAACCAGGCTTGACGAAGCGTTGCACCATGCGAAAACATTCGCCACCTGGAAACAACGTCCCAACCTCACGAAAGTATCAGTGGATGCACAGCCGAAGTCCGGGCCTGTTGACCGTCTGCTGATCCGCGAAGGCTCAAAGGTTCACGTCGTCCCGACAGAGAAGATCGATTACATCGAAGCGCAGGACGACTACTTCACGGTCAAGGCTGAAGGGAAGAAGTTCTTGAAACATGGAACCCTCTCCACGCTGGAGGAGGATCTCGACCCGCAACAGTTTCTCCGTATCCACCGCTCCTGTATCCTCAATCTCGACCGTTTGTCCAAGATTGAACCCTATGCAAAAGACAGTCGCGTTGTCATACTCATCGATGGCACCAGACTGCTGGTGAGTCGCGCCGGGTATGCCAGGCTGAAAAGCCTCCTCGGTCTCTGATCTTTTTGTAAGAGATTCGAAACATTGCTTGACATTAGCGCACGTTCTTGCTACGCTGTCTGTACAACACCTCATTACAGCCAGTCCAGGGAGGATCTTCATGTCGCTGACGTACACAATTGACAAGGCCATACGGATGGTCACGATTCAGTACAACGCAAACCCCGACTTTGCAGAATTCGAGAGAACGATGGAAACGGTGTTCAAGGATCCCAACTATAAAGCCGGGCTCAATTTTCTGCTTGACCGCCATCTTGTTGATGAACCGCCATCGACCGAATACATCAAAGAATTGGTTGGCTTCCTTAAAAAGCACGAGCTCAAACTGAACTGTGTGGCGTTCATGGTCAAAAACGTGGCATCGTATGGGATGGGACGAATGGCGCAAATACTTGCAGAAGATGTGGACGTACGCTTGCAGGTCTTCACCGACATGAAAGAAGCGAAGCAATGGTCACGGTCTTATTCGACTTGATAATTAGGAGATCCCAACGATTATTTTAGGATTGGGGGATTATGTTGTGCATTGGATTCAATCTACGATATCTATCGAAGATGAAAACCTCAAAGGCAGATGGTACACGACAGCAAGGGAAATAAATCCGTCTCGGAAGAGGGAGAGAGGTTACTTTCACTAACAAAATTGAGATTGTTCTTGGGAGCTTGATAGCCATTTTTACCGCCTTTATGATGGGGTTTGGTTGGTGGCAAGCCAGCGTTTCTAACGATGCTCTTGCTGTCGCTGACAGTTCGTTGCGTTTACAAAAGCAATTTCAAATCATACAAACAAGGGCTTGCGTCGTCGTTGATTCTATCACACTCAAGAATGATGTTCTTGATAACACAATGACTGCAAATATCAGGGTGATAAATGCGGGAGAGACTCCCGCGGTACATTGCAGGGCGAGTGGTGGCCACTGGGAAAGCAATAATACTTCTTTCTCATATACTCCAAGGTATAGCAACACCAGCAACATTGACAGCTCGCGAATGAGCACGCTCGCTCTCGGCCAAAAGCAATCAGCGAATATTATTTTCAGTTTGGAGTATACCAAACTGATGAGCGACGAGGGTGTGCGTGCCTTGAAAGAAAAACGTCGATACTTTTTTTGGCACGGCTTGACCACGTACCGAGATATTTTCGGCCAAGAAAATTCCACGCAGTTCGCTTTCCGTTTTGATGTTGACGATAATAAATTTTGGATTTGCGACAGAGGGAACGAAATAAAATAGCATAGCCCAACATAAACCAAAGCCCAAGCGCGACCCAAAGCCACACACGAGAAGCCCTTGAAAGTCGATCTGACTTTCGAACAACTCTTGAGACTCGCCGCCAACACCAAGTCACCCTCCTCGCGCAAAGCCTGCGCTAAGTAACTCCCCAATAAAAATACCTTCCAGAATTTGCCACAGAGTCGCGGAGACACTGAGGAAAAGTTCATCATCACCTCCCCTCCCCTCCGTGTCTCGGTGCCTCCGTCGCAGAGACCCCCCACGCTCGAATATCGCCAAAATAGTTCTTGCATAATAATACAGAAACATGTATAATTATGCAGTTAGTGCTTTGGGGCCCTTCAAGGAGAAACATGATTCAAGTGGGAATTATCGGAGCGTCGGGTTATTCGGGTGCAGAGTTGATGCGCCTGCTTTCCACCCGGCCTGATGTGAACATCGCCAGCGTTGTTGCCAATACGTCGGCAGGCAAGCGGGTTGATGAGTTGTATCCGATATTCACGGGCATTCTCGATCTCACGTTCGAGCCGTTTGACGCCGTCAGACTTGAAGGTCTTGACGTTGTGTTTGTCGCGCTTCCATCCGGTGAGGGAATGAAGGTTGTTCCACAACTCATGGACAGAGTCGGCAAGATCATCGACCTCGGTGGCGACTTCCGGCTTGCCAGTGCTGACATATATCAGAAGTATTATGGCCACAAGCATACAGCATCCGAACTCCTGGGCGAAGCAGTCTACGGCCTCCCCGAGCTGAACAAAGCGCGCATCGCAGATGCGCACCTGGTTGCAAATCCGGGCTGCTATGCCACAAACGCAATATTGCCGTTGCTTCCGGTGTTGAAAGCCGGACTCATCTCCACAAAAGGGGTCGTCATCAACTCCCTCTCCGGTGTTTCGGGGGCGGGACGTTCGGCGTCGGTTGAGATGAGCTTTGCAGAAGTGAACGAGAACGTCCGCGCATACAAAATCGGGACGCATCAGCACATTCCGGAGATACAGTCCGTACTTGAATTAGCAACAGGTGAAAGCATTGGATTCTCATTCGTTCCTCATCTCGTGCCGCTGACAAGGGGTATCTTCACAACCATCCATGCCGATTTGACGTCTGCCTGTACAGAAGATGACCTGAACGATATCTACGAGGAGTTCTACAATGATGCGCCGTTCGTCCGGCTTCGGAAGAGTATCCAGATCAAAGACGTTTCATATACGAACTTCTGCGACATTGCGTTCACCATTGAGCATCGCACGAACCAGCTTATTATCACATCAACCATTGATAATCTTGTCAAAGGTGCGGCAGGACAGGCAATACAGAACATGAACATCATGCTTGGATTGCCTGAGGAAACGGGACTCTTGAGAAAGGAACTGCAACATGTTTAACGAATCTCCACGCGGCGTCACGGGGCCAAAAGGTTTCAAGGCTGCCGGCATATTCAGCGGCATCAAGAAAGCAAAGAAGGATCTCTCGCTTGTCTTCTCTGAAGCGCCGGCGAAAGCTGCAGGCGTGTTCACGACGAGTAAAGTCCAGGCAGCGCCCGTGCTTGTGTGCAAGCAGCAGTTGAAACGCTCGGCGTCGTTCAGGGCAATCGTTGTGAACAGCGGCAACGCGAATGCATGCACAGGCGAACGGGGCTTGAATGATGCGTGGGCGATGGTTGAGGCGGTAGCCAAAGAGACCGGCATAGGTGTGAACGAAGTGTTTGTTTCTTCCACCGGCGTTATCGGCCAGTATCTTCCGATGGAGAAAATCACGGCCGGGATTCCAAAGGTTGTCTCGTCGTTAAGCACTGACGGGCACTTATCCGCCGCAGAAGCCATCATGACCACCGATACCTTCAGCAAAGAGTTGGCAGTGTCTGCCAATATTGATGGCGTTAATGTGACGATCGGCGGCATGTCTAAAGGCTCGGGCATGATTGCACCGAACATGGCAACCATGCTTGCGTTCATCACCACCGATGCGAACATCACATCCGAGTTGCTCACCTATTCGCTCAAACGGGCGGCGGACAGATCGTTCAACCGTATTACCGTCGACGGCGATACCAGCACGAATGACATGGTGCTGATCCTTGCCAACGGAATGGCTGGAAATAAAGAGATGAATAACCCCGCAAGCATGTCGTTCCAGAAGTTCTACGACGCACTTGAATATCTCCTTGTGCGCCTGTCGAAGATGATCGTGCTGGATGGCGAAGGAGCAACCAAGTTTGTGGAGATAGAGGTAACGGGCGCCGCAACTGAAGAAGCAGCAGTGAAGGCGGCCCGATCAATTGCGAGTTCCAGTCTGGTGAAGACAGCAATCAACGGCGAAGACGCGAACTGGGGGCGAATCCTGGCGGCGGTTGGATATGCAGGAATCGAGTTCGATCCGGCGGAAGTGGAAATCTTCTTTGGCGATGTTCCGATCCTGCGAAAGAACTATGTCATCAGCTTTTCTGAGGAGGCCGCAAAGCGAGTGCTGAGTCAAAAGGAGATCAGGATCACCGTCAAGCTTCATCAAGGCATGCATGTCGCTTCCTTTTGGACGTGCGACCTTTCCAAAGAGTACGTCGCCATCAACGCAAACTACAGGACCTGATGCCATGCCATCAATCGCCACAAAAACAGAAGTCCTTATCGAAGCGCTGCCGTACATCCAGCGTTACGAAGGGAAGACCTTTGTCGTGAAGTATGGGGGTGCCGCAATGATTGATGACGGGCTGAAGGAATCATTTGCGCAGGATGTGTCGCTGCTGAAGAAAATCGGCATCCGGATTGTCATCGTCCATGGCGGCGGCAAGGAAGTGACCGACATTGCCGGGAAGCTCGGCCTTGAAACGCAATTCATCAACGGACAACGTTATACCGATGAAGCGATGATGGATGTTGTTCAGATGGTGTTGGCAGGAAAGACAAACAAAGACATCGTTGCCCGTATCAATCAACATGATGGTGAAGCAATCGGGTTGTGTGGTATCGATGCGGATCTTCTTCGTGTTGAGAAGACAATGGATAACGGTGCCGACCTCGGTTTGGTTGGCGACGTCACGAGTGTCAACACAACGTTCCTAAATCTGTTGCTGAATAATAATACAATGCCTGTCATTGCTCCCGTTGGCGTTGACCGCGCGTGGACAGCGCACAACATCAACGCAGACCTCGCTGCGGCTGCGGTTGCAGCGGCACTGAAGGCAGAGAAGCTTGTGTATCTTAGTGATGTCGAAGGCGTGCTCGTCAATGGGGCGCTTGTCCATAGCCTGAAGAAAGACGACGCACGTCAGCTCATCGATGGCGGTGTTATCATCAACGGCATGGTGCCCAAGATCCGTTCGGCGTTTGATGCGCTTGATGCTGGCGTGCAGAAGGTGCACATGATTGACGGGCGCGTCAAGCATTCGTTGCTTCTTGAAATTTTCACCGATGAAGGCGTCGGGACCGAGCTTTTGCGTTCGCTTGTTCAACCCACAGTGGAGGTTCTGCAATGAATGATTTCATCTCGTTTGCACCATTCTCGCGGCATGATTTGAACGACATCTTCGGACTGACGAAGTGGATGAAAGAGGAACATCCCAAGGATTTCAAACCACTCCATGACAAGACAGCCGCGATCATCTTTGAAAAGCCTTCATTGCGAACACATGTATCGTTTGAGGTCGGCATTCTCCAACTTGGAGGGCAATCGGTGTTTCTATCCGGGAACAATATCGGCATCTCAACGCGTGAATCCGTGAAGGATGTTGGAGAAGTCTTGTCCCAGTACAACGATCTGATCGTCATTCGGACCTTCTCGCACGAAGTGGTCGAACAGCTTGCGCAACACGCGAGCATCCCGGTCGTCAATGCGTTGACGGATTTGCTCCATCCCTGCCAAGTGATGGCGGATGCATTTACGTTGATGGAACGCGGAATGCTGGCGGAATCAACCAAGGTCGTGTTTGTGGGAGACGGCAACAATATGGTCAACTCATGGCTTGAACTTGCGGAAAAGATTCCGTTTCATTTTATCGTCGCGTGTCCGAAGGGCTATGAGCCCGACCCGTCGATTCTTGCACGGGCAATCAAGGCCGGCGTGAGCAGGATCGAGATTGTGCGTGATCCGCGTGAGGCCGCCGAAGGTGCAGACGTGTTCTACACCGATGTCTGGACGAGTATGGGCCAGGAAGCCGAGCGGGCTGAGCGGCTTGAAGTGTTCAAGAATTATCAAGTCAATGCCGACCTGCTTTCTCTTGCACATCCGGAGAGTGTGGTGATGCACTGCCTTCCAGCCCACAGGGGCGAGGAAATCAGCGCGGACGTTCTTGAAGGATCGCACTCCATTGTATTGCCGCAGGCACAGAACCGGCTCCACATTCAGAAAGGCATCCTTGCATATTTATTCGGAGCGAAGAAACCTGTCGGCGTGGGACGTGACGAGATGCTTGAACCAATGCTTGCATAGATCAACGTTGAGAGTATGACCAAACAGGCCCGTCACTTCGCCATCAAAGAGATCATCAACTCGAAGCCCATCGCAAACCAGGATGTGTTGAGGCTGGAGCTTAAGAAGCGGAAGTGTGCTGTTACACAGGCAACGCTGTCGCGGGATCTCGCAGAACTGGGTGTCGGCAGGATGACATCGGCCGATGGGCCGCGGTACGTGTTACAAACAGGCGCTGCGGAAGTGCAGGCGCTGAAGCCGGTGGTCGGCACGCAGATTCTTTCCATCACATCCAATGAAAACATGATTGTGGTGAAGACCCTTCCCGGGTGCGCGAGCATTGTGGGTGAGTTTCTTGATGTACAGCCTCATCCTGAAATTATCGGAACCGTCGCGGGAGATAACACGCTATTGGTGATCCCGGCGTCGCAAAAGAAAACGTCTCACGTTGTTCAATTCTTAAAAGACAAACTCATCGAAGGGAAGTAATGGAGAAGAAGAAAATGAAGATCGCGGTTGCCTACTCGGGCGGACTTGATACATCAGTCATGATCAAATGGTTGATTGACAAGTACGATGCTGAGATCATTACCGTTACGGGCAACCTCGGTCAGAGGAAGGAGCTTGTCGGCGTTGAGGAAAAAGCGAAGAAGACCGGCGCTTCGAAAGTGTACATGATCGATGCAACGAAAGAGTTCGTTGAGCAATTTGTATTTCCCGCGCTGAAAGCAGGAGCGCTGTACGAGAACGTCTATCCCATGGCAACATCGATTGGTCGTCCTTTGCTTGCAAAGATGCTGGTCGAAGCTGCTCTCAAAGAAAATGCCGATGCCATCGCACACGGTTGCACGGGCAAAGGGAATGACCAGGTACGGTTTGAAGTTTCTGCTGCTGCCCTCGCGCCACAACTCAAAGTGATTGCGCCGCTTCGGGAGTGGGAGTTTACTTCGCGTGAAGAGGAAATGGAATACGCCCGGAAGCACAATATCCCGGTTGCTGCGACGGCGAAGAGCCCCTATTCAATTGACGAAAACATCTGGGGCACGAGCATTGAATGTGGTGTACTCGAAGACCCGATGGTTGAACCACCGGCGGATGCGTATCAACGGACTGTTGCGCCCGAGAATGCACCGAACGCGCCGGAGTATGTCACGATTGAATTCGGGTCCGGGATTCCGGTTGGACTGAACGGACAGAAGATGGATGCGGTTGCGCTTGTCCATCGTTTGAACGACATTGGTGGCGCGCACGGTGTGGGAAGGATGGATCTTGTCGAGAACCGGTTGGTTGGCATCAAATCGCGCGAGATTTACGAAGCCCCGGCGGCAACGATCCTGCATTTTGCCCATACAGAGCTTGAGAGATTGACACTTGATAAGGCGGTCTTCGATTTGAAATCTGATCTCGCCCAGAAGTACGCGAACATGATTTACAACGGACTCTGGTTCTCGCCGCTACGCACAGCTCTCGATGCGTTTGTGAATGCGACGCAGAGGAACGTCACCGGCACGGTAAAGGTGAAGCTCTTCAAGGGAAGTACCACGATTGCCGGACGGGAATCGAAGTTCTCGCTCTACAGTCCTGCGCTTGCAACCTACACAAAAGAAGACACGTTCGACCACACTGCATCAGCCGGCTTTATTAAGATATTCGGACTTCCGCTCAAGACATACCACCAGGTCAACCGGAATGGTGCATCGAAACATGAACCTGCAAAATCCTGACAACTGCTGATGAATCTCTGGAGCGGCCGCTTTCGTTCGCAACTCGATCCGCATGCCTTGAAGTTCTCCTCGTCTCTCGACGTTGACAAACAACTTTATCGTGAGGATATCGAGGGAAGCCTCGCGCATGTTGCAATGCTCGCGAAGCAGAAGATTATCTCTTTGCAAGAAGCTGCAACAATCCAAAATGCGCTCAAGGAGATTGAGGGTGAGATAGCAAAAGGGACGTTGGTGCTCGATAGAAAATCCTCAAAAGGAAAGCGCTTCGTTGCGGAGGATGTCCATATGGCCATTGAACAGCGACTGATGGAGAAGATTGGTCCGGTGGGAGGAAAACTCCACACGGCCCGCAGCCGCAATGATCAGGTTGCACTTGATGAGCGGCTCTACCTTCGACGGACTACGAAACAGATCCTCAAACTCATTCGTCAATTGCAGAAGACATTTGTTGCTAAGGCATCGCAGTACGATTCCGTCCTCATGCCCGGTTACACACATTTGCAACGCGCCCAACCGATTCTTCTTGCACACCATCTGCTCGCCTATGTTTCCATGCTCAACCGGGACCGCGAACGTTTCAGCGACTTGCTCACGCGTGTCAACCGCTCTCCACTCGGCGCCGGTGCGCTTGCAGGTACACCGCATCCGATTGATCGCAATGCAGTCGCCCGTTCACTTCGCTTTGATGGCCTGGTGGAGAACAGCATCGATGCCGTGAGCGACAGGGATGTGCTTATTGAGTTCATCGCACATTGCTCCATTGTCATGATGCATCTCAGCCGCTTTGCCGAGGAGCTTGTGCTGTGGAGTTCTCAGGAATGGCACTTTGCCGAGATTGGCGATGCGTTTACCACCGGCAGCAGCATCATGCCGCAGAAGAAGAATCCTGACATGGCAGAACTTGTGCGCGGCAAAACCGGTCGCGTGTACGGCGACCTGATGGCATTGCTCACGGTGATGAAAGGGATCCCGCTTGCCTACAACCGCGATATGCAAGAAGACAAGGAACCGTTGTTTGATGCCGCCAAGACCGTTGCCGACTCGCTGGCGATCTGTTCTTCGATGCTCAAGACGGTGAAGTTCGACGCGCAACGGTTCGAGAATGAACTCGCTTCGGATTTTCTTCTCGCCACTGAACTTGCCGACTACCTTGTACGAAAGGGAATGCCCTTCAGAAAGGCGCACTCGATTGTTGGAGATCTTGTTCACGTATGTACACGAAAGAAGATTGCTCTGACGGAACTTCCTCTTACAGAATACCGGAAGCATTCAAAGCTGTTTGAGAAGGGTGTCTACTCGATGCTCGATCCGCGAGCGTCTCTCTCTCGCAAACGATCTGCTGGTTCAACCTCCCCCAAAGAAGTACAGAAGGCCATTCGTAGTTGGAGAAGAAGGTTGTTTCGGTGAACGGCGTCCTTCCTCCGTTTGAGATTCTGATTGTTCCAACTCTCCCTTTCTAATCATTGCTCCCTCATGATGGCGATTTCGTTCAGACGAAGAGGCTCCTGTTGTTGCATTGAGAACTCCACACAGACCAAATTGCCGCCTATTGTTTCCAGCCCAATCCCATTCGTCCTAATTGTGCACGCCCCCGATAGGGGCGTTGTTCTACGTGGCATTCCGGGCAGATTACAGCGTGATCAGAGTTGTCCTTGACATGGGTGATTATTCTGTTATCATGTGAAGGTACTTCCGTTCCTATTCATAGGTGATTCCCAGTTTTTTCCGTTTGGAGACCCCGATAATGAACCCTCATGTGCCGGGAAAGTTTCACTTCGATTTTCACCCCACCTCGAAATTTCAAGCATTCGGCTCTCTTAGTTTCACACCTTTAGATCTACAGCAACAACGATACTCGCTCTCTTGAAGAAGGGATGCGTGGTTGTGCTCGTTCCACTTTGCCACCTATTTGTACGATTAGTGGTGTATGGGGCGGGGCTATTCCTGAACGTTAGTTGCAATTGCCTTTTCAACCATATATAGAGGAGAATTAGTCATGAAATGCTTTCGCCTACAATTTCTGCTGGTGGGGATATTCATCCTCGCCTTGCAACTTTTTGCTATGGATGCACAGGCGCAGCAAGACGCGGACAAAGCGCGAATCCCAAAGATTAAGCCTGCGGCTGTTGTTTCTCCTTTGTTGCCCGGAACATCCGGCGGTGTCTCTATCAGCGATAGTGCTGGGGCGACCCCTGACGCCTCGTCCATGTTGGACGTGCGTGTGACAGGTTCAACGAAAAAGGGGATTCTGATTCCACGGATGACGGAAACAGAAAGGTTGGCCATACCATCTCCAGCAACCGGGCTTCTTGTTTTCCAGATAACAGGTCCTTCGGGTTTCTACTACTTTACAGGTGGTGGATGGTCGTTACTGGGAACCGGTGGCGGCGGTGGAGGTGGCGGCACGGTGACCAGGGTGAGGAGTGGTCCCGGGTTGATCGGTGGTCCCATCGACACCGCGGGGACGTTGAGCGTGGACTTTGGTGGGCCGGGGGCCGACACCACAGTAGCGCGCAGTGACCACGACCATTCTCTTGCGGATAGTTCAAACACAGCGGTGGGAGTGGACGCACTGGTGGTCAACACCGGATTCTACAACACCGCCGTGGGGGCCTTCGCCCTGAACTCGAACACCACTGGCTCCAGCAACACGGCAATGGGTGGCGGGGCCTTGGACGTCAACACGTCGGGTGATAACAATACCGCCGTTGGCATCAACGCCCTTGCGCGCAACGTCTTGGGCTCTAGTAACACCGCGGTAGGGGGAAACGCTCTCTTGATCAACACCGCCAGTTTCAACACCGCAATGGGTGCTGGCGCGCTGGACGCCAACATTTCGGGCTCGGACAACACAGCTCTGGGCGCTGAGGCGTTGGGCCTCAACAGCTCGGGCTCGAAAAACACTGCGCTTGGTGCCGACGCCTTGGGAGGAAACTTCACGGGCTCGAGCAACACGGCTGTGGGCTGGAATGCGCTCTCGCTCAGCGGCGACGATTCCAACACCGCCGTGGGCGCTCGGGCGCTGGAATCAAATGGCGTGGGTTCGAGCAACACCGCGCTGGGCACCGATGCCCTGGGAGGCAACGTCATTGGCTCGAGCAACACCGCTCTCGGCACTAACGCTCTGCAAGCCGGCGTCTTTGGGTCCTCGAGCACCGCCGTGGGGAGAAACGCTCTCTTGAACAACACCGCGAGCGGAATCACCGCCGTGGGTGCTCGCGCGCTAGACGCTAATACATCGGGCGCAAACAATACTGCATTGGGCACCGACGCTCTGGGAGGAAACGTCACGGGCTTCAACAACACCGCCGTGGGGGTGAGCGCTCTCTTGATCAACACCGCCAGCAACAACACTGCCGTGGGCGCTCGGGCGCTGGAGGCAAACCAGAATGGCACCCGCAACACCGCAGTAGGTGTGGGGGCGCTGGATGCCAACACCTCGGGCGTAAGCAATACTGCGCTGGGCAGCAACGCTTTGGGAGCAAACATCACGGGCTTGGGCAACACCGCTCTCGGCGACTCCGCTTTGGAAGCCAACTTTAGTAGTAACTTCAACACCGCCGTGGGGAAAAACGCTCTCCTGCACACCACGTTCCACGGCAACACTGCCGTGGGCGCAAGTGCGCTGGAGGCAAACGTAAGTGGCGGCTACAACACCGCTGTGGGGTGGAGCACGCTCTTGAGAAACATCAACGCCTACAACACCGCCGTGGGTGCAACGGCCCTGCAAGCCAACATTTTGGGGACCTATAACACCGCTATGGGCTATGGCGCCTTGACCGCAAATATAGCCGAGGAGAACACCGCAGTGGGGGTCAATGCCCTGGTATCCGCCAACAGTAGTTCGGCCGTCAGGAACACCGCTGTAGGGGCATTCTCTATGGGCCTCAATACATCGGGCGGCTTCAACACAGTCGTGGGCTACCGGGCGCTCGTCAATAGCACTATCGGAAGTAGTAATATCGCGCTCGGGAATGAAGCCGGTTCCAACCTCGTCACGGGCAGCTCTAACATCTACATCGGGAGCAGTGGGGGGCCGGGGGGGATCGAGTCCAACACAATCCGCATCGGCGGTGCAAACCAAGTAGCGACTTACATCGGCGGTATCAGCGGGCGAATTACCGCCAGCGGGGTCCCCGTCCTGGTCGACGGCACGGGCAAGCTCGGCACCAGCGCATCAACTGCGCGAGTCAAGGAAGACATAAAGGACATCGGCCCGGACGATGGGCGAGTGCTGCGCCTGCGTCCCGTCCAGTTCCGCTACCGGCCTGAATACGACGACGGCTCGCGGTTATTGCAATTCGGGCTGATCGCCGAAGAGGTGGCCGAGGTGTTTCCGGAGTTGGTGGTTTATGGTCCGGAAGGTGACCCGCAAACGGTCCGCTACCACTTCCTCCCCCCGCTTCTGCTGAGCGAACTGAAGCGGCAGGATGCGCGGCTCGCGGCACAGCAGGTGGAGCTGGGAGAACTGCGCGCGCTCGTTGTCCCAACAAGAATTTCACTGTCAACAATACAAGAGATGCAAGAACTGAACAAGGATCTTACCAAGCGTGTAGCTGGACTGGAAGCATTGGTAAAGTCACTCCTGAGCGAAAAGGGGAACACGGAAAACACCCCGCTCGGTGACTTACGTGAAGGGAGAGAAAGCCATGAACAATAAACGCATGAGACATCGCCTTGTGGCCTCAGTTCTAGCGGTGTTGTCCGGCGTTGCTCTCCAGACAGTTCTGGCGCAGAACGTCAATGTTACGTCCGCGACTTATCTTCGTCTCACGTCGGGCACGGTCATCAAGCTCGATAGTCTGAACATCCAGAGCGGCGCTACGGGAGTATTGGAATCCGGCTCGGAGGTGGATGTCTCCGCTGCACTGGTCAATGGCGGAACGCTGACATCCGCCACCGGCTCGACCGTGAACTTTGTTGCCGGCTCACAGTTTCTTACCGGCACAACGGTCTTCGCGAACCTCACGAAATCCGGCGGCGGAGCACTGACACTCAACAGTCCTGCAACCGTGAACGGAACACTGCAGTTGAATTCGGGCAAGATCAATACAGGCTCAAACAACCTCACGATAGGAGCGACCGGATCCATCAGTGGCGCTTCCTCTGCAAATTACATCGTGACGAACGGGACAGGTTCCTTGAGGCGAACTGCCGGAGGAACGAACGTTATGTTTCCCGTCGGTCCGACCGGTGCGAGCTACAACCCTTCGACCATCAACAATGCAGGAACCTCCGATGTGTTCTCGGTCCGCGTACAAACAACCTTCGATAACCCGCCTACAGATACCAATGGAGTTGTCCGGCGTCAGTGGACAATTGCTGAGGATGTGGCTGGTGGCAGCATTGCCACGCTTGTACTTCAGTGGAATGCTGTGGATGAAGGGAGTGGGTTCATCAGAACAAACCCGATCAGCATTGGACGCTACACCGGCACGCAGTGGCAGACAACTCCTGCTTCGTTCGCCGACCTCGGTGGAAACATTTTCACGGCAACTGCCGGTGGGTTTACCATCTTTTCGGCTTTTGCGGTCGGAAGTGATGTTGCACTCCCGGTCCAGATTGAGCCAGAAGTCCCATTGACGTTTGCTTTGCTTCAGAACTACCCGAACCCGTTCAACCCGACAACAACCATCCGTTTTGTCGTTCCAACGCAGAGCCACGTCACGCTAGCCGTGCACAACATCCTCGGCCAACTCGTGCAGACTCTCGTGGACGAAGATATGGGTCCGGGTGTGTACGGGGAGCGGTTCGAAGCGCATGACATCGCGAGCGGAGTGTATTTCTATCGCTTGCAGGCCGGGGCCTTTGTCGATATGAAGAAGTTGATCTTGGTGCGTTAGCAGCAAACTCACTTCTCACTGAATCGAGTTGTCAATCCTCCACCTCTTTGCCAAGGAAAGTGGAGGAGGGGCTGCCTTGCATTTCTCTCCCCCTCTCCATAAGTTGTATTGAAAACCAAATCGCCCTTTCATCTCCGCAGAGGAGGACACCGTGTCCACCACCATCCTGAATATCCCAGCTCAATCAACAACATCCGCAGGCTCAAACGGGGCTCGCACAATCATGAATTACATTGGAGGCAATTGGACCGAGGCAAGAACATCCGGTTTCCTGCCGGTGATGAACCCCTCTATTGGCAAGCAGATTGCCAGCGTGCCACTTTCAACGGCTCAGGATGTTGATGACGCCGTACGGTCTGCACAAGCCGCTTTCTCATCATGGTCATCAATGCCAATCAAGGAACGCGTGCAAGTGTTCTTCCGTTACAAGACGCTGATGGAGAAACATGCAAAGGAACTTGCCGCGCTTGTGCATGAAGAGAATGGGAAGCTCATGAATGAAGCGATGGCGGAGGTCGAGAAGTCGATTGAAGTGACGGAGTTTGCCTGCTCCATGCCCCAGTTGATTGCGGGCGAAATCCTTGAAGTGAGCAAGGGAGTGGAATGTCGCATCGACCGATATCCTATTGGAGTCATTGCTTCCATCACGCCATTCAATTTTCCGAACATGGTTCCCAACTGGACAATCCCCAACGCACTGGTTCTCGGCAACACGATGGTCCTTAAACCATCCGAGCTTGTGCCGCTCAGCTCACTCCGCATTGCCGAGCTTTTGAAGGAAGCCGGCCTGCCAGACGGCGTGTTCAATATCGTTCATGGTGGGCAAGCTGCCGTTGAAGCAATCTGTGACAATCCCCTGATTCAGGCGCTGACATTTGTAGGCTCAACGAAAGTTGCCAAGCTTGTGTACATCCGTGCAACGTCTCATCTCAAGCGGGCTTTGTGTCTCGGCGGCGCAAAGAACCACCTTGTTGTTCTGCCTGATGCCCACGAAGAGATGACCGCCACAAACGTTGCTGCATCCATGTCCGGTTGCGCGGGTCAGCGGTGCATGGCGGCATCGGCGATGGTTGCTGTTGGCGCAAGCGATCATATCATCAAGCGGCTGTGCGACGAGTCCAAAAAGATTATTCCGGGAAAGAACCTTGGCGCTGTTATCTCAAAGGCAGCGATGGAACGCATCGAACGCTATATCACCGAAGCTGAACAGCAGGGTGCAAAGGTTCTCGTTGATGGGCGCGGAGCGAAAGTCGAAGGCAAGGAGGACGGATACTACGTTGGTCCGACCGTGATCGACTACGTTCGTCCCGACATGAAGATCGCGCAGGAGGAAGTCTTCGGACCGGTTCTCGCCATTATGCGGGCGAAGACGGTTGATGAAGCGCTGAAGATCGAGAACGCGAGTCCCTATGGCAACGCCGCATCGGTGTTCACGCAAAGCGGTGGCGCTGCCCGTTACTTCGCTGAACATGCAAGTGCAGGAATGATCGGTGTGAATATTGGTGTGCCGGTACCGAGAGAACCCTTCTCGTTCGGCGGATGGAACGACTCAAAGTTTGGAGCGGGGGATATCACCGGGAAGAGTTCGATTGAGTTCTTCACCAAGCCGAAGAAAACAACAACGAAGTGGAATCCCGAATCGCAAGTGAACTGGATGAGTTGAGGATACCCAAACCCCGTTAATCCAGCATCACATGTGTGTTCAACCCGGCGACCTGACGATTGCCGGGTTCTTTGTTTACAATATTTCTGTGCATTGTTCGTCCTATACAGTAAAGAGAACCTCGTTGCCGACGGAGATACTCATACCTGCAGATCGTAATGCTTCAACAGAAGCTGCCGTTCGGAATGAACGGAAGCGGCTGTTCGATTTCATACGGCGGCGCGTGCGGACAGAGGAGGATGCTGAAGACATCCTGCAGGATGTCTTCTACCAGCTCGTTGCAAGCTACAGCGTTACGGAACCGATTGAAAAGTTAACCTCGTGGCTCTTTACTGTTGCGCGGAACAAGATCATCGACTGGTACAGAAGGCAGAAACCGGGTGGACCGACCATCGAAGACGAAGAGACGGGAGCTCCGCTGAATCTCGAGGACATTCTCTATGATCCGTCACAAAATCCGGATGAGGTGTACGCCCGGTCGCTGGTGTGGACGGAACTCGCTGACGCGCTCGAGGAGTTGCCGGAGGAGCAACGGGAAGTATTTGTGATGCACGAACTGGAGGGAAGAAGCTTCAAGGAGATGGCGGAGATGACCGGTGAAGGTATCAACACGCTTCTCTCACGGAAACGGTATGCTGTGCTTCATCTCAGAGAGAACTTGCAGGAATTGTACGATGATTTTCAAAACTTATAGGAGGATGTTATGAGAGGTCGATGGGCGTTCAAAGCATTAAAGATGATTTGCTTGTTGATCGTTGGATCGTTGGTGATTGGATTTGTGGTGATGGGATTGTGGAATGCACTCATCCCCGAGTTGTTCAAGGGTCCGGTGCTTACGTTCTGGCAGTCGGTGGGATTGCTGGTGCTCTCACACATCCTGTTCAGAGGGTGGGGAAGATGGGGACACGGCAATGGCTGGGGTCATAATCGATGGAGACATCGCTTCGAGGAGAAACTCGCGGCCATGACGCCCGAAGAGCGCGAGAAGTTCAAAGAGGAATGGCGACGGCGATGCGGGTCGTTCCCTGGTGAGGGTGAAGAGAAGAAGGTCTGAAGAGATCGTCTTTTTCAAGGGATGGTGGCAGTGTCTCTGTCTGCCACCATTCTTATTCCGCTGCGCCCCCATTTTCCATATTATCCCGAACGCCATCCCAAACCTGCAAACCACGCGTAGTTGTACAACTGCATCAGGGTTCCTTCCTCACCTCGATTTCTATAGGACAATCTCCACTTGTATGTAAACAATTGATCTAATAGATTGGCGGCTATGCAAACCCTTCCAGCCATGAAGAACCGGATTCTCCAAGCAGCGAATCTCGCACTGTATCTTGTGCCCGCTCTGCTCGCATCAACACTCACAGCCCAGCAAGTGAAGTTCCAACACATCGGCGTTGAGAACGGCCTCTCTCAGGACATCGTCACCAGTATAGCTCAAGACTCGCTCGGCTTCATGTGGTTCGGCACCGAGGATGGCTTGAACATGTATGATGGCTATGGCGTCACAGTGTTCAAGCCCGATCCTCGTGACACGACTTCCCTTCCCGCCAGGGTGATCAGAACCCTGATGGTGGATTCAAAGGGGAGGTTGTGGATAAGCAGCACCGGTGACTTGGCTGTTAAGGAACCAGGGACAAGGACCTTCCGCCGGCTCAATCTTGCAAGGGGAGACGCGACGATGTGTGAGTGGGAGGATTCCAACGTGTTGATCTCAACCAGTAACGGCTTGTTCAAATATGGAACGGATAATGCACCGGTACGCATCTTCACCGGCGTGGAACCATGGGTTCCCGCGAATGTAATGCTCTATAATAAAAAACGTTTGCTCGTCGGTTCCTCGGCAGGTCTCAACGTTTTTTCCATACTGCGGGACACGCTCATTCATGAACGGGCATTGATAACAGGTCACAAAATCAGCGCTTTGTGCCAATCATCCTGGGGAGATATTTTTGTCAGCGCTTTCCCCGCCGGCTTGTTACGAATCAATGTTGACTTTCAAACGGTGGAGCAGTACGGACCGGGCGTTGATGACCGGAAGACTCTCTCGGACCAACGAGTACTCACCTTTGCTGAAGATCATCGGCAACAGATGTGGATCGGGACGTTTTCAGGATTGGACAAGCTCGATCATGTGTCCGGGAACCTCATGCACTACAAAGATGAGGGGAGTGCAGACGGACTGAGCGGAGACCGCGTGTATTCCATTTGTGTTGACCGGAGGGGGGCCCTGTGGGTGGGCACGTACCGAGGCGGGGTCAATCGTTTCGATTCTCATCAGCAAAGGTTCGCTCATGTTGCGTATGAGCCGGACAAAAAGGGGGGGCTGCATGCCCGGAACGTCTTCTCTCTGCTTGAGGCAAAAAATGGAGGCCTGTGGATTGGAACTGAAGACGGATTGTTTCGCAGGGAAAAAGGGGAGGGCTCCCTTCGTCAGTACAGGCACGATCCGCGGGTGCAACGCAGCCTGGGGAATAATGGAGTCCTTGCTTTGTACCAGCGCCGAAATGGCGAAATCTGGATTGGCGGTGCCGATGGCGTGGCCAGACGTTATGAGCCGGACGTGGATGGATTTGTTCCCTACCCTTTGCTCGGGGTCAGTGCACGTATGGCTGGCGGTGCAATTAAGGTGATATACGAGACGAGGGAGGGTCGTTTGCTCGCAGGCACCGATTCGAAGGGGGCATTCATCCTTGATTCTGCCCTTCACAAGTTTGTCCCGTGGGTGCTCAAAGCCGATTCACATCAAATTGCCCCTGGAGTGTGGGCGATGTATCAGGACCGGCCGGGTTTTCTTTGGTTGGGGACATTCTATCTTCCGTACATCGTTCGCGTTGATCCGGTAACGCAGGGCGCAGTCAGAATATATGCGGACCCGCGGCAGACAGCGCTTTTGAATCCTTCTATCCGCACTTTCTGTGAGGTAAGCGACACACTGTACCTTGGTACGTGGGGAAGCGGCTTTGCGCGATTTGATCGACAGTCGGATAGCTATTCCTGGTATATGGAGATCGATGGTCTGCCCAGCAATTATGTTAAAGCGATGCAATCAGATGCCCGCGGAAGAATCTGGATTGCGACCGAGAAAGGCCTTGCCCGGTTTGATCCGAACACTGAATCGTTCAGAACATACACAGTCGAGGATGGACTCCAGAGCAATTTCTTCTGGTCCGGATCCAGCCACAAAGGAAAAGATGGCAAGCTCTATTTTGGTGGAACGAATGGCTTCAACGTGTTTCATCCGGATAGTATTTCGGAAAACATGAACATTCCACCGGTCGTTATTACAAGTGTTCGCGTGTTCGACAAACCCTTTCCGATTCCGGGCGAGGGAGAGGATCGCACAATCAACCTTACCTATGAAGCCGACTTCTTCTCTTTTGAGTTCGTAGCGCTTGATTATACATTTCCCGAACGCAATCAGTACGCGTACATGCTTGAAGGTTTTGACAAGGATTGGGTAAAATCAGGCACGCGCCGATATGCTTCGTACACGCATCTCAATCCCGGACGATATGTCTTTCGGGTTCGGGGCTCCAACAATGACGGGGTCTGGAACGAAACGGGAACAACCCTTGCCATTATTATCGCACCGCCATATTGGATGACGTGGTGGTTCCAGGGATTCATCGTCGTTACCGTTGCAGCGGGACTGTATGGCCTCTATCGCTACCGGCTGAATCAAGTGTTGAAAGTGGAACGTCTGCGCCAACGGATTGGCCGGGACTTGCACGACGATATCGGCACCAACCTGAGCGCCATCGTTATCGCGAGTCAGGTGATTCGCCAACAGCGGCAAGCTTCTCCGGAGGTGCTCGATCAGGTAGATGACATCGGCGGGATTGCATTGAAGACACAGGAGCTGATGCGTGATATCGTCTGGATGCTCAACCCGAGGAATGATACTCTCAAGGAGTTTGTTGCGCGCATGAAACATGAGGCGGCGCGGTTGTTCAAGACGATTGACTACAGCTTTTCAGCACCCGAGCGTGAACTTCCGGAAAAAGTGAGTCTGGATTTCAAACGGAATATGTTCCTCATCTACAAGGAGGCCCTTAACAATATTGTTAGGCACGCGCAAGCGGGTTCTGTGATCATCACTATCAGTGTTCATGATAACACATTGACACTTACACTCCGGGACGATGGGCTCGGTTTTGACCCCGGAAAGGAATCCCAGGGGAATGGTCTTGTCAACATGCACAGTCGAGCCCGACACATTGGGGCTACGCTACGAATCTTGAGCACTCCGGGAACAGGATGCACCCTTGAATTGGAAGCGAGAATAGCGTGAACAGGTAATAGCATCACACGAACGGATCACCTACGTTGTTGATAACCGATATGTCTCAAGCAGCAAAACATACAGGCACAGAGAAGCATACCATGTGGATCGTCGAGGACAACGTTGCCTTCAGGCGGCAACTGGTCTCACTGCTTAATCTCTCCGATGCGTTTATCGCAGAACGGAATTTCGGGGCTGCCGAGCCGGCACTTGTAGAGCTTGAAGAGTTCTCACCGCCCGAGATCATTCTGATGGACATCGGCCTGCCGGGTATGAATGGCATCGAAGCGATCAGGCGAATCAAGGCCATGGCCCCGTCAACCCAGGTTGTGGCATTAACAGTGTTTGAAGACAATGAAAACGTTTTTGAAGCCATTGCCGCGGGTGCGACAGGGTACCTGCACAAGAGTTCATCACTCGAAGCAATTGTCGACTCGCTGAAATCCATCCTCGCCGGAGGAGCTCCCATCAATCCTCATATTGCAAGGAAAGTGTTGGAGATGTTTACGTCCATCTCTCTTCCCAAAGGGGACTATGGCCTCTCCCGCCGGGAGAAAGAGATTCTCAACCTTCTCACAGAAGATCTTATCCAGAAAGAGATTGCCGACCGTTTGTCCGTCAGTCCTCACACCATCAACATGCACCTCCGGAATATCTACAGCAAGCTTCATGTTCAATCCCGCAGTGGTGCAGTTGCAAAAGCTTTTAAGGAGCGGCTTGTATAGTGTCCGCAAAGAGTGACGAGCGTTCTCATTCTCGCCCTCTCAATCTCTTCCCATTTGAAGGATATTAAAACTACCTATTCAGGTAATTGATTGTCTCCACGTTATTTGGTTTTCTGAGACTGACCATAATCCCTGTGGATGATTGGTTTCTTACGATCAGTCTGTTCTTGCATCATTCCTATCTGAGGTAAATATGAAAATTCCGCGTTCACTTTTCAAAGTATCAACTGCGTTGGGTTGCATCGTCGCTCTCGCGATTGTGTTGAGTGGTGGATGTAAAGAAGATGAACCGGGTATCGTGGACCCGGGAAATGGTGGAGGAGGGGGCGGCGGTACGGTTACCGATTCATTGAGGCTTGTTGCACTTGGCGACTTCAATGCTTTTGCAGATAGTCTTGATTACAACAATCCGGCCGTCTATACCATGATCCTGCAATATTTCCGGTCGCATCCGGAAACATACGAAGCCTCCGATACTTCTGATTCACGGAGTATCTGGGCACGATTCAAGGACGGAAGACTCTTTATTGTGTCTGATGGGACAGGTGCTCCAGATAGTTTAAGTGCGAGGAGGGAAGCGCCCCGTCGCCTGAAGTCTCCGCGTGGGCCATTGGCCAAACTCCCGTCCAATCAACGTGTCCGACTCCTCAATGCACTGGGTCCTGCGTTTGAACCGAATGATGGGTCTGGAGGAGAAGGCACTGTCAACACACTGCGTACCTGGTTCGATGCGGTCGGGTATGGCCCTCCTCCGGTTGGTACTGCTTCCGTTGATGGTCTGAAGCTCGTTCAAGGGGACGGTGTTTTCTATTTTAGCTCGCACGGTAGCTGGGGGAAGACGAGAAACACCCAGCCAAACGGAGACACTATAACCGCGTACGGAATATGGACGAGCGATGAGGTCACGGCGGCAAATGAAGCACGATTCAATGCTGACCTTTCGAGCAACCCTGCGCGATTGTGCTGGTACAGGGCGTTGCACAACAACAACTTCTTCGGCGACAACAGGGAAATACATTATGCGATCACAGCCGACTTTGTTCGGCAGTACATGTCCTTCGGAACGAACAGTCTCGTGTTTTTCAATGCCTGTCAGAGCAACGCGACAACAAGCGCGGCCTTCAAAGCTGCGTGCGTTGCAAAAAACGCGGGAGTGTATGTGGGGTGGACCAACAACATTGACGGCCAAGAAGGTTTCAAGGCGGCGCGATTCTTCTTCGACAGACTACTTGGTGCCAATCAACAGGAACCGTATGAAAATCCTCCTCAACGCCCATTTGAGATTACCTATGTTTTGGAGGATATGTTACTGAGGCAGTTCGATGTACATTCCAGTAACAGAGGGGTTACGAATCTTGTCGCGACACCGTTCTTTGGGTATGGCGGTGAACCAACGTTGCTTGCACCGACCATCCAATGGGCTATCCCTCCATTTATTCCCGGCGATACCCTTGTGTTCATTGATGGTTCGTTTGGAGACAATCCTGGTGCAGCAGGCACCATTACGCTGGGAAACACGCCACTGTCAATAACCAGCTGGGCGCCGAACCGCATCCAATGCCCTGCACCACAATCCGGAGGAAATGTCGTTGTCAGGGTCCGCGGGATCAAGAGTAACACCATCCAACTTACAGAATGGCGTGCACAGTTTATCGTTACCTACCGTGGAATCCAGAACGGTCCGGATGTCGTCGGCATGCTGCAGCATCGCATTACCCTCAACTTCAACTTCTGGGCGGACATTCATAACTGGCGTGTATTGCCGCACAAGCCGACAAACTTCTGGCTCCAGCGATTCATCTATGCCATGTCAAATTCCTCCTGTACATTTGAGTCAAGCGGTCAGTACCGTAGCACTCTCGACACGAACATCATCGTCGAGCGCTGGTCGAATGCCATTACCCCGCTTCTTTCCAGGGAGTTTACAACAGGAACTTTTTTCGGTATCACAGGACAGCTTGACTCCACGGGGAGAACGAGCACGTTAGGCCTCGGGTTCCGAGGAGAGTTTACGCGGTATCTTGGAGGGAGTGGCACTACCCAGGAGATGTTCACGCCACCGGCTGAACTCTCACAGATCACATTCCAAATGACCGGCGGCTATGCTATTCCGGGAAGGACTATTCAATGGTCGAGCGGCGACAACAGCGGATCCACTGTGTGGGCTACGATTCAACCGGTCTACCCGCCGAATCCAAGCGGTGGTTGGTAAAGCGAACCAAATAGGATAAACATGATGAAAAAAATAAAAGCCCTTCTTCTCCTGTCATTCGTTCTCTATCTTCAATTCTCATTGTGCTATTCGCAGGGGAAAGACGGTTTGGTTGCCGCACCGTATCCCGGTTCAATACCCGAACCTCCTGTTGAATTGAACTCGCGAACATTTTACACAAAGGATCCGATCGAGAAGGTCATGGCGCATTACACGAAAAGCCTCGGGGCATTCGAGGATAGATCGCAGAACAGCTACTTCCGGCAAGACCAACTCCAGTTATTCGGTAACAAAAGCGCTCGACAAACTCAAAAGTGCATACTTGATGCGATTCAATAACCCGGATGCTGAAGATCTCTCAAGCGTTACAAAACACATCGAAGATGCCGAGTTGAAACAAACGAATCGCGCGCTACGAGCATGCTCAGTGGGAACACTTTCCGTTGACAAAAGAGAAGCACATGGATGAAGTGATTTATGAGAAGTGCGTTGAGGCTCCGGAGAAGGAAGCATTGAAAGAGGAACAGGCGTTGGTGAAAAAGATGACGGAGCTGACAACCCAAATGAAGTACGACGAGGCCGGGAAGGTTGGGGACCGGATGACGCAATTGTCTTCGCGTCACACGGACGCGAAACGGAATTGGGATATTGCCATTAAGTGCCTGCAAGAGTTGGAAAAAAATGCTTACGCCACAAAGATTGTGATTGACAAACACCCATCACAGTGGGATCTCTCGACTTGGAAATGAAGCCTCCCAATAGAAGAGTACATAAACGATAAATTCCTATTGATGCGGTGATATACTCCTTGGATCCATAGCAAAAGAAAAAGGAAGCCGTCTTGATGTAGGCATTGCCTGTCCGCCGGACGGTTCGTCCCAATTCTTCCATTTTCTGCAACTCCGTTCCAACACCTCCGTATTTGTCAACAGCATATCCCCGAACTATTCAGTACAAACCAGGGAGACCCTATCGTGTGCGCGAGTATCGTGATTGCTTTGGCAGCCGTATCTCTGGCTTTCGGACAGGCCGTTGCACAACAAACGGTTGTGGATCTGCGGGACTTCCGAAAGCAGGAAGTTCAATCAACCGGTCTCACGTTGAGCAAGGATGTGAAAGTTCAGATAAAGGCATTAGGCGGTGGCGAGGATCGCTCATTGTGGCTCGATTATTTTAATGGCAATGACGATGAACGTGAGACAATGTTCGCGACGGCCTGGATTATCGACGCAAGCACGCGGAAGCCCGTGTGGGAAATGTCGATGAAGAATACCCGTGGCCGCGAATACCGCAGGTCGGTTGACGATGACATCACTCTTAAGCGTGGATCATACGAGGTGTACTTCTCGGCGCATGGCTTTGCCCTGAGCCACGGGAGGTCTCATTATTCCATCAACATTGACAGACGTGCGGATCACAACCATCGCAACCAACGTGGCCATACGGTATCCTTCAACGGTAACGATGATGCGTATGAGGAGTTTATGGAGAATGCAAAGGACTACGGTATTGCGCTTGCAGTTGAATCATCTGATGCTTCCGCGATACAAAAATTCGATGCGCCCATGGCGTTTCGTAACCAGGTCTTTGAAGTTCAGCGTGTTGGAGATAATGCGTGGATCAGGAAATCGCTTACTGTTACACGCGAAGTTCCCGTCAGAATTTATGCCATAGGTGAGGGCAGACGCAGGGATGGTATGTATGATTATGGCTGGATTGCGCGATCCGATTCTCGTGAGCGTGTCTGGGAAATGCGGACATCGAATACGGAGAAAGCCGGAGGGTCGATCAAGAACAGGAAGTACGATGGCGAAATCAAGCTCGCACCCGGATCGTATGAGCTTGTGTTCATCACGGATGCTTCGCATTCCAACGATGACTGGAACTCCGCACCGCCCTTTGATGTGTATAACCATGGCATCAGCGTGTTGGCTTCCAATGAATCGGATCGTGGCGCCATTTCTGTCAAGGATGCTCCGTCCGTTGTCAAGAACGCATTTGTTACGCTGACCCATTCCGGAGATAACGACTACAAGAGTGCGGGGTTCACTCTCAAGGTTGATTCGAAGATACGCGTATATGCATTCGGCGAGTCTACCGGCAACGGCGATGCAGCCGACTACGGGTGGATTGCCGATGCAAAGACGCGCGAGCGTGTCTGGGACATGAATCGAAACCGGACAGAACATGGCGGCGGCGATCAGAAGAACCGTCTTGTGGATGAGATCATCTCGCTGCCAAAGGGGAGCTACATCGCCTATTATGTTACCGATGGCTCGCACTCGTTCGATGATTGGAATGCCGATCCGCCGTTTGACCCGGAAGATTACGGCCTCACGCTTATGGGTGCCGGAGAACGGTTCAACGCAGGCGACGTATCAGTGTTTGACGAAGACAAGGAGACGGATGTTCTTGCTCAACTCACCCGGGTATCTGATCACAAGAACCTGAGCAAGCGATTCACGTTGGATCGACAGACGCATGTTCGCGTCTACGCGTTGGGTGAAGGGGCTGACCGGAGGATGTACGATTATGGCTGGATCGAAAACACCGGGAGCGGTAATACCGTGTGGGAGATGACGTATAACATGACTTCGGGCGCCGGTGGTGCAAAGAAGAACCGGTTGGTGAATTCAACCATAGTGTTGGACAAGGGTGAGTACGAATTGCATTTTGAATCCGACGACTCTCACTCGTTCAATGATTGGAACGATGACCCGCCGGAAGACCGGACGCATTGGGGAATCACCTTATACAAAGAGCAATAACAATACGGCCTGGTTTCTTCCTTAGCCGCCACCTCGATTCACATTGAGGTGGCGGTTGCTGTTTTTGTAAGCGATGGAAGAGATTGCATTCTGCAACAGACTGCTGTTTGTTTCGTGACAATCACTTTCCGTGTTTCCTTCTGTCCACTGGCACCTCAGCCATTGCAACTTGCACTCTCTTTGTTTCCTCACTCCTGTTTTTGATCAATCTTCAGCAACTATCACTTGGCACTGACTTTACCTCCTATGAGAATGTGGTCATCGTCCAACAACACAAAGGAGGTATGTTATGACGGCAATTGCCATGGTACCATCGGGCCGGGCTGCTTCGTACGGGGCCGAGGAGCTGAAACAGGCAGCTCACAAGTACGGGTTCATTGCATTAACAGTCTCGGTAATGATTCATGCGTCGGTGATCGGTCTCTACTTTTTTATTGCATCACTTGAGGAGACTCAGATTAATGAACGCAACCCAGGAGGAGGAAGGCTTATTATCGTCGATGTGCGACCGCCAATGTCCAGTGGTTACACACTTCCACCAAAAACTGGTTCCCGTTCAAGATCGATACAACGTCAAGGAATACCGGTTCCCGTTGCTGAGGAACAGATTGCAATTAAAACGACAGTTGAATCTGATCCCGGCCCGGTCGAAGGAACTAATCCTGTTGGTGGTGACGGCGCAATAGGAGGAAGTATTCCCTGTGAAGCCGGATTTGATGATCATGTTCGACCCCCCGATTGGGTTCTAATTGAAAAGGAACCAGTTATTGTCCGGTCTGTGAATCCCACGTATCCTGATCTCGCCCTTAGGGCAGGGATTGAGGGGAAAGTGTTCGTGAAGATATGGGTCGACAAACAGGGAAAGCCTCGTGAAGTTGATATCATCAAGAGTGACTACGAGATATTCAACGAGGCGGCACTTGAAGCGGCAAAGAAGTTTCTCTTTACTCCTGCATACATGAACAACGGGCCCGTGTCGGTGTGGGTATCTCTTCCGTTTACGTTCAAGCTTGCCGGAAGATAAGCAACCCGCTTGACGAAGTGGAGGGATGGCTGATTGTCAACTCAAGAAATGCACGACAACGCCGTCCCTCAGCTTCGGTTCGAACCACGTCGACTTCGGCGGCATGATTTTTCCGGCATCAGCGATTGCAAGCAGCTCATCAATTGAAGTGGGATGAAGCGCAAATGCGACCGCCATTTCTCCGGAATTCACGCGTCGCTCAAGCTCCTTCACTCCACGGATTCCTCCTACAAAATCAATTCGCTTGTCTGTCCTCGGATCGTTGATGCCAAGGACGGGCGCTAGAAAATTGGTCTGAAGGATGGACACGTCCAGCCGTTCAACGGGATCGGGGTTGCTCAATAATTCGGGCTTGATCTTCAAGCGATACCATTGGTTCTTTACGTACATTCCCAATTCGCCTTTGGCAGCCGGATGAACATCTGACTGCTCTGCAGTCAGCTCAAAATGCCTTCTCACTTCTTCCATGAACTGCTCCAGCGTCCGACCATTCAGGTCTTTCACCACACGATTGTAGTCCATGATGCGAAGCTGGTTGTGTGGGAAGAGGACTGCGAGGAAGAAATTGTACTCTTCTTCTCCTCTGTGGTTCGGATTCCCATCTGCAATTTCTTTTCCTACTCGCGCAGCTGCCGCCGAGCGGTGATGTCCATCTGCAACATAGAGGCTCGTAACGCGTCCAAATGCTTCCGTGATCTCGTTGATGGTCTTCTGATCATTGATCATCCATAGTTGATGCCGGACGCCATCTGCTGCCACGAAGTTGTTGACGGGTGGAGTGCTCCGTATTCGATCGACCGTCGTATCAATGGCAGGCTGGGCACGGTACGTGAGAAAGACCGGTCCAGTATGCGCATTGGTGACCTTCACGTGCTTTGTCCGGTCGTCTTCCTTGTCCTTTCGCGTCAGTTCATGTTTCTTGATCGTATTGTTGAGGTACTCGGCAACCGATACACATCCCATGAGTCCATATTGTGTGTGGCTATTCATGGTCTGAGCGTAGAGGTACAACGATCGGGCTGAGTCCTCGCGAAGGACTCCATCCGTGATGAGTTTCTGGAGGTTCTCTTTTCCTTTCTGGTATACGCACTCGTCATAGAGATGTATTTCAGGCAGGAGATCAATCTCCGGCTTTCCCACGTGGAGGAAGGAGAGAGGGTTACCGTTGGCCTCTTTCCGTGCCTCGTCAGAGTTCAGGACGTCATAAGGTTTTGATGCGACCTGTGCAGCATAGTGGGGGAGCGGGCGATAACCTTTGAAGGGTCGAATAGTAGCCACGAGGTTTCTCGTCTGATGATTGAATAGGACGCGCTGTTGAGGATGCAGCGCGTCCCTTGGTTCGTCGAGTGACATCAACAACTGACGTTGGTCGTATCCAGCATTTCTTTCATCATGGATTCGCGGAGCGTCTCCACAACTTTTTGGGCGATCTCAACTCCCACACGATCCTGTGCTTCAAGTGTCGAAGCGCCGATGTGCGGTGAAACCGAAACGCACGGATGGTTAATGAGGTTGAACTCCTCTGGGGTCGGTGGCTCATGCTCGAACACATCCATTGCTGCATACGCAACCTTGTGCCTGTTCAGCGCATCAAGGAGATCCTTCTCAACCACAACGCCGCCGCGAGCACAGTTGATCAGGATGACGCCATTCTTCATTTTCTCAAATTCCGCTTTTGCGATAATCGGCCCGCGCTTTTTGTCGTATGGAATATGGAGAGTAATATAATCAGAAATCTTCAACAGTTCCTCTTTTGAAACGATCTTGATGTCCAGATCGGTCTTTGTCACGAACGGATCGTGCGCAACGACCTTCATCATCAATCCTATTGCCCGTTTCGCCACTTCGCTCCCGATGTTCCCCAGTCCGATGATGCCGAGGGTTTTACCGGTGACCTCGACGCCCCTGCTGTACTCCTTTTTGGGCCACAGCTTTGCGCGCATGGCGATGTTGCTCATCGGGAGAAACCGGCCGAGCGACATGAGATGTGCGATCGTCAATTCGGCAACAGAGATCGATGATGCCTTGGGGGTGTTCAGCACCTTGATTCCCTTGATGGTGGCGTACTCTACGTCGATGTTGTCCATGCCCACACCGCCCCGGGCAATGACTTTCAATTGTATGCCGGCGTCGATGACGGCTTTTGTGACTTTCGTTGCGGAGCGGACAATGATAGCGTCATAGTCGGAGATGGTGGTAATGAGATCTTCGGGCGCGAGTGCTTTTTCCGTGAGTTCAAAGCCCGCCTTCAGGAGGATATCGGCACCGCTGCGTTCGATGCCGTCTGTGATGAGTATTCGCATGGTGATTCCTTTCTTATTTCAGTGTTGGGATAATTTGTTCTATGGCTGCCGTAACTTCTTTGATGTCATTCAACGTCAGCTCACCCATATGTGCAATGCGGAACGTCTTCTCCTTGAGATCGCCGTAGCCATTGGAAATCTGCATGCCGAGTTTTCCAAGAGCATCGTTCAATCCTTTTACGGGAATGCTCTTGGTGTTGTTGATCGTTGTGAGTGTCTGTGAAGCAAACTGTGGATTTGGATAGAGTGAAAAATGCTTCGTTGCCCATGCGCGCGTGTACTCTGCCATCTCCATGTGTCGCGCATAGCGTTTCTCGAGTCCCTCGGCGAGAATCTTATCGAGTTGATAATTCATCGCGAACATGTGCGACAGGGATGGCGTGGCGGAATACTGATGGTCTTTCGTATCAACATACTTGTACAACTCGAGGAGGTCGAGATACCAGCCGCGATGCTTCACTTGCTTGCCATGTTCGAGCGCCCGCTGTGTCACCGAGCAGATCGCCATGCCCGGGGGGAGCGCAAGCGCTTTCTGTGTTGAGGTGATGCAGACATCAACGCCGAGTTTGTCGGTTTCGATCTTCACCCCGGCCATGGAACTCACTGTGTCGAGCAGCCACAGCACATCAGGGTAATTCTTTTTGACCTCTGCAATCGCTTCCACAGGATTCATCACGCCCGTGCTGGTCTCATTGTGGGTTACTGCCATGACGTCGTACTTGCCGGTGGCGAGATACTTGTCGACCATTTCCGGCGTCGTTGGCTGTCCCCATTGTGACTCGCACTTGTCAGCGGGAATATTGTTTGCCTCGGCCATTTTGAACCATCTATTGCCGAACGCGCCGACAGAGAATACGATTGCCCGTTTTGCGGTGAGCGAGCGGATGGAGCCTTCCATCAATCCTGAACCGGAACTTGTGGACAACAGGATGGGATTGCTGGTGAACATGACTTTGCGGAGCTTCTCAGTGATTTCCCGCTGCAGGTTGGATGCTTCCTTGGAACGATGGCCGATCATGGGAGTCGCCATTTTCTGCAAAACGTCTGACGCCACTTCTGTGGGGCCGGGGATGAAGAGTTTCTTGTGCATTGTTACTACCTCACGAGATGAATTGGTCTTGGCTATTCGTTGGGATGATAGACGAATTTTTTCAGTGACTTCTCCTGTCAACAGGGCATCCCTGGCTAACTCTTGCGCAAGCTTTGTGCCAGCATTGCCCGGCAAGAAGCGTCGAAACCGACGGGAAAAGGGGTTGTTTTGCTCTAATGGGCGACGGCTTGCCAGAAGAGAGTTGGTTCAATTGCAAAGTTGAGAAGCTATAATCAGGACATCTACATCCTAAATGCACGGGGCAGTGTATGATGAACATGACAAGGACGTGCATCCCAAGCTGACTTGTGTCTGCGAGCGTGAGGGCACGATCCGCTACGAACAGAAATCCTTTGAGTGTCAGTCGAATGCAAGGTTTTGATTAGTAGATGTTTGCGCTTTAATTATAGCGAACAAAGCCAACTTACTACAAAGCACTGAAACGCGGATATTGGGATGATCCACCTGAGTTTTCTTGCTAGTCAATGTGTGAATCGCTATCTTTAACTGTTACTTCCATAGGTTTTCCTTGTGTATCTGGCACTTAAGGGAACCTCCATCCCCCGATCTATTGATTGTTTCCAGCTATTCCACTGTCGAAAATCTACATACTCATCACTCAAGCCCTGAGGTTGTCCATGCAAGTACATCTTCGAGTTTTCATGTTTTGTTCGCTGGCTGTTATTGCCTCTACCGCAATATCTCAACAGGTTGTGATCAATGAGCTTTTCAACTCCAGCGCCACCGATGAGTGGGTGGAGCTACTGGTGGTGCAAGACAGTCTTGATATGCGTGCATGGGATTTGCGGGACTTCTCCTCGGGGGGTGCAGCACAAACACCACTTGAGTTTACCACAAATGCCATTTGGAGCAGCTTGCGTGCAGGAACAATCATCGTCATTACACGCCCTGAAGTAACAATCATAGAAGATACTGACCCGTCAGACTATCTCCTCATTCTAAAAGGCGGCAATGCACTCTTTTTTAGTGGTAACCCGTTTCAGTTTGCGGGAGCAAGTGAAGCCATTCAGATTCGCAATTCGTCCGACACGCACGTCTTTGGCGTTTCGTGGGGGACTGCAAATGCTGCAAGTATTCCTGCACCGAAAGTCCATTTCACGGGCACTTCCACCAGTAACACAAGTATCTCGTTCAATGAGGACTCGGTACCCGAGATGTTGGTGACAACCAATTGGACCGTGAGCAATGCGAGCGCCACTCAAGGACTTGGCAACACCGTCACGAACGTCGCATGGATCAACTCCTTCCGTGCGCGGGCCGATGGCTCCGGGTCGGCATCCATCCAACCCGACACATTGAATGGCGGTGCCACGGGACCGATTGTTATTACCTATCGTCGCGATGCACAGTTTTCCGTAACCGATCTTCGCGTAATCATTCCGTCAGGTTTTGTGTGGGCACAGTCTTCAAGCGAGGTCAGCTTTACAAACATGACGGCGGCAACAACGGTGAGTGGCGACACCATCTCGATAACAGGTATTACCTTCTCCGCGGACTCCACAGTCATCACCATCAACAATGTTACAGCGTCAGACAGCACGGCAATATACCAGTTCAAGGTGCAGTCGCGTCAGAGCCAGTATGGTGACGTTGCACCTGCTCCGCGTATCGTCGTGTTCGGCAATCCCGAATCCATAGCCAACGTGAAAGTGAACGATGCCAGCGGAATCATGTTGAGAGCTAATCAACTTGTTACAGTACGTGGCATTGTAACGGTCGCGAATGAATTCGGCGGACCTTCATACCTTCAAGACAACTCCGGGGGGCTTGGTGTGTTTGGGGCGTCATTCTCGTCTGTAGTGAGTGTGGGGGATGAAGTGATTGTCACCGGCATTGTACAACCCTTCTCCGGCCTTTCCGAAATCGTCAATCCGATCCTTCATCAGATCGTGAGCAGCGGAAATGTTGTGACGCCGATTCTTGTCAATGCTTCGCAGATTGCCAATGACGGGGCGGGCGGTTTGGAGGAGTATGAAGGATTGCTCATTCGTATCAACGGAGTGACCGTTGGTGGTTCCGGTGTATGGGCGGCAAACACAAACTACAACCTATTCGATCCGACGGATACAACTCAAATCCGCATCGATAACACCACGAACCTTGTCGGCGCGCCGATTCCCGCAGGCGTGTTTGATCTCGTGGCCGTCGTTGGACAATTCATTACCACGCTGCCCTATATCGGCGGATATCAGCTTATGCCGCGTGCGACTGGCGATATTATTTCGACCGGGCCGATCATCGCAACATTTCCTGTTGAATCCAATATTCAACCGACTGGCATGACGATCTCCTGGCAAACGGTGAACAACGGCAGTTCTTACATTCGCTACGGGATAACACCTGCGTTTGAGCTCGGCGTGACTGGATCGGGGACACCGGCCACTTCACACTCAGTGAATCTTGGCGGTCTCCAGGCTGCCACCATTTACTACGTGCAGGCATTTTCGGTGGCCGGAAGCGATACAAGCTTCGCAACTCCACTGATTGTGAGTACATCGTCACCGGCACAGTCAACGGGAGTGATGAATGTCTATTTCAGCAAGAGCGTGAATACCTCTCTGGCATGGTTTCAACCTGCCCAGGGCAACCTCGATCTTTCGATCAAAGTTATCAACCGGATCAACAACGCACAGCGTTCAATCGACGCAGCGTTGTATAGTCTCAGTGGCGCACCCGGCGACCTTATCGCTGCAGCCCTTGTCAACGCAAAGAACCGCGGCGTCAAGGTGCGTGTAATATGCGAGTATGATACGCGCACATCGAACGCGTATACTTCTCTTGCCAATAACGGCATCCCCCTCATCAACGACAGGTTTGATGCTGTGAACGACGGAGTGGGTTTGCACCACAATAAGTTTTTCGTGGTGGATGCCCGCGGGGGAGTGCCTGAGAGCATTTGGGTCTACATGGGTTCTTGGAACCCGACACAGCCGGGAACATTTGATGACTATCAGAATGTGGTGGAGGTACAGGATGTGGCGCTGGCAAACGCGTACATGCGCGAGTTCAATGAGATGTGGGGAAGCGACACCGATGTTCCGAATGCCTCAACGTCGCGATTCGGTGCCCGCAAAACAGATAACACACCACACCGGTTTGTTATTGCCGGGAAGGAAGTGGAGAGTTACTTCAGCCCCAGTGATCGCGTTACATCAAAGATTGTCAATGCCATTAACGGTGCAGAGCATTCTGTGGGCTTTGCCTTGCTCACGATTACGCGGCAAGACTTGGCAAACGCTGCGCTTGGGAGAAAGAACGCCGGCAAGAAGGTTCGAGGTTTGGCAGATAATAACACCGATTCAGGATCCCAGTATAACTTCCTGCTTGCCAATGGTGTTGATATGCATTTGAAGACGGGACCGGGACTATTGCATCACAAATACGGAATCATTGATGCCGAGGATCCAAATTGGAATGCGATCACGATCACCGGTTCACACAACTGGAGCAATTCCGCCGAGAACCAGAATAATGAGAATACGCTGATTATTCGCGATGGCAACATCGCCAACCAGTTCTTGCAGGAGTTTGCGGCTCGCTACTATCAGTTCGGAGGTACTGACTCGATTCGCACAGGCGTTGAACAAGTTGACTGGAATGTGCCGCAATCATTCTCGCTCTCTCAGAACTATCCGAATCCTTTCAACCCGACAACGAAGATCGAGTACGCTGTACCTGCTTCGCAGAAGGTTGTGCTCAAGTTGTACGATGTTCTTGGACGAGAGGTGCAGACGCTGGTGAACGAGCAGCAAACGCCCGGTGTGTACCGGGTCGAGTTGAATGCCGGCGGTTTCGCGAGCGGTGTCTACTTCTACAGACTGGTAGCAGGCTCGTTCGTTCAACTGAGGAAGATGTTGTTGTTGAAGTAACACCCGGCGTGATGTGGAGTTGTTCGGTGAAGAAGACACCAGAAGTGAAGCGAAAGATGTGGCAGAAAGTGGTGAAGCACTCTCTGCCGGAATATTGTGACTACTCATGTATCCATGCATCCTTCCCGCCGGTGGATGTGGTTGGGGCGTGCAGGAAGGAAGCGGGCGTGTACTGCACACTGGTGAAGCGCTACAACAACAAGAATGCAAGATGTCTGGTTCGGATCGACTAAAAGAGAACCGGTGCATGCAACTCAGGCATTGACTGGCGGTATGTATTTCTTTAGATTGGATACCGACGGTGTTATCCAAACTTGATTTATGATGTTGCCTCGCTGACAATTTATTTTCAGTTCATTCACATACACGTTGAGGTTATGGTGAACACGATTGGTACCCTGTTCTTGCGGAAAGCCTTCCTCGCACTCGTTGCATGCACATTCATTGGTTCCTTTGCAAACGCCCAGAACGGTGTCACCGCCATTGATTCATTGAATCCCCGTCACAGTGTTCCGGGATCCAGTTACGGATTCTACTATGCGAGTTGTTGGGGATATGTCGCCCCTGATGGTCACGAGTATGCACTGCTTGGTTGCTATCAGGGTACTTCCATTGTTGACCTTGACGCCTCACCCATTCGTGAAGTTGCATTCGTTCCCGGTTCGAACAGTGAGTGGAAGGAACTGAAAGTGTGGGGACACTACGCGTATGCCGTGAGTGAAAATTCCGCTATGGGGTTGCAGATCATTGATCTTCAGTATCTTCCTGATTCGGCTCGTCTGGTTCGCACTGCGTTTACGATTGGTCCGAGAAACGTCGCTCAAAGTCACACCGTCACTGTTGCCGATGGCTATCTCTATCTTAATGGAGGTAGTTCCACAGGGACAACAATTTACAGTCTCACTGATCCTGTAAATCCGGTGTATGTTGGACAGTTTCAAACCGCATACGTCCACGACTCTTACGTGCGCAACGATACTATGCTTGCTGCTGCCATTAATGGGCAGGGATGCTATGTGCTGAATGTTGCAAACAAGGCAGCGCCGGTGCAGCTTGGTCTGATTTCCTATACAGGGTCAGGTACACACAATGCCTGGCTGTCGATTGGCGGGAAGTATGTATTTACAACAGATGAGATTGGATCGACGGCAAAGAGTTTGAAGGTGTGGGACATTCAAAACCTCCCAACATTTTCACAACAGACGCCATTCCAACCTTCCCCCACGACCATCATCCACAACGTGCATGGTCGGGGAAACTACGCCTACATGGCACACTATAAAGCCGGTGTCTTCGTTGCTGACGTACACACCCCAACGTCCATTATTAATGCCGGCACATTCAATACCTATCGCGGCGGCGGCTTGAGCGCCAGTTATGCCGGATGCTGGGGAGTGTTCCCATATTTTCCATCAGGCAGATGGATCGCTTCCGACACGCAGACAGGTTTGTATGTGATGAGATTCAGCGGATTGATTCCTCGAACCCGTTCACCGCTTCTACTGCCTCTCAATGGCGACACTGTCACGCAAACCTTGCCGCGAACGTTTCAATGGCGACAAGCAGCAAGCCAGTCGGAAGACCCGCACTACTACCGGGTGCATATTGTCGGGCCGGGTGTTGATACACTTCTTGCAAAGCAACGCGATACAAGTTTGACGGTCCCGATACTTCCGGGCTATCAAAACAACCAAACGTACCGATGGCATCTCTGGATCAAGGATGAGTTCACATCGGTTTCAAGCCAGGATACGTTCCGGTTTGTGTATCGAGCGCCAGTGACCGATGTTCCAACAGGAGGGACGTTCCCCACGACGTTCTCCCTTGCGCAGAATTATCCCAATCCCTTCAATCCCTCCACAATCATACGCTTCCAGTTGCCCGTCTCAGGTCGTGTCACATTGAAGGTGGTGAATCTGCTCGGCGAAGAAGTTGAAACCCTCGTCGATGATGTGCGTGCAGCAGGCGAGCATGAAGTGCGCTTCGAGACGAAATCATTGCCCAGCGGCATCTACATCTACAAAATTGTGACGTCATCGGGTTATTCAGCAGCAAGGAAGATGGTGTTGCTGAGATAGCATTCGATCTTGATGCTTTGCGTTCCTGAGAAGCCAAGCCATTGCCTGCGGCGTTCATACGACTCTTTTACCAAACGGGGAGATACCATGCGAAAGTTTTGCCTGCTTTGTTCTTCGATTGCAGTTTTTTTAATGTTTGCGCCTTCAGCAGTCTATTCTCAGTATACGATTGATACTCTGCGACATATAAACCCTATTCCAGGGGGAGGATACTCCGCCATCTGGGGATACACCGCGCCGGATGGAAGAGAGTACGCCATTCTTGGGTGCAATGGCAGTGCCGGACGAACTCCCGGAACCTCAATCGTCGATATTACTGACGATGCTAATGTGCATCAAGTATCATTTATTCCGGGATCTGCGAGTACCTGGCGGGAAATGAAAACCTACAGTCACTATGCATACGTTGTGACTGAAGCTTCCGGAAGTGGTACACAGATCATTGATCTTTCCTTTCTTCCCGACAGTGCGCACCTGGTGCGTACGTTCGTTTACACGAAGGATGCCACCCATAACACTTCGAAATCCCACACAATCACCATCACCGATGGGTACATGTATCTGAACGGTTGCGCGAACTGGGGAACTGCAACAGCTCAACATGGTATGGTCATCTTCGATCTCCGCAGTGACCCGACCAACCCGCAGTTCATTGGCGAGTACAGTCCGGATTATATTCATGATAGCTATGTTCTTCGGGACACTATCTTCGCTTCCGCAGTCTATGCGAACGGGGGAGTGTATATTGCTGATGCAAGAAACAAGACCAGCATACAAACCATCGGCAAGATTGCTTACACAGGTTCCGGAACCCATAATTCATGGGTGACCAAGGACCGGCGATATGTAATCACGACCGACGAGATTGGGGCTATCAGCCCGAAGCAACTCCACATCTGGGACATTAGTAACCTTCCCACCATACCTACCACGTCAGTCGCGTTTACTGTGAATCCAAGTATCGTTGTACACAATGTGACCGTGCGTGGGGATTTTGCCTATTCAGTATGGTACAGTGGCCGTGGTCTTCAGGTTGTTGACGTCACTAATCCACTTCTGCCCACGCTTGCCGCTGGCTATCAAATTGCCGGATCAAACGCTCTCGACTGGGGTGTATACCCGTATTTTCCATCCGGCAAAATCGTGATGGGAGATGGCACGAATGGCTTGTGGGTGTTCCGGTTCTCCGGCCTGGCCCCACGGGTGCCGGTGACGCTTCTCCAGCCTACGAATGGCGATACGGCAAACGGATCTTCCGCAACGTTCCGTTGGACGAAGTCGGCGGACTTGAGCAAGGATCCACACTATTATGAGGTACGGTTGCGCGGACCGGGTGTTGATACAACTTGGCGGGCCGATGACAGCGTAAGTGTCTTCAACAATCTTGCCGGACTGCAAGCTGGCCAAACGTACTGGTGGTCGGTAATTACCCGCGATGAATGGAATACAACGGCAAGCCCGGATTCTTTCCGTATCGTGCGGGGCTTGACCACGGGCGCTGGTGATCATGCAGGGCCCACGTACGAGTTCAGTCTTTCTCAGAACTATCCCAATCCCTTCAACCCTGCAACAGTGATACGATACAACATTCCGTCATCGGGGCATGTCACTCTGAAAGTTCTCAACTTGCTCGGCGAGGAAGTTGTCTCGCTGGTGAATGATATACGGGCGGCCGGAAAGTATGAAGCGCGGTTTGATGGCGGGTTGCTTCCGAGCGGCGTGTATTTTTACAGAATCTCAGCACCGGGTGGTTTTACTGAAATCAGGAAGATGGTGCTACTTAAATAGCGGTTCACAAGAGTCTCTACCACGGGGATGCTGAATGATCTGCGATCTTCCACGCTGTGTGCAACGGGTTCTTTTTCATTCTTATCTCATACTCAAAGGGAGTTGTGTGATACATAAAATCCTTCTCGTTGCCCTGGTGCTCACATCAGGTATTGTTTCGGGCCAATCCCTTGATACGTTGCGGCATCTCAACGTCAAGCCGGGTGGCGGCTACGCTGCCATTTGGGGTTACACTGCTCCGAACGGACGTGAGTATGCGCTGCTTGGCTGCAATGGCAGTTCCGGCCAACAAGCCGGCACATCTTTCATTGATATTACCAACATTGGGAATGTCCATCAGGTCGGGTTCGTCCCCGGCCCGGCAAGCAGTTGGCGCGAGATGAAGACGTACCGTCAGTATGCCTACATTGTCACAGAGGCTTCAGGAAGTGGAACTCAAATCGTCGATCTTTCCTACCTTCCGGATAGTGTTCATCTTGTCAGCACGTTTGTCTACACGCAGAGTACGAAGAACACAGCGAAGTCACACACAGTCACCATTGCTGATGGTTTCCTCTATCTGAACGGTTGCGCAAACTGGGGGACGCAGTTCCAGCGCGGAACGGTGATCTTTGATCTTCGTGCCGATCCGACGAATCCTGTATTTGTTGGAGAGTATAGCCCGAGCTACTTTCACGATACGTATGTTCTGCGTGACACGATCTACGGCTCTGCCATCTATTCCGGAGGTGGGGTCTACATTGCCGATGCGAGAAACAAGTCCAGCATTGTTCCGATCGGGCAAATCACCTATACGGGTTCCGGCACTCATAATGCCTGGGTGACGAAGGACAGGCGTTACGTCATCACTACTGATGAAATCGGTACAACCGCAAAGACTCTCAAGTTCTGGAACATTCAGAATCTCCCCACCATTCCTTCGTCGCCAACAACCACGTTCACGCCATCGCCAACAGATATCGAACATAACATCACCATCCGCGGCGATTACGCGTATGTTGCGTGGTATACGCGCGGCGCGGTTGTCGTGAACATCACCAATCCTGCTTCACCTGTACTCGCCGGGTCGTACGACACATCAACTCAACCGTCCGGTGGGTATGAAGGGATGTGGGGAATCTATCCATACTTTCCATCGGGAAAAGTCGTCGGTGGTGATATGCAGAATGGGCTGTGGGTTTTCAGCTTCTCTGATCTTGCACCGCGAGTCCCTGTAACATTGTTGCAACCGGCGATGAATGAAACCACGGCGACCGGAAACCCTGTCTCATTCCGGTGGACGAAGTCGGCGAACCTCTCCAAAGATCCACATTGGTATGATGTGAGGCTCACCGGTCCCGCACTGGACACCACGTGGCGTGCGAACGACAGCGTGGCGGTCTTCTCTGCTCTTGGAAACCTGCAAGCGGGGAGTCAGTATACCTGGTATGTGACAACGCGAGACGAGTTCAACACCACTCAAAGCCCGCAGTCATTCCAATTCATTTATGGTGTAGCGAGTCCTGCCGCATCCGTCACGGTGACTGCACCCAATGGTGGAGAGAATTGGCAGAACACCACACTGCAAAACATCCAATGGTCTTCCTTGAACCTCTCTGGAAATGTCAAAGTTGAGCTTTCACGAAATGGTGGGTCGAGTTACGAGACGCTCTACGCGAGCACGGCAAACGATGGCACGGAGGTGTGGACGGTAACAGGTCCGGTCACTTCGTCTGCCCGTATCCGGGTTTCAAGCGTGAGTACTCCAGCCGTGAGGGATTCAAGCAATGGTGTGTTCAACATCAGTCCGGGTTTTTCACTTCTCACAAAGATGTATCTCCGTGACAACGGGGGTGAGTTGGATAGTCTTGAGTACGGCACCGGTATGAGTGCAACCGATGGGATTGATGCTTCGTTTGGAGAATTTGAATTGCCGCCACTTCCTCCTACTGGCGTGTTGGATGTCCGGTGGCAGATTGCAGGTACACTGGGCACAGAACGAGACATACGTGATACGCTCGGTGGTACACACCAACAGGTGATCTACACAGGGAAGCTGCAAGCGGGGGGCGGTGGGTATCCGTTTGTGTTGAAGTGGAACCGTCTGGAGTTGCCGGCAGGAACATTCACATTGCGTGATGGCCCGGCGGGGGCATTCTTCCTGGTGAATATGAAGCAACAGGATTCGCTGGTGATCAGTGATGATCAGATACCACAGTTTCAGATTGTGTACGATGCGGGGAATGTCGTGGCTTCCACGGCACAGTCGGGTTGGAATATCTTGTCCGTACCGGTGAATGTCGCCGACCGGCGCAAGACGGTGGTATTTTCGACATCGACGTCGAATGCGTTTGCCTACACACCTATAGGGTATGTCAACGACGACACGTTGGATTACGGCGTGGGATATTGGTTGAAGTTCCCATCGACACAATTGTTGTCACTGACAGGTGGCACAATAACATCAGACACGATCGATGTCATTCAGGGCTGGAACATCATAGGTTCGATCAGCACATCAGTGCCTGTGGGAAGTATCATCCAGATACCAGGAGGCATTGTCGCCTCGTCATATATCGGTTACGGTATCACAGGATATGGATCTGCCACATCGATCGATCCGATGCGCGGATACTGGGTGAAGGTGAATCAGAACGGGAAGCTCGTGTTACCGCAGGGAGCTATCATTCAGCGACAGAGACAGAAGTAGCAACGTCCCACGGTCGGTGAGATGTTGCATCTCGCCTTGTGGCTAGGTCTCAGAGCGCAAAGGCAACCCCCACGCATGAATCCCCCTTCGACACCGACGCTTCTAACAAAGGCTCGGCAACATTTGCCGGGCTTTCTTGCTAAACTCCATTTACTCCTGATGGATTTTCAAACCCGGCATTCACGACTTTCTGTACAGTAGCTTGATTTTGCTGTAGGCTTTTTGTGGGATTCCGGTTAGCGCCGATCCTTCCGCGACCGAGACATACTACGGCGCGGATTTTGGTGGGCATGGATTGAAGAAAGAGTAGATCTGGCCTCGTACCTCGGATTTCATTGACCAACCCGACCCGCCGAAACCGACGGTGGACTGAATACCCGTATTCTCACGAGGTACAAACACCGTGGTAGCTACAGTTGCTTCTTGAAACTGGCAGGCGTAGTTTGTTTCGGGTCAATTCAGTCCAATTCTTTCCAGCTAAAGCCTCGAGTATACGTTGCCTTGTCAAGAGACATCTTGTCCCTTTTCAATCTCTTCTGTCAATCTCACAACCATGGAATGTCACTCATGAAACTCCTCATCACCGCATAGGATAAAATTGTGAAAACATTATCAAAAATAATTGCTTTATCATTGATTCTTTTTACAGCAAAAACTAATGGTCAGGCAGGTAGCATCCAAGGATTAAGGTCTGAAGCGATGGCTCTCCGTGCAAAAACTGATGCGAACATGACCAAGCCAAACATCCCCGGTCCCGGCGACATGGAGGTGAACAGCTTTACCGGAAACCTGTTCCATCAGCGGAGGGACCTCGTCATTCCGTCTCGCAGCCTTTCTATCGGAGTGACCTATTCGTACAACAGTGGTCTTACGAAGAATGATTTCGGATTCGGCAAGGGATGGACAACAAATTTCAATATGATGTACCAACGAACATCCGGTGTTGTAACGATACGGTGTGATGATGGGCGGAAGGACAAGTTCATTGAAAGCGTCGGGGGGTATATTGCACCCGTTGGAGTGTTCAGCACTCTTTCGGAGTACACGCCAGGCAAGTTCCTGTTGCAGACAAAGTACGGGATGCAATATTTCTTTGACGATTCAACACACAAAAAGTTGACGAAGATTCAAGACCCGAACGGCAACACGATCACACTCTCAAGCTTTGTGTCAGGTCAACCATCCTACATTACCGATGCAAACGGAAGAAGTATCCGTCTGGGATGGAGCGGCGGACACCTTGCATACATTCTCGATTCCATCGCATCGCCGCCCCGCACAACCTCGTATCAGTATGATGCACGCGGGAATCTCAAACGAGTAACGTATCCCATGGGCTACGTCTATCAATATCGATACGATGCGCGCAGCAGGCTTATCGGGTTCACCGATGAACTCTCCAACACAGTTGCCATTGCCTTCAATGATAGTGGCGCAGTCACAGCAATTACCACACCGGGAAGTTCCGCCACACCACCGACCACCCTCTCTATTGTATACAACCCTGCGGCACACACAACAACCGCAAGTGAACTGGTTGCCGGTGGTGTACAGAGCACCACATTTACATTCGATGGCTCCGATCGACTCGTCCACATTCAGGGAAGTTGCTGCGGCTTGGACGAGCAATACCAATACGATGCCCAAAACAACGTCACCCGAACCGTTAATTCAAATGGCAATGGAACAGACTGTACCTTTGATAGCAAGGGGAATCGTCTCACTGAAACCAATGCATTGGGCCAGACGGCTTCGTGGTCATACGAACCGTTGTTCAACAGGGTTACGTCCGCTACCGACAGACGAGGAAACACAACCACCTTCTCCTACGACTTACACGGGAACCTCCTTGGCGTAAGCAAGCCGCTGGGTGTCACCGAATCATTTACATACGATGCGTTTGGAAACATGGTGAGTGCCACAGACGGACGTGGGAATACCATGAGCTGCACATACGACGCCAACGGCAACCTTCTTGGTGTTACGCATCCTATCGGATCGGAGAGTTTCGCATACGACAATTCGGGCAACCTCACGTCATGTACCGACCCCAACGGTCGTACAACATCACACGTCTATGATGCCCTTGATCGAAGAGTATCCACTACGAACGCAATTGGCGGCAATCGCATTTATCTCTACGGCGGTATGGATAATCTTGTCCAGGAAATTGATGAGAATGGCCACAGCACATCATACACATATGACGCTCTGAAAAGACTCGTCGCAGTCACACGACCAGAAGGGACAGCGACATTCACCCGGGATGAGTATGGAAACATACGGCAGAGCATTGATTTCAAAGGGAACATGTCTTCGTATGCGTATGACGGCAGAAACAGGCTCACTAATGTCATCGATCCGCTGGGGCATGTGCGGCAACTCGCCTACGATAATAACGGCAACGTACTCACCGAGACTGATTTTAATGGCAACCTGACAACATACTTATACGATCTGCTTGACAGGCAGACCAAGAAGACCAACCTCTACGGGTATGATGTTCTTTTGATCTATGACCAGAATAATAATGTTGTTTCAGTCACCGACGAGAACGGACATGTCACAACGTACGCCTATGATGCTCTTGACCGCCGGGTGCAAGCGGTGTACGCAATCGGAAGCCAGAGTTTCAGTTACGACAACAACGGCAACCTGGTATCCAACACCGATCCCAACGGCCACACAACGGTCAACACCTACGATGCAAACAATCGGCTTACCACCTCACTCGATCCTTTGCTCCACACAACGGGCGTGTCGTATGATCCCGCCGGAAATGTTGTGTCGATAACGGATCCTAATGGCCTCACATCCACCCACTCATATGATGGGCTGCATAGGATGGTGTTATCGGTCAACCCCATGTCCGAGGCAACGTCATGCACTTACGATGGAGTGGGCAACCGGATTACCTGTACGCTTCCTCATGGCAACGGACTTTCCTATACCTACGATGCCTCCAATCGCATGACCGCCATTTCAGACGCGCTCGGACTCGTTGCAAGTTACTCGTATGATGCGAACTCGAACTTGCTCACCGAGGCCGATGCCAACAATGCCACCACTCAGTACGTCTACGATCCGCTGGACAGATTAACATCATCCATCTCTCCGCTTGGACAAAGCACCCTGTATGGCTATGATAATAATTCCAATATTGTCTCAACCACAGACGCAACCGGTGGCACTACGACATATACGTATGATGGACTGAACCGGCAGATTTCAATAGCATTTCCCGGAGGCCTTACCACTACATGTAGTTACGATGGAGTCGGAAACCTTTCCTCTATTCTTGATGGAAGAGGAAACACAACCAGTTTCTCCCGTGATGTAATGGACAGACTGACTCAAATCCTGTATGCAAACGGCAGCAATCGACAGTTTATCTATGACCCGGTCGGGAATGTCGTTTCACTTCAGGATCAAAACGCAAATACCATCACCTACGCATACGATGCAGCAGACCGGCTGCTCAGTAAGGCTTTCCCGGATGGTTCAAGCCATGTCTATGCATACGACAATGCAGGCAGGCTGATCTCTGCTATCAGCAGCGGTGCGGACGTTACCATCGGCTACGATGCCGCAGACAGAGTGTTGAATGAGGTGTTGAACGGTAAGACAACCTCTCATTCATATAACGTCCCGGGCCGGACGGTGACAACCACATACCCGGGTGGAAGAACTGTTACCGAAGAGATGAACCCGCGCCTCCTTACTTCTTCGCGACGCAGCGGTGCATTGAGCGTGGCGGACTACACATACGATGCGGCCTCAAGATTAACATCGCAAACGAATGCCAACAGCAGTTCGACATCCTATTCCTACAATGACAATGATTGGATGACGAGCGTTTCTCACAACCGCGGTCCGATACCGTTGGCCGGATTCAATTATGCTTTTGACAACCGCGGGTACCGTACTTCTGTTGAGAAGCTGCATCGTCCGACCAATTCTGAAAAATATCAATATGATGCCACAACCAGGATGACCGGATATCGGGAGGGAACTCTCGTTGCCGGGAACATCCCTGCGCCTCTCACACAAACGCAGTTTGTATTTGATGCCATTGGCAACCGCATCACCTCAACAAAAGACGCGGTGCAGACAACGTATGTAACAAACACAATCAACGCATACACAAGTGTTAACGGTGGTATATCGTTGACTCCCGCCTATGACGGCGATGGCAATATGACTTCCGATGGGGGACGTGTATTTACTTATGACTACATGGATCGCCTCACCGGAGTGCTTGATGTCGCCACTAACGCCGTTTATACCTACGATGCTCTTGGCAGGCGCATCAAGAAGGTTGTCAATGGAGTGACAACGAAGTTCTTCTTTGACGGCGACAATGTTGTTGAGGAACGCGATGTCGCCGATGTTGTCACAACCACCTACAGCGGGGCATCAATGACGCGGCACTTCGGTCCGGTCACGCAAGACTATTATTATCACGAGAATTCCCTCGGCTCAATCGTGGCAATGACCGACGATTCAAGCAGGGTAATTGATCGGTATGAGTACGATTCCTTCGGCAATGTTTCCATCTACGACAGCGCGTACGTTCCGAGATCAGTCTCGGCAATTGGCAACGTGTATATGTTTGGAGGAATGGAGTATGATGCCGAGAGTGGATTGTACTATGACCATGCACGCCATTATAATCCTCAGCTTGGCAGGTACATGCAGCAGGATCCTGCCTCACTTCTGGGAAACGCTCCTGACCTGCGCAACGGGTATTCATATGTTGGTAACAATCCGACTAACTACAAACAGGGGGGACCGAAAAGATTGGTCAATTCCAGTTTTGTTGTCAGTCAATCGGGGCGACTTTCCACCAACCTGACTATCGAACGCAAGACCCCGAAGCGTGACTTTGGCGATCGCATGAAGGCCGGCCTCGAGACAGCGGGCGGCGTGCTCGCAAACGGCATCAGGAAGGGGTGGGATGGAACGATAAAGGGGAGTCCATTCGAAGGAGGCGAGTCGGGCGATGCTCGCAAGGGCGCGAACGAGCAGGCAGCGATTGCAACGTTGCGAACTCTAAGCAATACAGCACCAGGGGGTGGCGTTACGTTCGATGATGACTGGGATCCCCAGACCTCCGCTATGCCGGGAAACCCGATTGGAGGCCTTACAATAAAAGGCGGACGAAACCACGGGGCTTCCGGAGCCCGACGCATCAGCTATCCAGCCACCGGTGGTGGCGTTACGTTCGAAGATGACTGGGATCCCCAGACCTCCGCTATGCCGGGAAACCCAATCAAGGGTATCTCAGTTTTTGGTGGTAGAGGGGGGGCGATTGGCGCATCCAACGATGCTAAAGCCCCCCCAAGAACCAATGTCCCAATAAAGGAATTCGTCACCTTAATTGCTTTGGGAATTGCGCCCTGGCCTGGGCCGATGGCTCCGCCCATGCCCAACATTCCAACATCCTTAAAAAAAGTCCATAATTTCAGTGCGGGTCCGGGTATTCATCCGTCTTCGGACCTTGCGGTTGTCAACCGCGTATGGCCGCAACCAGGACATTGGAGCCCAGCGGAATCAGGTGCAAGACTAAAAGTCTGGCAGCTTATGTACAGGGCCAAGCAGGGAAAATCCGGTAGTGTTCACAAATAGGATTAGGGAACATTCACCTCTACCGTGAATGACATTACCAAGCAACCTGAGGAACTCGATATGAAATCTCTCTCTGTAATTGCACTAATGTTTGCTCTCCATGCATCTCCTCTTCTTTCTCAAGGCCTGCAGGACGGCGCTCAGGGCAGCGGCGGCGATGAAAAGGCGGAGTACGCAATTGCAGTCAATGCATTGTGGAATATTGTTTCAGTTCCCATCGTTGTCAGTGACTTCCATAAGGCGAATGTATTTCCAACGTCGACCTCGTTGGCGTTTGCCTTCAACAATGGCTATGTCATACGGGATTCGCTGGAGAACGGTACCGGGTACTGGCTCAAGTTTGCGGCATCCCAGAGTCTCTCACTCAGCGGTACGGTCATCTACACTGATACTCTCCCTGTCAATCCAAACTGGAATATGATCGGTTCGATTTCCGATCCGATTTCGACGTCGTCCGTTGTTCCTCTTGGCACAACCATCCAGAGCAGCTTCTTTTCTTTCGACAATGGATATCAGATTGCAACAACGGTTGAACCTGGTAAGGGATACTGGGTAAAGGCAGGTTCTTCCGGTACACTTGTGCTCTCGTCAGGGAGTTTCCTTGCACGTCGGTCAGTGCAGGATTCCCTTGCACGGATTCTCTCTAGGCTCAACTCGATTGTTATCAGGGATGCTTCAGGAGGCCGGCAGGAGCTGTTCTTTGGTTCGGACACGACGATGGGAATGCAGGGATTCTTTGATTTGCCTCCGGTTCCACCGGCGGGGGCATTCGATGCGCGCTTTGCGTCTGGCAAGATGGTGGCGCTTGGTGATGAAAGCATGAGCGTCTCGTTTGCAACATATCCTGTGGAGATCAAATGGAACATCGTCTCGCCGGGGATCTATGCACTCACCGTCGATGGCAAGCAGACACCGCTGAATGCCGCAGGATCGATGCAACTTGCTGCTGCTCCATCGCGTCTCTCACTCACAATCGGCTCATCTCCGGAGTTGCCGAAGGAATTCGCACTGTCACAGAATTATCCGAATCCTTTTAACCCAACGACGACGATCAAGTACGATCTGCCGAAGGAGTCACATGTCACTCTCACGATGTACAACATTCTTGGTCAGGAAGTCATAACGCTTGTGAATGAAGACCTCAAGGCCGGTTATCAATCCGTACAATGGAATGCGGGCAATGTGGCCAGCGGAGTGTATTTCTACCGGTTACAGGCGGGTGATTTTGTGCAGACGAAGAAGCTGTTGCTGCTGCGGTAGATTGCATTTAAAGCGAGTTTTGCAAATGCCCGGACAGTTGTTCGGGCATTTGTTTTGTTTGGCGCATTCCTGTTCAACTGAAATGAACGGATCAAGTAGAATGGAAGGAAGGTGTCCGGTGCTGTTCTATGACAATACTGAATCCGGGATAGCCTTGATTCTGCATACCTCTTTCCATACATTGACTTGGCAAATATTCGAGGCCCGGGTGGCGAAACTGGCAGACGCGCTAGATTCAGAGTCTAGTGAGGGAAACTTCGTGCAGGTTCAAGTCCTGTCCCGGGCACAGTATGTAGGGAAAAATATGTAACCCCTACTGTCTTTCGATGGTAGGGGTTTCTGTTGGGGGTATTTTTGTCGTCCTTTTCAAAGTTTTCTCCTCATAAGGCAGGGTACTCGCGAATTGATTCTGCAATCTCCCGCTCGTATCTTATGACAGCCACTACAGAATCACGGCATCAATGAATCATTCAGCTCGTCTCATTCTTCTTACACTTTTGACAGCGTCCTTCGCGGTCTGCCAATGGGATGAAGTTGAGAAGAATCCCCTCCCCCGAAACCTGACACCTGAAGAAAGGCTGCTGCAATCCACGTACGTTCCACCGTTCTCTCCTGCGACATTTCCTCCTTCCCGGCCCGTGCGAGCGATGGCTGAGTTTGAAGAAGTCGAAGGCATTGTTGTGCGATGGGCGTATGGGACTCAGGATCTGTTGCTCAGTCAGATTGTGGATGCTGCTCAAGAGGTGGGAAAGGTGTGGGTCCTTGTACGACCGTCGACCTCCGATTCAATCAACATCAGGAACTACTTGACGGGCAGGGGCATCCCCTTTATCAATATTGAATTCCTGAGCATCAACACGAATTCTATTTGGTGCCGTGACTACGGACCTTGGACGGTGTATGACACGCAAACGGATTCGATGGCGATTGTGGACTTCCGGTACAACAGACCGAGGCCTCAGGATGACCTCGTTCCATCATTGCTGGCTTCGCGATGGAATCTTCCGCTCTATCAAACAACTCAAATGCCCGACAGCCTCGTTCATACCGGTGGTAATTTTATGGTGGATGGTTTCGGGACGGCATTTGCATCCAGGCTCATTGTCAACGAGAACACTCATCTGGCCGAGCTCCGGATCGATACAATCCTTTCGCAATACTGCGGTGTGAACAAGCTGGTGAAGATGAACACACTTCTCTACGACGATATACACCATATCGACATGCATATGAAGTTGTTGGATGAGGAGACATTATTGATCGGCCAATATCCCGCCAATGTTTCTGATTACGCGGCGATAGAAAACACCGTGAATTCTCTGAGGACAATTCCCAACTGCTATGGCCGGCCATACCGGATCATTCGGATTCCGATGCCGCCAAGTGCTTCCGGGTTTTATCCACCCAACTCCAATTATTATACATACACCAACTCCCTAATCATCAATACCACGGTGCTTGTTCCGCTGTACGGATTCTCAATGGATCAGCAGGCATTGCAAATCTATCGCGATGCTATGCCGGGCTACACCATCATCGGGTATGATTGTAACGCTATTATTCCACAGCTTGGTGCAATCCACTGCATAACGAAAGAGGTGGGAATTCGAGAACCAGTGGTGATTTCTCATGCAAGGCTTGGCAATACCTCAGACACACTTCATGATTATCGCCTCGAAGTTTTTGCAAGAGTGCAGGGCGGTGTTGATTCTGTCTTAATGTTCTGGAGGGTTGATACCACCGTGGGATTCAGCAGGGTAGGCCTTGCTGATAGCAATGGAACCTATGTAGGTTGGATTCCTCATCAGCCGGTAGGGACAACGATTTGGTACTATGTTGAGACAAAAACTGTTTCTGGTCGGACGGTGGCCAAACCATTGGCAGGGTCGGGTGGCCCCTATCGCTTCAGTGTAGAGAATATAACATCAGTACCCGGGAATATGTCAGATGTACCGTATCATTGGCAGCTCTTGCAAAACTACCCCAATCCGTTTAACCCAGCCACCATCATCCCGTTTAAGCTTTCATCGTCAGCATTCGTTGAGGTGAAGGTCTTCAATACCATCGGCCAGGAGTTGGAAACGTTGCTAACTGGTTTCCAGGTTGCCGGGGGCCACTCTGTTCTATGGAATGCCGCGACATATCCGAGTGGGATGTACTTTTATCGGCTTCGCGTGACCACTGATGGAAACGTCAGTACAAAAATCGGCAAGGCTCTTCTGATGAAGTAGTACCGCTCCTGATAAATCCCCCAAATGGCTCCAAGAAAACCTTTACATTCCCACCTTCTTTGAGTACTTTTGTATGGCGATCATTTCTATTACACGGATTGTGTGACAGCAGTAACACCTTTCAGCCGAGATATCCGTTATATTTTGACACGCAATTAGTAAATCTCACAGAGAATCCACAGCATCAATACTTTTATTTCTTGTTACCATTTTATGAAGTTCGGTAGTAACTGTTGTACTTGAACATTTTTTTTCACAGATTAGGTGGGGAGATGCTGAGAAATCATACCTTGCACGTTCATTCAATGTTGAAGGGCCTTCTTGTTGTGTGTATGCTAACAATGCATACGACAGGATTTGCTGTCACCAGACTGGTACCCAATACCTACGCCACTATTTCTGCCGCAGTTGCAGCGGCGAGTAACGGTGATACGATTAGAGTATTTTCGGGTGTGTATACTGAACATGTGAACATTAACAAATCGCTTGTCCTTCTTGGCTCCGGCCCTGATACTGCTGAAACAATCATTGCCGCACCTGCGGATTTTGGATCGAGTTCTACGTATACCTACTCACTTCCAAGTTTTGTTGCTGAACGGACGATTGTACACATCGGCGGGCCGGCTGTCATTACTGTCGTAATGAGGGGATTTATTGTGGATGGAAAAAGATTGGGGCCGCTGAATAACACAGGTGATGCGTATAGCGGCGTGCTTGCGGAGCGGACGATTTTGACGTTCTCCAACAATACAATCAAGAATGTACTGCCGGCAGATAGCAGTTCTACCTATCATGTAACATACAACGGTCGTGGGATTACGGCTCGTGGAGACTCTTCGGTTGTGACAATTTCGAACAATACCCTTTTTGACGTCAACCGGTTTCACATTTATGTGAATGCGACTGATACCACGACGATTCTCCCGGTCACGTTTCCGACCGCGACGGTGAGCAACAACACCATTACGGGGAAGGGTGTGTATAACGGTGCGCAAAAAGGAGTCTGGTTCAACAACGGTGCATGGGGCACGATTTCCGGGAACACAATCACGAACATGGATTATATCAACGCCGTCATTGAATCTGATCGTGCAACAGCGATCACCGTTCGGCGCGGGTTCTTGAACCCGGTAAAGCGCAATCTCATTCTCAATAACACGGTCACGACGACATCGCACACGAACAACAAAGGTATTTTTGTTGAAGGTCAGAAAGACAGCATTGCAGATAACACGGTGTCCGGCTTTCGGTTCGGGATCCAATTGGATGATCAAGATTCGGCGTTCATCGTTCGCAACACGGTGACCGGCGGGCAAATCGGCATCGTTGTTGCGACTACGACCATTACTGCGGTTGCCCCGTATGTTATCACGATTGGTGGTTCTCCTGCAAACAAGAATACGATTACCGGTCAGGATACCAGTTCAATAGGTGCCGCCATAGCACTGAGCTTCAGGGACGCCCTCGCAGATGGTACGTTCATGAGCACCGTCCCTGTCAATGCAAAGTACAACGATTTTGGTGTATACTCAGAGAGCGCAATTCGTAACAGGATATGGGATCGCGCTGACACAACTGTGATCGGTAGCGATCTTGTAGACACGGTGCACTTCTCTCCATTTTATGTGGACAAAATTCGAGCGAGCGTGAAGGTGTTTTTGCAGGGACCGTATGTTGCCGCTAGTGATGCTATGTCCAGGACACTGAACACAGCTGGAACTCTGGGCGCTAAATTCGGACCCGGATCGGTTCCAGGTTTAGCAGTCGATAGTATCAATATTGAACTCAGGACGGCCGCACCGGCAGCAGGTTCAATAACAAGGAAATTTGCTCCCGCATGGTTGTTGAGCGATGGAACGATCCGTAACTTCTCGGATACCACGAAGAGCTACGTTGAATTTGATACGACGCTTACGGGTGACTACTACCTCGTAATACAGCACAGGAATCACATCGCTGTGATGTGCAGTACTGCTCAAATGATGGACGGGAACACTTTGCCCACAGTGTATAATTTCTCGAGTGCACAGAACAAGGCATACGGAACAAGCCCATTGATTCTTGTCGACTCTTCCCCGGATAGCGTTTATGCAATGTACTCAGGCGATGTCAATCTCAACGGCCTAATTAATGCCGCTGACAGGTTGGTTGTCAAAAACAACAATGGACTGAGTGGATATAATGTTGGTGATGTGAATCTGTCTGCACTTGTCAACGCGGCGGACAGATTAGTCGTGAAAAACAACACCGGCATTCAAACCCAAGTCCCCTAATCGAAGCCAACGAAAGAGCATTATTTAAGTCACTTATTGTGGAGAAGAATCCGTGAAATCGCTTGGTTTTCTTTTGTCTTGTTTTCTTGTGCTGGGTGCTTCGTTTACGATGCAACCCTCAGTGGCGAAAGCGCAGACCGCTGAAGCAACAATCACCATCAGCGTAACTGGATCAAACGCAGACGTCAGCCTGTTTTTGAGACGCACAGGAGGTGTTGCTTGGAAGCTGGGATTTACTTCTTTTGTGTTTAATTTTAATAATACAGCGCTGACGTTTGGCAGTGAGTTGGTCGAGGGGAGATGGGACAACAATACGTCAAGTTTTTATGGTGATCAATTCAGTTCAGCATTCGGAGCAGCAGCGCGATCCGTTGAGACTGATTTTAACGGCGTTCCTGGTGAGGGGACAGATGTTCCCACAACAGCGACTTTGTTGGGGACTCTGAGATTTACAATAACAAACTCCAACGCGAATCATAATATCACGTGGAATGTTGCGTCTTCCTTTGTCTCGGATGATCAGAGCAATGACGTTAGTGGTGGTATTACATTCACCAATCCCGGCAATGGTTCGTTACCGATCACTCTCTCTAGTTTCACTGCAACCGCCATCAATCAGAACCGTGTGCGCTTGAACTGGTCAACGCTTACCGAAACGAACAACTATGGCTTTGAAGTCCAGGAGTCTCAGGGCAATCAGAACAACTACCAAACAATCCCGAATAGCTTTGTTGCCGGACATGGAACTACGCTTGAGCCGCAAACCTATTCATTCGTTGACAGCTCTGCCCCGGCAGGGCAGTGGTTCTACAGACTGAAGCAGATTGATCTTGATGGCACAATACATTTCACTGATGGTCTTCAAGTTGACGTGCTCACCGGTGTTGCCGAGAAGCCTCTGCCCAAGGAGTTCGCTCTTGACCAGAACTACCCGAATCCGTTCAACCCATCAACAAGAATTGAGTATGCCGTACCCGCGGCGTCTCACGTCCGGCTGGATGTGTACAACGTGATTGGCCAGCTCGTTGCAACATTGGTAGACGAGGTCAGACCGGCGGGATACTACGCAGCATCATTCAATGCGAGTAGTTTTTCCAGTGGCTTGTACTTCTATAGGATGACAGCAGGCAAGGCGTCGTTTCTCAAGAAGATGATGTTGGTAAAGTAGTCTCCCTTCAGGCCTGAAGTTAGAGAATCCCGCCCGGAAGTAGGCGGGATTTTTTTGCGACCAGGAGTAGAGGGAGGTATCGCCGAATTGTAGTCACCGATGTGCGTTCAGTCACCGCACAATCTTTGTGGTTTATGTATTGTGTAGTAGAAAGTACGAGATAAAGTCATTCACCAGCGCATTGGGGGCCCCGATGAAGTTCTTTAAGATAGCGGCATTGCTTGCACTCGCTTCGCTTCCGCTGTTGCTTGTTCGCAAAGAGAAGGAAGAGCAGAAGCCCGCCACCGAGGTGGATTCCGACCACATCTTTGACGAAGAGCTGTCGCGAGATTAAACGAGAGTCTGGGCGGCAGTAACATTCCAGTCGACCCCCGGATGCTGTTAGAAGCTTATCGTTCCCATCCCTTCCTCACCTTCATTCCATTTCAAGCTTGTATGCTTGTTGCATTTTCCGGGCCTTGTTTTTTCGGTGAAGTACTCCGTCATCTTGTTCGGGCAGTACTCTGTGGCCAACTTCTTTGTGTCCATGCAAATTGTTTCTGCGAACACCGTGGCCGGCTTTTCAAAATACTCAAGCGGCATGGCGATCGATGGGTCTTCATACACGTACTTCATGAAACGTCCCCAGATCGGTGCAGCAGCCCGACCACCCTGGCCATCCCAGTTTGTAAAGTGAACACTCTTATTGTCAAATCCCACCCAGACCCCTGCTGAGATTTGTGGTGTATATCCCACGAACCATGCATCGGCATAATCGTTAGTCGTGCCGGTTTTCCCGGCAGCGGGGAGATGGAAAAAGCTGCGCACACGCGTACCCGTCCCTTCGTCAACAACTCCCTGTAGCATTGATGTCATGATGAACGACGTTTCCTCGCTCAGAACCTCACGCCGCTGCGGCATATTCTCCTCAACGGCATTTCCGTCTTTATCCTCAATACTTAGAATGCTATTGGGTTCAACATAGACACCGTGGTTGGCAAACACACCGAATGCAGAAGTCATTTCCATTGGTGACACGTCTCCCGATCCAAGAGCAAGTGACTCGTAGGGAGGAAGGGTGGATGTAATCCCCATACGCCTTGCATACTCGATGACGCTATTCACCGGGGCAATCTCCATGATTGCTCTGACGGCAATCAAGTTGATGGAATGCTTGAGGCCCTCACGCAACGTGCTCTTTCCCCCAATCTGTCCATCGGAGTTCGACGGAGTCCACCGCTTGCCGTCTGCCATGATCAAGGTGACGGGCTGGTTCAGAAGTTCATAGCAGGGAGGATAATTGTTGTCGATGGCAACGGTGTAGACGAATGGTTTGAATGCCGAACCCACTTGACGTTTGATCTGGGTGACATGGTTGAGTCCATACTTGAAATTTTTAAAATTTGCCCCACCGACCATTGCGAGTATTCCGCCATTGCGCGGATCGACCGCGACAAATCCAACCTCAATGGTTTGTGCCGCGTGCTTCATGGAATCCATCCACGCAGCATTGTTTCTGAGCGATTCGTAGACGCTATCGCGCTGCCGTACCGAGCCTGCCTTTCTAAACTCGGCCGATGTCCTGATGGCTTGGTCGAGGACATTCTTCAGCACATCTTTATCCTTCTTCCAGTCCCACAATCCATCAAATGATTTCTGGTACTCGGTGAGATGTTCTTCCACGGCCCTGTTGGCATACTTCTGCATCCGGCTGTCAAGTGTCGTGTAGATTGCAAGGCCATCGCGGTAGAGGTCGAATCCGTATTTTTCGGCCTTCTGCGCAAGCAGTTGGCGGATGTTTTCAACGAAGTGTGGGGCAATTCCTGCTGCCGAAACAGCTTCGGCGGTCTTCAATTGAAGGTCTTCCTTCTTTGTCTCGTCTGCCAGTTCGCGGGCAATGAAATCGTATTTCACCATCTGGTCCAACACGGTGTTGCGCCGATTGGTTGCCCGGTCAGGGTGGTTGATGGGATCGTAGTATGCTGGTCCTTTTAACATGGCGATGAGTGTTGCCGTTTCGCCAAGCGTCAGCTCGGCCGGTGCCTTGCCGAAATAGATCTGCGAGGCCGAAGCGATCCCGTACGACCCGCGTCCGAAGTACACGACGTTCAGGTAGAACTCCAGGATCTCGTCCTTTGTGAAGTTCCGTTCGAGCTGCACAGAGGTGATGAATTCCCGAAGCTTCCTGGTAACAGTATCGAAGATGCTCTTGTCGTCATGTCCGAGATAGAGATTGCGTGCGAGTTGCTGTGTGATGGTGCTTGCTCCCTCCTTGCGCAGGAGGATGACATTTTTCACCATGGCTTTGATGAAACGTACACCATCCACACCCCAATGGTTGAAGAAGTGTTTATCCTCTGTGGCGATGAGTGCGTCAATCACGGTTTTCGGGATTTGGCCGATGGAGACATGCGAGCGGTTCTTGATGTAGAACTGGTCCAGCACCTCTCCATCGATGGAGTAGACTTTTGAAGCAAGCTCCGGCTTCGGGTTCTCGATCTTTTCCAGTGAAGGAAGGCCAGACGTAAGATACCAGATGTACCCACCGAAGAGAACCAGTAGAGTTGATGCGACGATAAGATAAATGCTGGCCCGTTTGTTCGCTTTGCGAGGTGGCATTGATGCGCCTTTCGTACGTCGATAGTTGGGATCGTTGAAGTACCGCTCCATTTCTTCAGAAGTGTAACCTGGTTCATCATTCGGCATAGCGATGCCCTGTGGTTCCGTCCCACGTTTTCAATTGCAACGCTCCATCCGTTAGTTCTGCGTAGGTGTTGTAGGCGATCCAATCGCCAAGATTCACATATGTGCCTTGACCAATCTGCACACGATTTGGCTTGTGGCGATGCCCCATCATGACGATATCGACTCCACGTTCGATTTGCTCGCGGGCGCAGGCGATCATGCCGACTTCTTCACCGTAATGCTTGTGTGTGGTATACTGCCTGCTCGTGCGGGAAGAGCCGCGCGCAAGCTTCACACCGATGTCCGGATGGAGCCAGCGGTACAGCCCGATGTTGAACTTATTCCGCAGAACCGGCTTGATCAACTTGTAGCCCAGATCGTTTGTTGCGAGGCCATCACCATGGTGGAAGAAAATGCGTTTCCCATCCACGGTCATCTCAAAAGGCTCAGCATGCAATTCGACGCCAAGTTCCTGCTGGAAAAAATCACCCATCCAGCAGTCGTGGTTGCCTGCGAGATAATGCACCCTGACGCCTCGATCCGTAAACTCCTGAAGAGCCGCGAGCGTCCGGTGAAACCCTTTGGGGATCACCGTTTTGTATTCAAACCAAAAATCAAACAGATCGCCGACAATGAACAGATACTCGCTTGTTGGAAGAATGCTTCGCAGAAAGCCAAGCAAGCGGTTTTCTTTCTGCTTCTCCATCGCAGGAGTGCCGAGTCCGAGGTGAACATCAGAAAAAAAGTAGGAGGGCATGGGTTTACCGTTTTCCGACGACGTGCAACGTCAGTGAGATCGGTTGCACAAACTTTCTGCACCAGCCTTCTGCATCAGAACAGAAGTAATACACAATCGTTCCCTTCATGCTGTACATTCCAGGTTTCGTTGACGGGGAGATGGAGAATCGCTGCTCGACGGGATGCGATGAAGAAAGAAAACCGCTCTCCTTGTCGATGCTCACTTCGGGGTCTCCTTGAATCGTGAACACGCGATTCTTTTTCAACGACACTTCCATCGCCGGGTCGACAGTAACGTGGATTCCATCAGCAGGCGAAAAAGCAAGGAGGATTCTTCCCCGACCGCCTGCCTCAACGCTGTCCGGCAGAGCCACATTGACCTTAACGTATTGATTCTCCATCACCTTCTGTTTTTCAGCAGAGGGTATTCCCAGAAAGAAGCAAATAAGAAAAATGACGCTTGCAAACATTACCATCTCCTTGCGAATTGCTCACACCCAATCTAAAGAACTTTGCAGGCAAAGTAAAACTTGATGATAGTTGTTAACGCCGATTCTCACTGGATGAGCGTTTGGGCTTTTGGAAGGGGTCTTGCACGAAATAGAGGGCGGCAAGTCCGGCAAGGAAAAACACCCCGACAGCAAGCACGGCAACTCTCTGGCTGCCTGTTGCCCACGAGAGCGCTCCAAACACGAATGTACCGGTGACGGCGGATGCCTTGCCGCAGAACCCGTCGAAGAACCCGAAGAACTCCGCTTCGCGATCCTTCGGCGTCAGTAGCGCCATGAAGCTGCGGCTGGCGGATTGTGAGCCGCCCATGCACGCTCCCGCAACGACGCCTATGCCATAGAATATCTCTTTCGATGGAACGATATACGCCCCTACCACCACGCCGAGCCAGCAGAGGAGACTCACAATGATGGCCTTCTTTGGGCCCACCTTGTCCGTCATGAATCCAAAGAGCAATGAGCCGACGATTGCAGAAGCTTGCACAACAGCAAACAGGATCAGAATCTCCTGCAACGAGAAACCCAGCGATGCCTGTGCGAAGAGAGAGGCAAAAGAGATGACAGTAAGAATCCCGTCGTTATACAAGAAGAAAGCAATAAGGAAGAGCATCACTTGTTTGTACGATCGGAGATGGGAGAGTGTTTGCCGGACGCGGTCGAAACCTGCTCTCACATACGAGACCTCTGTGCTGATACCTCGTTCCTTCTCTCGCAAGAACAGGAACAGCGGCAGTGAAAACACAAGGAACATTCCAGCAGCGACGACAAAACTGAGACGAACGTTCTGGAGATTCTCTGCAGCAAAGCCATCTGAGAAGAGCGGTACTGCAATGAGCAACGAAGCGAGCGAGCCGACATATCCCATTGCAAATCCATATCCCGACACGCGGCCCAGGCTTCTCCTTGAAGTGAGTGAAGGGAGGAACGCGTTGTAGAACACGATGCCCCCCTCAAAGCCGACGTTTGCAAAGATAAAGAGTATACTCCCCAGGACGATCATCCCGGGTCCCACAAAGTATAGCAGAGTTGTACACACCACACTGGCGACAGTAAAGCCGAGGAGGTAAGGTTTGCGGCTGGGGGCGTAGTCGCTTGCAGCGCCAAGAATTGGTGCAATCAGAGCGGTGAGCAGCATGGAGATGCTGACAATGAGGCCCCAGAAGAAATCGCCCCTGCCTTCACCACCAATGACAATCTCCTTGAAGTAAAGGGAATACCCGACTGCAACAATCAGGACGGAGAACGAAGTGTTGGCAAAATCAAAGAGGCTCCAGACAAAGATCTGGCTGCGGGATGTCCTTGGTGTTGTGGTGTGAGAATAGGGAACAGAGGCAGGCATGTGTACGCGAACAGTTGTTCCTAGTGAGCGGTATCGGTTTTGGCCTTCTTTGTTTTAATGGAAAGGTCGCCTTCCCACAAGCCGCGACCCGCCTTCCCCATTTCACCGGCCTTCTTCATATCATCAAACACGGCATCAAGTACGCCGTTGACAAATTGCCCGCTCTTTTCGGTACTGAAGAGTTTGGCCAGTTCGATCGCTTCATTCATGGATACCTTGGGAGGGATCTCATTGAAATACTTCAGCTCGCAGATTGCCATGCGGAGGATGACGCGGTCGAGGACAGCAATGCGCTCAAAATCCCAGTTGGCGACCTTGGACTGGATGATCTTGTCGATTTCCGTCCGGTGTTTGATTGCTTCGATCACCAGTCTCTTAGCAAATAGGAGCGACTGCTTGTCGTCCTCGAGTCCCGTCAGCACATGCTTAATCACGTGCTCGACCGGGTCACGGGCTATCTCGTGAGCGTATAATGCCTGCACCACCTTCTCTCTGATAATTCTTCTTCTCACGGTTACGCTCCTGATGCCTTCAATGAAACGGACAATCTATCGCTTCCCAAAATCATGTTCGCCCAAACGTCCGGCAAACGTGGACTTGCCTGCATAGATGGATTTGATGCGGCTGATGGCATTGATGCGCTCTTCCGCCAGCCGGTTGGATGCTTCGTAGGTCGGCACTTTGTCCTTTTTGGAGATGGCAAAAATCCTCAGGATGGTATCATAGATACCCTCGGCCTGTTTCAAGGCACGCTCTTGCGAATATCCTTCGAGTTCATTGTACACATTGATCAACCCGCCGGCGTTAATGGCATAGTCGGGTGCATACATGATGCTGCGGTCGATGAGCATCTGTCCGTGTTTTGCTTCATCCGCGAGTTGGTTGTTTGCGCCACCGGCAATGATCTTGAATTTGAATTTCGGAATTGTCGCGTCGTTGATGATTGCACCGAGCGCGCAGGGACAGAACACGTCGGCATCAACTTCGTAGATTTTCTCCGGATCGACCACCGTCCCCTTGACCGCATCAGCCACCGTTTTTGCCTTCTCGACGAAGATGTCGCAGATGACCACCTTGGCACCTTCCTTCGTTACGTGCTGCGCAACGTACTGAGCAACGTGGCCGGCGCCCTGAATGGCAATCTTCTTGCCCGCGAGTGAATCATTTCCCGTTAATTCCTTCATACATGCCTTGATGCCCATATATAAACCAAAGGCCGTCACCGGTGAAGGGTCGCCACTACCACCAAGCGCACGGTCAATCCCCGTGACATATTTCGTCTCCATCCTGACGTACTCCATGTCGCGGACGTCCGTTCCCACATCCTCCGCAGTAATATAGCGTCCTGCCAGCCCCTCCACGAACCTCCCGAATGCGCGGAACATCGGTTCGGTCTTATCCTTGTTCGGATCTCCGATTATGACCGCCTTGCCGCCGCCAAGGTTCAGTCCTGCAACCGCTGCTTTGTACGTCATGCCGCGCGAGAGACGCAGTACGTCGGTGCGGACGCAGCGAACAGGGCACCGCCGACAAGGACGATGCGGATGGTGACGTGCTTGAGCCAGGAAGTCATTGCGGTGCTCCTTCGAGCAGGAACAATCCCGAATGGGGTTGGGTGCTTGCTCCGCAACGGCGGGGGGGTGTAGAGCCGTTGCACGGAAATCAAGCCGACGGGGGGGGGCGAGAAAGACTACCGCACTCCACCGCCGGATGCCATGCCCCATCGGCCGGTGAGCCGGGCCGGTTGCGAAAAACCCCCTAAGTTGTTACGTTGCCGTCGTGAGGCGGCATACCCAAGTGGCTAAGGGGACGGTCTGCAAAAC
>JANNSJ010000010.1:0-59989 GCA_031402435.1 Bacteroidota bacterium | reverse complement strand
GGCGATAAGTCGTATGTGAAGGATTTTGTGGGTGCAAAAATCGTCGGGACGACAGGTGATGGCAAGACCATTTACGAAGGACCCCGTGGAGGACATTTCTACTACAATGATAATGGCAACAAGGTATACGTGAAGAAAAAGTAGCCAGATGCGCCTATCGGGATGGAACTTCCAATGAAGTTCCATCCGGCCGCAATCGCCAGGTGTTGCATTTGTAAGCCCATTGCTTTAGATTTGAGCCAACTTCGGAGGGACAATATTCCTCGTGGCCCATCCTTGATGCAGCGGTTATGACATCTGAACACAGTCCATACATTGAACCGTGATTTGTCTTTCAAGGGTATGGACCAGACACAACATTGGTCTCTTAATAAAGTCTAATCCAATACACAATTCATCATCCTGAAAGGAGTTTGCACATGCGCACCCATTGGCGCACCCTCTTGTTACTCATGTGTGTTATTACATTTGCTTTACCGACACAGGCACAATTCAAAGACCCGGGCATTGGAGGCGGTATCGGTTTTGGAGGAACATTCGGTCAAACACAGCTTAGGGACAAGACCTCGCGGTTCCTGGCCCGCGCATTCCTTCGCTACCCCCTCGTGCGACACCTTCAGGGAGAAGCCGGCGTATCGCTCGGACGAGTCGCCGGGTCTGAATATTCCACAATGATTATTCCGATCGACTATCGATTTGTTCTCAGCCCATTCTCCTTCGATAGCTGGAATCTATTCCTGTACGCGGGTATCGGAGCATTACACTATGAACTTGAACAGGTTCCTCCTCAGGCCTCCGCAAAAGCCAAGCTCAAAGGATGGACCGGTGTGGTCCCAGGCGGTATCGGGCTGCAGTTCAGACTCGACGACAGGGTTTCATTCGAAATGAGCGGCGGTTTCAACTATACACTCAACGATGAACTCAATGCAGTCATTAGAAAAAAGAAGGATGCATACTGGACGTATTTGGTCGGTTTGACAGTTGCTGGTGAGAGCGGCGATGCCGACCCGGATGGCGACGGACTGACCAACCGCGAGGAGAAGCAGCTCGGCACCAATCCCAAAGTTGCAGATACGGATGGTGACGGACTTTCTGATGGCGCCGAAATCAAGAAACACAGCACCAATCCTCTTCTGCCCGACAGCGACGGTGACGGGCTCAAGGATGGTGAAGAAGTGAATACCTACCTCACGAACCCGATGCGTGCCGATAGCGACAATGACGGCTTGAAAGACGGCGATGAGGTGATGAAGCATAAGACTGATCCTCTCAAGGCGGATACCGACGGTGATGGCTTGAATGACGGTGATGAGGTCATGAAGCACAAGACCGATCCTCTCAAGGCGGATACCGACGGTGATGGCCTGAACGACGGCGATGAGGTCGTGAAACACAAGACTGATCCGCTCAAGGTGGATACGGACGGCGGCTCGATCAATGACGGTACAGAGGCAGCGCGTGGTTCGAACCCATTGAACCCGGCAGATGACGCACCACCTAAAAAGGAAGAACTAACAGTTGAGGTGGGCAAGGCAATCGTGTTGGAAGGAATTATCTTTGCGACGGGCAAGGCCGATATCACGCCGGAGACCGCGGCAAATCTGGAGAAAGCGTACAACACGCTGGCACAGAACCCGGAGATTGCGGTGGAGATCCAAGGGCATACGGACAATACAGGTAAAAAGGCAACGAACGTGAAGCTCTCACAAGCACGTGCGGAGTCGGTGAAGGCGTGGTTGGTGAAGAAGAGTATTGCGGCAGACCGGATCACGGCCAAGGGCTTCGGGCCTGACAAGCCTGCTGCCGATAATAATAGCAAGGAAGGTCGACAGCAGAACAGGCGCATCGAGTTCTTCCGAGTCAAGTAATAGCTTCTCATGCGCCCCTGCACTCTTTGCGGGGGCGCTACTGTTTTCACGCCATCACTCGATTCACACCCGGAACACAAACCATGATGAAAGAATTCATAGAATTTCTAAAGAAATACGGGGTCATCGGCCTCGCTATTGCGGTTGTAATTGGTGGAAAAGTGAATGACTTTGTTACAGCTACAGTCAACGATCTCCTCATGCCGATCATCGGGTTGGCCTTGCCCGAAGGAGGATGGGAGACGTGGGTATTGGTTCTGGGTCCGATCAAGCTCGCTATCGGCCATTGGCTCGGCGTAGCGATCGACTTTGTCATTATCGCGTTCTTTGTCTTCATGGTCGCCAAGAAACTCCTTGGGGAGAAAGAAGTCCAAAAGCGTTAGTCGCACTTGAACCGCATGCATCTCAAGAAACTCCCAAGGAGCTTCTACCTGCAGCCAACACTCAAGGTTGCAAAGGAGCTCCTCGGATTGTTTTTGGTGCGCAAGATAGGAAGGAAAAAACTTTTGGGGAGAATCGCGGAAGTCGAGGCCTACCTCGGGTCAAGAGACCCTGCAAGTCATGCCTATCGCGGACGAACACCTCGTAACGATGTCATGTTCTGGAAAGGGGGTCATCTCTATGTGTACTTTACATACGGCATGCACTTCTGCTCAAATGTGGTTACATCTGATAAAGGTACCGCTCATGCTGTGCTTGTCAGGGCGGTTGAACCTGTAGGAGGGTTGGAAACGATGAGACGCAATCGCAATATACTCCGCAGCAACGATCCGGAATTGCTTTGCAGTGGGCCTGCCCGTCTTTGCCAGGCGTTCAACATTGGACGCAAGGAAAACGGAACAGACCTGTGTGGCAACACAATTTGGATTGCCCGGCATTCACGACAGGGAAAACAACGGGGAATTGTTCGTTCGAGACGCGTCGGCATTTCTTCCGGGAAACACCATCAATGGAGGTTCTACCTCAAGAACAATCGGTTCGTTTCACCCGGCAGGCCTGTGTAAAGACAAAGAATCCCACTTCATCAGCGGGATTCTTCTGTTGAGAACCTGTGGCAATTCTTATTTCAGCAGCAAAAACTTCTTCATGGCCACGTACCCACCTGACTCCAACCTGTAATAGTACAGCCCACTGGAAAGATTCGTCGGCGTCCATTCCACACTGTGTTGCCCGCCAATCTTCATTTCATTCACCAACGTTGCTACTTCCTTCCCTAATACATCAAATATTCTTAGTGTCGTTTGACCGGGTTGGGCAAGCGCAAATTTGATTGTTGTTGATGGGTTGAATGGGTTTGGATAGTTCTGCAGTAATGAAGTCGACGCTGGCAGACCCTGTTCCACCACATCAGTTAATACATTCACCTGCACTCCGTCGGTATAATGCACGGTCCCATCGAGATCGATTTGTTTCAATCGGTACCACCACTCACCAGGCGTTGCTGTTACATCTGTATACGCGTAGTGTTGTGGTTCGAGCGTCGTGCCATGCCCCGGAATGAAGCTGTTGGGAACCGTTTGATATGACGCAGGTGAATTTTCACTCTTCTCCACTTCAAACCCATAGTTATTTGTTTCCGACAGGGTTCCCCAGTGAAGGTCAACCATTCCTTGTCCCGTCACGGATCCGTTGAAGTATGAAAGTTGAATCGGAAGAGCTGTAGCGGGGTCAATCTTGCCCCACCAGGTCCCCCAGCGACCGTCATCAACGCCAACACCGACCTTCGTGCCTGCGTATTCCTGGATTGTCCAAAACGTGATGTCATCCGATGGATCAACGACGGTGGCGCTGTAGTCTCCCCAGCGATTCCGGGTACCGCTAAAAAACTTCGTGTACGAGCTCTCTCCCGTTTTCAGAGTCTGAATAGGCTGCATCGTTCCCAATGCATTTGCCGCCACCCTCCCGGCATAGACTCCTTGTGCAAACATCGTTGCATCGGAGCGTGTGAAACCGACCACTGCAGCATCGGCGGAGTTTGCCGAAATGCCGGGGAAATAGTAGTGCACTCCAACCCCTCCATTCAATACACCCGACTGAACGATCGGTGAGGCGATGGTCGGGTTGAGTTGGTACCAAAACACTGCCGTCCGATCCGAGAGCGAGGGTAATACGGGAAGGCCTGCACTATGCGTACACCAGATGCGGCTGTTCCTGAACACGGCATTCAGCATCCGCGGGTCATTTGTCTCAATATCGGTTGCTAGCCCGGATTGGTCGGCATCGATTTGTGTGAAATTGAAGTTGTTCGTAACAAAGAAGAGTCCTGTCCCTGAGAACGGTGATCCTGGAATCACCGACCAAGCCGGCGCCGGGCCAGTGCCGGTAATGCGAGATATCCTGAACATGAAGGTGCCTCCTGAACCCCAGCCAGAGTTGTCGACAATATACAAGGTCGCCTCACTCCCGAATGTTTGACATGGCTGAAGAGTGAAGCCATCAACTCCGCCCGCTACGTCAAAATCTGTGGGGAAGACCGTCGTTGTGATCGGGGGGCCATCCAACGCTGAGGCCTTATCGATCACCCACATCTTGGCACCAACGTACGCACCCGCCAATGTGAACATGTTATGTGTAATTGCAATCCATGTCGCGTTCACTCCAAAACCAGGGTAGTCCGCCCACGTCGCATCCGTAGCGTCGGCGTCGAACTCGTAGAAGTTCCATGTTCCAGTGGGGTCGCTTGTTGTTGTCATCGCAAAACAGATCTTCGATGTGGCAAGGCTGCCATCCGCATCGCACACGGCTATCCACCGGCTGCTGCCGGCATCATACAACACCTTGGGATCGAACTTCGAACCTGTGATGGCCGACCAGAATGATGTGAGCGAAACGGTGCTGGTGACCGCCCCCAACTTGTTCTGAATGCGCACATGGCTATTAAGCATGGTCATCGCATGAGAAGGGCCAATCGCCCCATGCGTATCGGGTGGGATGAATGAGAAGCCGCCTGCACTACTGTCCTTAACAGCCAGGAAGCTCAACGTCGGGGGCAAACTAAATGCTATGGCATCTGGTTCCGCTCGACCTTGTTGGAGGAGTTCGGGCGGTAAGGCTTTAGTCTCAGAATCGTTCAGTACACCGATTTCCCTTGGTTTGGGACCCGGGTGCGGCGGAGGAATCAACCGTGGAGCTTCCGGCCTTAGTAATTGCTGCGCATCAATTTGAACGATTTGATCCCACGTGAGTGTCGCAACAGCCTGTACATCGACCCTCTCCTGCCCGAACATGATTGACGCAGAGCCATACATTCCCCAACAGACACCCATAACAGTGACAACGAAACGTACACAAGTTTTCAAAGTGCCTCCGTATGTTAAAAGTGATTGACCACCTAGAATCTCACTTGCTAAGCAACAATTTTTTCGTCTCGGAGACTCCCCCCGCATTCAAACGATACATATAGACTCCACTTGAGAAGCGGGACGCATCAAGAACCACTGAATGGTACCCGGCCGGCAATTGCGAGTTCACCGGCATGGCAACCAGTTTTCCGGTCACATCGAATACTTCGAGCTGCACTTGCGATTGAATCGGCAGACCAAACGAAATCGTGGTCACCGGATTGAATGGATTCGGATAGTTCTGTGAAAGAGAATATTCCGTGGGAAGAAGATACTCTTCAACCACAAGCGTTGAACCTGAAGAAAAAACAAACTGGAATGAATCGGGACTGGCCAACGCATTAACATCGTCACACGTGTATACTCTCCACCGATATGTCTGGCCGTTTGTCAATCGTGACAAATCTCTCATGATAAGCACCGTATCTATTGCCCGGAATGTGGAGTCGAATCCTGAACCATAGACGTGCACACGATAATAGTGAGGATCTGCGTTCATGTTCGCCGCATGCGTCCACCGGAAGAGGAGTGAGTCTGATGTTTGCACCGTGTCGAGATTTGCAGGCTCCAGAAGACTCACACTCTGCCGTGGAGCCAATCCGGTAAACCCGAACACCCACAACCCATTCTGCATGTCCGACCCAATGATCTTTCCCGAAGGGAAATACGGATAGCATGCCCACATACCATCATAGCTACCCGGCGGCTCTACGGAAGTGTCATAGCCTCCACTATCAGCCGGGATAAGCGGATTTGAAAGGTTGACGACGCGGAGTCCCGCTGTATACCAGGCAACGTAGGCATTATCACCGCGAATGAACACATTGTGAACAATATCCGTTGGAACAGGACTGAATTGAGCGTCGGGAGTAGTGGAAACGGCAGGAAGATTCTGAAGGTTCCAGACTTTGAGATTCTTCTGTGTAGAGCCAATCTCGTCGGTGGTTACGGCATAGCGGCGATCTTTCGTGGTCCAGACATTGTGTGTACCGCCTCCTGCGTACGCTATGCTGGCGATCAGAGTTGGATTGGATTTTATGCGGCCGTTGATAATATCGAGTCGCCCATCGTTGATTGCCGCGGCAAAAATTGTATCGTTCCTGACGTAAGAGTCGTGCACGTAGCGCGTCGTCCACCGTCCAAGATATTGCGGCCTTCGCGGGTTCGCAAGACTCGCAATAATCATCCCGCTTCCCGTTCCGTTCAGATACAGGTACCCGTCATGAATCGAAATCGTGTGGCTCCTCATCACGCTGAACCCGCCCAGGCTCGTAATCGTGGTGTCCAGGTTGATGCTGTTAGGAAGATTGGAGAGATCGATAATCTGCAGCCCCTGGCTTCCTTCCGACACCACATAGGCGTAGTGGTCGTACGATTTCACTTCCTTCCAAAGCGATGTAGCCCCGGGAATATGTCCGATCTCCACAGGGTTCGCTCCATTCGTAATGTCAATGATGGCACACCCCGTTGCTGTTCCGAGAATTGCATACTCCCTGCAGTCAGGCGCAACATATCCCCAACATCCGGCAAAGGAGATGCCCTGGGTCGTGCCGTGATTCGGATTTATGTGACCGAGGACAGTAACAGGTTGTGAGGAAAGCAGTGAGGTACAAATCAGAAGGGAAACAATTGCAAAAACGAGCGAGCGGCTGATCAACGGATGTTCCTTTCATGGTAAGAAAGAGTCGCTACCTTCACCCAATATAGGAAGACCCTTTTTGGAGTGCAACACTGAACTCCAACAAATTCGCACACAGGCTCCCATCACCGGTCATGGGAAACTCATCGGTGAGAGGATGGCTCAATATCCAATCCTAACCCAGTTCAGCCCGGAGGAACTCGGCCGTCGCCGAACGTTCCGACCGTGCAATGTCTTCCGGCGTTCCTTCCGCTACAATTTCACCGCCCCCTTCGCCTCCTCCCGGACCGAGATCAATCACCCAATCTGCCGTTTTGATCACGTCAAGGTTATGTTCGATAACGAGAACAGTGTTTCCCTTGTCCACCAACTTGTTCAGCACATCCAGCAACATGCGGATATCTTCAAAATGCAGACCTGTTGTTGGCTCATCCAGGATATACAGTGTGCTGCCCGTTCCGATCTTTGAAAGCTCCGTCGAAAGCTTTACGCGCTGAGCCTCTCCGCCGCTCAGAGTTGTCGCCTGCTGCCCAAGATGAATGTATCCGAGTCCAACGTCGTGCAGTGTCCTTAACTTGCGCTCAAGGGATGGAATCTCGCTAAAGAATGTCGCCGCTTCCGCCACCGTCATGGCAAGAACGTCGGCAATGGACTTTCCCTTGTACAGCACTTGCAGAGTTTCGCGGTTATACCTTTTTCCCTTGCACACATCGCAGAGCACATACACGTCGGGCAGGAAGTTCATTTCAATTTTCTTTACCCCATCGCCTTCGCACACTTCACATCGTCCGCCGGGAACATTGAAACTGAATCGTCCGGCCTTGTAGCCCCGAATCTTCGCCTCAGGCATTTGTGTATAGAGATCACGAATGTATGTGTACAGTCCGGTATACGTTGCCGGATTCGAACGTGGCGTTCTTCCAATGGGCGTTTGATCGATGTCAATCACTTTGTCAATGTGCTGGACACCATCAATTTTCTTGTATGGAAGCGGAACGGCCTTGGCTTTATAGAATTTCCTCGAGAGAATTGGGAACAACGTTTCACTGATGAGCGATGATTTTCCCGAACCACTTACCCCTGTCACGGCAATCAACTTGCCGAGAGGAATTTTGAGCGTTACGTTCTTCAGATTGTTCCCTGTTGCTTCCTGAAGGGAAAGGAACTTCCTGTTTCCTTTTCTTCGTTCTGCAGGAACTGCGATGGAACGCTTGCCGAAGAGATATTGCGCCGTATACGACACTCCATCAAAAGCACTGCCGTTTGTTCCAATCGTATCGTTTCTCAGTTGAAGCTTGTCGGGAGGGCCATACGTCACCAAGTGACCGCCATGCTTGCCGGCGCCCGGACCGAGATCGACGACAAAATCGGCGCTCTCGATCATCTCCTTGTCATGTTCAACAACAAGGACTGTGTTGCCGAGATCTCTCAGCTCTTTGAGTGAGTTGATAAGCTTCCTGTTGTCCCGCTGGTGCAACCCGATGCTTGGCTCATCAAGGATATACAAGACGCCCACAAGTTGCGAACCAATCTGTGTTGCAAGTCGGATGCGCTGGCCCTCGCCGCCGGAAAGCGTCCTCGCAGCACGGTCAAGCGTGAGATAGTCCAATCCAACATTCAGCAAGAAGTCCAGCCGCTGCCTGATTTCTTTTAGTATCTGAACGCCGATCAACATTTGCCGTTCGCCCAACTTCAATTCCTGGAAGAAGTTTGCCCCCTTTTCAATCGAGAGCGATACGACATCATGGATATTGTACATCTTCTGCGTCTGCGCATCCTGCAGCTTGATGGCCAGGCTTTCCTTTCTGAGCCGACCACCCTTGCAGTCCGGACACGGCCTTGTGCTCATGTATGCCTCAACCCAATCGCGCACGTTGTTGGAGTTCGTGTCGTTGTATTGTGCCTTCAATATCTCCAGAACGCCGCTGAAGCGATGCTTGTACGTTACCGACCTGCCGCTGGCAAATACATATTGGATTTCAAACTTCTCGCCACCTCCGCCATGCAGCAGGACATCCATGCCGCCCTGTGAGATCTTCTTGATGGGAGTATCGAAATCAAACCCATGCTTCTTGCCCACAGCTTTCATCTGGCTGAACACCCACGTTTGCCGGGGTTTTCCAAGAGCCGCAATGCCTTCTTTGTTGATGGTAAGGGAATCGTCAGGGATGATCAGGTTGGTGTCCAATTCCTTGATCTCGCCGAGGCCGTCGCACGCCTTGCATGAACCGTATGGCGAGTTGAACGAGAACGAATTCGGTGCCGGCTCCTCGTAGCTAATGTTGCATACCGGACATGAAAGATGCTTGCTGAAGAGAAGGTCGTTCGATGGCATCGACGGAGCCGAATCCTTCGCTTTCTTTGCCCGTGTTTTTGGTTTCTCCGTCTTTGCCTGTGGAGATTGCTCGGTACTGATGATGATAACGCCCGCGCCGAATTTCAATGCAACCTCAACTGAATCTGCAACACGTGGACGTGCGTCCTTCTTCACGATGATCCGATCCACAACAATTTCGATATTGTGCACCTTGTACCGATCCACCTGCATGTCACGTGCAATTTCGCGGGTCACACCATCCACCCTCACACGGATAAATCCATCCTTGACGATCTCTTCGAACAACTCACGGTAATGCCCCTTCCTTCCCTTCACAATTGGGGCAAGGATCTGCGCTTTCGTCCCTTCGGGGAGCTTCATGATACTGTCGATGATCTGATCGGTGGTTTGCTTCTGCACGGTACGGCCACAGTTGTAGCAATACTGGGTTCCGGCCCTTGCAAAGAGCAAGCGGAGATAATCGTAAATCTCGGTCACAGTACCAACCGTGGAGCGGGGATTGTGGCCAACGGTTTTCTGCTCGATCGAGATGGCCGGACTCAAGCCTTCGATGTAATCAACGTCCGGACGCTCCATCACATCGAGAAACTGGCGGGCGTAGGCCGAGAGGCTTTCCACGTATCGCCGTTGGCCTTCTGCGTAGATGGTATCGAACGCGAGCGAGGATTTGCCTGAACCGGAGAGGCCCGTAATTACGACAAGCTGGTTACGCGGGATGTCTATATCGACGTTCTTGAGGTTGTGTTCGCGTGCCCCGCGAATAACAATCATATCCTGAATAACATTGAGCGGTACGACAGGTTGTTGCTGGTCGGTAATGCTTTGCTGCGGGGAGGATTTCTTCATTTCATAACATAGCACAATCAGCAGGGAATTTCAACCTATTTGACAGAAACAAGAAACCCATCTGAACCGAAATCTCCAACCATTGACTACAACTATTGGCAATCTATTGCTTGACATTTGCCTGCGGGTTTGATAACTTTGGCTCAAGTAAACACACTTAAAAGCACTGTTCTTCTGTTCTTCTGTTCTTCTGTTCTTCTGTTCTTCTGTTCTTCTGTTCTTCTGTTCTTCTGTTCTTTCCGTTCTCATAGTTTTCCCCGACTTTCTTGGACGTTCAGGAGACTGCACTGATGAAAAACCTCTCATTTCTTATTCTGACCTCGGTTATCGTACCATTCAGTATGGCCCAAGACCCTCGACGAGGCGAGTTGTCGACCTGCGCCATTACCTGGGACCCGGGAAGCCTGTGTGTCCACGGCGGACCTCAAGGAGTGTGGTTCTCATCGTCTTTGGGATCGAAGTGGAGCCATCTTGGAATGCCAGCTCATGGCGGAATCATCGTGGAGGGGCGTGCTGAACACAAGCATTCATTGGTGGTACGCACAGCGGAGAGGGGATTCTATCGGATCGTTGCCAACACGAGCGATTGGACAATAGGACAGGTGGAATCCGATTTGACCAACAAGCGATGACATGAAAGGCGCACGGAGGAATTTGTGCACGAGGGTTCGATTCCCTACATCTTCACAATAGTTGTTTCCAACCGGATGAGGATTGACATGAAGACTCTATTACTCGCTTCCCTTCTGCTTGCATTGCTCACTCAGCAAACACACGCCCAAGACCCCTGCGCCATCATCTGGGACCCGGCGATACTGCTGTCGGATACAATCGTAGATGGAAATTCCCCTCAAATCGCTCTCTCTGGAGCCGATACCATTCATGTTACTTGGGAAGGTGCGGTGGAGCGGTTACCATATGCCAGAAGCATTGATGCAGGCACCAGCTTTATCCGCTCAGATATTCTCACTGATACAATACCCATTCCCTTTACAGTTTGGAATAGAATCTGCTCTGAAGGGCAGCGGGTCTATGCCATCTTTGGGGCGCCTGGAGTGGATGCGGGCCCCATGTTCATGAAAGCAAGCACTGACGGTGGAACATCATGGAAGCCCATAGAAACCATTACTGACACTGCAGTAGAGATACGTTCAGTCGCTGTAGAGCGGGAGACACTTTCTGTCCTCTATTCGCGAAGAGGGATTAAACAAATTCTGCGGTCAACCGATTCTGGATCAAGCTGGACAACAACGGCCCAAGGATTCAACTACCATGCCCGCGTTGCTCTCAGCCCCGGAGTGCTGCACCTCGTGCAGAATGCTGTAGTAAGCGGTCATATAGAAACACAATACCGGCGTTCCCACGATTTGGGAGACACATGGGTACAGAGTTCAATACTCTCAACCATGGATCAGTTTGACATCGCTGACGCCACTATAGCTGCAAGCTCAACGCGAGGTGACACGTCCGTGATTGCAGCGTGGCGCGATCCAAAGTATGGATGCCTTGGACTTGTCGGGTGTAGTATCATCAGTCGCCTTGGCATCGTCGGACCAGACTCTACTTCATGGTTGCCGGAGACAACGCTTACTGAGGTTCCGCTAGGGTACGCACCAGAACTCAACGCAGGCAGGGACGGGTTTGCGGCTGCCTGGCCAATGGACCATGCGGCATCACCGCACGCCCAGGTTCGTGCTTCCCGCGGTACCTCCTGGTGCCCGTTGTTTGACCCAACGAGCGGGGTAACAACACGAGGCGTCGATAGGGTGGGCATTGCCAGCTCGTCCAAGGCGATCCACGTAGTGTGGAGTGCGAGCCAGGCCGCTGGTCTTAGCACATTCCGCATCTTCTACCGGCGGGGAAGATTCATTGATACGGATGTGAAAGGAGAACCGGTAACGCTTCCTCCGTTTGCAAGGCTGCAACAGAATTATCCGAACCCGTTCAATCCAACAACAAAAATAGTCTATAGAGTTCAGAGTCGGGAGTTTGTGGAGTTGAGAGTCTTCGATGTCCTTGGTCGGGAGGTCGCAACGCTTGTGGACGAACGCAAGGAACCGGGAGAATATACGAGTGAATGGAAGGCAGAGGGAATGCCGAGCGGTGTGTATTACTACAGACTTGTTACGGGAACAAGGGTTGAGACAAAGAAAGCGGTATTAATACGATGATCAGATTCTTCTCCCGCCTGGAAAGCGGTGGGATCAGAATGACAATATGAAAGGATGTGAAACTGTGGCAAGAAGTAGAGAAACAAGGAACGTGGGTACCTGCTGATTCTTTGACAAGGACAACAAGTGACCCACGCCCGGTGCACGCACTGGGAGGCTTGCTCCCTCCCGGCTTGCACCTCCAACGCAACAATCACAACAGTCAAACACAAACGGAGGTTGTCATGAAACATCTCCTGTATCTCGCACTTGTGTTGTGTCTTGGGGTTTTCACAACGGCACAGACACAAACATGGGTCTCGCTCAACGGACCCAGGATTGCCACTGATGTCAAAGACATCAGCATCACAACCAGCGGCAGTTATCTTTACGTCGCTGATGCCAATTATGTGCTCAAGTCCACGAACGCCGGCACGGTATGGACTGTGACGCCGCAACCATATTCCAATCCACTACTGGTATTGGTGAAACCGAACGAATCCACAAAGGTTGTAGCAGCAAGGGCAGAGGCCCTTCACTACTCAACCGATGGAGGCACTAACTGGAGCCAGAAACTCGACGACCCCAACCTCGTCCCGCTTCGCCTCTTAGCAGCGGTGACGGATCCAATCTATATGCTCTTGGGAAGAACCAAGGTCGAAGGCGACTACGCCATCTATCGCAGTTCGACTGGCGGCGCAACTTGGGGGCCTGTCACACAGTTCACCAACGCAACCGACGTCCATGACTTTGCTGCTTATCCCGTCGAGGGTGACGGGTATGATGGCGTTGTACTTGCGGGCAGCGCTAACCCCAATGGTGCACCCGAAGGGAACAAGGGGAATTCCTCTCCTGCATCCACCTCAGGTCTGTGGTTATCGACCGACCATGGTCAAACATGGAACGAAAATGGGTTGGGCAACCGCAATGTCCAATCCGTGGCAATCGTTCCCAAAGGTGAGAGCGACTACATCCGCCTTATCGTCGATAAAGTAGATCATGGTAATGACATCGTGGTCAGAAATCCAAGCCTGGGTGACCCGGAACAGTGGACGGAAGTATTCTCCGGTGTTGCAGATATCCGAATGATCCGGCTGAAAGTTTCCAACCATCTTTTGTTCCTTGCCACGAACGCTGGCGTCTATCGCTCCACCGATGAAGGGGAGAGCTGGGAAGCGGCGAGCACGGGTCTTGGTGATGACCTGAATGTACTCTCTATTGCACCAACAGAGGAAGGTGACATAGTCTTTGCCGGAACAGTGAATTCGTTGTATAAATCCACAAACAACGGGGAAGACTGGGTTGATGTGGGAAAGATGAATGTCTCATCAGTGGAAGCGCATGACCAATTATCTTGGGCAGTATCAAAGAGTAGCGCCTTTGTAGGTCGCAGCACCAATGCGGGTGATACATGGGACAATTCATACATTTCCGGACCCAGTGCAGGTATAAGCTCTTCTCATATATACCGTAATCCTCATAACGACTATTTATTTGCTTCTGGAGCATTGAACAATTATGGCGTATTATATCTCAGCACAAACAGCGGGGGAAGATTTTACTAACGTTTACTCGTTTAGTTCTTCGGGTTCAAACCTCCTGGGCACCACGACTGATATATTGCTTAACAACAACCGTGTGTATGCTTTTGGTGGCGGAATTGTGAATACGCCGTACAGAAACCTATTTCGTAGTACATATGGTGGGAGTTCAGTTTGGACTGATTTGTCCACCGACCCTGATGGAAGCACCGATGGATTTGTGAATGATCTGGTGGTTGTAGGAAAGGACACAATGTATGCAGCAATGAGTAACGGCAATATCCGGAAGACCATTGACGAGGGTTCCAGCTCTTGGACCACAAAAACGAATGTAGGTGGAGGAGGAACACCTAGTGCAAACACCATCGCAATGAACGCCTCAAATTTAGGTGTGATCTATGCTGGCGGCAATGGTGGGCTAAAAAAAACTACTGATTACGGTGGCAGTTGGACGTCGATACGAACTGACGAAGTGTTGCGAGTTGTCATGCCATATTCGGGTTTGCCGCACATCCTGTATGCATTGACGAAAGCTTCCGGTACCGGCGAGACTAACGTCTATGGCAGCGGCGATGGAGGAAGTAATTGGAATGATAACAGCGGCAACCTGCCAAAGCCCATCAATGACATCCGCGCACGAGTAGATGCCGGGTTCATATATGTGGCAACGAGCAAAGGTGTGTATTCGATTGATATTCCACCCGCAAGGCCCACGGGTGTGGTTGCTTCGGTCAGTTCCTCTGGCAACCACCCCCGTATAGATTGGAATGCAAACACGGAAGAAGACCTTGCATCGGTTCCTTATGTGGTTTATAAGAAGAAGTACACGAGCGCACCCGAAGAAATACCAGCGGATCCGCCCGAAGGCTCTACAACATTTACAACAGCGGACACTTACTTCATAGATGCTTCGGAGGTAACTAATGCAGAACCTCCCGTAGAATATCCCAATGCCGTTTATTGGATAGGGGTTGTTGACGCTGGTGGCCACCACGCGAGCAACAAGTCTGATGGCGTAGGATTCTTGCTTGAAGGTGGTTTTGGTGAAGGAAAGATAGCAGTTCCGTATCAAGCAATACCTGCTGTGTTTGCTTTACATGGAAACTACCCCAATCCATTCAATCCGATAACGATCATCAGGTATGATGTGCCGGTTGATGGAAGGGTCACAATCAAGGTCTATGATATTATGGGTCGGGAGATGATGACACTTGTCGATGGTGTGACAGAAGCAGGGTATCGACAGGTGAGTGTGGATGCATCGCGACTGTCAAGCGGAGTGTATTTTTACAGAATGCAGGCGGGTGCTTTCGTAAGTCTGAAGAAAATGCTGGTGGTGAAGTAACATGTGGAAGACCCATCGGAGCGTTTCCTGGTCAGGGGTGAAACCGAAAGGGCGAGACAACTAACTCTCGCCCTTTGGTTTTTGCAAATTATCAGAGCTTCTATCCCAACATCTCGCGCTTGTTTAAATACTGAAACAACGCAACATCGTACGGGGTGGTAGTATCAAGCAGGACGTAGTCAACATAATTCTCGCGGCACTCACGCTTGTAACGCTCAAGGAACGCCGCCATCGTATCCTGGTACGCCCGCCTGATTTGCCAGGGCTGTGTCATGAGTTGCTCGGATGTCTCCATGTCTTTGAACTCGGCGTCGGTATCGAAGGCGAAACTGCGCTCGAGCGGATCAAGGACATGCATAACGATGACTTCATTCTTTTTATGGCGGAAATGCTTCAGTGCAGCAATGATTTCATCGGGGTTATCGAGAAGGTCACTCACAACAATTACAAGTCCCCGGCGCTTGATCCTGTCCGCAATCTGGTGCAGCGACCGTCCACCGCCCGTTTTGTTGCTCGTCTTCACGCTTTCAAGTGCAATAAGGATTTGTCGCAGGTAGCTCTTTGTGGCGTGCGGCGGCAGATAGGTGTTGACCGTTTCATCAAACACTGCAAGTCCAACAGCATCCTGCTGCTTGATCATCATGTAGGAGAGAGCCGCAACGAGGAACGAGGCATACCGGATCTTGGAGATGTTCCCCTTCGAGGCATACGCCATTGACCGGCTTGCATCCAGAATAATGTACGACTTGAGGTTGGTCTCTTCTTCGTACTGTTTGATGTAGTAGCGATCCGTCTTGCCGTAGATTTTCCAGTCGATATGCTTGATCTCGTCGCCCGGCATATACTGCCGATGCTCGGCAAACTCGACGCTGAATCCGTGATACGGGCTTTTGTGCAGACCAGTGATGAAACCCTCAACAACGAGCCGCGCTCGAAGTTCCATGTTGGCAAGCTTCGAGACAACGTGCGGTTCGAGATATTGACGGTAGGTATCGGGCACTCAGTTCTTCTTTGCGGGCTTCAGCGATTTACCGGTGGACTTTGGTGGAGCGGTTTCAACTATGGGCTTGGGAAGAAGCTCATCAGCTGACTTCCCGAGATTTTGCAATTCAAATTGAGCCGACATCGCCATTTCATTACCCGGGTACTTCGTGAGGAATTGCTGGTAATAAACCCTGGCGCTGTCAAGGTTCTTCAACTCGTTGTTGTAAAGAAACCCGGTAAGGAACAGAGCCGTAGGAGCTTTGGCGCTATCTGGATATTTTGCAAGGTACTGCTTGTACCCATCGACAGCCCCCTGAAAATTCTGAAGACTATTGTGCTGGATGGCAGCAATATTGAACAACGCCTTCTCCGCCAGTACGTTGTCAGGATGGTCTTTGACAAGGTTTTGGTAGTTCTCAAGCGCCACGGGCCAGAGTCCACCCTTCTCAGCCTCTTCGGCTTTTTTGATGTAGTCTTCCGCCGGCGGCTTGCATCCCGTGATCAAAAACGTGAGGACAATCAGTGTCTGGACAACTGTTTTCATTTCGTTTACTCCTGATGAGGTTCAATAGGCAACAAAAGGTAGGCAAATGAGCCTTGAGAATCAATGCACTACTTCCGCACCATCACCGCGGCAAAAAATCCATCTGTTGTGGTCTTGTGAGGAAGAAGCTTGAGGAATGGAGTCTCCGATGCAACATGCACCCCCTGCTGTCGGAGAATTGATGGAGCGGAGAGAAGTTCGAAATCAGGGTGCCGTGTAAGAAATGACGAAACCTGATCCTCGTTTTCTTTTCTGAGAAGCGTACAGGTCGAGTACACGAGTCTGCCTCCCGGTCGCACCATCGCAGAGTATTCCTCCAACACCTCCCGCTGCGTTCGTGCAACTGTTTCAAGGAAGGTCTCTGTGAATGTCAGCTTTGCTCCCGGATTGCGCCGGAACGTACCCACGCCCGTACATGGCGCGTCGATAAGAACAACATCTGCCTTCCCGTGCAGACCCTTGAGTATCTGCTGATCACGCGATGCAAGCCAGGTTTTTGCATTGGAAACGCCCGCCCGACGGAGCCGTTCATGGATGTTCCGCAAACGCTGTTCTTCCACGTCAATTGCGATGAGTGATCCGCCATTGTTCATGAGAGCGGCAAGATGCAGTGTTTTTCCGCCACCCCCCGCACAAGCATCCACGACTGTCATGCCGGAGGTTGGTTCGGCAAGCATGGATAGGAGTTGGCTCCCCTCGTCCTGCATTTCAAATAACCCGCGTTTATATGATGGAGACGCCTGTGCATTAATCCTCTTTGAGAGCTTCAAGCCCACCGGAGAGAGCGCAGCGCGTTGTACTTCGATCCCCTCTGCGGACAGTGCGGCAATGCAATCAACAACACTGGAAGCCAGCAAATTCACGCGAATTGATATCGGAGCAGGCGAGTTCAACGACGCACACAGCAATTCTGCTTCCTTCGTTCCGGATTGTTCAACCCATTCGCGTACGATACTTTCAGGGAACGAAAAATGCGTGGCAATTCTTTTGGCGTCGTCTTGTTCAATCAACACAGGAAGTGAAGCAATCACAACGGCATCAAGAAACGTTTGACAATCAATATCGGGGATGTATACCCGCCACAGCCCCGAAATGTCAGGAAGGAGATCGGCGGGTTTTTCGTCCAGGATTCTCACACAGTACACAGCAATCGAGACAACAGAGGGAATCCCTTTGGGGAATACCGGACCGTTCAACAGATGTAGCACCTCTTCAGCATAGACCTGGGTCAGCTTGAAGTTACGAACCAGTCCGTACACGATATCACTGATGAACCGCCGGTCTTTCGAACCCAGATAATGCCGCGAACGGAAGAATTCGCTGACGACAACATCAGCCGGACGTTTGCCGGCCCGGATGATATCATGCAACTCAATAACGTGGCCAAATAGTGAGGAACGTTTCATAGGCTGGAAAATAAAAGGTCTGATTCAATGTAGAACCAGACCTGGTTACAAGCAATAGGGAAAATACTTATGCCGCCACAAATGGTGTTCGCATATCAGCCGTCATGTATGCCCTCGCCATGTGGGGCGTGTTGTAGGCGACGGCAATATGACCTTCGTTGTTCACTGCTATGACGCCTCCGTACCCATCCGCCTTACGAACCAATATTTTCAGTCCATCCTCAGCTGCCTTCTTCGGGTCGCCACCATTTCGATCCATCAAATCAATGACCGTCTTTGCCATAACGACCTTGATCATCGGTTCTCCCCATCCCGATGTTGAGACGCCGCCAATATCGTTATCAGCATACGTTCCACATCCAATCAGCGGCGAATCGCCTACACGACCAGGATACTTGTTTGGTGTGCCGCCGGTCGACGTGCCGGAAGCGACATTCCCAAGGTGATCGACTGCAACAGCACCCACGGTATCCACAGGAACCTTCTTGCGGCGAAACGCGTCCCTGGTGGAAAAATTCTTTTTACCTTGAATCAAACGCCACCGTTCAATCTCGCGGATCGTAATAAGGTCATCCTGACTGCAGGTTTTAATGCCGTGCTCACGCGCGAACCGTGTTGCGCCCATGCCCACGAGAAGGATATGTTCACTCTCCTCCATAATCTTGCGTGCCAGGGTGATGGGATTTTTTACATTTTGGACAGCGGCAATAGCACCAGCACGAAATGTCTTCCCGTTCATGATGCTTGCGTCCAACTCAACCTCTCCGATCATGTTGATAAACGACCCCGTACCCGCGTCAAATGTCTCATCATCTTCCAACACCATGATGGCCCGCTCAACAGCATCGACAGCGCTTCCACCATTGCTAAGAATGGCCCATCCGGTTTTCAACGCCTGCTGGACGCCATTCCTGTGCGCTTCCAGGGCATCGTCGGGAATATCCCATGCGCCTCCATGAACAACGAGTGATATCATTTTGTGAATCTGATTTGAGTTTGTCGGGGAACTACACAGGAAAATGTAATAAACGAGGGTAGCCAAAGCAACACCGAAGTCAGGCGTGTGACTTGGCTTACCCAGTTCGTCACATCTCCGTATTACTACGGACATGGCATCCTACTTCAACGCTGATTTCTTGCCGAAATCAATCACGCCGTGCCGGCCCAGAACAACCTCAATTGTATCACCTTCGACAATGCTCCTTCAGGGATAAACACGACAGAGTACGGCTTCCGACGCACTGAATCCGACGAGCAACATCCATGTGATGATTTCAGAGATCATGAGTTACCTCCAATCAAAAAGGCGAGGGGTCGCCTCGCCTTTCCAGTGTTTCACTATGATACTACCGAGACGTTACTTCTTTTCTTTGTCGTCTACGACTTCGTACTGCGCGTCTTCGACTTTCTTCTCTTCCTTCTTTGCACCGCCATCACCTGACGGACCCGATTGCTGCTCTTGGCCCGAACCGGGATTTGCACCCGCGGCCGTTGCCTGCTGGTACATCTGCGTTGAGGCTTCGTTCCAGGCATTGTTCAAAGCTTCCATTGCGCTCTTGATACCATCAGCATTATTGCCCTTGATGGCTTCCTTGAGCTGCTCCTTGGCGCTTTCGATCTTGCCCTTGAGATCAGAACTCACCTTGTCACCGAACTCCTTCAACTGCTTCTCAGTCTGGAAGACAAGGTTATCAGCCTGGTTCTTCACTTCGATTTCTTCCTTCTTCTTCTTATCATCAGCCGCGTGCGCAGATGCATCGGACTTCATACGGTCGACTTCCTCCTTCGTTAAGCCGCTGGAAGAGGTAATCCGGATGGACTGTTCCTTGCTCGTACCCTTGTCTTTTGCGGACACATGGAGCAAACCGTTCGCATCAATATCGAACGTTACTTCAACCTGCGGAATACCGCGTGGCGCCGGTGGAATTCCATCAAGATGGAACTTCCCGAGCGTCCGGTTGTCAATTGCCATGGGGCGTTCACCCTGCAATACGTGGATTTCCACAGACGGCTGGCTATCCGACGCTGTCGAGAATATCTCGCTCTTCTTGGTCGGGATTGTCGTGTTGGCATCAATCAACTTCGTCATGACACCGCCGAGCGTTTCGATTCCAAGCGAAAGCGGGGTAACATCCAGCAAGAGGACGTCTGTAACGTCTCCGGCAAGCACGCCTCCCTGGATTGCAGCACCAACAGCAACAACCTCGTCAGGATTCACACCCTTGTGCGGTTCTCTGCCGAAGATGTCTTTCACAAGTTGCTGGACTCTGGGCACGCGGGTCATTCCACCAACCAGGATTACTTCATCGATCTGGTTTGGCGAGAGGCCTGCATCCTTCAGAGCTCGTTCGGTTGGCCCCGTGGTGCGCTTGATCAAATCATCAACAAGTTGCTCAAACTTTGTTCTTGTCAATGTTATGTTGAGATGCTTCGGGCCATCGGCCGTTGCAGTAACAAACGGGAGGTTGATTTCCGTTTGCATCAACTGTGACAGCTCCATCTTGGCCTTTTCAGAAGCTTCCCGCAAACGCTGAAGCGCCATCGGATCCTTCCGCAGATCCATGCCCTCCTGTTTCTTGAACTCATCAGCTATGTAATCAACGATCCGCTGATCAAAGTTGTCACCGCCGAGGTGAGTATCTCCGTTTGTGGATTTCACTTCAAACACGCCGTCACCCAGTTCGAGGATGGAGATATCAAATGTTCCGCCGCCAAGATCGTAGATTGCGACCTTCATTTCTTTGTTCTTCTTGTCAAGCCCGTACGCCAATGCAGCCGCCGTAGGCTCGTTAATGATACGCCGTACAGTCAATCCGGCAATCTCGCCCGCTTCCTTTGTCGCCTGCCTCTGCGCATCATTAAAGTATGCAGGAACCGTTATGACTGCTTCTGTCACTTTCTGGCCAAGATAGTCCTCGGCAGTCTGCTTCATCTTCTGAAGGATCATCGCGCTGATCTCGGGTGGCGAGTACACCCGATCCCCGACTTCTATTCGCGCCGTATTGTTGTCTCCTTCGATGACCTTATAGGGCACAAGCTTCATCTCTTCATTGACTTCGTTATGGAAGCGACCCATAAAGCGCTTAATCGAGAATACCGTGTTCTGCGAGTTGGTCACAGACTGGCGTTTCGCCGCCTGGCCAATGAGTCGCTCGCCGTTCTTCGCGAAGCCAACAACGGAAGGCGTTGTTCTGCCCCCTTCTGCGTTCGGGATGACGACAGGATCATTGCCTTCCATAACCGCAACAACCGAGTTTGTCGTACCGAGGTCTATTCCAATAATCTTACCCATAGCCACACTCCTTAAATAGGGGATGAATTTTAGATTGAATCCTTGTTTTCCAGTTGAGAAATTCTTCTGTGCTGTCTCTAGTATACCAACACCCGTGCCAGTAGGTAAGAAAATGGAATGAATCTTCTAACCTGATACTATGTAGAGAGTTGTAACCACATAGACTCTTCTGATCGTTTCTGCCCACCGCTTTGATATCCAGTCATCGTGTCGGACACGCGGCAACATTGGCATTGAACCAGCCCTCTTGTCAGGGTCAACATTCATCTTGACTTTCGAGCTTCAATTGGGTATCATTGCGCTGGTTAAATGACGACTCTATTGAAATCCATACACAAAAAAGCTTCACCTCCACACCTTCTCGCTCCTCCGGGTAGCTCTGCCGGAGCCGGGCTCTTTGTCCACTTGAGTTGTCCCACAAACTGAGAAACCTATGCTGTCCGAGCACCTGCTTCGCAAGGGATTGAAGACGCGCGTATTTGGGAACAAGATTTACTCATTCGATTCAATCGACTCGACCAATAACTGCGCAAAGGCCATTGCAGGATGTGGCGCTACTGAAGGCACGGTTGTCATAGCAGAGCAACAAACGGCTGGAAAAGGAAGACTTGGAAGACTCTGGCAGGCCAATCCAAACGAGAACCTGATGCTTTCAGTTGTTCTCAGGCCACGCGTTTCGCCTAATGCATTGAATCTGCTGCCGCTGTATGTTGCCGTAGCAGTCTCCGAAGCTGTGGAGAAAGTCACCGGGCTGAAAGTGGAGTGTAAGTGGCCCAACGACATCCTGTACAACGGCAAGAAGCTTGCAGGGATATTGATTGAAGGATCGGTAAAGCAGAACCTGGTCGAGTATGTCGTCATCGGGATAGGAATCAACGTGAACCAGGCGAAGTTCGAGGGAGAATTGAGCACGAAAGCCTCCTCACTCCGCATGGAATCCCAGAAGGAAGTGGACAGGCCAACGCTCTTCCGCGAGCTGCTCAAGTCACTGGAGGGCCAGTACAAGGCAACCTCCACGTCCGGATTTCAGTCCGTGGTGCCGCAATGGATCGCCCGCTCAACCATGATGAACCGGACGATTTCTGTCTCTCAACAGGGAACCATCATCTCCGGCGTTGTCAAAGGACTAAGCGCTGATGGCGGACTCGTCCTGCAGACAAATGGCTCCGAACAGACGCTCTTTGCTGGCGATGTAACAGTACTGCAAGTATAGTCTTCTCCCTTCCTCCTTCCGCAACAACAAACAATGCTCCTCGCAATCGACATCGGGAATACCAACATCGTCATTGGCGTCTACGACGGCGACAAGCTCGTTGCCGAATGGCGTGTAACAAGTTCTGCCACAAGAACCGCGGACGAAATGTGGCTGATGATCAAGAGCTTCTGCACCGATGCCGGTATTTCTCCTGCACAACTGACCGGCGTTGGCATATCATCGGTTGTTCCCAATCTCACCAGTATCTTTGAAGCCATTGCGAGGAAGTACATCAACGTTGAGCCAGTTGTTGTCTCAGGTAATTTGGATTTGGGCATCACTGTCCATTACAAAGATCCCTCAGCTGTCGGAGCGGATAGGATATGTAATGCCATTGCCGGTTTCAAGAAATACGGCGGACCGTTGATTGTCATCGACTTTGGTACTGCAACCACGTTTGATGTTGTCGCAAAGAATGGAGACTTCCTGGGCGGTGTGATCGCTCTTGGACTCGAATCCACGGCAGCGGAGCTTCACAGGCGGGCTGCCAAACTTCCCAAGATAGAGCTTCACTTCCCCGACAAGGTGATCGGCACGGATACAGCCTCAAGCATGCAAGCAGGCGTAATGTTCAGCGCTGTGGACGCCGTGGAGGGCATTGTAAGAAGGATTCAGAGCGAGTTGGGATCAAAGGCCAAAGTCATTGCCACAGGCGGACTGTCATCAATTGTGGCAAAGCAAACCAAGGTCATTGAGGCGTGCGAACCCTCGCTTGTGCTGGATGGCGTGAGGTTGATTTGGGAGAGGGTGAACGGGTGACAAAGCTTATCCACGCCTGCTGCCGAAACGCACTCCGGCGTGCAGGCACGAATAGCACGAACTCGAAAAGGAAAACAATAGTGTCAATCTTCTTTCGTGATGTTGGTGTTCTTCGTGAGCGGTGTTTTGCTGGCTTTCACTTCCCGTTCTTCTTTGGTCTTAGCTTCCTGGTTGTCTTGAGAAGCTTCTTATCCTCGGCGGCAACTTTACGCTGAACCTTTTTGATGTCTTCTTCCGGTGGTAGTTCTTCGGGTTTGATCCCACGATCTTTGAGAACCTGTCGCACGCTCCGGTTATTCTTCACGTGTTCCGATGTGATAGACGGTTCACCCTTGAGATCATCCTTCTTCACGTTGAAGTTTGTAATTTCTGTGGCAAAGTCCTTCGCCTTCATCGTGATTGTCGGGAGGAAATCCGCCAACGGTCGGCTGCCCGGAATCTGCAGCCTTTTCTTCATATCGTTGGTTGTAAGCCCTCCAAACAGCGCCTTGTCTCCTTTGCTCCGGATACGGGCGAAACCCTGATGGTCAACACCGCGCTCAAAGATGAGTCCGGAAAGCTCCTTCTCAGAGAGCGTGAGTTTCTCCCGTGCCTGCAATCGCTCCCACGCGTTGATCCGCTTCTCCAGAATCTCCTGCCTCCGGGTCTGGACCGCAAAGTAACTCATTGCAAAAGCAATGGGGTCCTTCCTCGGGTCACCATTCTGTGCTATCAGGTAGCAGGCATAACGGGTGAGCATTATGTCGTCAAGCTCCCGTTGTGTCCCTGAGCCTATGTTGACCATTTTGCTGACGTCAGCAAAATGGTCGGTCGTTTCCTGCCCTGCGTTGGCACATGCCGTCTTTGCCTTATCGATAACCACCAGGAAGTTCCGCCATTGCGTGTACCCCAACAATTCCTGCAGTTCCCGCGCCAGCCAGTATTCCACATCGTCGTCGGCTGTGTGCGCAGCCGATTCAAAGTCCCTTGTAAGCGTTTTGATTAACTCGGTTTTCATGCTACCTCCTTCCTTTTTGCTCACTCACTGCCAACGTTCCAAAGCCAGCTCTGGAGGAATTGAACGTTTGTAGACATCGAAATACGAACACAATTTCTGAACCCAGTGGGGGTTCAACTCATCGCGATCCATTCTTGCCGGTCTCATTGGTGACAATTGCTAGAAGTGTCTGGAGGTCCTTCTCTGAGTTGATGTGCAGCTTTCTCGGTGAACGTGCCGAGGAAGATTTCCTCGGGCTTGACATCGTTAAATACGATCAGGTTGACAGTCCGCCAGAGAAGTACACGGGTCTTGCCTGAACCGGGACCGGCCGTGAGGAAGAGTGGGCCATCAACGTGCATGATTGCATCGCGTTGATTGTCATTGGCTGGAAGTTGCTCTTTGCCCAGAGTGTTTCCAGTCTGGTCGTGCGTGCGTTCATCTGTAGTTAGAACCAGGAGCTTTCATAGGTGAACAAGATTGAGGGTTTTGTTCGCAGCAAAGGTATCATCAAGAAGTTCCTGGGCCTTTGGATCTTTAATAGGTTTTGAACCCTGTAGATACTTAACGGGCCAATGCGGGCCGCCAACAGTCTGGAGGATAGAGAGTACAAATGGAGAGCAAAACTCGATTTCTGAAAGCTCAAACCGAAATGGATAGTGTTCTTCCCACGGGTTTCTCTCAGTAAACTCGGCAAGTCTTCCTCTACCTCCACAGACACTTCCTCGAACTGTTTTCACAGCAAGATAGACCAAGTCCCCCGCTTCCGCTTTGTCGCCAGAGAAACCAGCAACTCCCTCTTCCAGACAGAGATAGTAGTTAGCGAGTGACTTTCCACAATGAAGGATTCGATACGCCATGATATTTTCCAGAAAAGCAAAGCACGTAAGCTTGCTAACGGGCCACTATCCACCCTGCGAAATGGACAAAGAGCTGGAGGAGTCTAGGAAAAAGGTAGATGAAAATGACAGTAGAAGCAATGAGAGCCGCCTACGGCGTTCCAAATATCTTCACAGACGCCTGGGCAAGCTGCACCAAAGGACCGAAGTAGAGTCCGAGCAGTATCGTGGGGACGAGCATAACAAGGACGGTCACCTTCTGCAACATCGTGAAGTTGAGTGGAGTGACCTGCTGTTGCTCGGAGGGACGAAGATACATGTTGCGGAAGATCCGCACGTAGTAGTAAAGAGAGATGACGCTGTTGAGCGCGCCGATCACGGCCAGCCATATCCAGCCATGGTTCAGGAGCGCAGCAAAGAGATACAGCTTGCCGATGAAGCCCGCCGTCGGTGGCAACCCTGTGAGTGAGACGAGAAATATCGCAAGCGCAACAGTAATAAACGGCGCCCGTGGGCCGAGTCCTTTGTAATCCTCGATATCCTCGCTGCCGGTCTGGTTCGCAATCAACATCACGATGTAGAATGCGCCGAGGTTCATAAAGAGGTACACCACAAAGTAGAGCATGATTGCAGCGAGTCCCTCATTGCTCAACACCACAAGTCCGGTGAGCATGTAGCCGGCGTGCGCAATGCTCGAATATGCAAGCAGACGCTTGAGGTTATTCTGCCAGATCGCCACCAGGTTTCCAAACGTCATCGTAAGGACGGCGATGACTGCAACCAGATGGTACCATTCGAAGCCTTTGAGCGACGCCCAGACGCCCACCGGCACCGACACTGCATTCGAGTCGATGAATGTCACCTTGAAGAACCGGATCATCATGGCGAAGCCGCCGGCCTTTGAGGCAACGGAGAGGAATGCCGTGATCGTAATCGGAGCGCCTTCGTACACATCGGGCGTCCAGAAGTGGAACGGCACTGCCGAGATTTTGTATCCGAAGCCCGCCATCGCAAGCACACCGGCAATCAGCAATGCAATGGTGTTGTAATTTCCCTGCGCCAATACCTGGTTGATCGCATAGATGTCGAGCGAGCCTGTCAGGCCGTAGATAATGGAGATACCGTATAGCATCAATCCTGACGACAACGCGCCGTAGATAACGTACTTGAGCGAGGCTTCACTTGAGTCGGGCGCCTCTCTCGTGTAGCCGGAAAGTATGTACGAAGCGATGGATGAAAGTTCGAGAGCCAGATACATCATCAACAGATTGCTCGCCCCTGCCATCAACACCATGCCGAGGGTGAGTGCAACAAGCAATGAGTAGTACTCGCCGAGTTTCCGACCGGCAGAATTCAACTCCGAAGAACCAAGCGAGAACACGACGATCAGAATTGCGGTAATGATGATCAGCATCTTGAAGAAGTACGCAAACGGGTCGACAGCAATCATGTTGTCGAAGATCGACGCCTGCACTCCTGACTGGCCAAGAACCAATATTCCTGTTATGACCAGTCCAATCATCACGACAGACGACACGACGATGGATGTCCGCCGGAAAATCAGGTCCGTGATAATCGCCGCACAAAAGGTTATCGTGAGCGTTATCTCAGGATAGAAGAGGTGAAGGTCTTTGAGAATCTGTTCTGACATTATCAACTTTCAGTCTGCAAACCAATAGTGTAATCTGCAATCAACAATCCCCAAATCAACAATCTACAATCAGCAATCGCAAATCTAATTCATCCCCATCATCGTTGTTGCATGCCGTGCCTGATCGAGTATTCCGGCAAGGGCATTCAGCGAGGTGTTCATCATGTCGAGGATCGGCGAAGGATAAATCCCGAGGAAGATCACGATGAGCGCCAGCGGCCACAACATTATTGCTTCCCGCGTGTTCATATCGGTCAGGCCCTTCCACTTCTCCGGCAGTTGGCCAAGGAAGACACGCTGCAACGTCCAGAGCATGTAGCCAGCGGTTATCACGATCGTCACTGCTGCGATCATGGTAAGAACACGGAACGTCTGGAACGAGCCAAGCAATGCAAACGCTTCACTGATGAATCCACTGAGTCCCGGCAAACCGAGGGCGGCAAAGAATGCCACTACCATGATACCGGAGTATTTTGGCATCTGGTTCATAAGTCCGCCGAATTCGTTCAGGCCACGCGTATGCGCCCTGTCGTAGATAACACCCACGATAAGGAAGAGCATTGCGGTGATCGTGCCGTGGTTGAACATCTGGAACACTGCGCCGGTGATACCCTGTGTGTTCATAGAAGCCATGCCGAGCGTGACAACGCCCATGTGACTGATACTCGAATAGGCAATCAGTTTTTTGAAATCCGTTTGCGCCATGGCGACGAGCGCTCCATAGACCATACTGATCACGCCGAGCAGCGCAAGCATCCAGGAATAATGCACCATCGCATCGGGGAATATCGGAAAGCTGATGCGCAGGAGGCCGTACGTTCCCATCTTCAGCAGAACACCCGCAAGAATAACGCTGATCGCCGTCGGCGCTTCGACGTGGGCATCGGGTAACCAAGTATGGAATGGGAAGCACGGGATTTTTATCGCAAATCCAATAAACAGTGCAACGTATGCAAGATAGCGCATCGACGTGTGAGCGCCAGCGAGCAAAGAACCCGGCACATAGTTACCAGGGTCCATCATCGCCAACATGTTGAACGTGTACATCTTCTCCAAACCATCGAGACCATGCTTCATTGCTTCGGTCACGGAATAGATCACGCCGTTCGCATCGATATACACATTCACACTGAAGTAGAGAGCGATCATCGCCAGCAACATCAACACGCTGCCAAACAACGTGTAGAGGAAGAACTTGATGGCCGCGTACTCACGCCGCGCACCGCCCCAGATACCGATGAGGAAGTACATCGGCAACAGCATCACTTCCCAGAAAATATAGAAGAGGAAGAAATCAAGAGACACGAACACGCCCATCATGCCGGCATCAAGCAACAGGAAGAGGGCGAAGTAGCCTTTGACGGACTTCTCAATATTCCAGGCGGAAAGAATCGCAACAGCACTGATGAGTGCCGTGAGTATTACCATCGTCACGCTGAGGCCGTCGATGCCGACGAAGTAGTCAATATGGATGCGTCCAAACCACGCGATGCTCTTGATGTCGATCCACGTTGCTTTCTCGACGAACTGCATCCCTGCTTCCGAGTTGATGCCCGCCATTCCCCGGTCGAACTTCATGAAGATGCCGATCGAAAGGAGAAGCTGGATGAGCGTGACAATGAGCGAGGACCAGCGAATGGCATCCTTTTGATCCTTGGGGATGAGGAGAACGAGAACCATCCCGAGGACCGGCAGGAATGTCAGCCAGGTCAGTACACCAATTCCCATGAGTTGCATAGTGGAGTTATCCTATTAATTCAAGATACAATCTGAAGTCGAGAAGCGAGAATCGCACAATTACAATAATCTGAAGGCGAAATAGAACGCCATAACACTGAAGACAACAAACACGATATACGTCTGCACTTTGCCTGTCTGAAACTTTCGAAGCACAAGGCCGCTGAAACCGGAGAGGTACGCCGAAAGGTTTACAAGCCCGTCAATCACAATCGAATCGAACTTGCCGCTCACGAACGATGTCACCTTCGTGATGGAACCCGCGCCGTTCACTGCTCCATCGATGATCGTGTTGTCAAACCACTTCCACATGTTTGTCATCGCAAGAGTACCGTTCACGACAACACCCATGTACAGATCATCGAAGCCCCATTTGTTGAGAAGAAATTTGTGTGGCCCGCTGAAGGTTTCGGCAATCTTGTCGGCGCTGATTTTCTTCCAATGATACATGGCAAACGCAATTGCAATTCCGATACCGGCAACCAGCAGTGAGAGCATCATCGCCGTGTTGTGTGCATGATGGTGCTCTTCTTCAAACACCTCGGTGGAAGCGGCGGCAACACTTGCGGGGACAACGCTCTCCGGCCGTTCCAATGCTTTGCTGATCCATCCGTTTGCCGCGTCAAGAGGATTAGAACTGTAGAAAATGAAAAACGAAAGCGCTGCCAGAATCATCAACGGCACAGTCATGATCTTCGGCGATTCATGGAGGTGTTCGGCGCGATGAGCATCCTTGTGCTCGCCATAGAATGTGAGGATGACGAGTCTGAACATGTAGAATGCCGTAAGTCCCGCGACGAAGAAACCGATAATCGGAATCAGGTATTGGCCGGTTAGACTGCCGAATGCAAGCGTACCGGCAAGAATCGAATCCTTGCTCATGAAGCCCGAAGTCAATGGCACGCCGGAAATTGCAAGCGTGTAAATGAGGAACGTCCAGTAGGTAACCGGCATCTTCGACTTCAATCCGCCCATGTTCCTGATGTCCTGCGGGTCGGTGTGATGGTCATGTTGATGATGCAGCGCGTGGTGCATGCCATGAATGACCGAACCGGAGCCGAGGAACAACCCGGCCTTGAACATTGCATGCGTGACAAGGTGAAAGAACCCTGCAGTGTACGCACCAACGCCAAGTCCCATTACCATGTAGCCAAGTTGACTGATGGTCGAGTAGGCAAGAACCTTTTTGATGTCGTTCTGAGCGATGGCAATGGTTGCAGAAATGAACGCCGTGATTGCACCGATGTACGCGATAAGCATCAACGCATCGGCAGTCATCATCGGGAATGTGCGGGCGACAAGATACACTCCGGCTGCGACCATGGTCGCAGCGTGAATCAACGCGCTGACAGGCGTTGGGCCTTCCATTGCATCCGGCAACCACACGTGCAGCGGAAATTGCGCCGACTTCCCTATCGCTCCACAAAAGATCAGAATCCCTGCAGCCGTCAACCACGACTCGCTGTTAAAGGGAATCCGTCCGCTGTGAATCGCCTCAAAGATCTCCTGCAGATTAAACGTGTGGAAGTTGGCAAACAGGATCATGATGCCGATAAAGAAGCCGATATCACCGACGCGGTTCACGATGAACGCCTTCATCGCGGCATTGGAGGCGCTCTGCTTCTCATACCAATGACCAATCAGCAAGTACGAGCTTAATCCCACCAACTCCCATCCAACATACAGCATGAAGAGGTTGTCGGCGAGAACAATCATCAACATCGAGAACGAAAAAATGCCGAGGTAGGCAAAGTAACGGGAGTACCGTATATCCCCCTGCATGTAGCCAATGGAGAAGAAATGCACGAGCGTGCTGATCAGCGTGACGACAACAAGCATGATCGCGGCGAGATTGTCTATACCGAAGCCGAGAACAATCTTCATCGGACCGATGCCCGGCACGTCGTGAAAGTCCACCCACGTGAAGTTCAACGCCAGCGTCTCGTGAGGATACAGCATCATCTTCTGATACAGCACAGTCACGGCAAGAATGAGCGCCGTTGCAATGATCGACGTTTCCAACCAGTCACCCTGACGCGGGAGCCTCTTGCCGAAAAAAATCATCAGCGTGAAGCCCACCAAGGGCAGAACCAGGATGACGATTGATAAATTGAGGAGAAGTTCTTGAGACATTACTCTTTAAGATTGCTTATTTCGTCCACATTGACCGTCTGGAAGCGATGATAGATATTCAGTACGATCGCCAGCGCCACTGCAGCTTCAGCAGCAGCGAGAATAATAACAAACACCGCAGCCGCCTGACCGTCGAGATTTGCGCCGCCATATCGGGAGAACGCAATGAAGTTGATGTTTGCTGCATTCAATACAAGCTCAACTCCCATCAGGACGAGAATTGCGTTCCGCCGGGTCATAATGCCATACAGCCCTAGCGAAAATAGAACGGCACTCACGATGAGAAAATGGGCAAGTTGAACGTTGGGCAACCATGCGAAGAACGCGCTGAAGAATGAATTCATGTTAGACCTTCCCTTCGCGGCGTGAAATCATCGCTGCACCGATAAGCGCGACCAGGAGTATCACCGAAGCGATCTCAAACGGCAGCAGGTAGGTTGTCATCAACATCTCGCCGATGGATCTTGTCGTCGTCTTGAGTACTGTCGATGCAGGAGTAGGAACTTCCTTCCATGTCGAGTAGAACAATCCGCTCAGCGAACCGGCCACCACCGCAACAATTATCATGGCAGGTATTGTTTGCAGCGTCCCCGTCTTGATGTCCACGCTGATGACTTTGTTCGTTAACATCACGCCGAAGAGCAACAGCACGAGGATCCCACCGACATAAATGAGGATCTGCGTTACGGCGAGGAAGTCCGCCTGAAGTAACGCGTACAGTCCCGCAACTCCAAAAAATGTAAAGAGAAGGGAAAACGCTGAATAGATGATGTTACGGGAAAAGACAACAACAAACGCAGAGAAGAGCGTGATGAAAGCAAAGACGTAGAAGACAATATCAAACAGTTGCATGGAGGTTACGGTTTGGTCTCGGGTTTGGGTGGCGAAGCCGCGGGCGCTGCAGCACTTGCCTTGGCGGCTTTCTTTGCCGCTTCTTCTTTCTCATAGATTCCAAGCTTTGCTTTGGCCTGGTCGATTTCTGCCGCCGTCATCGTTGCAAACTTGTAGTTCAGGTTTGCTCTTTCATACTCGGAGAATTCAAACACATCCGTCATCTTGATGCATTCGGTCGGACATGGAGGAACGCACAACCCGCAGTAGCAGCACTTGGCAATGTCGATGTCGAACTGCGGGACGTAAAGCCGCTTCTTCGTTCCCACGGAAGTCAAACCAAGATCCACATCAGGGGTGGACTTCAAGGTGGTGATGGTAATGCAATTCACCGGGCATGCCATCGAGCATTGATCGCAGCCGATGCAGTCGTCCATATTCACGTACAAACGATTTCTCGCCCGCTCGGGGAGTTTCAACTTCACATCAGGGTACTGAATCGTCACTGCGGGCGTAAACAAATGCCGCCACGTGATCCCCATGCCAATGAGGACAGTGAAGATCCCTTCCCAAATGTTTTTGAAATACCTGCCCATAGCCTTTTCTTGGATTATCGAGCCAGCATCACCCAGAGACCGACTCCGATGACGCACAGAAACGAAAATGGAATCAACACCTTCCATCCCACATACATCAGTTGATCTACCCTCAGTCGTGGCAACGTCCAGCGCAGCCACATCTGCACAAACACAATGCCGAGCCCTTTCCCGAGGAACCACAGCAATCCCCAGATAGGACCGGAAAGTGTATCACCAAACGGGCTGTTCCATCCACCCAGAAACACCGTCGAGGCGATTGCCGCGACGGCAAACATGTTCGCATATTCAGCAAGGAACAGCAGGGCGAATTTCATTCCTGCATACTCTGTATGGTAACCCGCAACAAGTTCCGACTCCGCTTCAGGGATATCGAACGGTGTCCTGTTCACTTCCGCCAGCGACGCAACAAAGTAGATAATGAAGGCCAGGAACAGGAACGGAAACTTCTGGAACACGAACCAATGCCAGATCGGGCCTGATTGTGCCTGATTGATTTCCTGCAGATCGAACGAGCCGACGACCATGATGACCGCAAGCAAGGACACCGCGAGGGGGATCTCATAGCTGACAATCTGCGCCGCCGAGCGCATCGCACCAAACAACGACCACTTGTTGTTCGAAGCCCAACCTGCCATCAGCAATCCTATCACGACCAGCGACGAAATAGCAATAACGTAGAACAGGCCGATGTTGATTTCCGAACCAACGTACGCCGCACTGAAGGGAATTGCGGCAAACGCGGCATATGATCCAACAAAGACAACGAATGGTGCAAGATTGAAAATCCTCCGGTCGGCTGACGATGGGATGATATCTTCCTTCTGGATGAGCTTCAGGATGTCGGCAATGGTCTGCGCCCAACCGTGCCAGCCCCCTGTGCGCATCGGGCCGAGCCTGTCCTGCATGTGCGCTGAAATCTTTCGCTCCCACCACACGGCAAACAATGCAAACGGGATAATCCAGATCAACGGCAGGATCGCCATCAACACATATACCAGGGCTTCGTTGTGCAGTATGTCGAGAAGAAATTCTTTCATCGGTCTACTTCACCAAGAACAATGTCAATGCTGCCGAGGATTGCGATCACATCAGATATCATCGAACCGCGGGAGATTGCAGGAAGCAGGGAGAGATTCACAAAGCAGGGTCCCTTCACTTTCACACGGTACGGGCTCGTCGTCCCATCTGCCATGATATAATATCCCAGCTCTCCTTTCGGAGTCTCGGTGCGAACATAGAGATCTGCCGTGTCCGGACGAATGCGTTTAGGAACTGCGGATTGCACATCCCCGGCCGGAATATTCTCCACCGCCTGTTCAATGATCCTGAGGCTCTGCTCCATTTCGTTTACACGCACCATGTACCGATCCCAGCAATCCCCCACCGTTCCCATCTTCCCTGTCCCCACCGGTATCTCCCAATCAAACCGATCGTAGATGGAGTATGGATCATTCTTCCGAAGATCCCATTTCACGCCTGAACCGCGCAGCACAGGCCCGCTCGCGCCATAGTTGATTGCAACATCTGCCGGCAGCACGCCCACGTTCGCTGTACGCTCAACAAAAATCTTATTGTAGGAAAGAAGGTCATTGACCTCTTTGATATTCGGGCGGAAGTATTTGCAGAAGTCTTTCACCTTCTGTTGAAAGTCAGACGGAACATCGTGCGACAATCCACCAATCCAGATGTAGTTGTAGAGCAACCGGGCGCCACACGTCTGCTCGAAAATATCAAGGATCCGTTCACGATCCCGGAAGCAATAGAGGAACGGTGTAAAGGCGCCAATATCCATGCCGTATGTTCCAATGGCAATGAGGTGACTGGCAATGCGTTGCAACTCAGCCATGATCACACGGATATACTCGACACGCTCAGGAACCTTGATCTTAAGGAGCTTCTCGCAGGCGACCGCGTACCCGTGGTCGTTGTTCATTGCAGCAACATAGTCCATCCGGTCGCAGTAAGGAATGACCTGCTGATAGTTGGTCATATGCTCACAATGCTTCTCAAAACATCGGTGCAGGTAGCCGATATGTGGGATGACGTCGACCACGATCTCGCCATCAACAATCAACTCCAACCGAAGCACGCCGTGCGTTGACGGGTGCTGTGGCCCCATGTTGATGACCATCTCGTGTTCTTCGAGAGGCCGGCTGAATCCGGGAATCAATACCTGGCGTCGTGTTGTGTCGTTGAGTGAAGTCAGCGTCGCTTCCATTAGTATGGCACCTTCATGCCATTGTAATACTCTGGCACCTTATAGTCCTTCCGGAGCGGATAGCCTTCCCAGTCATCGGGAAGAAGAATGCGGCGAAGATCGGGATGGCCATCGAACACAATGCCGATCATGTCAAAGGCTTCTCGCTCGTGCCAGTTCGCTGTCTTCCACACTGACTCGACCGACTGAACATGAGAATTCTCAACAGTGACGTCAACTTTGAGCGTAAACTTGTGGTTCCACTTCATTGATGAGAGGTGGTACACAACTCCGAGTTTGCCGCCTGTATAGTCAACACCACTCAAGCACATGAGGTAGTCAAACGCCATGTTCTCCTGATCACGCATAAACACCGCAACGTCCTTGATCTTTCCTGGAGCTACTCTGGCGTACGGATCAATGACGCCATCGAGCTTCACATCCAGAATCGCATCGGCGAATTTCGCTTTGAGGTTGTCGGCGATCTCTTGAGGAATCATCAGGGTTTCAGGTCACGGAGTGGAGATTTCAAATCGGAACTCATGCTGTCTTCTTCTTGGCGAGGCTCTCGTTGCGGATCTTTTCCTGAAGCTTCATGATTCCTTCGATAAGGGCTTCAGGTCTTGGCGGACAACCGGGAACATAGACATCAACCGGAATAATTCTATCCACACCCTTGAGAACGTGGTAGCCATGTTCCCAATAGGGACCGCCGCAATTCGAACAGCTTCCCATGGAGATCACGTAACGTGGCTCGGACATCTGGTCGTACAGTGTTTTGATGCGAGATGCCATCTTCAGCGTTACGGTGCCTGCAACAATCATAACATCGGACTGACGGGGAGTGCCGCGGAAGAATACACCAAACCTGTCGGTATCATAGTGCGAGGCTCCCGTGGCCATCATCTCGATCGCACAACATGCAAGGCCGAACTGCATCCCCCAGATAGAGGACAAGCGCGCCCAGTTAAGCAGATTGTCCGCCGTGGTGATGATGATGTTGCCGTTTTCGAATTTCTGATCCAGGAGTCCCATGTTAATTTGCCATAATCAATGTAGACCAACTCATAATGCCACTTCCTCTTCCACAAGCTGATGCTCACGCACGCCAAACCCTCGCTCGTAGCGCGGAATTTTCGGTTCCGGTTTGTCCCAATCAAGGTCGCCCTTACGCCACACGTACGCATAGCCGACGAACAAGATCGCAAGAAACACCATCATCTCGATGAACGCAAACCACCCGAGATCCTTGTACACCGTAGCCCAAGGAAAGAGAAAGACCACTTCAACGTCGAACAACAGAAAGATCAGGGCGATGACATAGAAACGAATGTTAAACCGTACATGCGTATCGCCGATCGGGGTTTCGCCGCATTCGTAGGTGGTCAGCTTGCTGGGGTACGGACGGTTGGGACGAATCAACCATGCCGTGACCAACCCGAGAGCAACGAAAATCAATCCTACGATCAGAAAGATAAGAACTCGACCAAATTCGGTGAGCATGTGAAATGATTTCTCCAGAGAGCTTTAGGCGAGAGAACTTGTAGCAGTACAAGCCTCTCTACAAGTTCATCGTGTCATGGAACGCGGGATCAATATAAGAAGATGGGGGTGGATTGTCAAGGAAATGCTCATTGAATCGGGCTTACTCCCAGCGAAACATCTTCACCGCAATGGTGCAGGAGATGATACACCAGACGCCGAGTCCGAGGAACTGGGGACCCACTTGAGCAAACGTCGCTCCATCAATGGCGATGCTTCGCATTCCGTCAGCGAGATAGGTAAGTGGAAAATAATCGGTAATCGTATGGATGACGCCGGGAAGATTGTTCCGGCTAAAAAAAACGCCGGAGAGCAACATCATCGGCAGACTGATAACGTTGGCCAGCGGCGCCACCTGATCTTCGGATTTCGAGATGCCGGCAAGAGCAAATCCCATACTCAAAAACACGATGCCGCCGAGCAAACCAAGAAGGAACAACTCAAGAAAATTCCCCATGAAGTGCAATCCAAAGAACGCCACTCCAACACCAATGATGATGCAGATCTGCATCAACACAACAAGAAGACGCATTGCCACCTGACCAAGAATAAAGTCACTCGGCTTGATCGGAGTGACCCAAAGACGGCGGAGGATTCCCCTCTTCTTCAACTGTACAAAACCAAATGCCACTCCGAAAATTCCCATCTGCATGATGGACATGGAGAGAATGCCGGGTACAAGGAAATCGATATATGTGAGATTGCGACTCTTCACCGGAACAGCAGCCAGCACAATTCTGTTCGGTGGCGGACTTTGCGCGAACACGATTTCATCAAGCACACGCTGCAGTACAAGTTGGCCAAGCTGCACCTCCTGCGGACGGGCATCGTTGAAATAGACGGTGAGCTGACTGGCAGCCCCGAGATAGAAGTTTGGGGGGATGATGAGCACCATGTCCCGTTCGCCCTTGCCCAACTCGGCAAGTTCAATATCCTGTGCCCCCCCGCTCACCTTCAATGCCTTGACACTCTTAAGTGACTCGATGAGCTGGTTGCCATTGGCACCGGCTTCGTTCACAACGCCAAGGTCAAGTTTCCCCATGCCGTCAAACTTCACGAAACCAAATAGCGTGATCATGAACAGTGGCAACAGCAATGTCCATATGATAGCCTCACGCTGCCTTGTAAACATCCTCAGTGATGCAACAAATATCTTCCACTTCAAACGCATGTAATGCTCAGTTGTTTTGACTTTTGATTTCTAGTTCAGTCTTCCCTCAACGAATGTCCTGTAAGGCTGAGGAACACATCTTCGAGACTCGCAAGCCGTTCGATGCGTTCCTTTGTAAATCCGCGCGCAAGCAACTGTCGGACGAGCTCCTGCGGCGGATCAAGGGCAATGATCTTCCCCTTGTCCATGATCGCAACACGATCACAAAGCTCTTCGGCCTCTTCCATGTAGTGCGTTGTCAGAACAATGGTCTTTCCTTCCGACCGTATCTGCTTGATGACACCCCACAGATGTCGGCGTGCCTGGGGATCAAGCCCAGTGGTCGGTTCGTCGAGAAAGATCACCACCGGATCATTCACCAGCGCGGCGGCGATGGAAAACCGCTGCTTCTGTCCGCCGGAAAGCTCGCTCACCTGTGCCGATACTTTGTCGTCCAATTCGACTTGAGTCAACAGTTTCATCGGCTCGACAACTCTGCCGTACATCTCACCGAACAGAAGAAGCAGCTCCTTCAAGTTCAGCTTGTCGAAGAACGAGGAGGATTGAAGCTGCACACCGATAACCCGTTTGACTTCCTGCGGCTTTGTACGAACGTCGATTCCGTTGAGCGACACTTCTCCACCATCAATCGGTCGAAGCGTCTCGATCATTTCCAGTGTCGATGTCTTGCCGGCGCCGTTCGGGCCGAGGATGCCAAAGATTTCCTGCCGATGGACGGAGAAGCTCACACCGTTCACGGCAACCAGGTCGCCGTAACGCTTGACAAGATTCTTGACTTCAAGGATGGTGTCTGTCATTCTGCTTTCCGTGGAGGCTTGGAGCTTTTCTTCTTCTTGCTTCCGTTCTTCTTCGGGTCGCTTCCATTCTCAATCACGCTTGCAATTCTTTTTGCGGCAAGCTCAACGTACTGTTCCTTGATCTCGTACGCAACATAGTTGCGACCAGAGAGAACGGCTGCAACGCACGTGGCACCACCTCCGCAGAACGGGTCAAGAATAATATCACCCTTGAACGTGTACAACTCAACAAGTCGACGGGGAAGTTCTACGGGAAAAGGCGCCGGGTGTCCCACGGACTTTGCCCGCTCCGCTGGAAACTTCCAGACACTTTTTGTGAATTCGAGAAAGTCATCGCGACCGATCGAGTTCTCCTTCTCGCCCTTCTGCCTCCCGAACTCTCCTTTGGAGAATATAAGGATATATTCGTGAACGTCGCGCAGCGTTGGATTGCTTGCCGAACGCCAGCTACCCCATGCTGTCGACGGGCTTGCGCTTGCACCTTTATCCCAGATGATTTCGCCCCGCATTTGAAAGCCGAGAGCATGCATATCCTGAATGATGTACGAATGCAGTGGAATATACGGCTTCCGGCCAAGGTTTGCCACGTTGATACATGCCCGCCCACCATCGACCAGCACGCGATGCGTTTCCTTGAACACCGCACGCAGCAAAGCACGATATTCGTCGAGCGTCAGTTCGTCATCATACTCTTTCGTAACGTTGTACGGCGGTGAGGTGATCATAAGGTGAACACTTGAATCCGGCAGATCGTCCATCAACTCGCTGCTCTTGAGAAATATCCTGTTGAGCAACGCCGGACCGAGGCTATTCTCTTCTTTCGCTACACCCTTCTTGCTTCGCAATCCATCGTACAGCTTGCTTGCGTAGAATTTTGATGCGTCGTGGCTGATGCGCCCTGTGGTTCCGAATGAACTTGTCGCTGTGGATTTTCTCCGATACGCCCGTTTCGCCATCATTGACCCCCTCCGCTCATTGCCATCCCGGGTGAAAATGTATCGACAGCAGCGACGACAGTGCGATACTGAACGTTGGTGAACTCCCGCTCAAGACGGAGATCATAGGCAAGCGAATCGTATGTCACTTCAACCTTCTCAATAACCTTCTGTCCTTTACTGAGACCAAATGTAACAGGAACTACAAGATCGGTATCGGGAAAGCAGTACCACGAGAATATTTTCAGGCTATCGGATTCTTTGCCAAGCCTGAAACTTTCACCGTGCGACCATGAAGATTGTACCGTAAATGGGAGAGCACTCCGATACGAGACTGCCACCATGTATGGACGGAAGGAGGAATGAATCCGAATGCTGTGCCGCAACATAACAGTATCCTTCACGATCTCGACCGAGTCAACTGTTCGCTCAAGTGAAGTCCATCGTACTATTGCCGGCTGATTCGCCATGAAATCGTGATAGTTCGTTCGTTCCGCGAATATCGTCTCCGACCCACCTTCGCTGATTCTTGTACCTTTCAGATTTTCGCTCGCCTTCAGTTCGATCTTACTTGAGTCAGACCCTAGAACGTGACGTTGTTCAACGATGATATTGTTGTACCACTTGGCATCATACACCGGCTGAAGCATGAGATAGGTCGAAAGGGAAATGATAAGTCCAATCACAACGAACAGCGCGCGAGTACTTCTGAACTTCTTCAGCCAGAAGAGATCAAGACCTGCCCCTCTGTAAATTCCGGCAAACCCCAACACGAATGGGATGGAGATCAATGTATATAGCACCACAAAAGCTGCTTCGTAGGCTGACAATCCACCGATTGCGTGGATTCTATTCTCGGTGATTAGTCTCTGGATCAATCCCAGCTCCTCAAAGAATACGAGGCGAACTGTGACCAAGCAGGACAACATCCAGCATGTCACCCGGAGCCCGGCTGATTGGGAGAGGAATGCAAACGACATGAACAGGGTGGCAAGTCCCGGAAACACGGCAAGCTCAGGATTGCGAATGGCCGTCGCCGAAGTGATCATGATGAGTGCGACAAGCGACCTCCATCCGAACACAAATGCATCCGAACTCAACGGGAGACGCCGAATCAGCTTCAGAACCAGCCAGAGTCCGATCATCCCGGAGAGAATGCCGAGAAGAGCGAAACCGGTGAAGTTATTCGCCCACGGAAATCTATACCCACTGACAAGGCCAAAGATCGCCTCTGACATCCAGATAAATGTCTGAATGATGAGCGTGAAGAGGACTATCTTGATCGCGGACCACCTCACCCGCTCTCTACCTTCAACAAGAACTCTTCGTCTCCTCACTACAACGATGACGACGACGGCAAGCACCAGAACAACGCAAATGAATGTCCACAGAATCCAGTACGACAAGAACACTGGAGTAGTGCCCAATTGAACAAGCATGTAGCGTTCCAAGGTGCGGGAAGGAACACCGACATCAAATCGCTCGACAAGTTTCAGAATGAGGTCTCCGGTCCGTCTCAAGCCAGAGGGTTGGAAATTTTCAAGATGGTCCTGTGGCGTGTGGATCGGATAGTCGACATCGCTTGTAAAATCAATAGCAGGAATACCCTTCGCGAGAAACGCGTTGTGGTCGGAGCCGGTTGCACCACCACTCGCTGCATTCAGTGTCGCGGATGCTGTGGAGTACTCAAGTCCGGACGAATGAAGTTCATCGTAGAATATCTCATACGCTGCTTTCGTCAGCCAGCGTGGAGCACTGACATCTGCGTAGTCGGGATCAATGCCAAGGAAACTTGAGCCGTCGGCCATGTCAATCTGCAGCATCAAGGCAACGCTGTCGATCTTGTCAAAATGATCAACGAAGTATTTCGAGCCTTGCAGTCCAGACTCTTCACCTCCCCAGCAGCAGAAAATAATTGTTGATTCGTGTTGTCGTTTCGAGAGAATGCGTGCAAGCTCGATGACACATGCGACGCCGGAGCCGTCATCATTCGCTCCGGGAATTTCCGGCCCGGCCGAGTCCATGTGTCCGCCAACGATGATGATGCGATCTGTTCTCCCTTTGAGCACGCCCACCGCAATGCCGCTATTCGTGTTCACTGCTTCGGCAACCATCATCGGCATGATGTAGGCTTCCTGGCAACCGAACTCGCGGAACTTGTCCACGGCATATTGCATTGCCAGTCGTTCTGCCGGTGAGCCCATTGGCCGTGGACCAATATCGACCGACAACACACGGAGAGTTGCAAGAGCACTATCCCGTGAGAAGTCAGTCTGCGCAGGAGTGGCGACCGAAGAGAATAACAAGAGAAGAGAAAAGACGACAGCAGGCAAGTTTATGGCTTCCACTTGATTTCCGGAACGCCGGCAACGTGGTTCGCATAACGGGCAAGAACGAACAGCATATCAGAAAGGCGATTCAGGTATACGGTAATTCCTTCGCCAATGTCTTCGTTACGGGAGAGGCGTACCACCGAGCGTTCAGCCCTGCGACACACTGTGCGTGCAAAGTGAATCCGTGCCGCAACAGGAGAGCCTCCCGGAAGAATGAAACTCTTGAGTGACTTCAAGTGCGATTCGAGAGAGTCGATGATTTTCTCCAGTGACTGGGAGTCCTTGACGACGAATCGTTTGATTGATTTGGAACTCGCAGAATGAGGTGTTGCAAGGTCAGCGCCGAGAGCGAAAAGCTGGTTCTGTACCGACGTGAGAATCTCTGCAATCCGCTTGTCGGCATTATCGGCGAGTACGATGCCAAGAACAGAGTTCAACTCATCAACTGTACCGTAGGCTTCAATGCGCAACGCATCCTTGGGAACACGCTGTCCGCCGAAGAGCGAAGTGTCACCTTTATCGCCTGTCTTGGTGTAGATTTTCATGGCTGGTTAATGATTGGAAGCTGTACGAATGTAGGAATTTGAGCCTTGACAAGCAAAGAATGAGAATCCACGAAGAACACGAAATATGTAGGATACCCAGAGAAAGAGCATCCACGAAGGACACGAAGAGTACGAAATAAGTCAACCCAGAGGATTGTGTTTCTTTGTGTCCCTTCGTGTTCTTCGTGGATTGATTTTTACCTAGTCAGCGTTCCAACCGGGCACAATCGCCTGCACGACATCCCAGCCTTCATACGGACTCCGCTTCATTTTGATTCGTGCTGTACCGGAGAATGTCTTCCGTTCGAACGAATCAGCCATCAGAGCAGCCCACCTGACGCTGAACCGGACTGTTGCATATTCTCTTTCAACAACGCAGTCGATAAGCTCTACGCCCTTCTCAACAAATGTCATTATCTTGCGCGTAAACTCCTGCATGCTCTCTTCAACAATAATTGGAATCACATGAAGCCCTGCTGCATCGAGCAATTCGTCCTGGCTCAATCCCTTCATAGCAAACTTCACGTTTCCCTCAAGAAGAAAATGCAGAAAGTCTTCTGCATAGGTTGCCGGGTCGCTGTCGTTTGGGTTTGTCATCGGTGAGAATGTAGGAAGAAAGATACATCCCTCATACAATCCCGTGAGAGATTGCATGAGGGAATAGTTAGAATAATTACTTCTTCGGAACGAACTTCAAAGAGGCGGAATTCATGCAGTACCGCAATCCGGTTGGCTCAGGTCCATCGTCAAACACGTGTCCAAGATGCGCATCGCACCGCGCACAGACGACTTCATCACGCACCATCATGAAGCTCTTGTCCACACCCGTGGCTACATTCTCTTTCGCTATGGGTTGATAAAAGCTCGGCCAGCCGGTGCCGGATTCGAACTTCGTTTCAGAGTCAAAGAGATCGGTTCCGCAGCAGATGCACTTGTATACACCCTTCTCATGGTTGTTCCAATATTCACCGGTAAACGCCCGTTCTGTTCCCTTTTCTCGTGCAACTTCGTATTGCGTTGAGGTGAGCTGCTTCTTCCACTCCTCATTTGATTTTACAATCTTCTCGCTCATGCTATATCCCTTCTTTTCTGCTGAATACAATTTCACAGTTCCAACGTTCCGTGAACCTTTCTTGTCGTCTGATGAACCCGCATTCATGCATCCGACACAGAATAACACAATAACGCCTGCCAATACAACACATCTTGTTTTCATGATTTCATCCCTGTTTGAGGTTGCTCAAATATTGTAACACCGGAGAGCGATACACTGTTCCACTCTGATTCACAATAACAGTACGGTGAATTGGGCTGTTTGGATTTGAGAGTCAGCTATGACTACAGGATATCATCAATCCTGGCAAGCTCGGCTTCAGTAAAGGAGAGATTTTTCAAGGCGGCGACACAGTCTTCAACCTGACTGACTTTGTTGGCGCCAATAAGGGCGGACGTCATTCCCTTGTGTCGCAAGACCCATGCGATTGCCATTTGGGCGAGCGACTGTCCACGTTCACGGGCAAGCACGTTGAGCTTTTGTACTCGTTGTATTTTATCAGGCGTGATCTGGTCACGCTTCAGGAAGCCATGAGGCTTTGATGCACGCGAGTCTTCCGGGATTCCACCGAGATACTTGTCTGTAAGCAGGCCCTGTGCAAGGGGAGAAAACACAATGCAACCGATGCCCTCCTCATCCAACACATCCAACAGTCCATCTTCAATCCCACGATTGAACATGTGATAGACCGGCTGGTGAATCAAACTCGGTGTTCCAAGTTCACGCAAGATACGAGCAGCTTGTTTGGTTTGTTCCGGACTGTACGACGAGATGCCAACGTACAATGCCTTGCCGCTCCGTACAATCTGGTCGAGCGCAGCCATCGATTCCTCAATCGGTGTTTCGGGATCGGGACGATGATGGTAGAAAATGTCGACGTACTCAAGACCCATCCGCTTCAGACTTTGATCCAGGCTTGCAATGAGATACTTACGGGAACCCCAATCGCCGTACGGACCATCCCACATCTTCCAGCCGGCTTTGGATGAAATAATCATTTCATCTCGATACGACTTGAGATCCTGATGAAGAATCCTGCCGAACGATTCTTCCGCCGAGCCTGGAGGCGGGCCGTAGTTGTTGGCAAGATCGAAATGCGTAATGCCGAGATCGAATGCCCGATGAATCATTGCGCGAGAATTCTCCAGCGTGTCAACGCCGCCGAAGTTATGCCATAGGCCAAGCGAGATTGCCGGAAGCTTGAGTCCGCTACGTCCGGAGCGATTGTATTTCATGTCTTGATATCGTGATGCGGAGGGAGTTATCATGGGGTTTGCCTTTTCGGTGAGATCGGCATGTTACATTAAAATTCGGGAAGCTTGCCGGATGAAATGAGTTCCGATACGCTGGCAATGTCTTTGGAGATGTTTCTATCCGACCGCAACGGTTTGACTACCGAGCGAACAGCTTTGAGAGCTTTCAGAGTTCCTACACCCGGATGTTCTGGTCGAAATGAGAGAGCTTGCGTAGCGCACATCAATTCAATCGCAATCACGTTCTGCACGTTGCGGATAATCTCCGTCGCCTGTCGGGCGGCAATCGTGCCCATGCTGACATGGTCCTCCTGGTTCGCCGACGTCGGAATGGAATCACCGCTGGCGGGATGCATGAGCGCTTTGTTTTCAGAAACGAGCGACGCTGCCGTGTATTGCGCAATCATCAGTCCCGATTCAAGTCCACCGTGGCTTGCAAGGAACGCAGGAAGTCCGGCGTTGTGGTGTTGATCCATCAACTTTGCTACGCGGCGTTCTGCAATGTTGCCAAACTCGGCAACAGCGAGGCCGAGATAATCGGCGGCAAGCGCAACAGGCTGTCCGTGAAAGTTGCCGCCACTGATTGCTCCTCCCTCGTTGGGGAAAATAAGAGGATTATCGGTTGCGGAATTGATTTCCGTCTCCAGAACACTTCGCACGTACCGTATCGCATCCCGCGAAGCGCCGTGCACCTGTGGAACACAACGAATGGAATACGAATCTTGTACCTTGTGTTTCGTATCTTCATCCATGCGATCGGCAAGCTCACTTCCCTGAATCATGGTGCGGATGTTTCGGGCGGATATCTCCTGTCCTGCGTGAGGGCGAACGCGGGTGATCTTCGCACTGAAAGCAGCACTCTTCCCCTTTACGGCTTCAAGCGTCATTGCAGCGGCGATGTCCGCAGCGTCTGCCAGATTTTCCGCATCATGCAGGGCAAGTGCAGCAATTGCCGTCATGGCTTGTGTGCCGTTGTTCAGAGCAATACCTTCCTTTGCTTCGAGTACAACAGGTTTGATGCGCGCAAGTTTCATGGCTTGTCGACCGGACATCCTTCTTCCTTTGAAAAATGCTTCTCCCTCTCCAATAAGCACGGCAGCCATGTGCGAGAGCGGCGCCAAATCTCCACTCGCTCCAACCGAGCCTTGCGAAGGAATAACCGGATGAACCCGCTTGTTCAGCATATCGAGCAAACGCTCGACCGTTGAGACTCGAATGCCTGAATAACCCTTGGCCAGCGCATTTGCACGCAGCAACATCATCGCTCTCGCTACATCTTCAGGCAACGGATCACCCACACCTGCACAATGACTGAGAATGAGATTACGTTGTAACTCACGAAGCTTTTCCGGTGGAATCGTAACGCTCTGGAATGCGCCGAAGCCTGTCGTTACGCCATACACCACCGCATGACTGGCGACCGCCCGCTCCACCCATAGCCGCGATGTCGCCATCTTCTTCTTCGCTGACGAAGATATCCCGACCCTGACATTACCACGGGCAACGGAGATCACTTGATCAATGGCAAGCTTGTTACCATCAATGAGAATAGTTCGGGAAACCATGAAGGGTTTTTGAGGATTTGTTAAGCTAACATCGTACGGACTTGTTCTACACATTTGTCGCGAGAAACAGTCACCTGTACCGACCGTGAAAGCCTCAGGTATTCCTCACGCTCTTTGCCATCAGCGGATTTCTTCTTGTCCTGCAGTTGAGCGCCGAGCCTCAGGTTTTTGATCGTGACTTCGTTCTTTGCAAACTCATCGCTCCCGATGATCACGGCGAATGGTATCTGCTGACGGTTTGCATACTGGAGCTGCTTGCCAAGAGACTTCTCCTCGCCGAGATACATTTCGGTGTTGATGCCGGCCTGCCTCAGCTCCCGTGTCAGCTTCTGATACTCTGCAATCTTCGACGGTTCCATAACAGTCACGATGACGTGGGCTGTTGAAGTGACTTCCTCGATCAGGCCAAGCTTCTGCATCGCCGCGAACAGGCGGTCAACGCCAATCGAGGCGCCGACTGCCGGTATTTTTCTGCCGAGAAAACGCTCCACCAATCCATCGTACCTTCCACCTCCAAAGATGGAACCGAACTCAGGCGCATCAGTCAGGTTGGCTTCAAACACGGGACCGGTGTAATAATCCAAGCCGCGGGCAATGCTCAGATCGAGGGAAACATTTTCTTCCAGGATCGAGAGGTTGTCAAGCGAGTCGCAGATGAGTCCCAATTCATCAATTGCTTCCTTTGCAGAAGGTACCGACGAGAACAGATCCGTCATTGCCTTGAGCACGTCACGCCGTTTACCTTGCGGTATGGCAAGGAATTGCTTGATACGATCGACCTGACTTTGGTTCAGACCCAGGCCGGGAATCTTGTCGCCGGAAACATCCACTCTGCCGGTCGTAAGCTCTTTGGAAATTCCCTCCAGGCCGATCTTGTCCAGCTTGTCGAGGACACGAAACACCTTGTGCGACATACCGTGCGGGATGCCGGCAAAGTCAAGAAGACTGTTCAGAACTTTCCTGTCGCTGAATCGAATCTTGAACCGTTCAATCCCCAATGCGCGAAGCGCGTCATACATCGCGCAGAGAATCTCAGCATCTGCAGCGATGGATGATGTACCAACGGAGTCGAGATCGAACTGGATGAATTCGCGGAAGCGTCCGGGATCGGGTTTGTCGGCGCGCCAGACGGGCGCAACCTGATACCGCCGGAAAGGAAACACGAGATCAGGATACTGCGCAACAACCCGTGCAAGTGGTACGGTCAGATCGAACCGGAGCGCGACATCCTCTTCCTCCGGATTCTGAAAACTGAAGATCTGCTTTGAGTTCTCTTCGCCGTAGCCGAGAAGAGTCACCTTGTATTCCTGGGCAGGGGTTTCCAGCGGCAGGAAGCCATAGCGTTCGTACACGGTACGGATGGTGGAGATGATCTTCAGGCGCGCATTCATCTGTGCAGGAAGATAATCCCTGAACCCACGCAGCAACCTTGGTTCTACAATCTTTTCTTCAGCCATTCTTAGGAAGTTCCATCACAGTAGTACGTGAGGTGGGAAAGTACCGACGGCGGGACTCGAACCTGCGACCCCCAGATCCACAATCTGGTGCTCTAACCAACTGAGCTACGTCGGCAACAAAAAACAGTAACCAAATTCTCAACCACTTCCTGACACTTGCCCTCTTTCTTGCTTGTCGAGGTACCGACGGCCAGCAGCAGTCTTAAAGTACACCTCTCGTTCTCTTGCTTCAGAACGGGTTTTGAAATTCTCTACGTAAATCAACTCAAATGGTCTGCGACTTTTTGTTGAACGCACATGTCCTGAATTATGTTCGGCAATTCTTCTTTGCACATCGTTTGAAATCCCAACGTATCGTTTGATATCCTTTAACGATCGCAGGACATACACCGACCACATAATTTCGGATGACCCTCCTCAACGAAGAACCTGCGACCCCCAGATCCACAATCTGGTGCTCCCCGCCCGCCTGACCGATTTCATTGCGCCAACAGGCGGTCGGGCGGGTAACCAACTGAGCTACGTCGGCATATATAAAACTCATCTCCACAACTTTCAACCAATCACGCCGCTGGCGGGATCCGCATTCCGACAATGAACTTAACCAAAATCGCTAAGTCCAGTCGGAATGCGACTGAGCTACGTCGGCATGAAATTCAAGCTGCTTTCAGCATGTTTGGGATGCCGTCTTCACCTACATCCCACTTTCCTAACGCAGTTAGGTAGCAGCTTATCGTACCTGTCAAACGGACCGCCCTCTCTCCACATTTAGCCATTCCGATAGCTTTACAAAGTTGAAAGGGCAATCCACAATCGTTTAATACCCGGAATGATGAATGACTTTAGTTGTGACCAACAAGATACAAAACTCATACCGTGAGTGCAACCCCCGCTTCAGAACACTCTCGGCCTATATAGCGATCAACGGCAAAAACTATTTAATACTGTCGGTACAAAGTCTTTGTGTGAGGGCCAACCTCACTGAAAGGGCTGGCATGGGGTCTACGGTGTTGAAAATTTCCAAACCTCTCGTTGGATCACACACCGCCAGTTTATTATCACATTCATCAAGGAGGTTCATCATGGTGACAGCTCCAGTATTTCATCTCGATTTTTACCGCTTCAATGGCTAGGGTCATCTTCTTTCAGTGGTCCCGACGCCTAGCCAGGCCAACTTGATACGTGGGATCAGTATCTTTCTCCTGTAAAACTTTGCTGAGCATCGATCTCAGTTCTGCTGCTGCAGACTGCGCGTGCTCGGTAAGGCAGGTGAAATGTCTCCCCGGGATTACATGGGCATCAACTGAGTGAGCCACGCGTTGCCAGCATACTATTACATCTTTCAGTGACACAGGGTCATCAGCTGGCCACAAGAGCGTGACTCTACCACCGTACGGGCCAGGCGCGTATTCATAGTCAAGCGTGAGGTAGGTCTCTCTAAGGTGGCCCCGCATATCCTCCGGAGTCATCAAACGTAGTTCACTTGAGGCCTTCTGGGCCACATCTCCTTTCTCCGTTCTCGGGGCAAGGAGGCGTCGGAACTCCATACGGATCTTCTTTGAGTTTCTCCAGACATATTTCAAGATCTCAAGCGGCGGCAGGGCCCCGATGTTTGCGATCCGGTCGCGAAGCCTCACGAACCGGCCAAGCCGCTTATCGGAATCCAGCCCCAGCACCGCACCGATCTGCCGCGGAAGCCATAACAACCACTCATACCGCGCATTAGCCGGCAGAGCACCAACAAGGACAAGTATTTCCACCTTCTGATTGCTTTGTTCGAGCAGTCGCGCAATTTCATAGGCAACCAAGCCACCGTTACAAAGGCCGCCAAGCTGATATGGGCCTTCCGGTTGGACAGTACGAATTGCTTCGACATGTTTCTTCGCCATCGCAGTATAAGACGGCGGAACCGGTTCGCCATTAAGTCCACATGGAGGTAGCGCATAGAACGGCTGGTCGCGCCCAATATGTCTGGCCAGAGCTGTGCAGTAGAACCCACCGCTCCAGTAGTCCCCGTGAAGGAAAAAGAAGGGGCGTCCGCCGTTGCCCAACTGGATCGGCACGATCGCGGCAAGAAGTTCAGTTGCTTCCAGCCGGATCGCGTCAGCAAGGTATTCAATCGTTGTGCCCGCCAACAAAAGAGAAAGTGGCACCTTCCGCTGCAGCGTTCCCTCAACCTCCACCATCATGGTAACCGCAAGGAGTGAGTCACCACCCAGATCGAAGAAATCATCCTTGATACCAACCGGAGTAATCCCCAGTACTCTCTCCCAAACGCGCGCAAGCTGATCCTGGAGCAAGGTTTGGGGTGCAACAAAGGCCTCCTCAAGCTTGGGTCGGCACTGATCCGGCGCGGGCAGGGCTCGTCGATCCACCTTCCCATTGGCGTCGAGGGGAAGAGCACTCAGCATAACAAATACTGACGGAACCATGAAATGGGGAAGGCGCGCAACCATCTGACGCCTCAAGGAACTCGTTGTCAGAGATTCGTGCGCATCCGGTACAACATAGGCCACAAGCCTCGATTCACCCTCCTTGTCCTGTCGCATGACGACAGCAGCGGCCTTTACTCCCCTAAGAGTCTGCAGAGCCGATTCAACCTCCGCAACCACAACCCGATGTCCTCGGATCTTTACCTGAAGATCTCTTCGCCCTAAGTATTCCAAACACTCGCCATCTCTCATCCGACCAATATCCCCTGTATGGTAGAGGCGAAGCCTGGTGTCTTTCGGGTTCTCGATGAACGCCGCCGCAGTAAAGTCTGGCTTGCGCCAGTAGCCTGGTGACAGGTAGCGGCTGCTGACGCAAATCTCCCCGACTTCTCCGGCACGAACTTCCTGCCCAGAATCGTCCAACAGGATCACGTCCATGTCCTCCACCTTGTAGCCTATCGGTACGATGAGGTTGGGGGTTGGCGTGTCAAGCCCAACAAAGTACTGACGCACAATGCCGCACTCTGTTGCACCAAGACCGTTGACCAGACGACAAGTCCCGGCGAATCGCGACTTGAAAAGCTCAATATCTTTCACGGAGGCACGATCGCCTTCGAGGCGTATAAGACGTAGGTCCGGAAAAGTTTCGCTGCCGGTTGCGACGTGACGGAAAAGAACAGGTACAGAGTGATAGATCGTGATCTTTTCACGCCTAAGCCAGGCGGCAATGCAATCAACACCTTCCTTGTGGACATCGAAGGGAAAGACCGCCGCCCCATTGAGGAGCGCGCTGAACAAACTTGAAACCGCGCCACTGAAGCTCGGTCCCTGAAGAAGTGTGAGTCGGTCATCCGGCGAGATCTGAAGGCTGTTCGTATATCGCATGATGTTGTGCAGGACATTGCGGTGCGTATCCAGGACACCTTTCGGCCGCCCCGTCGAACCCGAAGTATAGTAGATATACGCCCCCGCGTCGGCCTTGATTGAAAGTTCATGGTCAGCAGTAGGCAGTCCATGGGCGAGATTATCTACGCCGAGTACTTGCACTCCATCCGTCACCCACTTCAACGCCGACTTCTGAATACGGGCACTGGTAACAACCAGGTTGGCTTGAGAGTCCTCAAGAACTTCGGCGAGCCTCTGTGCAGAAAACGTTGGATCGAGGGGAACATAGATCTTCCCCGCCTTTAGCGACCCAAGGATCGCAGCAACGAGAAGCGACCCTTGCTCCAGTAGAATTATGATTGGGTCTTCCCCCCGTCCGCGAATGGCAAGAATAGCGTCGGCAATCTGATTGGCCGTCAGGTTCAGTTCGTCGTATGTCAAGGTTTCAGGTCCAGCCTTTACCGCTAACCGTTTAGGGTATCGACGAACCACCTCTTCAAAGCGTGCTGGGATGGATTGTTCAAGGGCCGATCTCTGAAACCCTGCAAATGGATTTGGAGTTGCAGTTGTGTTCATCCTATGATAATCTCACTCTCAACCATACTGTTCATTCCTCACTTGTGGGGGGATTGCAGCCAGTCACTCGCGAAGGAAACGTGATGCGATTACTCCGATTGCGGTTCTCATGTGATTTACATGTAAGAATATTACGAAACGAAACTACTAGACACAACAGATTGTTCTAATATTACATACCATTGTTTCGCCGGAAGAGAGAGAACTTAGAGAGGTCGGACATTGCGTCACCTTTCAGTTAGCAATTCCGTTTGCAGCGGGTGAGAAATTGGCGAAAGCCGACATGGATTACCTACTACCCCCAGATCCACAATCTGGCGCAGAGAACATCTTGGAAAACTGTTGGCTTTGCAGTAGGAAAAAATGGAATGCAATGCGAGTAGTTTCAAAGTGAACAAGAATACGAGAAAATCAAGTTTTGGCTTAGAAGCGTGTGAGGGACTGGATGCGGAGGGCCTCTTTTCATCGATTGCGGCAAAAATCAATGGAGCGGCCTCCGGTACGGGATCGGATGCCTGACATAAGAATGATGAAGATTGATAAGAGAACTACAGGCCGAACGCGTGCTGCAGCTTGGGGAGGCCAAAGCTTGCCTCGATATCCGGTTGATACTTTGGGCGCTTGTCTTCGGGCAAAGCGAAGTAATTGATCCAGGCAATGAACGAGTCTATGGGAGCGTCCTTCTTCAGGAACGCTTCATATCTCGGATCCTTCACCGCGTTGACTGTAAACTCGTCATCATACGCAGAGACAAACAGAAACGGAAGCTTCTCACATCCCGGAATACTCCTCACGGTCTGATGGAATTTGAATCCATCCATGACAGGCATATAGATATCCGAAATGATGAGGTCCATGGGGATGCGCGCCATTGCCTGCAACGCGTCTTCACCGTCTTCCGCACTGAAGACCGTCCACCCATACTCCATGAGCAGAGACTTGAGCACCAATCTGTATTCCGGCTGATCATCCACGATGAGAATGTTCACTTTCGACCTCCATTCAGTGTAGCGTATATTGCTTTTGAACGCTTTCCACGCAGCACACCGACTCTGTACCACACGAGCATTCCAACAAAACCGAACAGCGTTTGTGTAAATAACACCAACGTGTATTTGTCCATGGTATTCTCCTTTGGTGAGTGACTGATTTAATATAGCAGAGGAGCCGGGACATATCTGTCAGAAAGGGCATCGTTACACCGCTATTTGCGATGGTAATGATTTTCCTGTTCCTGCAATGAAAAAAGGGGTTGTTCTGTTGAGGGATCGAGGGTTAATCCGAGCGATGCAGAGATGGGAGAGTTAACTTGGTGAGGCAGCGCACCAACGAAATGAATCGCCTCCCGATTTGGGAGGCGATGGTTGTAATTTGAATTGCTCGTAGGTCAGACATTCCTGTCTGACAGCAGCGGACAAACAGAAAGCCTGCCAGGGTTCGGGTGCAGTTGAGCTACTTCTTCTTCCGGCTGCCGTTCATGTAGTTCGGCAACTCGTTGAAGAAATGAACTGACGTCCGAATCCCGCCGAAGAAGTTATCGAGGTTGAGGAACTCATCCGGTGCATGAGCATTTTCATCGGGCAGACCGAAGCCAAGCAACACGGTGTCGAGTCCAAGAAGTTCTTTGAACTGCACAACAATGGGAATCGAGCCTCCCTCGCGTTGATACAACGGTTTCTTCCCGAAGCCTTTCTCAAGCGCGGCAACGGCTGCTTGTACTCCCGGACTGTCAATCGGCGTAATCGCCGGCTCGCCCCCATGCAGAAAGCGCGCAGTGACGTTGACGGTCTTCGGTGCAATTTTTTTGATGTGCTTCTGAAACAGCTTCGCTGCCTTGGCTGAAGTTTGATCGGGCACGAGCCGCATGGAGATCTTTGCAGATGCCTTTGACGGTAACACAGTCTTTGCACCTTCACCGGTGAAGCCACCCCAGATGCCGTTACATTCCAATGTCGGACGAGCCCACACACGTTCAAGCGTCGTGAATCCCTTCTCGCCGTACAGTTCTTTCACGCCCAATTCTTTCGCGTACTTCTTGTCGCTCCACGGAAGCTTCTTGAATGCCTTGCGTTCTTTCTTCGTGAGGTCACGGACATCCTTGTAAAAACCGGGGATGGTGATCCTCCCATTCTTATCATGCAACTGTGCGATGATTTCGCTCAACGCCTGGATGGGATTGTGTACCGTTCCACCGAACGAGCCGGAGTGCAAATCCTTGGTCGGCCCGACAAGATCGATCTGCATATAGGAAAGGCCGCGCAAGCTGTAACAGATGGAGGGAACACCCTTCGCAAACATCGAAGAGTCCGAGATGAGAACGAGGTCGGCCTTGAGAAGTTCCTTGTTATCCTTCACGAACTGGTCAAGGTGCTCGCTGCCGATCTCTTCTTCACCTTCAATCAACAATTTGATGTTGACAGGAAGGGAACCGGCATTCTTGAGATAGGCTTCGATGCTCTTTAAGTGAATGAACACCTGTCCCTTGTCATCTGCCGATCCGCGTGCATACAAATTCTCGCCGCGGATGGTTGCTTCGAACGGTGGGGACGTCCACAGATCAAGAGGCTCAGCCGGCTGCACATCGTAGTGGCCATAAAGAAGCACGGTCGGTTTGCCCGGTGCATTGAGCCACTCGCTGTACACCACAGGATGGCCCGCTGTCGGAAGCACCTGGACATTTTGCAGTCCGACGAAGCGCATATGTTCGGCAACCCATTCGGCGCAACGACGGATGTCCGGGATATTCTCTTTGTTCGTACTGACGCTGGGAATTGCAATGAGCTGTTTCAGCTCTTCCAGGTAGCGATCCTTGTTCTGGTCGATGTATGAAAGGACTTTCTCCATGAGTTTAACTCCGCGATGAAGTGTCTGTGAGGTGAGTGTACTGGAAGAATATACCAAAGAGGGACATGACGTTCAAATTGAAAATACAACAACCTCTTGCCCACCTTGCTAATGAAATGGATTTTGGATATAGTGACGGTAGAGCGTTGCGTTTTTCATCATTCCGCGGAGAGAACCATGATGGTGTACCTGAATGGCGATCCATTCAATTGTGTTGAAGTTGGCAATCCAACGGCAATGCCCATTGTGTTCATCCATGGATTCCCCTTTAATCACGAGATGTGGAAGCCACAGCTTGAAGTCGTCGGCAAGAGCTACCGGGCGATTGCATACGATGTCCGTGGCCACGGAGATAGTTACGTTGGCGACGGGCAGTATACAATTGAAGGACACGTCGATGATTTGATTGCGCTGCTCGATTTCTTGAAGATCAAAAAGACCGTTGTGGTTGCACTTTCCATGGGTGGCTACATTGCGCTACGTGCGTTGGAGCGAATTCCGGAACGATTTGCGGCAGCAGTCTTGTGCGATACGAGAAGCGAAGCCGACGGCAACGAAGGAAAGCTCAAGCGTTTTGCAAGCGTCGCCGCAGTAAAGAAGACCGGTTCCGCTGCGTTCGCTGATGGCTTTGTGAAGGCGGTCTTTGCCGCCGAATCTCTTCAGAAGATTCCCAATGCCGTGGAGGAAATCCGTACGGCCATCCGTCGCACTCCGGAACTCAGTATCGCCGGCACGCAACTGGCTCTCGCATCTCGTACAGACACAACGGCATCGCTTCCCAATATCAAGATTCCCACCATGATCCTGGTCGGTGAGTTTGACGTTACAACACCTCCATCTGCTTCTGAGGCAATGCACAAACAGATTCCCGGTTCGGCACTGCACATCATTCCTCACGCTGCACATATGAGCAACATTGAGAACCCGGGCTTCTTCAACGAGAAGCTGATGACGTTCCTCGGTCGTGTTGCGGCAATGCCCGCATGATAGTCGCTGTATGAAGAACGTCCTGATCACAGGGGGCACAGGGTTCATCGGCTCAAACCTAGCCGAACGACTGCTGAACCTTGGTTGCAACGTCAAAATCCTCCGCCGCACTGACTCCGACCTCCGCGCAATCCGTGGCATTGATGTTGAACATGCAATCGGAGATGTGCGGGACGCGAGCACTCTTTCCAACGCAATGCGTGGCTGCGACACGGTCTTCCACACTGCTGCTCTTGTCACGTTCGCCCGGAACAAGAGAGCGCTCCAACACGAAGTCAACATCACTGGAACAAGGAATGTGGTTCAGGCATGTTTAACCACCGGGGTTGAACGACTCATTCACACCAGTTCGGTAGCAGCAATCGGTTATCCGCCCATAGGAGAACTCGCGACCGAAGACACGCCATTCAATTGGGGTGGACAGAGCGGCTACAAGTTTTCAAAGCACATAGCCGAGCAGGAAGTGACGGCAGGAATTGTGAAAGGTCTGAACGCGGTCATCGTAAACCCTGCGGTCGTTATTGGGGGGCGGGATATACACATGCACGGTGGTCAACTCATCAAGGAAGTCAAGAAAGGACGCGTACCATTCTACATTGATGGAGGAATGAACGTTGTGTATGTGGGAGATGTGGTCAACGGCCACATTCTTGCGGCACAGAAAGGACGGACGGGAGAGCGCTACATCCTGAGTGGCAGCAACCTGACACACAAGGATATTTTCCAAAGAATTGCCGGGATTGTCAACGGTCGGCCACCGTTTGCGAAACTTCCCATTCCGTTGCTCCGATTTGGAGCGAAGACCATCGAGAAAGTGTGTGGCCTGATCGGTGTGGAGCCGTTCATATCCGCCGAGCTCGTTGCGGCTGCGGGATCGTACAACTGGTACACGTGTGATAAGGCAACGAAGGAACTGGGCTACACTGTCACACCGTTCGATGAAACGATATTTGCAGCCTATCGTTGGTACAAGGAGAACGGTTTTCTCTGACACCTCAGAATAACGTGTAGATGAACGGTGCGAGTGCCGAGCCTTGCGTGAACACCAGCAACAGTCCGAGCAGCAGCAGCATGAAAATAATCGGGCCGAGCCACCACTTCTTCCTCACCTTCATGAACTCCCACAACTCACCAACAATTGCCAGCTTGTCCATTGCTCCCATACAATTCCTCCTTGCGGCTACATTTGAAACGATTTGATATACTCGACCAGCCGGACGCAGTCTTCGAGAGTTTCCACCTGCCTTGCATCGCCACCTTGAGCGGCAAGCTCATGATGTTCCTGAATGCTCAACACACCAAGCTGACTCTTCCTTGTCTGTTCGATACTCTTCACGGCCGAGGCGGCTGCAGAGAGAGTGGTAATGAACGGGATCTTCCGCTCCATCGCCACGCGTCCGATCTCGTGCTCATCTTTTCGTGACGTTTGACCCAATGGCGTGTTGACGATCAGATCGACCCAACCATTGATGATGATGTCGATGATGTTGAGCGTTCCTTCGCTGGCCTTCAATACCGTTTTGCAGACAACCCCGTGCTGCCGTAGAAACTTCGCGGTGCCTTCCGTTGCAATGATGTTGAATCCAAGCCGGACAAATGCCTTGACGATATTCGCCGAGCGCTCACGCTTATCATGGTTGTTGAGACTGACAAAGACTGTCCCTGATTGAGGCAACGGGCTCCCTGCTGCAACAGACGCTTTGGCAAACGCCACACCGAAGCTGTCCGAAATCCCCATCACCTCTCCTGTTGAACGCATCTCCGGTCCAAGGAAATGCCATGCCGAGGGAAACTTGTTGAACGGAAATACCGCCTCTTTGACCGCAACAAGCTTGGCCCATCCATATCCCTGGATGTTCAGATCCTTCAGCGTTCTCCCCACCATCAACTTCGCTGCAATCTTGGCGAGAGGAACGCCGGTCGCCTTGCTGACAAAAGGAACAGTGCGCGAGGCTCTCGGGTTTACCTCAAGAACATACACTACTCCCTCGCGCATTGCGTATTGAACATTCACCAGACCCACAACCTTCAGTGCAAGAGCAAGACGCCGCGTATACGTCATGATCGTGTGCAATTGTTGCGGTGTGACGTCATACGGCGGAAGGACACAGGAACTATCCCCGGAATGAATCCCCGCTTCCTCGATGTGTTGCATGACTCCACCAATGTACACGTCTGTTCCATCGCACACGGCATCAACATCGAACTCGTATGCATCTTCGAGGAACCGGTCAATCAGGATCGGGTGTTCAGGAGAAACGTTGACTGCCTTTGTCATGTACACGCGCAAGGCTGCATCATCGTAACAGATTTCCATTGCGCGTCCGCCAAGCACATACGAAGGACGGACGAGCACTGGATATCCAATCTTCGCTGTAATCAAAAGCGCTTCGCCCAGGCCTGATGCAGTTCCATAAGGAGGACAGGGAATTTGCACCTCTTCAAGCAGCTTGCCAAAACGCTTCCGGTCTTCGGCAAGATCAATACCTTCGGTTGAGGTGCCTATAATTTTGACGCCGTTGGCTTCAAGGGCTTTGGCAATCTTCAACGGGGTTTGCCCGCCGAAGCTGACGATCACGCCATCGGGTTGTTCCTGATCGCAGATGTTCAGCACATCTTCAAGGGTCAGCGGTTCAAAGTAAAGTTTGTCGGTCGTGTCATAGTCGGTTGAGACGGTTTCAGGATTGCAGTTGATCATGATGGTCTCATACCCCTCTTCTTCGAGTCCCATCACACCATGAACGCAGCAATAGTCGAACTCAATTCCCTGGCCGATGCGGTTCGGTCCGCCACCAAGGATGATCACTTTCTTTCGATCAGAACGGACGGACTCGTTCTCTGTATCGTAGGTCGAGTAGTGATAGGGAGTCTCAGCAGCAAATTCCGCAGCACAGGTATCGACTGTTTTATATACTGGAAGAACGCCAAGCTTCTTCCTCAGCGATCGCACTGCGGCCTCGTTCGTTTTCCAAAGATGCGCAAGCTGCCTGTCTGAAAAGCCGAACTGCTTGGCCTTGAACAATATGTCCCGCGTTATCGGTTTCACTTGCCGTGTGTATGCTGTCGTGTTGCGTTGCGTATGGAAGTGTATGTTGCCACTTGTTCCTTTGTGAGTACTTGCCGCGCTTGAACATGGGCAACGAGATGAACTGCCCTCAACTCACCGCGAAGCGTTCCGATCTCTCTGCTGATCCTCTTTGCATCAGCTTCAGTTGCTTTGCTGGAGCTGAACAATTCTTCCAACTCGATTTCCTTTGCAATGATCGCTTCACCTTTTGTTCGCCCATTCTCCTGCATCGCATCGAATATTGCCTGGATGTCTTTTACCTGCTCTTCGGACAATTTGAGTTTATCTTCCATTTCCAGAATGTGCTTCGGGCCGGGATAGCCATTCATATCCGCGTAGAACGCCATGCCTGCACCTTCACTCTTCTCCAATGATTCTTTGTCAGGAGGAATTGTTTGGGAGTGCACAACGCTAACCGAAATGACAATCAGAAGAAGGAGAGTTCCATATTTCATTACAACACGTACCCTTTCAATTCTTCCTCCATGTCCACAATCTGTTTGATGTTGTAAAGGAACCATGGATCGATATGAGTGATACGGTGAAGATCTTCAATACCCATTCCAAGCTGAAATCCATACCGCAGATAGAAGATATTATCCGGCCTTGGCTTGGTTAGACGGCTCACAACCTTCTCCCGCCACGAACTTCTTTCCTGCTCTGTAAGTTCTTCGATGTTGAATGAATCCTTGCCATCCGCTCCCAATCCATGGCGACCTTGTTCAAGCGAACGGAGCGCTTTCTGCAACGCTTCTTTGAACGTCCGGCCAAAAGCCATGGCCTCGCCAACGGACTTCATCTGTATGCCGAGTGTCTCGTCCACTCCCTTGAACTTCTCAAAGTCCCAACGCGGAATCTTGACCACGGTATAATCGATTGTCGGCTCAAAGGACGCTGGTGTGAGTTTTGTGATGTCGTTCGGAATCTCATCAAGCGTGTAGCCGACGGCAAGCTTGGCGGCGATCTTCGCAATCGGGAAGCCGGTAGCCTTGGAGGCCAGCGCTGATGAACGGGAAACGCGAGGGTTCATTTCAATCACGAGGCATCGGCCGTTCTTCGGGTCGACGGCAAACTGGATATTCGATCCACCTGTCTCGACGCCAATGGCGCGGATGATCTTCCGGGCATCGTCCCGCATCTTCTGGTATTCCTTGTCCGTCAGAGTTTGCGCCGGAGCAACAGTAATCGAGTCGCCTGTATGAACACCCATCGGATCCAAATTTTCAATCGAACAAATGATCACGACGTTGTCCTTCAGATCCCGCATCACTTCCAGCTCATACTCCTTCCACCCTATCACCGATTCCTCGATGAGCACTTCGTGCATTGGACTGGCGGTGAGTCCACGCTCCAAGGCTTCAGGGAACTCTTCAAGAGTCTGTGCAATGCCGCCACCGGTTCCGCCCATGGTAAAGGATGGACGAATGATAATCGGGAAGCCGATCTTTTCCACCAGCGCTAGCGCCTCTTCAAGCGAACGGACGAACCCGCCTTTCGGCGTTTCAAGTCCTGCCGCATCCATTGTCAGCTTGAACAACTCACGATCTTCCGCTTTCTTGATCGCATCAAGTTTGGCGCCTATCAACTCAACATGATATTTGTTAAGCGCTCCACTCTCGGCGAGCGCCACTGCAGTGTTGAGCGCAGTTTGGCCTCCCATCGTTGGAAGAATCGCATCCGGACGCTCCCGCTCGATGATCTTCTCAACGAAGTACGGGGTAATAGGTTCGATATATGTGCGATCAGCAATCTCCGGATCGGTCATAATTGTGGCCGGATTGCTGTTTACAAGGATGACCCGTCGGTGACGGTACCGAACGCGGGTCAGCCGCGTGGGGTGAGTGTGTTGACCGGGCTCAGCAGCCCGCAAAGCAGCAATACGCCATTCCCACCAAACGCCGCACTTCAATATGTCATCGCCTTGGATAACCGTGAGCGCGGTGTAGTGGTTGGCACACAATTGACGCTGACCGCAAGTGCCGGGTTGACCTATCAGTCAGCGATCGGGCCGGCTGGATTTACCTGCACCAGCTGCACGCCGGGGGCCAATCAGTTCCGCATCAGTCTGCCCACGCTGGCTGCAAACGCGATCACGCTGGTGACGGTGACCGGACAATTGGCCGCAGATGTGAGTGCAATTCCAAGCGTGTCTACAACACTCGATGCGCAGTCAGGTGTCACTGGCTTGCGCGGTGCAACGCTAACGCATCTGACCGATGGGGTGCCACCTACTGTAACGGTATTGGCAGTCGATCCGTTGGTCGTCAGACCGGGG
>JANNSJ010000009.1:0-12794 GCA_031402435.1 Bacteroidota bacterium | reverse complement strand
AAGGAGCAGGAAGTATCATGTGGAGATGCTGTTGTAACATCCAGGCGGGACGTCCCGGGAGACGATGTTGCATTTAATCCCGGTGGGGTGCCGGAACCAACGCCCATCGCGGCTGAACACTATGTAGTGTGGAGGAGGAAGTGATGAAACGAGTCGGGATTGTGTTGCTGTTCGCCTGTTCTTTTGTGAATGCACAGGAGTTCGTGGTGCGCGGACTTTCGGTGTATGGCCAGGATAGGGAAGACAATGTCCCGGTGATTGTGAGGGATAGTGCGGGTATCGCGATCCCGAATTACAAATTCATCACCATTCAATTCGACGTGCAGGGAAAAGAACCGCCGCCGCTTAAAGTAAAATTCCTGCACTGCACCCGCGACTGGGTGCCGGATCAGAACCTGTTCGTCCAGGACGAGACTCACAATACATCGTTCGTTCTCGATTACCGGACATCTCCCAACGGGGTCGAGTATTATTCCTATCGTTTCAAGAATCACTTTCCCGATAAAGATGATATTGTACGGTTCAACTACTCAGGGAACTGGATCTTCCGTGTGATCGACAAGGAAGAAAAGAATACATATGGCGAAGGAAGGTTCTTCGTTGTGGACGAGATCGCGGCGACATCCGTTGCTGTAACGAACGACTATCGTACTGATGCCGTCTCTCCTCTCAATCAGATTCACAAGGTACGCGTGAATGTACACCTGCCGCAAGAGATCGATGGTTACTTCTACACGACGGTGGATGTTTATCAGAACAGGAGATTCTTCAATCCCTACAGGATTGATGTGAACGATAGAGATCCATACACAAAAGTCGAGGGCTTCAATCTGGGTTACAGACTGTTCACTATGCTCAATATTCTTCCCGGCAATGAATACCGCACGTTGAACGTCAGTAATGTCACGCGTTATCCCAACAAGCTGCCCGTTCGTATCGCTGAAGGTGTGGACCAGCCAAGGCCCTATTGGCAAACCGGCAAGGATAAGAATGGGACAGCGTCATTAAACGCCTATTCGGGACCAGCATCGGATTATCTCAACGTGTTCCTTCGCCTTGATGTTTCATCAGTGCAACGGTCTCTCGTTACGGGAGCTGATATTTTTGTTGCGGGTCCATTCAACCAGTGGAACCCTCTTGTCGGGGACAAACTTGAGTATGACGATACTGAGAAGTGTCACGTCGTGAAAAAACTGCTGCGGCGTGGTATCTATGACTATCAATATGTCGCCGGCTCATGGGATGAGGCAGCACAGAAAGTTGTCCATCAGGACTGGGTGGTGGTGGAAGGTAACGATTGGCGTACGACCAATGCATACTATTCGATGGTCTACTATAATGACGCACGTTTCGGAGGCTTTGATCGGATAGTGGGATTTGGCGTTGGCAAGAGTCCGGGAACATCATCTGTAAACGAGTGAGGTCAGCTTGGAACCACTGAATATTGGTGTGATTGGTGTGGGCCATCTTGGTTCGCTCCATGCAAAAATGCTCGCAGAGCTTGCTGATGTACGGCTCGTCGGGGTATATGATACTGACGCCCCCAAAGCTGCGCTCGTTGCAGAGGAATTCAAATCCGTTGCCCATGATGACATCGATGAGCTGATCTCCGCGTGCTCGGCAGTTACGATTGCGACACCGACAACGACGCATTATGAGGTTGCGAAGAAGGCGATTGAACAGGGAAAGCATCTCTTCATTGAGAAGCCCATAACCCGGTCAGTGCAGGAAGCAGAGGAGTTATGCCGCCTTGCCGCAGCACGGAACGTGTTGATCCAGGTTGGCCACATTGAACGGTTCAACCCGGCAATTCTTGCGCTGGAGAAGTATGAGATCAACCCGATGTTCGTTGAATCCCACAGGCTCGCCCAATTCAATCCCCGCGGAACCGATGTTGCTGTCGTGCTGGACCTGATGATTCACGACATCGACATCATTCTGAGTTTTGTAAAGTCTCCCGTGGCACGCGTCGATGCGAACGGCGTTGCGGTAGTGTCCGAGAGTGCTGATATTGCCAACGCTCGTATCCAATTCGAGAACGGCTGCGTTGCAAATGTCACGGCAAGCAGAATCTCGCAACGTAAGATGCGGAAGATGCGGCTGTTCCAGAAGAATGGGTACATCTCAATCGATTTTTCCGAGGGGCAATCTGAAGTGTTCAGGTTGATTGGCGACGGCGAAGAACCGCACGCAAAAGGAACGCTGATGCTGGGCGAGCTGGGTTCAGGCAAGTACAAGCGTCAAATTGTGTACGAACAGCCGGAAGTGAAGGACGTGAATGCGCTGAAGCATGAATTGGAATTGTTTGCGAAGGCTATTCGCGGAAACACGACGCCGATCGTTTCCGGCGAAGACGGAAGACGGGCGCTTGAAGTTGCCAATATCATCATGGAACGGATCAGTCAACAGACCATTCGGTTATAGATGCCGGCGCAAAGACAACACATTGCCCTTTCACATCCACTCCTTCTCCGGGTGGGTAAGGTTGCCGATGAGCAATCTGTGGAAGTGTATGTGGTTGGCGGTTATGTGCGGGATCTTATTCTGGGGCTGGGCGATAAGGATATCGACATTCTTGTTATCGGCGACGGTGTGAAGTTTGCGAAGAAAGTTGCACACGAGTTTGGCATAAACTCCGTGGTCACGTACGAGCGCTTTGGTACAGCCATGGTACAGATGCCGGAAGGAAAGATCGAGTTTGTCACGGCACGGTCGGAGAGTTATGCCTCGGAATCCCGCAAACCCGACGTACGCGCCGGAACTCTCGAACAAGATCTGTTGCGGCGCGACTTCACCGTGAACGCTCTTGCGGTCAGTTTGAACAAAGGCCGCTTCGGTGAGTTGCGCGACCCGTTCAACGGGCAGGAAGATCTTCAACGGAAACTGCTTCGTACTCCACTCGATCCCGTAAAAACATTCGATGACGATCCGTTGCGTATCATGCGTGCGATCCGGTTTGCTTCTCAACTCGGGTTCACGATTGATCCGCTGGCGTTCGGTGCAATAAAGGAAATGAAGGGGAGATTATCGATTGTCTCGCAGGAACGCATCACCGACGAGTTCTTTAAGATTCTGAACACTGAAAAACCGTCTGTGGGTTTACGTTTGATGTTTGACGCCGGAGTGATGGAGTTGGTCTTTCCTGAAATTGCCCAGATGGCAGGAGTTGATCAGCGAAAAGATCATCACCATAAAGATGTCTTTCTCCATACCTGCATCGTTGTTGACAACATTGCCCAGACGACAGATAATGTATGGCTCCGGTTTATTGCACTGGTACACGACATAGCAAAGCCGCGGACGAAGGCGTTCAAGGAAGGCATAGGTTGGACCTTCCACGGACATGAAGAGATCGGCGCCAGAATGATGAAGAGTATCTTCAGGAGACTCAAGCTCCCGATGGAACCGTTGACGTATGTTGAGAAGCTGGTGCGTCTGCATTTGCGTCCCATGGTGCTTGTGGACGAGATTGTTACTGACTCAGCCGTGCGGCGTCTCGTGTTCGAGGCTGGTAACGACGTTGATGATCTGATGAAACTGTGCCGCGCTGACATCACTTCAAAGAACCCGAAACTGGTGGAGCGCTATCTTCGGAATTATGACGTCGTGATGCAGAAGATTGTGGAGGTGGAGGTGAAGGACAGGCTGCGCAACTGGCAGCCACCCGTCAAGGGGGAAGAGATCATGGCAGTATGCGGCCTTCCCCCGGGGAGGAAAGTGGGAGAACTGAAACGGGCGATCGAAGAGGCTGTACTTGAAGGGATAATTCCCAATGAGCATGTTGCCGCGCTTGAGTATTTGCTGCAAATAAAGGATAGTATCATCAGTCAAGAGTCCGCGAAGAGAGTCTAGATTCCTGCAATTGAAGCAATTTTCCCTCCTTTGCCTTGAAACTTTTTCTCCCGGAACAACGTCTATGTCTATGTAGTTGAGTGTTCCAGTCTCATTACCCTCGTCAGTTGCATCGCACATCAAGCACAGGTCAGGAACTGACTGTATTGAGAAAGCTGTTGATAGTGCATCAGAATCATAACATTTAACGGAGTAGCCCCATGCGATTCAAGAAACACACCATCCTCACAATCGCAATGTTGCAAGCGGTCCTGGCATATGGTCAGGTGAAAATGTTGACACTTGATCAGGCGAGGCAAACGGCGTTAGAACGCAATCTGAATGTTGCGCAAGCCCAGAACAATATTGAGTCTGCTCAGGCAAGTGTGCTCGCTGCCACCGGAAACTATCTCCCGACGGTATCGGCGACGGCTGGCTGGAATGGATCTCGATCAGCTGGATCACAGAACACACGTATCGATCAAAACGGCAACCTTGTCACCTCCAGGGTCAGTTATGGCGTTAACGCAGGAGTGGACTTGCAATACACAATATTTGATGGGTTTTCCCGTGAAGGCAATATGAAACGTGCGTCTTCCAATTCTGTTGCAAGCGAACAAACCGCTGCACGCACGCGGCAGTCAATTGTCTTTCAGGTTGAAAGTGCCTACCTGGATGTTTTGCGCAACGAGCAGTTGGTGAAGGTGAGCGAAGAGAACCTGAAACGTGACAATCGTCAGCTTGAACGTATTACAGAATCGAATCGGGTCGGTGCTTCATCCTTGGCTGACGTTTATCGTCAGCAGTCTCAAACGGCCAACGACGAACTTAATATGATCACCGCACAAAACAACTATGATAAATCAAAGGCAGATCTGATTGCGCTGATTGGTCTTGATGTCTCTGAAGGATATGCTATCGCGGATCCATCGGTGTCAACTGAGATCGCTCAATCAGAGTTGGAATCCACAATGAATGGATATGGAGACTTCAAGCAATTGTCATCGCAGGCGATTGCCAATCGTCCCGATTACCATGCAGCAACTGAATCATACAATTCTGCGGAGGGCGGTGTTACAGTCGCACGAAGCGGGTACATGCCATCCATAAATTTAAATGCAGGATATGACCTCAATGGTAGCAAAGTGTCAACATTGAGTGACAGTAAAACGTTGAACTGGGGCATCTCCCTTCGATGGAGTATTTTCGATGGGTTTGGAACCAATCAGGCTTTACAATCAGCGCATGTAGAGAAGAGAAATGCGGAACTCTCCCTGCAGCAGACTCAACGTAGTATTAACGTCGAGCTCAAAAAGGCTCTCCTTGATCTTGATGCAGCTCGCAAACTGTACGAGGTCAGCCTTAAGGGTCTGGTTTCTTCCACGCAGGATTACAGGATTGCTGAAGAAAGGTACAATCTGGGTGCCGGCACGCTACTTGACTTGCTTACCGCCAATGCCAACCTTGTGAACGCACAGGCGAACAAGGTCAACGCATCGTACAACTATATAACCTCAAAAAGGAATGTTGAGTACGCTTTAGGAGCGCGCTCATACTAGTTTAGAATATCATTGTGGCCTGGGGTCAGACAGGCTGACACCCACACATCATAAGGAGTAACAGAATGGCAACCAACGGCAAGAAATCAAAGAAGAAGATATTCATCATCTCGGGTATTGTGGTGGTTCTGGCTGCCCTCGGGTTGGTGCTCTTCCTCGGAAGCAAGAAAGAACCGATCATGCCTGTGCAGACCGAGAAGGTCTCCCGCCATACCATCACGCAAGTGGTGACGGCAACGGGAAAGATCCAGCCTGAAGTTCAGGTGAAAATCTCGCCCGAGGTAAGCGGCGAAATCGTGATCCTGCCGGTGAAGGAAGGCCAGCGTGTGAAGAAGGGGGACTTGTTGATGAAGATCAAGCCTGACGTCTATGTTGCCCAACGCGATCAGTTTTCGGCGCAATTGCTCCAGGCAAAGGCGGGGTTGACCAAGAACGAATTGGACTACAAACGCATCTCGAGCCTGTTCAAAAAAGGATTAGTCTCCGAAGCAGAGCATCAACAGGCAGAGGCCCTCTACGAAGGCAGCAAGGCGGAGTATGCGCGTGCAAAAGCTTCGCTTGACCAGGCTGAGGAAGCATTGCGGAAGACCACAATCTTCTCGCCGATGGACGGTACCGTCAGCCAATTGAATTCCGAACTTGGGGAACGGGTTCTCGGCACGCAGCAGTTTCAAGGCACTGATGTGATGACGATTGCAGACCTCTCACGGATGGAAGCCCGTGTTGATGTCAGCGAGAACGACGTGATCCTCGTTTCGATTGGCGACACAGCACGCATCTCGGTGGATGCATTTCCAAACCAGAAGGTCGCTGCTGTAGTCTATGAAATTGCGAACACAGCGAAGTCAAAGGGGTTGGGCACACAGGAAGAAGTGACGAACTTCGAGGTGAAGATGAGGATTATTGACAGGAGCGTTCAGCTCCGCCCCGGAATGTCAATGACGGGAGATGTGGAAACGGAGACACGATTGAATGTCCTTGCTGTGCCTATCCAGAGTGTTACTGCACGTGCCCCGAAGATGGATGTGAAAGAAGAATCTGGTGATGGCCAGTCGGGTACCGTTGTTGCAGCGAATGTCGGAGGAAAGAATCGCGCCGACAATAAGCCCAAGGAGATTGTGTTCCTTGTGGATAATGGTCAGGTGAAGGCAATGCCTGTCAAGCGTGGTATCAGTGATGGAGCCTTCATTGAAATCGTCGAAGGCGTCAACGAAGGAGCGGAGGTTGTCTCCGGAAGTTACAAGGCGATCAACCGCGAGCTTGAGGATGGCACAAAGGTGCGCGTTGAGGAGCAGAAGAAAATTGCAAGCAAGCCCGGTAGCGCAAGCAACGGGTAACGTTACATCACCACCATCAAGCGAAGGTTGATTATGGGTTCGATGATTGAGTTGAAGAATATCACCAAGATGTACGATATGGGCGGGGCTGAACAGGTACACGCACTGCAGGATGTATCTGTCACGATACAGAAGAACGAGTACGTGGCCATCATGGGACCGTCAGGGTCCGGCAAGTCAACGCTTATGAACATCATCGGCTGTCTTGATACGCCGACATCCGGTCAGTATATTTTCAACGGTGTAAACGTCAGCGAGATGAGCGATAACGAACTCGCACGTGTCAGGAACAGGGAGATCGGCTTTGTCTTTCAGACATTCAATCTGCTTGCCCGTTCCGATGCACTGCATAATGTTGAGTTGCCCCTTATTTATGCTGGTGCACCAGCCGCGGAGCGTCGTAAAAGAGCGCAAGAAACCTTGCAACATGTTCAGCTTGGCGACCGTGCTCACCACAAACCGAACGAACTTTCCGGCGGCCAACGCCAGCGCGTTGCCATTGCACGCGCCCTGGTGACCAGGCCATCCATTATCCTGGCAGACGAACCGACAGGGAACCTGGATTCCAAGACCGGCGAAGAAATCATGATACTGTTTCAGGAGCTTCACGTCCAGGGAAACACCATCATTCTTGTCACTCACGAACCGGACATTGCCGAGCATGCCCATCGCATCATCCGCATCCGTGATGGGAAAGTTGCAAGCGATGAGAAGAACAGCACCATCCAGGCATATACTGCTGCCAAGGCTTCATAACCACAGAAGGAGCGTCACATGTATTTCCTGACGGAACTGAAAGAAGGACTCGCGATTTCCTTCCGTGCAATCCGGGCGAACAAGATGCGCTCTGTTCTTACCACACTCGGCATCGTTATCGGCATCGTCTCGGTGACATTGATGGCGACGGCGATCGAAGGCGTGAACCGCGCATTCGATAAGAGTGCCAAGGCGTTCGGAACAGACGTGCTCTATGTTCAGAAGTTTCCCTGGGTGGACAGCGATGATTGGGCAACGATCAGGAACAGGCGCGATCTCAAGATCTCGTATGCCTCCCAGATTGAGCGCCGTGCAACGCTCTCCGATGCGGTCGCTCCTGTTATGGGCACGCGGCGTCCGGTGATCTATCTTTCCAATAGAATTGATGATGGCTTCGTTACGGGGACAACAAGCGAATATCTCTCTGCGGCGGGAGTGACAATTGAAGATGGAAGATTCTTCAACGCCGAGGAGTCCAACGGCGGCAGGCCGGTGTGTGCCATTGGTGCGACCGTTTCTGAAACCCTGTTTCCACGCGAAGACCCCATTGGCAAAGTAATTCGCGTAGCGGGGCATCCATTTACCGTTATCGGTGTGTTCGAGAAACAGGGCGGCCTGTTCGGCTCATTTACATCCGATACCCGCGTGTATGTTCCGTTGCTGGCATTTCAGAATTTCTTCGGCGGCCGCCGTGACGTGACAATCCAGGTGAAGGTTGCCGACATTACAAAGATGGAAGACGCAAAAATCGAACTCGAAGGTATCATGCGTTCGGTGAGGAACATCGTTCCGGGAAAGGCGAATGACTTCAATATCAACGCGCAGGAAATCCTGACTCAAACATTTGCTCCCATCAGTCTGGTGATTGCTTCGATTGGCCTCTTCATTACGGGACTTTCGCTCTTTGTCGGCGGTATCGGCATCATGAATATCATGTTTGTTTCTGTCACCGAGCGAACGAAGGAGATCGGGATCCGCAAGGCTATCGGGGCTCCCCGTAGAACTATCCTCTTGCAGTTTCTTGTAGAGTCCGCAGCACTCTGCCTTATCGGCGGATTCATCGGACTGGCCATTTCCTACCCGCTGAGCCTGATTGTGGATCAGTTTCTCCCGACGTCTATGCCGCTGTCAATTGTGTTTATCTCCATTCTGATTTCACTGGTTGTTGGTGTTGTCTCAGGCTTCCTTCCGGCGTACCGTGCTGCGCGTATGGATCCAGTTGAGGCATTGCGTTATGAGTAGAGCCCGACTCGACTTCGACAGTCTGCGTGAAAGCCTTTTCATGGCCCTGAATGCAGTGCGGGCGAACAAACTCCGTTCTGCTCTCACTCTTCTCGGTATCGTCGTTGGTATCTTCTCGATCATCTCCATGATGACGGCAATGGGCGTGATGCGGAATAGCATTGAAGTAGGGATGAACCAACTCGGCGCGAATACATTCCAGATTCAAAAATATCCTGTCATGATGGGCAATGGGGATGGCGCCCGACGCAGGCTCCGGAACCGGAAAGACATCTCGTACGAACAGGCACTTGCAGTCCGTGAGAAAGCGACGCTTGCCACGGCTGTGGGCATTGAAGTGTGGGAACCGGGCAAGATCATCGGGTGGAACGGTACAAAGACCAATCCGAACATCGTTCTGTTTGGCGAGAACCTGGATGGCATCACCACCAACAATTGGACTGTGGAGAACGGGCGAAGCTTTACCGCGCAGGACATGGATTTGTCGAAGCCGGTGGCCGTCATTGGTAAAGTTGTCGCCGACAAGCTCTTCCCCCCAAGTGTCAATCCGGTGGGAGAATCCGTTCGCATCGATGGGAATTCGTATGAGGTAATCGGGGTGTACGCTTCCAAGGGTGACGCTCTCGGGGGCAACAACGATAACTTCGTGACGCTTCCGATTCAGAAATTCTTTGAGAGGAATGGGAAAACGGGCAGGAGCGTTAACATCATGGTGCAGGCGATGAACCGTGAAGTCGTGGATGACGCCATCGAGCAGTCGCGGGGCATTCTTCGCGCCGCGCGTGGAGTATCCCCGGGCGATGACGATGACTTTGCGTGGTTCTCCAACGATTCTGTGATAAAACAATTCAATGATTTCACTCTGTATCTTCGCCTCGGCGTCTTGCTCATCAGTTCTATTGCATTGCTGGCAGCCGGTGTAGGTATTATGAACATCATGCTAGTCTCCGTGACCGAGAGGACACGTGAAATCGGTATCCGTAAGGCAATCGGAGCCCAGCAACGTGACGTGCTCTCGCAGTTCATTATGGAAGCTGTTATCCTTTGCGAGATCGGCGGACTTATCGGCATCGTGCTCGGAGTTCTCGGCGGCAATGCCGTCGGATTCATGTTGAATGTCCCGGCAGTCATACCATGGGAGTGGGTGGGGATCGGCGTGATGGTGTGTACGGTGGTGGGACTCGTCTTTGGCGTCTACCCGGCCTGGAAAGCATCGGCGTTGGATCCCATCGAAGCGCTCCGCTATGAGTAGAAACCCGTTTGAACTCTCCAGCATGAAAGAAAGCCTCGGGATGGCGCTCCACGCCATCCGTGGCAACAAACTGCGTTCAGTGCTTACACTTCTCGGCATCGTCGTCGGCATCTTCTCCATCATTTCCGTCATGACGGCGATGGGCGTTCTTCGCAACAGCATCGAAGAAGGCATCACCCAGCTCGGCGCGAACACATTCCAGATCGACAGGATCGAACGGGGCTTTGGCGGCCACCAACGGAGATTCAGAAACAGGAAAGCCATCACGTACGAACAGGCGTTGCAGGTACGCGATAAGGCCACGCTTGCGCTTGCCGTTGGCATCGAGAGCTGGGAGTTCGGCAAGATCGTCTGGTGGCAGGGGCAGAAGACGAACCCCAGCGTATCCGTGGCAGGCGAAAACCTGGAAGGCATCGTGACGAACGATTGGACGGTGGAACACGGGAGAGGTCTTTCGCAGCAGGATATGGATCTTGCCCGTAACGTGTTGATCATCGGCAAGCCGATTGTAGAGAAGCTGTTCCCTCCGAGCGTCAACCCGGTCGGACAAACCGTGCGCGTGGATGGGTCATGGTACGAAGTGATCGGCGTTCTGCAAAGCAAAGGGGGAGCCCTTGGCGGGAACCAGGACAACCTTGTCATCATGCCCCTGTTCACCTACTTCCAGAAGTATGGGAGAGCGGAGAAGAGTTTCCACATCATGGTGAAGGCAAAGAGCCGGGAGGTTGTGGATGATGCCATTGAGGAGTCGGTCGGCATCCTGCGTGGTGCGCGCAACCTGAGGCCGCATGAAGAAAATGACTTCGGCTATTTTTCGAATGATTCGCTCGTCAAGCAGTTCAACGAGTTCACGCTCTACTTCAGGATGGGCGTGTTGCTTATCAGTTGCATCGCGCTGCTGTCCGCCGGCGTTGGCATCATGAACATTATGCTTGTCTCCGTCACCGAACGGACGCGTGAGATCGGCATCCGCAAAGCCGTTGGCGCACAGAAGCGGGACGTGATGCAACAGTTCATTATTGAAGCGGTAATTCTCTGTCAGCTCGGCGGGATCGTCGGGATTATCCTGGGAATCATCGGGGGGAACGTCGTCAGCTTCATGCTCGAAGCGCCGTCCGTTATTCCGTGGGACTGGACTGCGATTGGCTTCGGTGTCTGCTCGCTTGTTGGTTTGATCTTCGGTATTTATCCCGCATGGAAGGCCTCCGCACTCGATCCCATCGAGGCGCTGCGGTACGAGTAATAACTTCGTTGTCATTGCGAGCCTGTTTCCCAAGGCGAAGCCTGCCCGCCATCTTGGCCTCTCGTGGTCAGGCGGGCAATCTCTCACCCTTTGTCGGGTTCAATCCGCTAGTATTCCTTGGTTTCCACTGTCTCAACGATCTGCGCTTTTGGATTCGTCATTACCTTTCCCTCGACGCGGCCCCACAGCACGCGCAGTGCATCAAGCATGGTTTCTGCCAGACCGATTGTATCGAACTCAAGATCGATCATGACGTACTTCGCATCATTCGTGGGTCGTAAGACCCGATAGCGCCGCACGCCTGATTTCTTCCTGCCAACAGGATCACTGTCAAATACCTTCTTCCAGCCATCGAAGTCAGGAACCGGGTGCTCAATCCTCAAGATGTACATCGTGCCTCCTCTTATTCAGGTGAACTTGCAACAGCCGCCTGACCTGTGACCTGGGCGACTGAGCAGCTAATCATTGATGTGAACCTTTGCCGTCTCGCGGGTGGATGTCCACTTCTCATCTGAACTACGTGTGAAGAAATAAATGTCATAGCTGCCTTTTCGTCTCGTTGAAGGGAAGGCCAATACTTCGGCTTTGCTGATTCCCCACAACTCGGAAGTCGGACGGATTAATTCAAAGACTTCCACGGTCTCCTGATCTTTCACATGCTGATCGGCATCAGGCACAGACGAAACATACTCAAGCACAAAACAATCCTTGTCCGGGAAGCGTTCGTCGTGTTCCACGCCCCACGCAAAGTTACACATGGTGATCTTGATGTTCTTTCCCGAGGGCAGGACCTGATCGTGAGCGACCATGGTATCGCTTGTGCCGAAATACAACAGACAGAAAACACTCCCGAGTCCCAGGAGGCAGGCAGTGATGAAGCCGAGTGCGAAGGATTTTAATTGGAAGGTCATTTGTGGTCTTTCAAGTATTCAAGAACTGGTAGTCGTTTCCATAAGGTAGCTGACCAAGCGCTGGATCTTCCCGTTCCTGATGTCGAATACATCGCAAAAGACCAGGTTCAGAAAGGTACCATCCTGTTTGGGGGCTCGCACGGAACCCTCAGCCACCACCACATTGTCTTCCTCTGTCAGCCGGCTGACGGTAATCAGGGGATGTCCGACAAAACCCTCATCGACGATGTGCCTGGCGAAGTCGTCCTTCCCCCGGACATGAAATGCACCTGGAATCACCAACTCCACGTCATCAGTCAGGCAGGACAAAATCTGCGGGCGATCCGTTTTTCTGAAGCCATCCATATAGGCCTCAATCGTTTTCTTGTTCGGTGTCATGTGAATCCGCGCGCGTGTATTTCTTTTCACGATCTGCTACACCTAAGCAAATTCAATTCGTCCACAGCTTGCCCGACGTGCTTTATCTTTTGGTGGGCTCAATCCGTAAGCTTGAACCGCTGGATATTACCTCAAACGCTTTTGTCACACGTTTGTATCGCTCATCGTAAGATCCGGCGCACCCTACCCAAAAGAGAATTTCGGGGGATTCGCCTCGTGCTGCCATTTCAGAAAGTGTCGGAATATTCATGGATCGCGATCTTTAGTCCCTCTAGGAATTTTCAC
>JANNSJ010000008.1:0-88264 GCA_031402435.1 Bacteroidota bacterium | reverse complement strand
TGTTCGGGGAAATGGTGTGAATGACGTTCTGGTAGCAGGGAGTTTTTGTGAGGTCGTGCACTTCAACGGCTTTTCCTGGTACAACTATCGTAACGAGATACCATTTGCAAATGGTGCGTTGGGAAGGATAGCTTTCAAAGGGAATCTCGCTATCACTGTCGGACTATTGGGGCAGCAGGCTCTTGTTGCAATTGGAAGAAGGTGACTGGAACGAGACGCAAACGTAACCCGCTCCGGTGTTAGCGCACCGGAACGGAGGACAATACAAGCAAAAGGAACACACATGAAATCTTTGGTTCTTGTCATAGGCATGATGTTGCCGCTAGGCTGTAAAGACGAAGGGATTCCTCCGGAGCAACACCAGGCGGCAATTCAACTCACAATGCTGGATGTCGGCACGGTTGACGCCACGCTCAAGATTCATCTTGATGCTGCTGCTCAATCCCGCCAAGTGCTTTTGAAGCGTGACGGCACTACTGTGTACACTTTGACACCCACCATAGCTGACACAGTTGTTGTTGACCCACCGTTGGGACCAGAGCTTCGACCATCGACCAGCTATACCTATAAAGCATATCTGCTTAGCGGAGAAACAGAAGTCGATTCGAGCGACGCACTGATGGTTACCACTGGCGATTCGTCTTCTCATGCGATTCAGTGGAGAACGGATACTATTGGGACTGGCTATTCTTATTTGAAGGATGTTGCGGTTATCTCGGACAGCAACATTTGGGCGGTGGGAGAGCTGTATCAACGTGATAGTGTCGGACAGATTGATCCAGTACAATACAACCTGGCAAGATGGGATGGGATACGTTGGAATGTGAGTCGTATCCACTTCCCCGCCTTTTGTGGTCAGCAGTCAACTTACCCCTTTACGACATATGCCATACATGCACTGGGACCGAACGACATTTGGATTGCCAATGCAGCAATGGTCGCACGATGGAATGGCAACACATTCACAATCTTGTGCATCCCTCCCAATCTCCTTTACGGCCAAATCAATAAGATTTGGATCTCTGGGGCAAACTCGCTCTATGCTGTCGGCAACAATGGCACCGTAGTCTATTACGACGGGAGCGGTTGGCAACGCCAGGAGACCGGAACGAATGTACACCTCACCGACATCTGGGGCACGGTGGATGGAAGGGAGGTGTGGGCATGCGGGTTCAATGATTCAAACGGGGGCAGTGTTGTGCTTCGGCAGGTGAATGGTGTTTGGCAGATCTTGTGGGATCGTTTAGCTCCTTCTCGTCCACCCTACATCTATAGCTCTTACCTGAGCAGTCTGTGGTCTTCCGGCAGCGGTGAGTTTGTCGCTGTAGGCGGTCGCTTCTACCGTCACTCTCTTCATAACCTCGATATCGTTCGCAACGAGTACATATCTACACAGAATGGCTTCAGCATCTTCCAGATGGGAAACTGGGCCTACCGTGTGAGAGGAACACAGAAAAAGGACATTTGGCTTGTTGGCGACGATGCAATGATCTGGCACTGGAATGGATCGACGTGGCATCGGTACGATGAGCTTCTCGATTCGAACGTAAGTCTCTACAGTCTTGCAGTGTCCGAACATCAGGTCGTAGCGGTTGGTGTGAAATATTCGGGCATCTTTCACAATGGTCTAGTCATTCGAGGAAGGAGGTAAATCTTATGGACGGCATTGAATAACACCGGCCACCGTGTTGGCACCACGGCGGCCGGGTTGTACGCAAACAGAGCGGTCCTTGTTTCCCAGCGACAAAACGTTAGTCTTGCCGCCGTGCCCGTTTTGCCTGCTGACCAATAATACAAAAAAGAATTCACAATCTGAATAGGAGGGCAGTGTAGGAGTTTGACGGATGAAGAAAGGTAACGCTCCGTGTCTATTTGTTCTGCATCGTTTTGCGGATATATTGAAAACACTTGTATTGCTCTCTTTATGTTGATGTTATTAGAGAGTGTAGACGGGTGCGTTGAATGCTGATTTCACAAGACTGATGCCGTATTCACAATCTTGCTTGTTAATGTATCCTTCACCTGAATCAGCAACCTTTTGTCCGTTTGACGCTTTGAGATACCAGCGCCATTGTCCTATGCTATCTTTATACATGAAAAAATTCATTGCCATATTCCTTTATGAGTTATGAAAAAAACTAACACTTATTTATTCTCCTACTACCATGACGGTGCATGGTGGGTCTTAGAGCTACAGGCTTACGATCAATCCGACGCAACAGAACGATTGAACAAGTTACCGTTGGCAAAATATGACGGTGAGCTTATGCTTAAGATTCCGATTGCGCCACATTGGGCGGTAAGAGCAATCGGGGAACTTAAAGGTTTCATTCACTCATTGGTATCAGTCCTTTCGAGTAAAAACGCAAAATGATTTTCCTTGCATCTTTCTCGAAAGGGTCGTAAAGTGTAACTGTCGGTTTCGAGAGCCGTGACAAGGTATGAACTATCATTGATAACGGCTTCCAATGTAAGCCCCGAAGTTAGCCCTTCGGGGTTTCTTTTTTGGTAGAATCTTCATCCTTCTGAGTAGGTGCTGGCTTAGTCTTTTTTGCCATCCCCTTTGGCTTTAGCATGAAGTGTTCTTTGTCTGGAAGCATAGCAAAATTTGCAGTGCTCTTTTGCATAACAAGACGAGTCCTTTTTTCGTCTGCATCCCCAGTAATCTTAATCCCTCCCTGCCTTAAAGCCGTTAGAATGTCTGAGAACTTCATCGGTTCGCCGCGCATTTCAAGAATAGCCTTGACTGCTTTAGTTAGTGGCTTGCCATAGAACTGACCAACCTTGATATTGACAATTCCTGGGTCTGTTCGGATGGGTGCAGACTGAACCTGCGAACTCTCCATAGTTAATGGCAACTGCAACTCACCAAATTCTGGCTGTTCTCCTGAATCAATTAAAAGCTGGTCAATCATCATCCTATACTTATTAGCATCTAACTGCAATCGTTCCAATTCTGGTTCGATTTTACCCAGCTTTTGTTTATAGAAATCGTATGTCTTGCGTAGGTGCTCATCCATTGCAATTCCTCCTATATGACACTGATACTATACGTGAATTTGGGAACTTAGTCAAGGTCGAGAGAATATAAATGTTTTGCGATTTATAGTAGGCTGTAACACGTTGATGCATAACGTGTTTAAGGATGATTGCTGATTACTTATTTTCTGAGCACTTATTGCTTTTTCCCATTCTTCTTTGTAAGTTTAGGTGGATTTGAAAAGGAGGTGAGAAGCATGATAGCTCAGAAAATACAAAAATGCCTGTCTTAGCTTAAGCGACTAAGACAGGCGTAATAATGGATGTAGCTTGCGGGGTTGGCGGCTTATTGTCTTTGCACGAGGTGAGCCGTTCAGCCCTGAAATAAGCGGGCTCAAGGTGTTCTAAGCACCAAAGAGCCCTAATCATCAACCATCGCTGGTTAGAGCAATGATCGAGCCTGATACAAAGATAAGCTCCAGCCAGCCCAAAGTCAATAGGAGCTTATCATGGCAAACCATCTTCCCCTCGAAAAGAAAGCCCTCGTTCTGAGTCTGCTTACAGAAGGTCAAAGCATTAGAGCTACAGGCAGAATCACAGGCGTTGACACAAAAACAATCATGTCTTTGTTGGTTAGTGCGGGAGATAAAGCCCGCGACATTCATGATACAATGATGCAGAACCTACAATGCAAACAGATTCAAGCAGACGAATTATATGCCTTCGTTGGCATGAAGCAACGGCACGTTAGGAAGGGTGAAGAATCGAAGTACGGTGACTTCTACACGTTCGTAGCTCTTGATGCAGATACGAAACTCGTTCCCGTGTATCGTGTATCAAAACGAGATGGAAGAACCGCGGCATCGTTCATGATGGAGCTTTCAATCCGAGTGACTTCACGTTTTCAGCTTTCAACAGATTCGTTTGCAGCTTATGAAACCGCAGTTGACCGCGTGTTTGGTTCTGATATTGATTATGCTCAGATTCACAAAGAGTATGAAGAAACGGTGGAAGGGCAGCGACGTTATAGTCCTGCCCGCATAATACGTATCAACAAAAAAGTAATTTCAGGTAGACCACAGGAAGAACGCATTTGTACGAGCCATGTGGAATCTCAGAACCTAACAGTGAGAATGCACTCGCGACGCTTCACGCGTCTTACTAATGGTTTTTCACGCAAGCTAAGAAACCTTGAAGCAGCAGTTGACCTTCACTACTTTTTTCATAACTTCATTAAGATTCATAAAACACTACGAGTAACGCCTGCAATGGAAGCGAAGGTTACAAACAGGCTTTGGAATTGGGAAGATTTGTTGACGTGGAATGAATCGGCAAAGGCGGCTTAAAAATCGAAACTCCTACACTGCCAATAGGAGGAGTATCATGAAAACGGCAATGAACCTTCTGCTACGCGGGACGACATTCTTGCTGGGCTTGGTCCTGTGGATCGGTCCGACCCAACAATTAGCGATTTCGCAAGAGGAATGCGTCGTTATCTCTGGTGAGATGACTCCGGGAGAGAAGCACATCTTCGAAAACCCACGGATGTTCAGCCCCACAGCAACTCGTCATGTTAACCTCGCGGTCCACGTGGTGCGTTATACCAATGGTACTGGAGGGATTTCTCAGGGCGACATCACTACGTCAATTCAACAACTCAACACTGCTTTTACAACCGCGATGATCAATTTCATGGTGACAAGTACGGACTATATTAATAACGACACCTACACGACCATTGATGATCTAAATGAGGTCTACGGGCTTTGGGGCCTCGGGTATAACCAGCAAAACGTCTTGAACGTATATTTCGTGCTTGATGCATATTTCAATGGCATAGCAGAGAGACCGGGGCGTAAGTTGATCGTTAGAAATCCTGTTGCAACGAACGGTTCGACCTTTGCGCATGAGGTGGGGCACAACCTAACAATGTACCATACCCACGGAGCGGGCACGCAAGAACTTGTAAACGGTTCGAACTGCACCAATGCCGGTGATTACATTTGCGATACACCTGCCGAGCCTTACAACAACGGCTCTGGCATTCTTGGATCTGTCAATGGCAGTTGCCAGTACACGGGGACTTTTCGCGACCCTAATAACGAATTGTTCAACCCGGATACATACAATTTCATGGGTTACTCACTGGCAAGCTGTCGCAACCATTTCAGCACTCAACAAATCGATGTGATGAATGGCTACTTGAGCACTGCGACAGATTTGCTTTCAGTTTCGGTTGCCGTTTCAAATGAAGTGAACGGCTCTACACATTCAGGCAGTACATTGACAATCAATAGTCAGGTGATTACGTCTCCAGGGAGTATTACGCTTCTCGACGGTAACACTTATCCAGGCAAGACCAACCATGAGCGTCTCTCGGGCGACAACAAACACAAGGATTGGAATGCTGTTGCATCTGAATTTACACTTTCGAAAGACTTCACAGTAGATCGAACAACGGAGATAGGACGAACTCGTAAGGCCAGGTTTACGTCACTCACTGCCGCGACAATTACCGCACAACTGATTGAAACAGGTAGCTCGGGCGGCAACGTTCAGTTCCGTGACCCGTGGTATCTCGCCGATGCATCGGGGAATCAGCCGAACCAGTTCTATACCTACACAGCGCCATTCTCCCCAACTGGCGCGTACAACCAATCGACAGGTGGAGTTTTCACAGGACAGTTAGTCGTTGGAGGCAATCCCTACTACTCCGTCGGAGCGCCGAACCCGAATTACATTAACGGGTTCGAATCGTACTTTCAAAACTGGGAGGGGAGCAACGTGTCGTTCCAGTATGCAACGTCAGACCAATCAGGAGTTGTGTTCACTGCATCGGGTGCAACTGCAACGGCCAAGTACAAAGCACACCTTGGCTCATCTATGTCGAACGCCACCGCCAGCAACAGTCAACGCCTTATGGCGTCGAGAGACAACAGTTGGTTTTCGATGGTGTATCCGAGGGCTGGCGAGTTATGGTGGAGTTCTACTACTGACGCTGGTGCTACCTGGTGGGATGATTACAGGTTCACAAACAGTTCCGGCACAGCAAGCGCTCCATCACTTGCTCTCTGGACGGACTGTGTTACCTTGGATGCAGCGGACCAGTCCATTTGCAACACCGATCCGTATGTTGTTTATCGTACGCAATCCGGCAGTGATTACAATATCAAGTTCTGCATTCTCAATACCGGTACCCCTTACCCTATTCCGACATCGACACAACTCAATGCGGTAGCAATTCCCACCAGCATTGATACTCGTCCGGTGGTTGCCCGCTTGTATGATTATGGATCGGATGAACTGTGGGCTTTCTGGCAGGGTGCCACCAGCCTGAATTATAACTATGCATACAAGTCAGGTTCAACCTGGAGTTGGATGGGCGAGCAAGCGTTTCTTAACGGCTTCAAAAATCCAAGCCTCTCAGCACCCGATCTTACGGTGGCTACGCCGAACTGGTATCTCACGTATGACAACGGGAATGACGTGTACATACTCACCTATCCGGACTACACGCTTGATGGCGCAGTACCAGCCAGCGTTGGACCGACCTCATTTGCATCACAGGTGAGTGCAGACAACCGAACTGGTGAACAGGTGCATGTTGTATGGGAGGCATTCGGAGAATATGTAGATCCTCCGTCTACCGACGGCGGCACCGGGTGGAAAGGCAATGGTGCTGGTGTACAACGCCATCGGGTGATGTACCAGAAGTGGAATGGAACAGGTCTGGGATGGGGCGCTGCGTATGAATTCAGATCCAGCACACTCAGCTACTACAGGCCAACGGTCAGCAATCTCGCCAACGGGCATGTAGCCTGGGCATGGGATGATGGCTCCACAACATACAAAGCGTTATACAGTGGGACATCATGGTCCGTCACTGAAACCTTCGCCAATACAACACGCCCGAACCTTGGCACAAGCGGCTCTGCCGGCATGATTAACAGCCCACGGTTCGTCTCGACAAGCACAACCGGTCCGCCATACCGGCTGAATGTTGGAGCAGCGGCGAGCAGGCCCGATGGTGATTCGCAAACGTCTGTTGCGCCTGGGCAGTACAGCAGAAAGGTGATTGTTGCGCGAAACCCCTCGCACAGGGCGGGACGATTACTTCATCAAGTTGCCAAGGATGGATTGACTCAAATTGATTCATCAACCTATCTCTCGGTTGAACTTGCTCCAATCATGCTGAAGCTTCGCGACGGCTCCACGATTGCTGTTGACTTCCCGTCAGCGACCGATTCAACCATGGATGAGCGCTCAGTGTGGAGTTCACTTGCAAGTACACCGGTGATGCTGACCAGTGCAATCGACAGCGTCTTCATCAATGGCAGTACGGAAGCGTATGCGCCACTAAGACTCGCAGGCAGAGAACTGGGCCTTGCGTTCGACGTGGTTGATGCTGAAGAAGGAACTGTCCTGAGAAGGATCGGTACGGAAAGGGTATTCAATGCTGACAGTGTTTCCTCATTTGCGTTGAGGGGACATCTTGCAGGACTTGCCGGTCGGCGTGTATTTTTGCGACCAAGCATCCGTGGATTCGAGATGGAGAGAAGAAATCTTGTCTCTACGCTTGTGCATGTGTATACCTTGCTTGATGAGTCTGCGACAAAGCCTTCAGTATCCCTTGCAAAGTCTTCCGACTCTCCGGTCTTGATGCCGACAACGTTTGCTCTGCATCCAAACTATCCCAACCCCTTCAACCCGACAACCGAAATCCGGTTCGATCTTCCGGATGCAGGCAATGTCTCGTTGGTGGTGTATGATGTGCTGGGAAGGCAGGTTGCTGATCTAGCAACCGGCTACCAAGAGGCAGGCTATCATTCTGCAATTTGGAATGCGGGTAGCGTTGCCAGCGGCGTCTACTTTGCGCGGTTCAATGTCGTCAACGCAGAGGGGAAGGTTGCCTACTCGAAGATCAACAAGTTGATGCTCATTAGGTGAACGCTATGAACGCGCATCAATGCTGTTTGGGCACTCGTGTTGATAGTAAGAACATTATCCTGAGCGACGGTAACTACATGGAGCCAGTCCACAAGGGGCTGGCTCTGTTGTTTCTAGATCCCTTTCCTCTTTGCCTTGTTCCAGTACACGTCCATCTCCTCAAGCGACGACTCGTGGATGTCTTTTCCGGATTTCTTCAGCTCCGATTCAATGAACTGAAATCGTCGGGTAAACTTCTCAATTGTGGAGCGTAGTGCATTTTCCGGGTTTACGTCAATGAAGCGGGCGTAGTTGACGAGTGCAAAGAGGAAGTCGCCGAACTCCTCTTCACGTCTCTTTTTGTTTCCTCTGCGAAGGGTTCTCTTCAACTCTCCTGCTTCTTCTTCCACTTTGGCCCACACATCTTTTTCCTTCTTCCAATCAAATCCTACTTTTGCTGCACGCTCCTGTACCCGCAGTGCACGTTGCAATGCCGGCAGTTGTTTCGGGACTCCCTCAAGTACCGACTTCCTGCCTTCGGCCATCTTCAATTGTTCCCAGTTCCGTTTCACCTCATCCGCATCTTTCACCTCTCTCGTGCCGAAGACGTGCGGATGCCGGCGGATCAGCTTGTCGCTGATTCCTGCAATCACTTCACGAAGCGAAAACTCCTTTGCCTGCTCTGCAATGGTCGCGTGCATAACGACGTGCAGCAGCAAGTCACCGAGTTCCTTCCTCAATTCATCAAGATTGTTCTCATCGAGCGCTTCGACGACTTCGTAGGCCTCTTCGATGAGGCTGTGCCGGATGGATTGATGAGTCTGCTCTCTGTCCCAGGGGCAATCATGACGCAGCCTGCGTACGATGGCGACAAGTTCATTGAACTCTTTCTCCGGAACGCGGGGATAACGGGTTCTCATAGCCTCTCTCGGCAATGTTGTTGAACGACGACGAGCGTCAACATAGAGATTTGAGGTGTGAGTTGCAACGTTTCTGGATTGTCTCGCGATGTTTTTCTATATTGGAACGCATGAAACATCCACACTCTCACCGCCTGAACAACTCATGAATCGCAAGAGCGCAATTTCTGCCGTCGTCCTTATTGTCATCCTCGGTTCCTATTTTATGATCTTCCGGCATCGCACCAAAGAGGTATCAATACTGCTGGTGAACGGACTCGTGTACACTGCAAATGACAATACACCCACTGCACAGGCAATTGCGATACACGAAGGCAAGATTGCCGGGGTAGGCTCGAACGAGGAGATCAAGTCGAACTTCAAATCAACAAGGGTCATTGACCTGAATGGCCGCGCTGTGTATCCTGGTTTCGTCGATGCACACGGACACATGGAAGGCCTTGGAGCGTTTGCTGCAAACCTCAATCTCATCGATACCCGGTCGGTTGAGGAGATCCAGGGAATTGTTGCTCAACGGATAGCGTCGTTGAAACCGGGTGCATGGATCAGGGGAAGGGGATGGGATCAGAACAAGTGGAAGGAAAAGTCATTCCCCACAAGCGCGATGCTTGACGCCGTTGCAAAGGATGTTCCCGTGTATCTCCGGCGAATTGACGGTCATGTAGCATGGGTCAATGGGAAAGCTCTTGCGCTTGCCAACATCACGAAGGCTACTCCGGATCCCGAAGGAGGGAAGATTGTCCGCGACAAGTCCGGCAATCCGACCGGAGTGTTCATTGACAACGCCAGTGATCTGGTGGAGGCTGTGATTCCCCAGCCATCGGAGGAGGAACGGACCGAAGCATTTCAAAAAGCAGTTGAAATGTGTGTGAAAGTTGGATTGACAGAGGTCCACGACATGGGCGTCGACCTGCCGGGCATCGACATCTACAAAAAGCTTATAGCACAAAAGAGATTTCCGTTCAGGGTGTATGTTGCGATTGGTGGCATTGGCGAAACGTGGACAGAGTATCTCAAGCGTGGACCGGAATTGGATGGCAACGATGGCAGGCTCACCGTACGTGCGCTGAAATTATATGCCGATGGGGCTCTCGGTTCGCGCGGTGCCGCTCTCATCGAACCTTACTCTGATGATCCTCTCAACAGAGGATTAACGCTGACTTCATCAGACCAACTCAAGTCTGCTGCGATGCAGGCGCTTGAGAAGGGCTTCCAGGTATGCACTCATGCGATTGGAGACCGGGGGAATAACATCACACTGAATGTGTATGAAGATGCTCTGAAATCGAACACGTCGAAAGCGCGTGATGCGCGATTCCGGATTGAACATGCACAGGTTCTTGAGGCAAGTGACATTCCCCGCTTCCACAGTCTTGGCATTATTCCTTCAATGCAGCCTACGCACTGCACGTCCGACATGTACTGGGCTGAGGATCGTGTCGGTCCAAAGCGCGTGAAGGGTGCCTACGCATGGAGATCGCTGCTTGACCAGGGTTCGATCATTCCTGCAGGCTCTGACTTTCCTGTGGAAAGTCCAAACCCGCTCGCAGGGTTTTATGCTGCCATTACCCGTCAGGATAAAGCAGGATGGCCCGACGGGGGATGGTATGCCGATCAAAGAATGACGCGTGAGGAAGCACTGAAAGCTTTTACCATCTGGGCAGCCTATGCATCGTTTGAAGAGAGCATTAGAGGCACGATTGAGGAGGGCAAACTTGCGGACTTTACAATTCTCTCTGCCGACATTATGAAGATTGATCCGAAAAAGATTCTTGACACCCACGTTGAAATGACGATCATCGGCGGCGAAGTTATCTACACGTCATCGACGTTCTCTCATGTCATGAAAGACCCCTCACTCATTGCACGACAATGATCGCCGCAATTCATCTCCCAGTCCATTCTTGATGCAAAGCTCCATGACTTCCGTTGAGCGCCGTAACTTCTCGGTCAACATTGTCGAAGGGGTGATCTATGTGTCAGGGGCGGCATTCATCTCCGGCCAGACTATTCTGCCTGCACTCGTGAGCCATCTTGGCGGGGGAAGTGTCGCTGTTGGATCTGTTGCCGTCATTCTGTGGGTGGGGTTGCTTCTACCGCAGGTGTTTGCAGCGCGGTTTGTTGAAGCGCGTCCCTGGAAGAAACCGTGGTCGATTTTCTGGGGTGTTGTTCAACGCATGTCTCTTCTTGGCATGGCATTCTGTATTTTCCTGTTCGGTGTGAGCGATCCTGCTCTTGCTCTCATTGGCATTCTGGTGTTCTACGCGTGCAACCAGATTGCCCTGGGTATTACTACTCCTGGGTGGTTCGATTTGTTTGCAAAGGTTACACCAGCCGGAAAGCGTGGCAAGCTGATCGGTATGAGAAATTCATTCAGCGGTGGGTCTGCATTTGTGTGCGGTCTCGCGCTGACATGGCTGTTGTCGGCTGTTGGATTCCCTTTGAACTATGGGTTTGCCTTCCTGTGTGCTTTTGTTCTCCAGATGATTTCCATCATTGTCCAGTCGAGGCTTGTGGAAGAACAACCGAGCCCTGTCATCGCGATGAGGCCGATGCGGGAATATCTCCGGCGACTTCCGGGGGTTTTTCGGCAGAACGAAAGGTTCCGGAGGTTCATCTTCATGTCTGCATTCCTTGTCATGGCAAGCATGCCGGTGGGGTTCTTCACCGTGTACGCTTTGAAGGAATTTCACGGAGATGAATCCGTCGTAGGGCAGTTCACCCTGGCCATGGTTGCCATTCAGGTTGTGAGTGGTTTCGCAAATGGATATATCGCGGATCATTATGGCCATAAACCAGCTCTGATCCTTGCAGCGACTGGACTGCTGTGTGCAAGCCTGTGGGCAATGCTTGCCCCGTCACTCGGATGGTTCATGCTCGTGTATATCTTTCTCGGCATCAATCTCGGAAGCGAACTGATGCTCCGGTACAATATGTCCATTGAGTACGGTCCTGTAGAACAACGATCGACGTATGTGGGGTTGATGAATACCGTTCTCGCTCCATTTTATCTCGCGAGCATCATCGGCGGATGGATCAGCGATCGATTCGGGTATAAGGCGGTCTTCGCTCTGGGGGCTGTATGCTCGGTCATCGGGATCCTGCTGCTGATTTATCGTGTCGTTGATCCTCATATTTCACATCGTTCTTCACCAAATACAACACCATCCGGTCTCGATGGTGAATATCAAACACTCCACTGAAAACGGAACAATGAAACCCAAACCAGGCGAAGATATCAACATTAGCTATCATCGGGCGGGCTTCGAGTCGAAGGCAGGTCATCGTGTGCGGAGTACAATGGAGTCTGTCGTCTGCGAATGGCTGATGACTCACGGGGTTGCCCATCGTCATGGAAGCGAGGTCTTCACCGTGCGGATAGGCGTTGCTGGAACACCGACCGCCTACGTTCCGGACATTATTACACATGACAAGGATAGCTCCGGGAGAACAATTATCATTGAAGCATTTGATGCGTACAGCCCGAAGATGGGAAACACCCGGATTGTCGCACAGTTCAGAAAAGAGATGATGAAGGACTATTACATCATCGTTGTTGCCAAGAAGCAACAGATGACCAAGGTGCTCAGCGAGGCGTACGATGTCATGATCGATTACGACGATCTCGACGATCTTGAAACGAAGTTGCCGATCCCGCCACGGTAGCGGCAATTGTTACGGATGTTCGACGTTGCATTTCACGTGGATGGCGTTTATATTGAACCGCGAATATGCAAGCAACCACACAACCAATAACAACCTGGACCATCCTGGCGCTCATTGAGTGGGGAACGAAGTATCTCAATGAACGCGGCTTTGAAGATGCGCGGTTGAACATTCAACTGCTCCTCTCGCATATCCTTCACCTGCCGCGCATCAGCCTCTATACGAATTTTGACCGTCCGTTGAGTCCTGAAGAGCTGTCGGATTTTAAGATTGCTCTTCAACGGCGTCTTACCCACGAACCGCTGCAATACATTATCGGCGAAACTGAATTCATGGGCATACCCCTGTATGTAAATTCTTCAGTCCTTATTCCGCGCCCGGAGACTGAGGAACTCGTACAAAGGGCCGTGGAGTGGATCAAGACACTTGATATGCCGCGGGTAGAGGTTCTCGATATCGGGACAGGCTCCGGGAATATTCCCATTGCGCTTGAACGTTTTCTGCCCAATGCCTTCATGACGTCGATTGATGTGAGTACCGGGGCACTTGTGGTTGCTGCGAGAAATGTGGAGCGACATCAATGTTCAAGGATATCTCTTCACCAACAGGATGTGTTCGGGGATGTGTTTCCCGGAAAAGCGTTTGATGCGATCATAGCGAACCCCCCCTACATCTCGGCAAGCGAGTTTGCATTGCTACAACCGGAGGTGAGAGATTTTGAACCGGCCATTGCCACGACCGACAATGGGGATGGTCTTCGGTTTGTCAGGCGCATTTGTGAGGTTGCGGCTGAGAAGCTCCGCGATGGAGGCGTGTTGTTTATGGAGGTTGCATACAATCAGGGAACCGTTGCAAGGCAAATCGCGGCGGATGCGGGACTAGTAGAGATTGAGATATTTACCGACCTCGCCGGCAATGAACGCATGTTGCAGGGACGGCGAGCTGCATGAGAGTAGTTGTCCAGCGTGTCAAGGAAGGAAGCGTCACGATTGAAGGAAAGGTGCATTCGAGAATCGGGCGCGGCTTCGTGATTCTGCTCGGGATTCGGAAGGGCGACGGAGCAAAGGATGCCATGTTCCTGGCAGAGAAGTGTTCTACGCTGCGGGTGTTCGAGGACGCTGAAGGGAAAATGAATCTGAGCCTGAAGGATGTCGACGGATCGGTGCTGGTGGTATCGCAATTTACGTTGTATGCCGATGCCCGGAAAGGGAACCGGCCCGGCTTTGCAGGCGCAGCACGACCCGAAGAGGCAGAACCGTTGTATCAGAAGTTTGTTGACCATATGCAATCCGCGCTGGGAAGCGAACGGGTTCGCACCGGGGTGTTTCGTGCCATGATGGATGTGCATATTCTTAATGATGGTCCCGTAACGATTTTGATCGAGAGTCCATAAAGTAGTGTCGTCGTCGTTGTTGATAGTGAACTAACCAGAAGGAGTACAACATAATGATCACTCAATATCATTTCATGCGTGCTGCTCGATTCGTAGGCGGGTTGTGCCTCGTGTTTGCAGTGTGCGGGGCCTCAAAAGCGCAGGAGACATTCTCCACCATCTCGACGGTCCACATCGACGTCATGTATCAGCGCGGCATCTCCGAAGGGAGTGCCAGGAAGGCTGCCGATTATCTGCAGGAAGAGTACAAGTTTATCAGCGACCAAACGGGTCTTGATCTCAAGAAAAAACTCGAAGTGCGTATATACGACACGATCGGGAAATATCTTTCAAAGACAAACCAGCGCAAGCCATGGCGGGGAGCCATTTATTGGAGAGGCGTGCTGCATATGCAGCCCATTGAAGCGCTTGTCACAAGGAAGATCTTTGAACAAGCGTTGTCGTATGAACTGGCGCTTGCGGTACTTGACCAAACCTCGGGAAAAGGATGTCCCCGATGGCTTCAGGAGTCGTATGCGGTGTACCATTCCGGGGAGATGGCGAACCTTACACCACCCATTGGGGGTAAGCTGGCTGCATTTTCCGATCTCGACCAGGACATCCAGCAATATCCCAATCCTCCTCAACGCGATGACGTACACTTCATCCTCGGCTCCACGATGAAATTTCTGGTTGAACAGTATGGTGAAACGAAAGCCTTCGGCGTGTTCAGGGTCTTCAATGGGATGACGCCGCTCGAGGCAGCATTCAAGAAGCATTTCAAGCAGGAGTTCCGGACGATTGAACGGACGTGGACGAACTTCATCGAAGGGCAGTCCGAGCCGTTTAAGAACAAGCCGAAAGAGAATAAGTAGAAGCATGCTGTCGGAGGTAACGCGTGCGCGTGCTGATGTTATTCCTGGATGGCGTTGGGCTTGGAGTGCCCGACGCTTCCATAAATCCATTCTTTGCTGCGCGTTTGCCGGCACTGCGGTCGCTATTTGATGGCGAAGTGCCGTCACTTGCGAAATCCAGGATTTCCACGAAGGCAGCTTCGCTCGTGGCATTGGACGCCAACCTCGGTGTGGATGGACTTCCGCAAAGCGGTACCGGACAAACAACGCTCTTCACCGGCATCAATGCCTCAAGAATGATCGGCAAACATTTTGGTCCGCACCCCTACTCAACCCTCAGACCAGTCCTTCAAGAAAAAAACATCTTCAAGCAACTCATTGGTGCTGGACGGCGTCCGAGTTTTGCCAATGCGTTTCCTCAACGGTTTTTTGATTACATGAACCAACGTCGTACCCGCCTCTCGGTGACGACACTTTCGTGTACCATGTCCGGTATTCCTCTTCTCAAGGCACAAGACCTGAGAGAGGGAAGAGGAGTTTCCGCCGATATTACGAACGAAGGCTGGAAGGACCTCGGCTATCCTGACATGCCGCTCATCAGTCCGGCTGATGCCGGTCGACGCCTCGTGGAACTCGTTACTGTCAATGACTTTGTCCTCTTTGAATACTGGAAGACAGACTACGCAGGGCACTCGAAGAACTTTGCCGAAGCCGTTGAGACACTTGAACGATTCGACGGCATGCTTGCAGGCGTCATTGAAACGATGGATATCCGTTCCACCTTGTTGTGTATTACCAGCGACCACGGGAATATCGAAGATATGTCCACGAAGACTCACACTCGCAACCCTGTTCCCGCCATTCTCTACGGTCGCAATCATGAGGAAATGGGAGCACGGCTTCACTCGTCAAGCGGAGCCGACCTCACGCATGTTACTCCGCTGTTAATGGAGTACATCACTGAGAATATCAAGTCGCATCCGGTAGCATAACTGTTCTTCCCATCCACGTTTATATTCTGGAGCGTACTCGTCCATGAGCACGTTCAGGCTTTCTGCTTCTCCAGCGTTTCGCCTCTCACTTCTCATCATCACGGGCATTCTCCTGTGTCATTGGTTTGACCTGCCCGGTGACGTCCTTGTCCCTGCCTTCTTCGCTGCTATTCTTATGGCGTGTATCGTGTTCTTCCTTTCACGACAGCGGCCTGGGCTCATGGCGACAGTCACTCAGGCGATCATGCTTGTTTGTATTCTCGGCGGTGCGAGCAAACTTGCCATGGATCGTGACCGGTCATCATATGTTCCCGACAGCCTTCTTTCTGGTGATGTGATTACCCTTGGTAGGATCGTAGAGCCTCCTCACGTTGCGGAAAAAACCATCCGGTTCGTGATGGAGCTTCGTGAGATCAGGACGGATGTTGGAGCATTGAAAACGAAAGAGAATATTCGCGTGACTCTAACGCGGCCTCGCAACGAATCGCCACTTCAGCTTCGATATGGTATGGCGCTCGCGTTGCGTGGCAGGCTTTCCCGCCCGTCGGAGGCTCGTAACCCTGGAGAGTTCAGCGAGAAGCAATACTACGAGGCAAATGGCATCACGTTATTTATGTTCGTACGCGGAGGTAGTAACGGCGTAATGTTGGATTCTACCGGTGGCTCCTGGCTCATGAGCAGAGTTATTGTCCCGGCCCGTGAATATATTTTGAACACGCTTGATGCAACAACAGATGGAGAATCAGCTGAGTTTCTCAAAGGGTTGTTGATCGGGGAACGGGGCGGCATTTCTGCTCCAACCCGTCAGGCGTTTACCAACTCCGGTGTTGCACATGTGCTTGCTGTCTCAGGTTCAAACGTCGTTGTCGTGGCAGGTATCTTCTTCTTTGTGTTTGGACTCCTTCGCCTACCGAAGGTGGCTGTTGTGCTCCTCACTCTTGCCGCCCTTGGGTTTTACATGCTGGTCACCGGCAGCCAGCCGCCTGTCGTACGCGCAACGATTACTGCATCCATCTTCCTGATTGGCAGCGTGTTGCAGGTGCGGGCAAATTCGTTCAATTCGCTTGGTGTTGCTGCGCTCATCATCCTCGCCATCGATTCCCGTCAACTGTTCGACGTCGGATTTCAGCTTTCATTCATGGCTGTACTCTCCATTGTCTACCTGTATCCGAAGATGAATGCTTGGATATCGAGTTTGGGATCAGACACGATGATTTGGTCGGCGACGCTTTTCTTGCTGCGTGTCTGTGCTGTCTCAGTGGCTGCCTCATTGGGTACGCTCCCATTAACGGCAGTCTACTTCGGCAAGGTCTCAATCATCGGACTGCTGGCGAACATTGTCGTCATCCCGGCGGTGGGCGCAAGTGTTGTGCTTGGCTTCGTGACCATCATGGCGAGCTTGTTTAGTAATTGGATTGCTGAAGCCTATGGCGCTGTAAACCAATTGTTGCTCGACTGGACGCTGTGGATTATCCGTGTATCGGGGGCGACTTCATTTGCCTACGTGGATACGTCCCGATTCCAATCCCTGTACGCTCTTCCATTCTATGTATTGCTTCTGTTGCTCTCGAACTTGAGCGTGCCGAGAGTTGCGAAGAGGCTGGTGTTCGTCTTGCTTATCTCGCTGAACATTGTCGTGTTCGTTCCACCGTCTGCCGCAGTTGCGACCACGGGCAATCTGAGAGTGAGCTTTCTCGATGTGGGGCAGGGTGATGCATCCGTGATTGAAACGCCGGAGGGACGTGTCATTGTGATTGACGCCGGCCCGAAGGCAAACGAGTACGATGCCGGTGAACGTACGGTGGCTCCATTTCTCAGGCGCCGCGGGATTTCACGCGTTGACCTCCTTGTTATCTCTCATCCCCATGATGACCATATCGGAGGTGCGCCGCATATCCTGGAACAATTCGATGTTGCAGAGGTGATGGAGAGCGGCCAGCCCGTCAAGTCTAGTACATACCGGCAATACCTTTCCGATATCCGGGAGGAGCACTGCGGCGTTGATACTGCACGGAGTGGAATGCTTGTGGCAAATTTCGGAGACTTACGCATCCATCTTCTCTGCCCGACCCCTTCGTTCATTGATGCCGACACAACCCATCGTCATCCTAATCTCAACAATACATCGGTCGTGATGCGAATGCAGTATGGCAACATCTCCATGCTCTTTACGGGAGATGCAGAGGAGGAAGAAGAACAGGAAATGGTGGATCGGTACGGTGACTTTCTGCAAAGTACGTTGCTCAAGACCGGTCACCACGGCAGCAAAACCAGCAGCACACAGGAGTTTCTTGATCGTGTACAGCCAAAGTACGCTATCATATCGGCAGGCAGGTACAACAAGTTCGGACATCCGTCCCCGGAAGTAGTCTCCCGCCTTCGAGCCATGCAGACGGAAGTGTACCGAACGGACGAAGTGGGTGCGATCATACTGGAAACGGACGGAACAACATTGTCGCTTGTGGATTGGCGATGATAAAGTCAACGAGTTGAATCCCACCCAAACGTTCGTTATCATTTCGTTGAGCCAATTCAGTCATCTTACAAACCAAAGAACACTTCATGAGTGCCTCCAAAAATAAAGCCGCATGGGAACAGACAAAGGTGAAGCCGGTTGTCGAACGTTTCGGTGAGCGGAAGAAGGAGTTCCTGCTTGATTCAGGCATCGCCGTCAAACGTTTGTATGATGAGGAAGATGTAAAGCCGGAGGCTGAGGTTGGCTTTCCGGGAGAGTATCCGTTCACGCGGGGCGTCTATCCCACCATGTATCGCGGCAAGTTCTGGACGATGCGGCAGTATGCAGGCTTTGGTACGCCCGAAGAATCGAACAAGCGCTACCGTTATCTCCTTTCCAACGGCACAACCGGACTCTCCGTTGCCTTCGATCTGCCCACGCAAATGGGCTACGACTCCGACCACTTGATGGCAGAAGGAGAGGTCGGGAAGGTCGGCGTTGCCATCGACACACTTGCAGATATGGAAATCCTGTTCGATGGGATTCCTCTTGAGAAGGTGACGACGTCGATGACGATCAACGCCACGGCAGCGATTCTCCTGTGCATGTATGTTGCGCTTGCAAGAAAGCAGGGTGCCGACATGAAGAAGATTTCAGGGACAATCCAGAACGACATCCTCAAAGAGTACAGTTCCCGCGGAACACATATTTATCCTCCCGCACCATCCATGAGGCTCGTGACGGACACATTCCGTTGGTGTAGTGAACACGTACCGCGTTGGAATACGATATCGATCAGCGGCTACCATATCCGAGAGGCCGGCGCAACCGCTGTGCAGGAACTTGCCTTCACGCTTTCCAACGGTATTGCATACGTGCAGTCCGCAGTTGATGCCGGACTGGATGTTGACTCGTTTGGCTCGCAGCTTTCGTTCTTTTTTAATGCGCATAACAACTTCTTCGAGGAGGTGGCGAAGTTCCGTGCGGCCCGAAGGATATGGGCGAAGATCATGCGTGAGCGATTCGGAGCGAAGAACGAAGAGACCATGAAGCTCCGCTTCCACGCGCAAACGGGTGGCTCCACCCTTACGGCCCAGCAGATTGACAACAATGTTGTCCGTGTAACGTTGCAGGCTCTTGCTGCAGCGCTCGGTGGATGTCAATCGCTTCACACAAATTCCCGTGATGAGGCACTTGCCTTGCCAACGGAATCCTCGGCCATGCTCGCCCTCCGCACGCAACAAGTGATCGCACATGAGTCCGGTATTGCGGATTCAGTTGACCCGCTTGGCGGATCGTTTCTCGTCGAATCGCTGACAGACGAGATGGAGAAGAAGACATGGGAGTTGATCACAAGGATCGACGAAATGGGAGGAGCGGTGAAGGCAATTGAGCAACAGTTCTACCAGAATGAAATCATGGAGAGCGCATACAAGTATCAGCTTGCGATTGAGAAGAAGGAGAAGATCATCGTCGGTGTGAATGAATTTACCGGTGATGCAGGTCCCGAAGTGGAGATACTCAAGATGGATGAGTCCGGATCGCAGCGGCAACTTGACCGATTGAAGAAAGTGAAATCAACGCGCAACAATAGCGATGCGAAGGCAGCTCTTGCAGGTTTGCGTTCCGCCGCCCAGGGCAACGAAAATCTCCTTCCGCACATTCTAAGAAGCGTGGAGGCGTATGCATCGGTTGGAGAAATCTCTGATACGCTGAGGGAGTTGTGGGGGGAATACAAGGATTAAGTACGAGGTCATCCACAGCGAAGACCAACTGCTCAGCGCGCCCCGCCGAGAATTCTTGCAGGCAGCATCACGATTGATTTTAACAACGCAAACACTGCGTGAACTGTAATGCCAACAAGGCGCAATGGCAGGAGAAGCAACCATACAATTGGATAAAGCACAAGGGCCACTAATGCCAATGGCCACGATATGCAGAGCAGGATTAACCAGAGTATGAATTCGATCATATCTTCAGTACGAGTGAAAGGCTTTGGAGGTTTCAACACAATGTTGTATGAACGAAACAAAAGACCGTGAGAGAAAGAATGTTGAACTCTTACGGAGTTCGTTGTCGTTGCTGGGATCGATTTCTACATGCGTTCAACTCCTAACTGAGTAGTAAATATACCTCCATCGCTTGAAAACGAACGACTGCGTCACAACGAGAAAGCTCTTGTATTTGAGATAGGAAGATGGGATATTCACAGAGCAAATTGCTGATTTATGATTGACGATTATGGATTTTCCGATGGCCCTAACGAAAAATAAATTGAAAGAACTCCGGGAACTCACGAACAAGAAGCATCGTGATGAACTGGGGAAATTCCTTGTGGAAGGTATCCGCCTCGTCAGTGAAGCGGTCAACTCCGACTACAAGATCCTCGAAGCATTCTATACGGCAGACATTGCCGAACACGCCGGCGGTGAATCGCTCCTTGAAACTCTGAAAAAGAAGACCCCGTCGGCTTATCAGATCACGAACCGTGAGATGGAAATCCTCGCCGAGACGGTGACGTTTCAGGGTATCGTGGCGGTCGTTAAGCAGAAGACATTCTCCGTCGATGCCATCTTGCAGAGAAACGGGGCGCAGTCCATCCTTGTGGCATTTGATGGCGTGTCTGATCCCGGCAATGTAGGGACCATGGTGCGTACTTGCGACTGGTTCGGCGTGGAAGGGATTCTCCTCGGGCGCAACTCTGTGGAACTGTACAACCCCAAGGTCTTGCGTGCGACCATGGGCGGGATCTTTCATATTCCGATAGCGGAGGGGGTTGATTTGCTTTCAACAATTTCCCATGCAAAGGATCTCGGATATAAAGTCTACGTTGCGGACCAGAACGGCGAAACGCACTTTGATCGCGTGCGATACTCCAACAAGTCATTGATTGTCTTTGGCAATGAGGCCTGGGGAGTGTCCGATCAGCTCAAGCAACTCGCCGATGCGAAGATTTGCATCCGACGTTACGGCGCAGGCGAATCGCTCAATGTCGGGGTTGCGTGCGGCGTTGTCCTTTCATCTCTCCATCGCTTGTATGGTGAATAACACAAGATTTGTCACGATGGTCCGGTCCGGAACAGGATCGGGCTTTTTTTTTGTCTGGAAGGAATTGTTGATGTTGCCTTTTCCCGTCTGCTAATGAAAGAAACACTGCTCAATCCTGTCCGAAGGTTCAAGGCGTGGCTCGAACGATTTGCAGAGAAACCGTATGCGACGTTTGCATTGTTTGTGTGTGGTTTCGTAGAGGCTTCACTGTTTCCGCTTTCCCCCGACGTTCTATTGATTGCGCTCGGTGTAAGCAATCCCCGTAAGTCCATTTTCTATTCATTGATTGTTGTTGCGGGGTCTTCGATAGGCGCATTGGCAGGATACTATGTGGGTTATGCGCTCTACGATGCAGTAGGATATCGCATTATTGAATTCTTTGGAGCTGGGAGCCAGTTTCAGGTTCTGTTGCAGGAGTACCGCGTGAATGCGTGGCTTGCCTTGCTGCTCGCCGGTTTTACGATGATTCCATTCATGATCTTTACGATGGCTGCAGGATTCAATGCAACCATTGATCCGATGACGTTGTTCTTCGCCGCGCTCTGTGGCAGGTTGATCCGGTTCGTACCGATAGGCATTCTGTTATACACCTTCGGGCCAAGAGTGAAGTACTACTTCGATCATTACCTCGGAAGAGCGGTGCTCGTCATCGGTGCGGTGATGCTTCTCTTCTTCGTCATGAGTAAGAGCTTGTTCTAATACATGCCAACCAGGTCACGACAGGACAAGAGCCAGATTACGCTTGCGCGGGCCCTCTCGAAATTCGGGGTTGCATCGAGGAAGCAAGCTGCCGAATTGATTCTCAAAGGCCGGGTGGGAGTGAATGCAATGATTGCCCGTTCACCCGATCTCTGGATTGATCCGAAGAAAGACAAGGTGACGGTCGATGGAAAGCCTCTCCGTCAACGGCAGTTTGTATATCTTGCGATGAACAAGCCCGCAGGAGTAGTGACAACACGTTCGGACGAGCTTGGCAGAAAAACGGTGTACGATCTTCTTCCCGACGACTCGCGGTGGCTCTTTCCCATTGGCCGGCTTGATAAGGAAACGTCGGGCCTACTGATCTTCACCAACGATACGCGGTTGGGAGACAACGTTACGAATCCAATGTCCGGTATCCCCAAAACATACTCCGTTAAAGTTGATAAACCCCTTCGTCTCGAAGACCGGAAGCGGATGGAATCAACGTTCCTGCTGGATGGTGGCACGAAATTGAAACCAGCACAGGCTGTTGTTGATGCAAACAACCCGAACGCCTTTCGTATCACCATTGTTGAAGGGAAGAACCGGCAGATTCGACGCCTCTGTAAATCACTCGGGTATGAGGTCCTGAGTCTTTGCCGGTTGAGTATCGGCGCTGTACCCCTGGGGAATCTGAGAGAAGGCCGGACGCGTCCGCTTACGGCTGTAGAGCGTGAAGGCATCACTTTCTCTCTTACATTATAGAACCATGGCAATGGCGAACATCGTCTGTCGCATCGTCGAAGTATGTGTGTTTCGATTCGTGAATGATCGGCCGGAGTATCTTATGCTCAAGCGTTCCCCCGACGAGAAGGTCTATCCGAACCTCTGGCAGTTTGTGAGCGGCTCTCTTGAAGAGGGGGAGAAGGCGGTGAACGCTGCACTGCGAGAGCTCAAGGAGGAAACGGGCCTGACGCCGAAACGCTTCTGGGTGGTGCCGCACGCAAATACATTTTACGATCCCTCATACGATGTGGTGAACGTGAGTCCGCTCTTTGCCGCGCAGGTGGAAATTGGAGACGAGCCGGGGCTTTCTTTGGAGCACTGTGAATACGAATGGCTTTCCTTTGGTGATGCGCGACGGCGTCTCGTCTGGCCGGGTCAGCGTCTTGGGCTTGAGGTCGTTGAACAGTACATCCTCGGCGGCGAAGAAGCTGGTGTTCTCACGGAAATTCCCATGTAGCCCTATCGAACATCGGTTACGAATCTTGCTAATCAAACCACCTTTGCGTATCTTTTGACGGTTTCTTCATTCCCGATGCACTTAATTCCTGGAGCGTTCTGTGAGCGTACTTGTTGTCGGATCTCTTGCCATTGACTCAATCGAAACACCATTTGGATCGGCGCCGAAGGCCATTGGGGGCTCGGCGACATATATTTCTGCGGCGGCAAGTTACTTCACCAACCCCATCAGGCTTGTGGGTGTTGTCGGGGGTGACTTTCCGAAGGAAGGCCTGACGTTTCTCGAAGATCGCCACGTTGACCTTGAAGGACTGGAGATAGTCAAAGAGGGGAAAACATTTCATTGGGCAGGTCGATACCACTACGACCTCAATGTCCGTGATACCCTGGCCACCGACCTGAACGTCTTTGAAAAATTTGACCCGAAGATCCCTCTCAAATACAAGAACAGCAAGTATATATGTCTGGGAAATATCGATCCCGTGTTGCAACTCCGGGTTCTTGATCAAATTGAGAAGCCCCGCGTTGTCATATGCGACACGATGAATTACTGGATCGAGGGAAAGCCCAAGGAGCTCCTTGAGACACTGAAGCGGATGAACGTTGTAATTCTGAATGACTCCGAAGCCCGGTTGCTTTCGAAAGAACCGAACCTTATCAAAGCGGCGAGGGTGATTCGTGCTCTGGGTCCGCAAATCGTGATCATCAAGAAGGGCGAGCATGGAGCGTTGTTGATCACCGAAGGAACAGTGTTCTCAGCACCTGCGTATCCGATGGAAAACATCTTTGACCCGACGGGAGCTGGCGACGCGTTTGCCGGCGGTTTTGTGGGATGGATCGGGAAGACAGATGATATCTCCGAGGAGAATCTCAAGCGCGCAGTTATCTACGGCAGTACACTTGCCTCATTCTGTGTTGAGAAGTTCGGCGTTGATGGCCTGAAAGATTTGACCTACCTGCAGATTCAAGACCGCTTCCGAGCCTTCCGTGAGCTCTCACGGTTTGAAGAGGATTATGTTGCAACTGAATGAGGTATTGTCATGACCTCTGTAGAATGGGTTGGGGGGAAGGTCCGCTTCATCGACCAGACACTGCTGCCGGCTGAGCAGGTAATTATTGAAACCTCCGACTATCGTGTTGTCGGGGAGGCAATCAAGAAGTTGAAAATCCGCGGGGCCCCCGCCATCGGCGTTGCTGCATCGTTTGCCATTCTTCTCGCCATTGAAGACAAGCTCATCCTTACCGCGAAAGACCTTGCAGACGAAGTGGATACTGCAGTTAACCATCTCTCGCAAACCCGTCCCACCGCCGTCAATCTCTTTGTGGCGCTGAACCGCATGCACCGTGCCTTCCAGAGCGTCAGCCATGCTGACGTTGTGACGATCCGGTTTCATCTCCTTCAGGAAGCACGTAGGATCCAGCAGGAAGACATTGAGGCGTGCCGGAAGATCGGTGAGTTTGGCGCAACGCTGATCACCCACGGTTCATCCATCCTCACGCATTGTAATACAGGAGCGCTTGCCACCGCAGGCGAGGGAACTGCGCAGAGCATCATCACAACTGCCGCCCGGCAGGGCAAGGTTACCCGTGTGTTTGTTGATGAGACAAGGCCGTTGTTTCAGGGTGCACGATTGACAAGTTGGGAACTTCTCAAACACAATATTGACACCATCCTCATCACGGACAGCACCGCGGGATACGTGATGCAACAAAGGCAGGTCAACGCCGTAATTGTAGGAGCAGACAGGATTGCAGCGAATGGTGACACGGCGAACAAGATCGGCACCTATTCGCTCGCCGTGCTCGCCGAACGTCATGGCATCCCTTTCTATGTTGCTGCACCAACATCGACAATTGACCATGGGACGAAATCCGGTGTACAGATCCCGGTGGAGGAGAGGGACGAAAAGGAAGTGACTCACGTTGCAGGCGTCCGGATTGCTGCCGAAGGTGTGAAAGTGTTCGCTCCGGCGTTTGATGTTACGCCGAATCATTTTATCACTGCGATTGTTACTGAGGCTGGTGTGTTGAACCCGCCATACACCGAAGCCATTGCAGCGCTTCGTCCGCCAGCTTTGCAACACGTGGTGGGGGTGACATGATTGTGAAGACAGAGGCCATCGTTCTCCGATCAAGAAAATTCCGGGAAACGAGCAAGATTCTCAATTTCTATACAAAAGAATTTGGAAAGCTCTCTGTCATCGCCAAGGGAGCGCGCGGGCCGAAGAGCAAATTCGGCGCCTCGTTGCAACCATTGAATCATGTGTCTGCGGTGCTGTACAAGAATGACAACCGTGAGCTTCACCTGCTCTCGCAGTGCGACAGCGTGACACGATTTCCCCGGCTGGCAGAGGATCTGGACAAGTTCACGGCGGCGATGTCTGTCGTGGAGATGGTGGAATACGTTGCTCACGACGAAGAGCGGAATGACCAGATGTTCGATCTGGCGTTTTCGGTATTGAGTGCAATCAACGACGCTGAGAAAAATGCCGCCAACGTCCAGTTGTATTTTGAATTGCATCTAGCGGATGTTTTGGGGTTCAGACCAAACTTCCATACCTGCCTTTCCTGTGGCCTGGCGCTGGATGATGAACATGTTGGAACCAATGGGAGCGAACTTCGGTTAGGGAATGGAGGAGTCCTGTGCAGTGGTTGTTCGGGAAGGGCGGGGGGACATGGTTCAATCTCCATCGGAGCACTCAAGATTCTGCAACGATTTCAGGAGGCTCCGGAACCTGCCAGCGCAACTTCCGTAAAACTCAACAGTCATCAAATGGAAGAGGTCAGGACTACGTTGCGTCAGTATCTCCAGAGTCATGTTGGCGGGTTGCAACGTTTGAAAGCGCAATCCGTGGCAGCCAGTATGATGTAGATTTTGTAATCGAAGGTTAATCCGTTGTTCATGATCTGTTCGTATGATCAAGAGTATTCAGGTCATCAAATACATTAATTCGGGAGGTAGCACGAATATGTCGAAGCGATCTGTTATGGCATCGTTGGCATTGATCACCATCGGGATCATCTTTGGTGCGTTGCTGGTATCAAACTTCAGCGGCGGTGTGGGTTCAGGGTTTGCCGGCAACACGGATGACATCAAACTTGGTGGCCCGGCGCCGGTGACAAATGTCGGCCAGGATATTAAGGCCGCCAGCAATGCGTTCATTGCTGTTGCAAAGGCAGTTACGCCGTCGGTTGTTTTCATTACGGTGACCACGACCGGCAAAGAGAGCGATACCAGGAACATGCCGCGTGATTTTTTCCATTTCTTCGGTCCCGATGGTGGAAATCCAACTCCACAGCCATCACAGGGTGCGGGATCCGGCGTCATCCTTACACCGGATGGCTATATTGTCACGAACAACCATGTGGTTGATGATGCCGATAAGGACGGGATTGAAGTGGGATTGAATGACAAGACTCGTTACAAAGCAAAGCTCATCGGTAAGGATCCGACAACAGACCTTGCCGTTATCAAGATCGATGCAAAGAATCTGCCTGTTGCAGCACTCGGCAATTCCGACAACGTACAGGTCGGCGAGTGGGTGCTTGCGATCGGGAACCCTCTCGGCCTGACCTCGACGGTCACTGCCGGTATCATCAGCGCAGTTGGTCGAGGGAATATCGGCGTTATCAGGACTGCCGACAACTATGGCATTGAGGATTTCATTCAAACCGACGCAGCGATTAATCCCGGCAATAGCGGCGGTGCATTGGTAAACCTGAATGGAGAAGTGGTTGGGATCAATAGCGCCATTGCAACGACGAACCAACGGTATCAGGGTTATGGGTTCGCTGTACCTGTGAATTTGTTGAAGACCGTCGTGATGGATCTGATCAAGGAAGGCAAGGTCCGCCGCGGGTATATAGGCGTTCAGATTGGCGGGATTGATCAAACAATGGCGAGCGCTCTCGGCTTGTCCAAGGCGCAAGGTGTTCTGGTATCCAGTCTTGTCAAGGGTGGAGCTGGTGAGTCTGCAGGATTGAAGGAGAAGGATGTGATTCTTTCCGTTGACGGCAAGGAAGTCAATGCAGCAAACGAACTTCAAAGCTACGTTGCTACGCGACATCCCGGTGACGTTGTGACACTCAAAGTGTTCCGTGATGGAAAGACCATTGAAAAGAAGGTGGCACTCCGTGCACGGGAGGAAGATACCCCGACTGTGAAAGCTTCAGACAAGAAGAATCCCGATGAGGATGTAGATGAGGATACTCCCAAGTTGACGAAGTTCGATGGTCTTGGGATGAGTGTCCGACCGCTTACTGCCGATGAGAAGAAAGCGCAATCAGTTGATGGCGGAGCAGTCGTGGCGGAAGTGAAACCTTTCGGCGAAGCAGCCAAACAGAACATCGCACAGAATTCGATCATCCTCGAAGCTGACAGGAAGGATATTAGTTCACCAAGCGACCTGAAAAAAGTTATTGATTCACGGAAACCCGGCGACTCAATTCTTCTCAGGCTGAAGTTTCCTAATGGGGTAACCAGCTATACCGCGGTGCAGTTACCGAAGGAATGACGCCACCCTTGTCATTCTGAGGAGCCCTCATATCTGGGATGAGCGAAGAAAACTGAACTTTGATTTGAGATATACTCAAGCCCATTCACGTAACGGTGGATGGGCTTTCTTGTTGGTGCTTATTTGATTCCTTCAGCCTGATCGGCTTCTCCTTTTGCCTGGCGCCAGGCCCGCTCAACTGCCGGCGAGACGAATGAGCCGTCGAACCACCGTTGCTTCACCTGATCGTCTCCGGCGAGAGTTGCTTTCCAATCTGCAAGGGTGACCTTTCGTTGTGTCTCTTCGAGAGTCGCGCCAGCAGCGACTGCAGCATTCACTTCGTTTACCAATGAGACGAGCAATCCCTGGACATTGTGCAAGTAAGTTCGGTTGTGCTGAACAGGCCCATGTCCCGGAAAAAGGATGTCCGCTTTGATCGAATCAAGCTTGCCCAGAGCGGCAATCCATTCTTCGTAGTATGAACCATAAGCAAACGGGATCGGATGAACGAGGAGATCGCCCGTGGCAACAATTCGTTCCTCAGGCAGGAACACAACGACATCGCCGCGCGTGTTTCCTCTGCCCAGCCATCGGATTTCTATTGTGCGCTTGCCGCGTTGGAGAACGAGTTGATCGGTCAGCAACAGGTCAGGAGGCGTTTCGCGCACAGCCGCGAGTTCCGGGGCGATTACGCGAAATAAAGCAGCGGTCTCTCTGAAGTATTTCCTCCGTCGATCATCGATCGTTTTCCCCTCATCGTCTTTTCCTTCGGTAACCCATCGTTCGAACTTTGTGGCGTCTTCCACTATGTTTGCAACATCCTTTGCACGCGTCTTGTATGTCAGTTCGAAGAGGTCGGTGCGGGTGTCAGGGTGAGCGATGAACTCGACACCCGGCCACAGATCACGGTACACTTCGTTACCATTTGTGTGGTCATCGTGCCAATGCGTGTTGACAACATAGCGAACCGGCTTTGTGGTCAACTTCTTCAACTCTCCTGCCATGCGTCGCGCTGTTGAGGGCAACAGCCCAGTGTCGACAACCAACACATCCCGATCATTGATGACGAAAAGAGCATTTCCTTCAATCGGATCCTGATGCGGTTCTTTCCAAACGAAGCCATATACACCGTCTGCGAGTTTGAGGACGTCATACTCCTTCAATTGAAGTTCTTCCGCATCGACAAGAGAAGCCGCTCCCATCGTCATAACAATGATATACAAACTCCGCATCGGTAAAGCGCTCATTGCTTACTCCTCGTCTGTGGTCATTATGTGAAGAAACTCTCAGCAGGTACGGATCAGGGTTGGAGTTGTTTCGAAGCAACCGATACTCTTGACAAGAGCAGGGGCGAACAGGAAAGATCATGTCAGAAGGGGTTGTTCATCAAACACAGACAGACATTGTCATTGTTTGTGGACGAGACGCTGCCATTGCAGATTTGATGGAAATTCGATATGATGAAGTGGAACAGAAGAGATGTTCTTTGCTTTTTGGACGACATTCAGGCTCTTTTGTTCCCATTTTTGACAAACAATAGGCTTACCTTCTGCTTTTTTGCAACTCTCCAGAAGGTTTACCATGGCCTACAGATGCTTCCCCAGAAAAGGATAGTATGGATCGTTGTCTTCGTGTGTTGTTTGTAGTGCTGATTTATGCCGTACCCCTGCGTGCCCAAACGATTACTCTCTCCTCACCCGTCATATTTGACACTGTACTTGTTAATACGAATGACAGCCTTGCGTTCTGGGTTCGGAACGCAGGCCCGACGCCTTTTGTCGTTACCGACATCAACACTACGAGACCTGAGTTCCGCGTGAAAGATACACTGTTCACTGTGCAGGCAAATGACAGCGTTCGTGTATATGTCTATTTCAAAACCAACCAGAATGTTACGTGGAAGGATATATTGGTGGTGGTTGGTGTCGGTGGAGGCACGCCGCTTCGGCTCAGCGGCATAGGGCGTTACCCCGATGCCTCGTACAATTCCACACAGGGATTGTGGGACAACGCACTGAAGACTGCCCTTACGAATCTTGTCATCAACCACACATCGCTCGGCTACAACACGGCCCGCGACAGAATGTTCGAGACCATTGACGATGTCAACCTCACAGACACGATTGAGTGCGTCTACATCGCCAGAAGAATTCGCGCTGTGACGAGAACCGAGGCCCAGAATCAGAATTTCAATACCGAGCATACATGGCCGCAAAGTTTTTTTGCTGACGAACCAATGGTGTCAGATTTGAATCATCTGTTTCCCACTGATGCGGTACCGAATAGCAACCGTGCCAATTATCCTTTTGGGCCGGTTGTTTCTAACATTACCTACAACGTTGCTGGCTCGAAATTAGGACAGAGGGCAAATGGCGCCTTGGCGTTTGAGCCACGGGATGTACACAAGGGAGATGTTGCGCGGGCACTGTTTTATTTTATGGTCCGCTATGGGAATCTCGGCAATTACATGGACGCCACCCAGGAGAACGACCTGCGTGTGTGGCACAAATTCGATCCTGTGAGCGCAAAGGAAAATCAGCGCAATACGCGTGTTGCATCATATCAGGGAAAGAAAAACCCTCTCATCGACCATCCTGAATTTGTCGATCGCATTGCGTATTTCTATACCACGTCTGCACCCACACTCTTTCCGGATATCACGACATCCGCCACGTCAATCAATTTCGGTACGATTGCCGCAAGCGATTCCGTTGAATGGAAACTGATCATCATCAATAACGGCAGGGCATCGCTCAATGTTACAGGCCTGATATTACAATCGCCTTCGTCGAATTTCCGGATTATTGACGCGCCAGCCAGTGTTCCGGTCGATTCGTTCAGGCAGGTTCGTCTCCGGTTTACACCGACACAGGCGAACCTGACGTTCAACAATACACTCGTCATTCAAAGCAGCGACCCTGATGAAGGAACGGTGAATATCCCTTTGACCGGTACAACGAATTCCGGTTTTGCACAAGTTCAGCTTCAATCACCGCCGGACCAGGCGCATGGGATTCCTTCTCCTGTGCAGTTTGTATGGCGATCATCGCCAGGTGCTATAGCGTATCATATTGAGGTCTCCGCAAATTCATCCTTTGCGACAGTGCTAGCGTCTGATTCAACGTTAAATGATACAACGGACGCGGTGTCAGGGCTTGATACAGTAGCGACGCACTATTGGCGTGTGCGCGCAAAGAACGGTGCAACATGGGGATCGTTCTCGACGGTCTGGCAGTTCCAGATTGCTGCAGAGTTGACGGTAACAAGCCAGATGAATACAGGCTGGAATATTGTTTCAGTTCCAGTAACCGCAGTGAATCCATCGGTGACATCGTTGTTCCCGAATGCCCTTTCTGCCGCATTTGCATACCAGAACGGGTACACTCAGAGCGATACTCTCATCTCCGGATCGGGATATTGGTTGAAACTTGGTTCTTCACAGCCCGTTTCAATTTTAGGGCAACCGATTTCATCCGATACCATCGAAGTGAATGCCGGGTGGAATCTTGTTGGTTCGATTTCTTATCCTGTCACTCTCGCTTCTGTTGCATCCATTCCTCCCGGCATTATCGTTTCTTCATTCTTTGGATTCGATAATGGCTATGCGTCAGCTACAACCCTATTGCCAATGAAAGGCTATTGGGTCCGGTGCAGTCAACAGGGACAAATCATCTTTCAGGGAGAGTAGTGCACCCTGAGATTTCTGAATTAGCCGGTCCCTGTGAATCGAATATGAAACAAGTATTCAATCCAACAACTCATCCAACTCTATAAACTCCAAAGACTCTTCTGAATCCCAACTTTCTCACTTGCCTTTCCATTTCCCTTTGTGTATCGTCGTAACCAATCATTGGCAGCATTGCATCTTCACGTATAATACACTGAACGAAAGCCTCCAAACGGAGTAGATATGGAACACAATTCACAGGAGCACACCGGACTCTCGCGCCGACTCGGGCTTACCTCTGCCATTATGGTAGTGATCGGGTCGGTGATTGGTTCGGGAATTTTTCTAACGCCTCAGAGCGTTGCCTCGGCTGTTCCGGTTCCGGGGATAATGATCTTTGTCTGGATATTTACCGGGCTCCTTACACTTGCCGGCGCACTCACCAACGCTGAAATTGCAAACCGCATTCCTCACGCCGGTGGCCAGTATGTGTTTTTCCGGGTGCTCTACGGAGACTTCACGGGGTTCTTGTATGGGTGGACAACGTTCATCGTGTACCAAACTGGATCGATTGCAGCCATTGCAGTTGCTTTCGGGAGATACTTTGATCGCATCATTCCGTTGCCGCACTTGAGCCCAGCGCTGGAAGCATGGCGACTTCCGCTATTCGAGAGCATCGCTCCGTTGAACAACTTTGGTGTTACCGCCGTTGCCATTGGCGCAATTGTCCTGGTGACGGCGGTGAATTACTTCGGCGTCCATTTTGGTGGGAGACTCATGAATGTCTTCACAACGCTGAAGGTTGTCGCTATTGCTGCGATCATCCTTCTGGCGTTCACCGTTGCGAAAGGAAGTACGGAACATTTCTTCCCGCTCTGGGGGAACCCGACCGGAGTGAATATGCTTGCGGCATTCGGAACTGCAATGGTTGCAACGCTCTGGTCGTATGATGGCTGGAACAGTCTCACCTATCTTGCAGGTGAAGTACGGGAGCCTCAACACAATATTCCACGCGCCCTGGTGATTGGCACGATCATCATCATCGCAATCTACGTTGCCACGAATCTTGCATATCTGTATGTCCTGCCTATTGAGCAGATCGCACAATCAAACCTCGTTGCTGCCGACGTGATGGAAACAATTTTTGCCGGATACGGCGGAGTCATTATCTCGCTTGCTGTGATGATCTCAACATTCGGCACAGTAAATGGTACGTCCATGACAACAGCCCGCGTTTTCTATGCTATGGCAAAGGACAAGCTCTTCTTCAAGAGCATGGGCGATGTCCATCCGAAATACCGAACCCCGAACAAGTCTCTCGTTCTTCAATGTGTTTGGGCGTGTCTGCTTACGCTTACTGGAACATACGACCAGATCTTTACGTATGTGATCTTTGCGGGATGGATATTCTATGCGCTTGGCGCTGCCGGGATTTTTCTCATGAGGAAGAAGATGCCGGACCTAAAGCCTGAATACCGTGTGCCCGGATATCCGATTGTTCCAATTCTTTTTGTCGTGGTGGCGACATGGTTTGTCATCAATACCATTATTGAGCAAACTGCAGATTCGATGGTCGGACTGTTGCTGCTGTTGACTGCGTTGCCATTTTACTACTACTGGCAGAAGCAGATAAAGCAAATGAAACCAAGCTGATCGGATGAACTACTCTCCAATGACGATCCTTCCCATTACTTTGGATGGACTCAATGTCCGTCTTGAGCCCCTCTCGTTGGCTCATGTGACCGGGTTGTGCAAAATTGGTCTGGATGATGAGCTTTGGAAAATCACAATGACTCTGATTCGCAACGAGGATGAGATGAGGCAGTACGTTGAGACGGCGTTGCGATTGCAGAAGGAGGGTACTGCCCTTGCGTTTGCGACGGTGGACAAGAAGAGTGGAAGAATTGCCGGCAGCACGCGATTTGGCAACATCGATAAGAACAACAGGCGTGTAGAAATCGGTTGGACGTGGCTGGGTAAGGAATTTCAACGCACGTACGTGAATACCGAGGCGAAGTACTTGATGCTCAGACATGCATTTGAGGTTTTGGGGTGTTTCCGCGTGGAGTTTAAGACGGACGTGATCAATGAGAAGTCCAGGAGTGCTTTGCAAAGAATTGGTGCGAAGGAAGAAGGGGTTCTGAGAAGACACCAGATTACTGTATCGGGACGCGTACGCGATTCGGTTTACTATAGCATTCTGGACCACGAATGGCAGGAAGTAAAGCAGGCATTGGAGAAGAAGATAGGAGTTGCCTGACGGTTCATCCCAACGCCATTTTGATTGTTTGTGAAATTTACTATCTTCTTTCCGGTTTGTCCTCTGTTTCATCACGCAACTTCCTTATTTCAGGAAACGGCGGCGTTCACCGACATCAATCTATCATCAATTAATGAAAGGTAGTTCGTATGGGTGCAGCAGTAACTCACTTTGAAATACTCTCCCGTAATGGCGACCAGATGAAAGAGTTCTACTCGAAACTGCTCGGCTGGGAAATCAATTCCAACAACCCGATGAACTATGGCATGATTCAACCGCAGGGTAGAGGCATTGGAGGCGGCATCAGCAGCCCCGGTCCGGGCGGCTTGACACACGTGACAATTTATGCTGAAGTTCCCGACCCGCAGGGCACGTTGGACCTTGCAGTAAGCATGGGCGCCACTGTGAATCTCCCTGTTACAGAAATTCCGGGAATGGTAACGTATGCTCTGTTCACTGACCCCGATGGGAACAGGATCGGAATTGTAAAAGCTCAACCCGTTGCTCCAAAGAAGAAAGCAAAGAAGGCAAAAAAAACTTCAAAGAAAAAACCAACGGCTAAGAAGCGCTCGAAGGGCAAAGCCGCACTGAAGAAGAGATAAGCGGAAACATTCTAGCCTTTTCGGTGCTTGGAAGTAGCACTCGAACGTTGAACAGTTTCAAGCCCTTTTGCCTAACTAAGCGCAGAAGGGCTTTTCTTTTCACCGATTCCAAGCCCTTGTCCTTGCCGCTATTTCGCCTTCGTTAGGTCACTACTACGTGCCTTCGACATTGAGCTGCTGGCTGATCACCACGCGAAAATATTCACATGACTGAAACCTATCATATTCAGCCCCGTATCACCGACTGTTAGTCAGCAAATAATCATTTATATAGTTTATGAAAATAAGACTTGACAACGACTCTTGGTTAAAGTATATTACCGCTCATTTAATGACTGATAGTCATCAATCGAATTGGAGTTCAAATGGGCATAAATGAGCGAAAAGAGCGAGAAAAAGAAGAGAGACGCGAGGAGATAATCAGTGCTGCGGAGAAGGTCTTTTTTGAGAAGGGCCTTCAAATCGCAACTATGGATGAGATTGCCGAAAAAGCAGAGCTAGGAAAGAGCACACTCTACCTCTACTACAAAAGCAAGGAGGACCTGTACCTTGCGGTTCTTATGAGAGGGTCAGACATACTCTATGAGATGTTCCATGAAGTCGTCTCCACTGGTGAACCAACGATGAAGCTGATCTCCAATGTCGGAGATGCCTATTATCAATTCTTCAAGCAGCGCCGAAACTACTTCCGGATGTTCCACTTCTTCGAGAACCCCCAAATACACAGACAGGTCTCCGAGGAAATGATGGGACTTTGTTCGACGAACAATGGTCGGATCTGGACCCTGCTTGTGGAGACCATTCAGCGCGGAATGGATGAAGGTGTCATCCAGAAGAACCTCAACCCGATGCAGGTTGCTGTGATGCTCTGGTCCAACTCCAACAGTCTCATGAGACAAATGGACCGTGAAGACAATTACTGGAAAGAAAAAATGGGCCTCGATCTAGAAGCGACTCTCCGCCTGACGAACTCCCTGCTTCTCGAGGCGATCATGACGGATGAGGCGAAAGAGAAATACCCAGAGTTTGTAGTGTAGTTATCCCTTGATCATTTTTTTTGCAAACAAGAAAACAGGTGACAAGAACATGAAGAAGATGATGGTTGTGTTGATGGTTGTTGGAACATCGGTGCTTGCGCAGTCGAGACTCCCACTGACTGTCGAGAAAGCGATCCAGCTTGGTTTGGAAAACAGCAAGGTCTTGCACTCGTCGCAGATGAGGGTAGAATACGCGGATGCGAAGGCTGGCGAGATCAACTCCTCCAGACTTCCCTCGCTGAAGTTCAGCGGCGGGTATACCCGGTTAAGCGATGTCCCGCCATTCAATATCGGCCCATTTCCAGGGTTGCTGGCGACACCAATCAGCGTCTCTTCTGCAGTGCTGAACAACTACAACATGAAACTCTCGTTGACGCAACCGCTCTTTACAGGCTTCCGCATGGACGCCCTCTCGCGGGCTGCGGACTATTCTGCGGAAGCTCAGAACTTCGACTACTCAAAAGACAGATCGGATCTGGTGTACAACATCAAGGTTGCGTATTGGTCGTTGTACAAGGCGAAGCAGATCAAAGGGGTCCTCGATGAGAATGTAGAACAGGTAAAGGCGCATCTTAAGGATGTTCAGAACATGATGGCGCAAGGAATGACCACCAACAACGATGTGCTGAAACTCCAGGTGCAGCTCTCCGATGTGCAACTGAAACAGATCGACGCGAACAACGGTCTGCGCCTCGCAATGATCGCCCTGAACAACACGATTGGTATTCCACTCTCAACCGAGATTGATCTTGAATCCAACGCTGTGCATCAGCCGAAGGACTATAAAGACTTGAATAAACTGATCACACGAGCCATGGAGAACCGGCCGGAACTTAAGGCAATGGATTCTCGCGTCAAGGCTGGCGAAGCGGGTGTGACGGCGGCAAAGGCTGGCTGGTTCCCGCAGATCTATCTGGCCGGTAACTACTACTACTCGCGACCAAATCAAAGAATGTTTCCCACACAGGATATATTCAAAGATACCTGGGACGTAACCATAGGGGTCTCGCTTGATATTTGGAACTGGGGGACAACGGTTCACCAGACTGATCAGGCGCAAGCCCAGCTTGCGCAGGCCAAGGATGCACTCGGACAGATTCAGGACGGCATCACGCTCGATCTTACACAGGCCTATCTGAATCTTGAGCAAGCACAGGAGAGAATCAGCGTCGCAGACCAGGGAGTGAAGCAGGCAGAAGAGAACAATCGCGTAACGAGCAAGCGCTTCAATGTTGGCCTTGCATCAACGTCGGATATGATTGATGCGGAAGTTGCACAGCTTCAGGCAAAGACAAACTATACGAATGCGCTGGTTGATTACGAACTCGCCCAGGCTCGGATTGCCAAGTCCATCGGGGAATAATGAACATACCATTCACGACTATCAACTGAGAAGGATCAGATAATGAAAAAGAGAAGAGTTATTGTTGCCTGCGTTGTGTTTCTTGCCGCCATTGTGGCAATCCTGTTGTACAACCGCAGCCGGATTCAGGCGAAGTCACGTTCAGAGGTGATCACGTCTGTCCCGGTGTCGGTGGTGAAAGCGACGAGGCAGCAGCTTTCCGAGAACCTCTCGCTTGTCGGGACCATCAATGCAAATAATGATGTGGCCATTGTCTCGGAAACTGTAGGACGTGTCGTAGGCGTGTTTGCAAAAGTCGGTGATTACAAGCCAGCGGGATCAGTCCTGATCCAGGTTGACGATGAATTGAAGTCGGCTGCATTTGCGACTGCGGAGGCGAACTACCAGCGTGCGAAGAAGGACCTTGAGCGATATCAATCCTTGGAGGACGAGAACGCTGTCTCCAAATGGCAGAAGGAATCAGCCTGGCAGAACTTCAAACTGGTCGAGGCTCAGTACATCGTTGCCCGTCGACAGTTGAAGGACACGAAGATCACGACTCCCATTTCAGGAATTGTAACGTCACGGCCGGTAGACATAGGAGCGATGGTCCAGAATAATATGGTTGTTGCAAATGTCGTAGATGTCTCGCGACTCAAAGTGAAGCTCAGTGTAGCGGAAAGGGATGCATTCAAGTTGAAAGCGGGAGATGCAGTTGAAGTTACCACTGATGTCTATCCGGGCGTGATGTTTCCGGGAAAAGTCTCAACGCTCAGCGCGAAAGCCGACGAAGCCCACACGTATCCCATTGAGATTGTTCTGAACAATGCCAAGGATCATCCGCTGAGAGCAGGGATGTTCGGCAAGGTGATGTTCACCTCCATAGCACGAACAGAAGTAGTCAGCATTCCCCGGCAAGCTCTCGTTGGCAGTCTGAAGAATCCACAGGTCTTCATTCTTGAGCAACAGATCGCTCGTTTGAGAACAGTGGTTGTTGGAAGCGAGACAGGAACCGAGCTTGGGATAGTGAGTGGCTTGCAAGATGGCGACCTTGTGGTGGTGAACGGCCAGAACAACCTCAAGGACAGCATGTCCGTTGAAGTGATCAAGTGAACTAATCGGAATCGTGGAGATCGTAGTCATGACTATTACTGAACTTTCAATTAAAAGACCCACGCTGATCGTGGTGATTTTCACCGTGCTGGCAGTTCTCGGTATTTTCAGTTTTCAGCAGTTGAAGTACGAGTTGCTGCCAAAAATGTCAATCCCATGGGTAACGGTTATTACCGTGTACCCGGGCGCGTCGCCTCAGGAAGTCGAAACGGCGGTAACAAAAGTTTTGGAAGACGCCGTGTCCGGAGTCGACAAGATCAACACGGTGTATGGCACATCGATGGAGGGTGTCTCCATTGTCTCTGTGGAATTCTCTTTAACGGCCGAAATCAATACCGCTCTTCAGGATGTGCAGCGAAAGGTGAATGAGGTAACAGCACTGCTTCCCGACGGAGTGAAGTCACCTCGTATCACGAAATTCGCGCTGGATGAGCTTCCCGTATTGCGAATGGGCATCACGGGGAACCTCCCTTCGACGGAGTTCTACCAACTTGTCAAAGACAGAGTGCAACCGAGATTGGCAAAGTTGGGAGGGGTTGGACAGATTACGCTCGTTGGGGGGGACGAACGGGAGATCAAGGTCAATCTGGATGCCCAGAAACTCAGATCGTACAAACTCTCCGCTCTTCAAGTGACGCAGGCTATCAAAGTCTCCAACCTGGATTTCCCAACTGGGAACATCAAGCAGGGGGAGAACCAGTATGTAGTGCGCGTGGCGGGGAAGTTCAACTCAACCAATGGGCTTCGAGATCTTGTGATTGCGCAGTCCAGGCAGGGTGGCGACATACGTCTCCGCGATGTTGCAGAAGTGGAGGATGGTCAGAAGGAGTACTCAACTATCAGCCGGATCAATGGCCGTACATCGGTAGGTGTGTTGGTGCAGAAGCAATCAGACGCAAATTCTGTTGATGTCAGTGACCTCGTTCGGAAAGAAATCCCCAAGATCGAAAAAGACTACGCTCACATCGGGCTGAAATTCGACATTGCACAGGACGGATCGACATTTACCCTCGATGCAGCGAATGCAGTGAAGGAAGATCTTGCTCTTGCAGTATTCCTTGTAGCACTGGTCATGTTGGCGTTTCTCCACAGCCTGAGGAACTCGCTTATCGTCATGATTGCCATTCCGGCATCGATGGTCTCAACGTTCATTGCGATGTACGTCTTCGGACTGACGTTGAATCTGATGACGCTTCTTGGAATGTCGCTCGTCGTCGGGATTCTCGTGGACGACTCCATCGTAGTGCTCGAAAACATCTATCGTCATCTTGAAAAGGGTGATGAACGGAAGCTGGCTGCACTAAGGGGAAGAAACGAGATCGGCTTTGCGGCACTGTCGATCACCATGGTGGACGTTGTAGTGTTCGTTCCCCTTGCTCTGGTGTCCGGGATTGTCGGAAACATTATGCGCGAGTTTGCGCTTGTCGTGGTGTTCTCCACGTTGATGAGTCTCTTCGTCTCGTTCACCATTACACCCATGCTGGCCTCGCGCTTCGGAAAACACGAACGTCTCACGCGAGATACCATCCTCGGTCGATTTGCAGTTTGGTTTGAGGGAATATTCAATGCGTTCAGTGCTGGCTACCAACGCGTGTTGCAGTGGGGACTGAATAATCGGGGCAAAGTCGTCCTCATCACCACAGGCCTCCTGTTTGCATCGTTGTCGCTCGTACCGTTTGGTTTTATTGGTGCTGAGTTCATGACGCAGACGGACCGTGGGGAGTTTACCGTAACGCTGGAGATGCCACCAGGATCGACACTGGAGAATACGAACTACGTCACGCAGCGTGCCGAGCAGATGGTCTCCAGCATGCCTGAGGTGAAGAAGATGTTCGTGAATGTGGGATCGTCGAGCGAGGGTATGATCGGTCAGTCATCCAACAACGTGGCAGAGCTGAACATCGCGCTCTATCCCAAGAACCAGCGTACCCGCTCAACGGATGATGTGGGTGTGGATATCAAACGCCAAATTGCCCAGATCCCCGGCGTGAAAGTGCGTGCAAATCCCATTGGAATCTTCGGTACCGCCGATCAGACTCCGATTCAGTTGGTGGTAAGCGGACCGACGTACGAAGACGCGAGGAGAAATGCTGATAAAGTAGCGGACGTCGTTCGTAGGATCCCCGGTTCTGCCGACGTTCGTCTGTCTTCCGAGGAGGGAAAGCCGGAAATGCGCGTCGAGATCGACCGCCAGAAGATGGCTGCGCTTGGCCTCACAGTTGCTGATGTTGGCGCGACTCTGCGTGTTGCTCTGAGCGGTGATGACGAATCGAAGTTCAGAGACGGCTCCAACGAGTATACATTGCGCGTTCAGTACGACGAGTTCGATCGTTCGAAGACAAGCGATGTGGGAAGCATTACCTTTATCAACCGGAAGGGAGAGCTCGTTGAGTTGAAGCAGTTCGCGACCATCGCTCAAACCAATGGCCCGACGAGATTGGGGCGCGAGAACAGGAATTATGCAGTGACGGTGTTTTCTCAGGCCGCAGGGAGGGCAAGTGGAGACATAGGTGCTGACATCAAAGAGTGGGTTGCAAAGAACCCGTTGCCCGCTGGCGTACAAATCACGTATCGGGGAGATCTTGAACATCAGGCGGAAGGATTCTCAAGTCTGTTCCTGGCTTTTGCAGCCGCCATTCTGTTTGTCTACTTGATCATGGTTGCCTTGTACAACTCGTGGGTGTATCCGTTTGTAGTCCTGTTCTCTATTCCTGTAGCGCTCATCGGCGCGTTGCTTGCACTTGGCTTGACGATGAAAACCCTGTCGATCTTTTCGCTGCTCGGATTCATCATGCTTGTGGGTTTGGTTGCAAAGAACGCCATTTTGCTTGTGGATCGTACAAACCAGATGCGTGCCGAGAAGGGGCTTGGTGTCATAGAGGCGTTGCATGAGGCAGCCGAGACCCGATTGCGACCGATTCTGATGACAACAATGACGATGGTCTTTGGAATGTCTCCAATTGCGCTCAGTACCTCAGCAGGCTCAGAATGGAAATCAGGCCTGGCATGGGCGCTGATCGGTGGCTTGATCAGTTCCTTGTTGCTAACGTTGGTTCTCGTGCCCGTTATGTATGTGAAGGTTGACCAGTGGCGGGAATCGGTGCCGGCATTCTTCAGGCGACTTGCTGCACGGCTGAAAACACGCAGTGTGAAATCGGCAAAGCCGTCTGTTGTACCGCAGTCAGTTCCCGCGCTGGAGTTTGGGGCGGCTAAAGAGATTGGCTGAAGCGCGCGCAATAATCATGTTGGACTCCTGTGCCCATTTCGTGCAGGAGATTTCGAGAGATGAGGGGCAAGGTTTCTCAGATTCGATGACTTTCTCAACACAACCAACAGGCCTCAACCATGTGAAGCAAGAGTTGGGGCCTTTCTTCATGACAGCACAAAGAAAACGCCGCCCGAACCCCAAAAGAGCTTGACAGCTGGCTCACAATTGCATACTTTTTAGTCCGATATCGTGACCAACAAAGCAACACAGGACCATTGCTCTTTGAATAGTGCTTTTATTGCTTCATCCGCGAAGAATCTTTCCTCCTTTTCCTCTAATGCATTTGTAGTCCCCCTTTTGAGTGTGATGTTCACCGATCAAATGACTATCAAACGAATGATACTACCGACACGAAGCAAGAAACAAGGACACCTCGAAGTGCCCCGATTATCTGGTACTGATCTCGGCGAGATTTCACAAGCCTTTTAACAATCCAATACACCATTCATCAGGAGAAACAATGATCCATCGTCATCGTAGTGTTTTAATTCTCGTGTGCCTCACCCTGCTGCCTTTGCTTCGGGCAGGAGCGCAAGATGCAAACGAAGTTGTTGGGATACCCTGGACAGGTGCCCCAGGAATCACCGAGACTGTGGATGAGATCATGGCTCGCCAGAGAGTTGTTGGGGACAATGTCCCGAACATCCCCCGAGAGCCTCGGCCAGAACCAATGGTAGCGCGTTTCAACAAGCTTGAAAACCCTAATTCCCTCGCTGTTTCCCAATGGCCGCCAGTAGACCCGAAGAAACTTGAGACCGAGCCGCCGGCCGCGATGAATCCACAAACCGTTGGAGTCTCATTCCTTGCAACAAGTTTGTCCGATGGGGGTGTCATCCCTCCCGATGGCACGGGTGACGTGAGCGCAACCCAAGTAATGGTGACTACCAACAATCGCATCAAAGTGTACAGTAAGACGGGGGTTTTGGGGGGACTAAATGTGAACATAGATAATTTCTTTGCATCAGTGCACGCGGGTACTGGAATAGCAAACCCCCACATTCGCTATGACAGGCTCTCTGGCCGGTGGTTCGTTGTAACAATTAATCTGACCACGCCTAACCGGGTTCTAATAGCGGTGAGCAACACATCAACCATCACGAACACTTCGGACTTCACATTCTTCCAGTTCCAGCACGACTTGGTTGGGACAACACCGAACACTGACACAGGTGGATTCGCCGACTACCCCACGCTCGGCGTAGACAACTCCGCGCTCTACATTGGCGGGAATATCTTCAATGCTACGCTAACTGCGTTCATCGGCGCAACCGCGTATGTTGTAAACAAGGCAGACCTTCTCGCTTCGACACTTACGGTTTCAGTATTCCGCCAGATTGGTACTCCGTCGGAGGGGGCAATTTTCCCGCAGGGAGTGGACAACGACGACCCTGAAGCTACTGAAGGCTATTTTATCGGAGTCGACGCTGGTTTGTTCAGTCTTCTCAATGTGAGAAGAGTGTCAAATCCGGGTGGAGTGCCTACACTCTCTGGGAATTTCAATATAACCGTACCCTCCACGACTTTTCCAATCCAGCAACGTCATTCCGGGTCAGGCACGAGGCTTGACGCGGTGGATGATCGCCTTTTTGCTGCACAGTTGAGAAGGAACAAAGTCGCTGGAACAAGTAGTCTTTGGACTGCTCATAACATTGAAGTGAATTCCAGTGGCATCGGCGGGACCGGCGGCGGTCGCAATGGCGCTCGGTGGTACGAAATAGGGAATCTCACAACAACTCCCACATTATTGCAATCAGGGACGCTCTTCGACCCGGCAGCGGGAAATCCACGCGGATTCTGGATTCCAACAGTGGCAATGTCGGGGCAGGGGCACATGGCACTTGCTGCCAGTACCGCCAGTCCGGTGAATTTCGCAGAAATTGCAGTCGCAGGTCGCCTGCATACGGATGCCTTGGGTTCAACACAAGCTTTTACGCTTGCTCAGACGAGCACCACGGCATATAACGTACAGGCCGGTGTTTGCAGCGGTGGGGCGGCTATTCGCAGGTCGTGGTTGATCCGACAGATGACATGACGATGTGGACGTTTCAGGAGTACTGTAATGCAACCAATTCCTGGGGTGTTCGTGCGATCCAACTTATAGCGCCTCCGCCCGCAACACCTTCATTGGCTGTGCCGTCGGTTATCCCATTAGGCAGTCCCTCAGTGAACGTCACAATCACGGGCACCGTTGTGTCGGGTTCCGGATTCTTCGACCCTGGAACGGGATTCTCCAACCACATCAGTGCATCGGTCTCTGGCGGCGTTACGGTGGACTCGGTAACATATGTTGATCCGACTCAGGTCACGCTCCATATTTCCACCGTTGGTGCAACAGCGGGATCGAGAGATGTCACTATCACAAATCCTGATGGGCAAAGTGTCACAGGTATTGCTCTATTTGATTCTCCACTGCCAATCCAGCTTGCGTCGTTCAGCGGGAGGTTCATCAACGCAACGGATGTTCGGCTTGATTGGAGGACGTTGAGCGAGATTAACAACTATGGATTCGAGGTTCAAAAGAGCACTGGTCAGATAGGAGAGTTTCATACAATTGAAGGGAGCTTCATTCCGGGGCATGGAACCACCAACGAGCCCCATTCCTATTCCTATACGGATGTACGTGTCCGGACTCGTCTGCCCAACTACAGGCTAAAGCAGATGGATCTCGATGGCTCGATAAACTACTCCGATCCGATCAGCGTGCAACTACAAACCGGTGTCGAGAACAAAGCCCTGCCAACAGAATTCTCACTGGCCCAGAATTATCCCAATCCGTTCAATCCATCAACGGCAATAGAATATGGTCTGCCGGTTGCGTCTGATGTAAGACTGACGGTGTTCAACACACTTGGTCAGCGTGTTGCATCCCTTGTGAATGAGAGGCAGGATGGGGTTTCATCGGGCGATATTTGATGGGCAGAATCTTTCTAGCGGATTGTATCTGTACACAATCCAGGCTGGGAAGTTCAGGGAATCAAGAAGGCTCTTGTTGTTGAAGTGATGGGTTTTGTGTTCAGAGCGAACAAGAAAGGCTCACGCCATATGGTGTGAGCCTTTTGTGTTTGCTGAGGTCTTCACTGGAAAAGAGTAAGGTTTGGCAGCCGAATCGTGTAATCCTTTCCTCTTATTCCGTTCGAACGTACAAAAAGTTACCTTCCTCGACCAACGGCAAAAGCCAGAGAAATGCCTGTCATGCAAACCGATTGACGTTGTGACGACCTATCCGTATCTTCTTTCGGCAGTTCATAGTGCAAACTTAGTGAGTGACGATGAAGGAGAGTTCCAAGGAACGGCTTGCAACGCTTTTGATGGATGAGCTTCTCGAGCGTCTTTCGACTCGTGAATCTCTCCGGAAGATGCTTGGTGAAATGGCTTCGTTGCCAATCGACGAAGTGATTCAACATTTGCTTGCCGACTTCGAACGCGCTGTTACGGACTACCATCAGAAATATCTTCCTGCCATCAAGCAAGCCGCTGATAATCGGTCGAAGCAACCTGCCGAACATGCGGTTGTTGAAAGTAGCAAGCCGGATCAAATGCTTGTTTCCGCTACGGCGGTACAATCCAAACAGGATGTGCAACCTGTTGCCACGTGGGATGTTCCGCCCGTTGAATCAAAGCCCGCAAAGAAAGAGCGATCATCAGCCGAGCCCGTGGTGGAACCGCCAATGGCAAGATCACCAAAGGTTGAACACGTGGACACAAAGCCGGCAGAGACATCTCCAGTGTTCCACAAAGAACAGGAGAAGAAGCCTCCCACACAAAAGTCATTACAACTCGATCCCATCAAACTTGAGTTTCCGAAGATACGGCTAAAGGTTCGGGATGTGCCGGTCGAGAGCACACCTGCTCCACCCCAACATCCAGTAACTATTTCACGATCTGAACCAAAGAAGGAACCGGTTGCTCCTCCTGTGGCTCCGAAGGAAGAAGCAGACTTACAAAAGCTGGATGATCTGGCCCGCAGGCTTGAGTCCGAGTACGCCGCAAAGGCCAGGCAGCAACAATTGCCGGCCAGTCCTCCGCGACAGGAGGAAGAGTTAAAGGACGAAGAAGCAGAGTTGTTCATGGCTGAAGATGTTTCCGGGAACGCATCGGCAACAATTGAGGACGATGATGAGATCGACACCGTAGAGCTTATCGGATCAAGTAAACACACGACACATGCACGGTACACATTTGCGGATGATGAATACGCCTACGTCCACGCGGTCAGCAGAATTCCTGAAGGTGAAGGGACGCTCTCTGAAGCCTTCATGCTTGAAGAGAAGGGCATTGATGGTCATTCGTTTGCGTTTGCTCTTGATTATGCCAAGATGCGGTTTTACTTGAGCAAGGTCAATCCTAACGAGATGAATGTCAGCAAGTCGATGGTCCTGCTGCTCAACAAGCAGGAGTCACTTCAACTCCAGGGTATCCATGAAAGCACGCTGAACGATTTGCGCGGCCATAGTGTGTTACTGCCATTTGAATTTGGCACAGTTGCGCGCGGGAAGGACTCGCTTCTCAACATCATTGACAGGAACCTCGATGACCTTGAAGAAGCCCTTGATGATGTTGAGCAGACAACGTGGTGGACGGTGACGGCATCGGTGCTTGACGTAACCATTGCCCGCATTGTCGGGACGGACGTGCAGTCGGTGGGTCGTGATCGGTCACGTGAACGTGCAAGCTACACCTCGGCGCCGCAAGGAAAGAAATTTGATATTAAGGTACTTGAGCGTATCCTTCAGCGGGAGAAAAAACTTGCCGAATCGGTGCATGCTGAACTTTCAGCCGTAGCTGACCGTGCCGACATCGATACGATAGTGGGGCTTGGGAGCGGGTCGTCTGAAGATTGGAAGGTAATTCTCAAGGCATCGTACGATGTGCCGAAGCGGGATATTGCCAGGTTCAGCCGTGCGGTAACGGATATGCAGTACCATCACCTGCAGTACGATCTGATGCTGGCCCTCACCGGCAACCAGGAGCACTTTACTCTTCGGAGGAAGTAGGCCTTACGACTGCTCAGCCTCGATGGAAGCCTCCTGCATTTCCTGATCAACGCTAATCACGAGATTATTCGGCCGGCAACATACCTGACAGTCTTCGATATACACCTGATGTACCCCGGCGCTCGGATCGACCACAATCTCGTTAACCTGCATGCAGTATGCACAGATGAATGTCGCTTCGATTTCCATGGGGCAAGATACCGACAAGCAATGTCTGTGTCAAGAAGGTTGCCCAGTCTGAGCCGGATTTAACATAACATCGGCCTTGATTTTCTCTCCTTCGCTTTGAATATTACTATCGCAACTCGCATTATCATTCCCCGACAAGAAACTCAATTCATCTCATTCAAGGAATGTGACTATGACGGCAAAGCAACTCTCCGGTGAAGTGTTCCATCCTTCTGATGAAGTCCTCAGCAAGGCACACGTGAAGCGTTGGGAAGACATGGCTGCAACAGCGGAGAAAGATCTCGAAGCCTATTGGGCGAAAGAAGCGAGCGAGCTTCATTGGTTCAAACCATGGGACAAGATACTCGATGATTCCAAGAAGCCATTCTACAAATGGTTCGTCGGAGGAAAGGTCAACATAGTCTACAACTGTCTCGACCGGCATTGTGAAACCGCACGAAGAAACAAGCTTGCGTTGTTGTGGGAAGGAGAGAAGGGGGAGTTCCGCTCGTTCTCGTATTTTGCGTTGAGGCGGGAAGTCTGCCGGTTTGCCAACGTGCTGAAAAGTCTTGGCGTGCAGAAAGGAGACCGCGTGACCATTTACATGGGACGCGTTCCCGAACTTCCGATGGCAATGCTCGCGTGTGCGCGTATCGGCGCGATCCACTCGGTGGTATATGGCGGCTTTACGGTTGAAGCACTTGCCGAGCGCATCGAGGACAGTCAATCCAAAGTGCTCATCACCTGCGATGGCGCGTACCAGCGCGGCAAGATTGTCCCTCTCAAGCAAATCGTCGATGAAGCATTGCAGCGCGCAGCAACGATTGAGAGTGTGCTTGTCATGAAGCGAACAGGCGAGCCGGTAAACATGGAAGCCGGACGCGACATGTGGCTGCACGAGTTGATGGCACTTCCCATTGCAAACGGCCCAAGTCCGGTTGAAGTGATGGACGCCGAAGATCCGCTGTATATGCTCTACACATCCGGCACAACCGGAAAGCCCAAGGCAATACTGCACACACACGGCGGTTATATGGTCGGCACATACACAACGCTCAAGTATGTGTTTGATATTCATGAGGAGGATCGTTTCTGGTGTGCCGCCGATCCGGGTTGGGTAACGGGACACAGTTACATTGTGTACGGGCCGCTTCTCAACGGCACAACCTCGTTCATGTATGAAGGTGCTCCGACGTTTCCTTATCCCAACCGCTGGTGGCAGATGATTGAGAAGTACGGGATCAACATCCTGTACACAGCGCCGACCGCAATCCGTGGACTGATGCGCTTCGGCGAAGCGTGGCCGAACAGGCATGACCTTTCTTCGCTGCGATTGCTCGGTTCTGTCGGTGAGCCGATCAATCCAGAAGCATGGAAGTGGTATCACCGCGTTATCGGGAAGGGAAAATGTCCGGTGATGGATACATGGTGGCAAACCGAGACCGGGATGTTCATGATTACACCGATGCCGTGTGTTTCTCTCAAGCCAGGCTCCGGTACACGGCCGTTCCCCGGCGTGAAGATGGATATACTTTCAGAAGATGGCAAACCCGTCGGGCCGAATGAAGAAGGCTTCCTCGTCATCAAGAATCCCTGGCCGGCGATGCTCAGAACTGTCTACAAAGATCCCGACCGCTACGTGCAGCAATACTGGACCAGGTTTCCCGGCGTGTACACCACCGGCGACTCTGCGCGGCGTGACGAGGATGGATACTACTGGGTGATCGGAAGAGTGGATGACGTAATCAAGGTGTCCGGCTACAGGTTGGGTACGGCAGAAATCGAGAGCGCGCTCGTGAGCCACCATTCGGTTGCAGAGGCTGCAGCGATTGGCTTGCCGCACGAGGTAAAAGGCAACGCGATCCACGCATATGTGATACTCAAGGCAGGCGTTGCACAAGCGGATGGCCTTGTGGAGGAACTCCGCGCCCACGTTGCGCACGAGCTTGGTCCCATTGCCAAGCCCGAGCAGATCACGATTGTTGACTCGCTGCCCAAGACTCGGAGCGGCAAGATCATGCGGCGTGTGTTGAAAGCAAAGGCGCTAGGGGTAGATCCTGGTAATCTGACAACTCTTGAAGAGTGAGTTCCTTTGCTTCACCTTAATCTGAGGCCTTGGAAATGCATGGCTGTGTGCGGTAGGCATACCAGCTACACTGTAACAGTTCTCCGACTATGAATGACTGAAGCGTTTGCAGTTCCGAGAGTTTTCTTTCTCCACTTTCTTTTCTGACAAGAAAGTGGATCCCCGCATTGGTCTAAAGTGTAAATGGAGCAACACAGTAACTAAGGAAAAGACATAACCATGAAACTCATTGCAAAACCCAACGAGGGCGAATACCCTTCATACGCTGCCGCGTATATTAAACTGATGCCGGACGATGGACAGCTTCTGAAACACTTAAGAGATAACTTCAAGGCGGTCAAGGACTTTGTTCTCTCGCTCCCCCAACAGAAACTTACCTACCGCCACGCCGAGGGTAACGTTCGTATAAGCTCATCAATCGTTCGTGAAGCTTCCTACCTTCGGCAACCTAACGTTTCTCATTCCTGATTTTTGTTCATCTCGCTTTTGAGATCTTCGGACCCGAACCCCCCAATTCACCTCATTTATGGCCTGGTTTTAGTTTTGCCCGCTTTTTGCTATATTTCAAACAAGATAATAGAAACCACCATTGATGACCTTGGAAGCGCTTGTTGATCTTCTTGTTGTACTGATGCCGTTGATGTACGGCTGTCTCGTGTTGCTGTATGGCCTTTCGTTTTTCAAAGGTACTCAGTGGGCGAACACCGCAAAAACACCGGTACTCTTTGCCACCGTTTCCATCCATTTGCTTCACATTCTTGTCCGTACTGCCGCGTTTGACCATCCACCCGTAACCACTATCTTTGAAATCATGACGACACTGGCGTTCTGCATTGCCGTTGCATACGCGTACATTGAGTTGAAGACGAAGGCAAGTAACACAGGGTTCTTTATCCTCCTGCTTGCGTTTGTGTTTCAGACGACGTCATCCCTCTACATCAAAGACCTTCTCGACATCGCGCCGATCATGCGGAGCCGGCTGCTCGGACTCCATGTATCATCGGCGTTGCTCGGGTACACAGCCATCTCTCTGTCCGCGGTATACGGGATTCTCTACCTTTTGCTCTACCATGAGATTAAGTCCTCCCGCTTCGGTCTGATCTACAACAGACTCCCGAACCTGGAGATGCTGGAGAAGATGAGTCACAAGGCAGAAGTGTTTGGCTTCATCATGCTTACGATAGCAATTGCTGTAGGGTTGATCTGGCTGCCGATGGCGTTCGAGAATTTTTCGTACTGGGATCCAAAGCTCGTCGGAACCCTGATGATCTGGATATTGTATGCGATGGCGTTGACTGCAAAGCGAACGCTCGGGTGGCAGGGAAAGAAAACGGTGATTCTCTCTGTTATTGCCTTTGCGCTCGTTGTCCTTTCCATGACGGTCATTAACCTGTACATGAGTGGATTTCATTCGTTCCAATAAGATAACGTGCTGAACTTACTCTCCATAGGAATCAGTCACCATACAGCATCGCTGGATGTCCGCGAGAAAATGTGGATGTCTTCCGATGAGGCACGCGAGGTCGTCAAAAGGATGCAAGAGCAGTACTTTGATGAGTGCATGCTGATCTCCACGTGCAACCGCACAGAACTTTATGGTATTGGAAAGCACGGGAACCCTCTGGATAGTGATCTCAAACAGTTCTTGATCGAAAGAAAGAGCGGAGGAACCGCCGTGACGGCGGATCATTTTACCACAGTAGTGTCCGAAGAGGCTGTCCGACATCTGTTCCACGTTGTTGCAGGCGTTGATTCTATGGTGATCGGGGATATTCAAATCCTCAATCAGGTGAAAGAGGCATTCCAGATCTCAACAGAGTTGAGTGCAATGGGTCCGATCATGAACAGGCTGATGCAGTCAACACTGCATGTTGGCAAGCGTGTACGGACAGAGACTTCCATCTGTGAAGGGGCGGTGTCAATCAGTTACGCTGCCGTTGAACTTGCGTCGAAGATATTTGCAGACCTCTCGAAGAAGTCGGTCCTCCTCATTGGCGCAGGCGACACAGGTGAACTGACGCTCAAACATCTCATCGGTAAATCGGTAGCTGATGTGAAGATTGCGAACAGGACCAGGGCAAAGGCGGAAGCGCTTCTCGCAAATCTTCAGGTAAAGGGGTCCGTCATAGACTATGAGAACATTGTTGATGCGTTGCGTACTGTGGATATTGTGATCACGTCAGTGAACAGCCCTTCGTATGTCGTCAGTCCGGTTGACGTGCAAAAGGTGATGAAACAGCGCTCGAACAATCCACTGTTCATCATCGACATTGGCGTGCCGCGCAATGTCAACCCGGCGGCTAACAAGGTGGATAACGTGTTCGTCTATGATCTCGATTCACTCAAGTCCATCGTTGACAAGAATGTTGATAAACGCAAGGCTGAACTACCCGGCGTCAACGCCATTGTCGAACATGAAGTGGAGGCTTTTTTCCATTGGCACAACTCGCTGCAGGTAAATCCCACAATTCAGGAGTTGCGTGAGTCTCTGGAACTGATCCGCCGTCAGGAAGTGGAAAAAAATATCAATCGTTTCAAGCCGGAGGACCGGGAACTGGTGGAGTTGGTCACGAAGCGGATCGTGAACAAGATTCTCCATCAACCCATGACAACACTGAAACATGGGGCCGAAAACGGCAGTGCGGGCACAGAAACACTCTGGCGCCTCAAAACGCTGCGCGAATTGTTCGGCATTACCACTGACGAGAAGTCAAACGATGACCACTGACCTTTTGAGAATTGGAAGTCGCGGTAGTGAATTGGCGTTGTGGCAGGCACGATGGGTGCAACGCGTATTATCGGAAAAATTCAACAGCGTCCATGTTGAGATCACGATCATCAAGACGAAAGGCGACAAGATACTCGATTCGCCACTCTCGAAGATCGGCGATAAGGGATTGTTTACACGGGAGATCGAGAACGCACTCCTGAAGAATGAAATTGATCTCGCTGTTCATAGTCTCAAGGATCTTCCCACCGAACTCCCTTCCGGTCTTACCATCGGTGCGATTTGTGAGCGAGAGGATGTAAGAGATGTGTTTATTCCACACCCAAATAACTCAATCAGGAAACTTCTTGACCAGCCAACTGGTTCTAAGGTTGCCACAGGGAGTTTGCGGCGAAAGAGCCAGCTTTTGAACCTGCGTCCCGATCTCCAGATCATTGATATTCGAGGCAACTTGAATACCCGCTTGAAGAAATTGGAAGAGTCCGATTGGGCCGGGATGTTGCTGGCTCGCGCAGGTGTCGTGCGGCTCGGGTGGACGCATCTCATCGGAGATACTCTTGATACAACAACAATGCTGCCGGCCGTTGGACAGGGGGCGCTTGGTATCGAGATTCGGCAAGGAGATGGCAGGGTAGCGAAGTGTATCTCTTCCCTTCATCATCTTTCTACGGCACATGCCACGGTTGCAGAGCGGGCGCTGCTTCATCGTCTTGAGGGAGGGTGCCAGGTACCGATAGGAACGTTCGGTCGGATTGAGTCTAATATCCTTATGCTTGATGCTGTTGTAAGTTCAATCGATGGCCGCAAGGTTGTTCGTGGAAAGATTCACGGATCACCCTCAGAAGCGGAAGCGTTGGGCAAAAAGCTTGCAGATCAACTGCTCGCTGCCGGGGCGAAGGAAATACTGCGCCAGATCCGGGGCGAGTCAACAGAGACTGAGAAGGTCGCAATCGAAGTGTAGCTGTTATCCATTGTCAAGAGGATGATCGGAATGGGTCTCGAGACCAAAACAATCCTCATTACGCGACAGCGTGAACAATCGGTTGAGTTCATTGCAGAAATTGAACGACGTGGTGGCCGGGCAGTTCTTCTCCCGATGATCAGTATCAAAGATCCTGAATCCTGGGAAGATTGTGATCGGGCATTACTGCAGATCAAATCCTACAACGCTCTCATCTTCACGAGCGTAAATAGCGTCGAGAAGCTCTTTCAACGATGCCTGCTCAGATCAGTTGAACCTGTAGTGCTGCGCATGTGCAAGATATATGCAGTTGGTGAAAAGACCAGGCAGGCTATCGAGGAACGGGGTCTTGCTGTCAAGGCAATTCCTGAGCAGTATTCATCAGCCGGTCTGGCGGAGTATTTCCAGGACGTCAACCTTCAAGGCAAGCGTTTTTTGTATCCCCGCGGCGATCTCGGGAGCGCCGAATTGATTAAGAGCCTCGTCCGCCAGGGTGCAACGGTTGATCCTGTGATTGTTTACCGAAACGCCGGTCCGAGTGAAACTGACACAGAACGAGTGTACCGCAAATTGTTGGCGGGGGAGATTGATGTCATTACATTTGCCAGTCCATCGGCGGCGATCAATTTCATGAAGTTGTTTCCGCTCGAGCGGATGGCAACGATGGATAAGCGGACAACGATTGCAGTCATCGGCCCGACAACGAACGATGCAATGAGTGGCCTGGGTGTGCATGTTGATATCGTGGCGCAAAAATCAACGGTTGAAGGATTACTGGACGCAATAGAAGAGCACTATAACACATGATAAATGACTTGTTTCTGAGAGCCTGTAGGAAGCAACGCGTGGAACGAACCCCGGTTTGGATGATGCGTCAGGCCGGAAGGTACCTGCCTGAATATCGGGCTGTTCGGGCGAAGACGGACTTCCTCACGATGTGCAAGACACCGGAATTGGCGGCGGAAGTGACGGTGCAGCCTGTTGATATCATCGGCGTGGATGCGGCTATTATTTTTTCCGACATCCTTGTTATTCCGGAGGCAATGGGGATGAACCTGGAAATGATTGAATCCAAAGGGCCTCACTTCACTCAGCCTATCCGCACTCGTGCGGACATTGCCGCCCTGAAGATTGTGGATCCGCAAAAGGGTCTCCGGTTCGTCATGGATGCACTCGAAACGACGAAGCGGGCGCTTGGGAGACGTGTGCCACTCATCGGCTTTGCAGGATCTCCCTGGACTCTCGCAACATATATGATTGAAGGAGGCGGCAGTAAGGAGTTCAAATACACGAAACAGATGATGCACGATGAGCCTGAAATGTTGTGCGAGTTGCTCGACAAGCTTGCCATTGCTATTCGCCTCTACCTTGAAGCACAGCTTGCCGCCGGTGCTGACGCGGTTCAAATCTTCGACACGTGGGGTGGAACGCTCGCACCTGATCATTACAAGCGCTTCTCTCTTGAGTACATCTTCAAGATTGTTTCGACGATGAACCACAACGGTTCGCCGGTGATTGTTTTCTCGAAGGGAGCCAACCATTCGCTCAAGGATATTGCGGAAGTCGGGGCCGATGTTGTTGGCGTTGACTGGACAATCGATATGGCAGATGTACGCTCACAGATTGGCGAACGCGTGAGCATTCAGGGTAACCTTGATCCGTCAACGCTCTATGCGTCACCCGAGAACATCCGAAAAGAGGTGAAGTCGATTCTCCGGAAGTACGGGAAGGGGCCGGGCCACATCTTCAATCTCGGTCATGGCATTTTCCCTGATGTTCCCGTCGATCATGCCAGAGCCTTTGTGAGAGCCGTCCAGGAGGAAAGTGGTGTGTTCCATTCCTGATATGAGCACGATGCAACCTATGCGAGAGTATCCTGATATTGCAGTGGCGGAATTTCCACAGCGCGTCAGGGCATATTGCGAGGGATTGCAGTCTGCTATTTGTACTGCAATAGAGGAGGCAGACGGCAAGGGCAAATTCGGGAGAGATGCCTGGACGCGGCCCGAGGGTGGCGGCGGACTTGCACGAGTGATGGAGGATGGTGCCGTGTTCGAGAAGGCAGGCGTCAACGTGTCTACAGTATTTGGAATACTGCCGGCATCAATTGCCCAAAAGATGAACGTTGAGGAGAGCGATTTCGTTGCTACCGGCATCTCCCTCGTCATCCATCCACTGAACCCAATGGTGCCGACGGTGCACATGAACTATCGCTATTTCGAACGGAGCAATGGCGATTCCTGGTTCGGCGGCGGTTCCGATTTAACGCCATCCTACTTCTTTGAAGAAGACGCGGTGCATTTTCATTTAACGCTCAAGCATGCCTGCGACAGTGTTGATGCTGCATACTACCATCAATTCAAGAGATCGTGTGATGAGTACTTCTTGATTCGTCACCGCAACGAAACACGGGGCGTCGGGGGAATCTTCTACGATTACTTGAGGGGGGAACCTGAAAAGCACTTTGCATTGGCGAAGGCGGGAGGGGATGCATTCCTCAAATCCTATCTGCCGATTGTCTTGCGAAGAATGCATGAGCCTTGGGGAGATCAGGAGCGCAATTGGCAGCTTCTTCGTCGGGGAAGGTATGTGGAGTTCAATCTTGTCTATGATCGTGGAACGACGTTTGGCCTCGAAACGCAAGGCCGCGTCGAATCAATATTGATGTCACTTCCTCCTCACGCCGACTGGCGCTACAATGTTCAGCCTCGGCCAGGCTCACGGGAAGCAGCGTTGGTCGAGGTCCTGAAGAATCCGAGAGATTGGGTGGGGGAATGAACGACAAACCCATCGGCATCGTGTTGCTTCAGCTCGGCGGACCTGATTCGCTTGAAAGTGTTGAACCGTTTCTTTACAACTTGTTCTGCGATCCGGACATTATTGATTTGCCATTGGCATTCCTGTTCCGCAAGCCTCTCGCAAGGTACATTTCCCGTAGTCGGGCGCCAAAGGTCCGGGAATTCTACAAGCGGATCGGCAGCAAATCTCCAATTCTGAATCTTACGACACGACAAGCGAAGGCTCTCGAAAAAGCTCTGCAAGGCAAAGTCAATTGCAAAATAGCAATAGCGATGCGCTACTGGAATCCGATGACGGATATTGCTATCGAAGAGATGCGTCGGTCGGGTGTGGAAAGGGTATTGCTGTTGCCGTTGTATCCGCACTTCTCAAAGACCACAACAGGATCAAGCGTGAATGAGTGGAAGAGGATTGTCCACCAGCAAGGAGTGAACGGCTTGAGCATTGATGTTGTCGAGGAGTACTGTGAACATCCGTTGTATATCAAGGCGCTCGTCCGCAACATCAATATTGCATTGAAGCGCGTAAAGGCTGCTGAGAGGTCAAAGGTCAATCTTGTCTTCAGCGCACACGGCACACCGATGAAGCTGGTGAAGGCGGGAGACCCCTACCAATCGCAGATCATCCGCACGTACAATGCTGTTGTGAAAGAGGGGAACTTTGGGCTCGCGCATCACCTCTGCTATCAGAGCAAGGTCGGGCCGGAACAATGGATCAAACCTTCGCTCGATGATACAGTTGAGAAACTGGCGGCGGAGAACGTCACGCACATGATTGTCATCCCCATTGCGTTCGTGTCGGATCACAGCGAGACGCTCTGGGAAATCAATATCGAGACGAGGGAAGAAGCGAAGCACCTTGGCATCAAACACTTCGACATGAGTCCCGGATTAAACACAAACCCGTATTTCATCGGGGCGCTCGCAGACATTGTACAAACGAAAGTGAAGCAATGGGCAACGTAGTCGTCATAGGGGCAGGCATTTCAGGGTTGACCGTCGCATGGCGATTGCATCGCTCCGGTGTGAATGTCACGGTATTGGAGAAGGATGCTCACCCAGGTGGCACGATGCGTACCGTGACCGACGGAGATTGGCTGATCGAAAGTGGACCAAATAGTGCTCTCGAAACGACTCCCCTCTTTCAACACCTCTTTGATGAGTTGGGTATCGTTGAACAACTCCGGTATGCGAATGATGCTGCCAACAAGAGATACATCTTGAGAGATGGCAGGCTTCATGCATTGCCAATGTCTGCCGGAGCTTTTCTGGGCTCATCGTTGTGGACAGTGGGAGGGAAGCTTCGTCTGTTGAAGGAACCGTTCATCGGGAAGGCACAAAAAGAAGAAACCATCGCCGGGTTTGTTGAGCGCCGGTTGGGCAAGGAATTTCTTGACTATGCCATTAACCCGTTCGTGGCTGGAGTATATGCAGGCAATCCCGAACAGTTGAGTGTTCGATCCGCCTTTCCAAAGCTCTACGCTCTTGAAGAGAAGTACGGTGGCCTTATCAAAGGTATGATCAAAGGTCGGCAAGAGCGAAAAGCGCGGGCAGAGAAGTCAAAGGATCGGGCGAAGATGTTCTCCTTTGTGAAGGGGATGGGAACATTTCCCGAAGCGATTGCAAAGCAACTCGGCGACTCGGTGCAGTATTGCTGTCGCATCGAATCCATCAAGCCCGGTAATTCTTCCAATGGTGACGGAAACTCATTCACAATCTCGTACACTTCACAAGGTGTATCACACACGATCACCTCAGCTTCGGTTGTGCTGTCCGTGCCGGCATACGTTGCAAGCGAATTCGTGAAGACGTTTTCACCCGGTTTGTCCTCGACATTGAGTAACATTTACTACCCTCCCGTGGTGGAAGTATTCCTTGGCTACAAAAAGTCTCAGGTCGGTATCCCGTTGGATGGATTTGGCTATCTGATTCCGGCTGTTGAGAAGCGGAAGATCCTTGGCACCATCTGGTCATCGGTTCTTTTTGAAGGCAGATCTTCAGCGGAATGTGCTGCGTTCACGACATTCCTCGGCGGTGCCCGGCAGCCTGAGCTTACGCAACTCGACGATGCAGAGGTTCTTTCAGTTGTTCAGTCAGAGCTTTCGTCGATCATGAATGTTAACGGTTCACCAGTCTACACGCGCATCAATCGTTGGAACAAAGCCATCCCGCAATACAACCTTGGTTATCACAACGTCTTGGGAGAGATTGAGAACTGTGAGAAGGAGAATCCCGGATTGTATTTCTGCAGCAACTACCGGGGAGGAATTTCCGTAGGGGATTGTGTCATGAGCAGCGAAAGAACTGCCGAGGATCTCTTGTCATATTTGAAGAGCATTACCCATCAACCTACAATGCATGAGGTGTAACCATGAGCGTTATTGAAACAAATGTCGGCACATTCCCCATCTCCCGACTTCGACGAACTCGCATGACGGCTGCTCTCCGGTCAATGGTACGCGAGACTGAACTCTCGAAGAACGACTTTATCTATCCTCTCTTCGTGGTTCCCGGAGCAAAAGTGAAGAAGGAAGTCTCATCCATGGCCAATGTCTACCAGATGTCCGTAGATGAGATCGTACGTGAATGTGTGGCGGTGAAGACGCTTGGTATTCCTGCCGTGATTCTTTTCGGTATTCCGGAGGAGAAGGATGAAGTCGGATCTGGCGCCTATGATGAGCTTGGTGTCGTGCAGCAGGCAGTCCGCGCAATCAAGAAGGAAGTACCTGAACTCGTTGTCATCACTGACGTATGCTTGTGCGAATACACGTCGCACGGCCATTGCGGCATTGTGCGTGGAGATGAGATTGTCAACGATGAATCGATTGAGCTGCTGGCGCGTGAAGCTCTCACGCACGCCCAGGCTGGTGCCGATGTCATCGCTCCTTCTGACATGTTTGATGGAAGGGTAAGAGCAATACGGAGCATTCTTGACGAGAACGGTTTCCTGAACATTCCCATCATGTCCTACGCTGCAAAATATGCTTCCGGATTCTACGGGCCCTTCCGTGAGGCGGCAGAGAGCACACCGAAGTTCGGCGACCGTCGCTCGCACCAGATGGACCCTGCCAATGTTAATGAGGCGATGCGAGAGGTTGCTCAAGATATTCAGGAAGGTGCAGACATCGTGATGGTGAAGCCTGCCATGCCCTACCTTGATGTTCTCTACAGAGTGAAGCAACAGTTCGGAATGCCGACAGCGGCTTACAATGTGAGTGGCGAGTATTCGATGGTGAAGGCTGCTGCAAAGAACGGCTGGATTGACGGTGAGCGTGTGATGATGGAGATGCTCACGGGCATCAAGCGCGCTGGAGCGGATATGATCCTCACGTACTTTGCAAAAGAAGCGTCCCAATACATCGACCGGCAGCGTTGAGCTAAACCATGGTAACCCAAACACAAAAACATCCAAGTCGTGAACACGACTAATTCTGATAAACTCTTCGCATCCGCCAGAGAGAGAATCCCCGGCGGCGTTAACTCGCCCGTCCGTGCATTCAAATCCGTTGGTCGCAATCCCATCTTCATTAAGAAAGCGGCAGGCTCGAAGATATGGGACGTTGATGGGAATGAATTCATCGACTATGTCGGCTCGTGGGGACCGATGATTCTCGGTCACGCGCACCCCCGTGTGATCGAAGCCCTTAAACGTGTAGCCGAATCAGGCACAAGCTTCGGCGCTCCCACCGAGCTTGAAGTGAAGATGGCAGAGCTGATCTGCTCCATCATGCCTTCCATTGAGATGGTGAGGATGGTGAACTCCGGCACCGAGGCGACGATGAGTGCGATTCGTCTTGTGCGTGCCTATACGAAGCGGGAGAAGATCATCAAGTTCGAAGGATGCTATCACGGACATGGTGATTCGTTTCTCGTCAAAGCCGGCTCCGGTGCCATGACGCTAGGCGTACCGGATAGTCCGGGTGTTCCTTCAGGAGTTGCATCGTGTACGCTTAATGCGCAGTACAATAATCTTGACTCAGTCAGAGCATTGATCGATCAGAGCCCGGATCAGATTTCAGCAATCATCGTCGAACCTGTGGTGGGAAACATGGGGTGCGTTCCTCCGGTGAAGGGGTTTCTCGAAGAACTTCGTCAGCTTTGCACGCAGAACGGGATCGTGTTGATCTTTGACGAAGTGATGACAGGTTTCCGTGTTGCTTTAGGAGGTGCACAACAACTCTATGGCATTACGCCCGACCTTACCACACTTGGGAAAATCATCGGTGGAGGATTGCCTGTTGGTGCGTATGGAGGGAAGAAGGAAATCATGGAACTCGTGGCGCCGAGCGGACCGATGTATCAGGCCGGGACACTCTCCGGCAATCCGTTGGCAATGACTGCCGGGTACGAAACACTTTCCATTCTCAAGAGCGATGCGTCGTTCTATCAGAAGCTCGAGCAACTCTCCGCCCGGCTTGCAGATGGCATTGCACAGAACATCACAGAGCTTGGACTTCCACTCACGCAAAACCGTGTTGGCTCAATGTCCACGCTGTTCTTGACGGACAAGACCGTTGTGGATTACCAAACGGCGGCTGCATCCGACACAAAGCGGTTCGGGACGTACTTCCGGAAGATGCTGGAGTTGGGAATTTATCTTGCGCCCTCGCAGTTCGAGGCGGGGTTTGTCTCTATCGCGCATACGCCGGATGATATTGAGAGAACAGTGGAGGCAAACAGGGAAGCACTAAAACACGCTTGGGCTTGAAATACTCAGCTGGCGTCAAAGAAAAAGCCGACCCTTTGTCGGCTTTTGTGTTTCGTTGAGTCAAGGTATCGCTGATTCGCGCTACGATGCACGCAACGCATCGAGAATGCTCAAACGCGAAGCACGTGCAGCCGGGAGGAATCCGCCTATCACTCCCATAGCTACAGCGAAAACGAGAGAGTAAATAACAATTTTCGACGAGAGTGTGAAGCTGAAAGCCAGCTCTGCGAATGTTCCAAAATTCACCGTTGAGATGGTGAAGAACTGAAGGCCGGATGCGATGAGCAATCCGGCAAGCCCGCCAACAAGGGAAAGAAAGATCGATTCAAGCAGAAATGTAATGAGGATACTGGATCGTTGGAAGCCCAGTGCCCGTAGAGTACCAATTTCGACTGTGCGGTTGGCGACAGCGGCGTACATTGTAATCATCGCGCCAATGATGGCACCGACACTGAACCCAATGGTAATCACCAGTCCAAGCACTCTGATGAAAATCGCCATAAACTTTGATTGGCGCTCGTAATACTCTTTTTCACGTTCTACTTTGATTGTCTGCAGTCGGTTGTCCGACTCCATGGTCTTTTTTAACGCTTCAAACTCATTCTTATCCTTCAACTTCAATGTAACGGCAGAGAACGCTCCACGCCTGTTCAGCGCTCCCAAAAGCTGGTCAACATCTCCCCACACTTCTGAATCAAACCCGGTTCCGTTTGCATCAAACACACCCACGATCGTCCACAGGTCGCCGCTAAACTTGATGGTCTGGCCAATTTGCGCACCCTGGAAGCGCTTGTTGATGTTTGCGCCTGCAATCAGTTCCCTTGAACCCTGGGTAAACATACGTCCGCTTGTCAGCGTTACTACCGGTCGTAGTACAAACGCTTCGGGCGCAACCCCGCGCACAGTAATGTTCCCCATGTCGTTGTTGGCGATTTTCTGCAGGTTGATAATGGTGACCACCTCCGATGAGGCGAGGGGTTTTCCGTCCGGTCCGGTCGCAATCGCAGGAAGAGCCATGATGGTGTTCATCAGGTCTCTGTCGATGCCGCTGACGAGTTCCGTGTCTGAGCCCTTGCGTAACATGATGACGTTATCGTCTGAACCGGTAGCGACAAGCGTTTTCTCGACGCCATATGCAAGCATCAGAACCGCAGCGAACACGAACACCACCAGGGCAACGCCGAGTATCGTCAGGGACGCAGTCAGCTTGCGTGTGAAAAGATTACGGATACTGTAGATGAAAGGTATTCTCATGCGATTCTTTCCTTTTATTGTCCACGAAGAACACTAAGCAGCACGAAGGGAAATGTCCTATGTTCTTCTTTTCAGGTTCTTGTTTTTTCGAGTCATTCGTGGATGAGATGTTTCGACTCGCTCCTAGCCGATTTGCCGCAAGCCGTCGACAATCTTCATCGACGTGGCGCGCCAGATCGGGAACAGCGAGGCAACGATACCCACAACAATCGCAGACGAGCCTGCGAGGATCAATGTCGTTCGCGTAACATCAAAGATGGGAAACATCCCTTGTGGGATATTTGCCCCGATTCCCTCGACCATTGGGAACATCAGGAACAAGCCGAGAATCCCGCCCAAAATCGAAATGGCAAGCGATTCGCCTGCAATCAGACCGATCAGGTGCTGCTTCGTAAAGCCGAGCGTTTTCAGGACCGCGTATTCACGAATGCGTTCGCGGGCGGTCATCACCATGGTATTGCCAAGGACGAGCAGGATGACACCTATGATCACGAACGCGATAAAATTCATTGCTGTGAGAATTGCGCCGGACATGGAAACGAAGCTCTGCTGGAAGGCGGCTTCAGTCTCCGATTTTGTTTCCGCCCGCGAGTTCTTGAACATCTCATCGATGGTTTGGGAGATTTGCGGAGCCTTGGCAGGATCACTGATTGTCATGACGTACCATCCCACATTGCCGGCCCTGGTGGGCTGGTCCTGCTTCAGTCGTTCATCAAGGTACGTCCAATGGAAGAGCATCTGCGTTGCGTCCGTTTTCTCATCCCTTGGTTTGTAAATCGCCCGCACAACAAACTCGTATCTGCCGGGATAAATATCCCCCTCGATCGGCATGACGTCGCCAATCTTGAGCTTGTATTGGTCAGCGATCTTCTGCCCGATAACGCAGGCGTTACGCTCCCTCTTGAATGCTTCCAGTTGATCCTTGTCGACGATGAACTCAGGATATGCGTCGAAGTAGGTATCCGCCTCGATCGCCATGCGCGCAAAGAACTGGCTCTGGTCGATGTAAATCCCCTGAAACCAATTGGCAAACGTCACGCGGGATACGCCGGGAACCCGCGCAATCTGCTCACGGTATGAATACGGAAGGGGGAAGATGAACGATACGGCATGGCGTGTAATCAACCGGTTCACAGCTGAAGCTTCCACACCGGCATGCCATGCATCAACGACTGTTCTGAGGATGCCGAAGAACATCACGGCGATTGCAATCCCAATGATGGTCAGTGTGCTGCGTAGTTTGTGGCGTAGCACGTTTCGGATGATGAGTTTCAGAATTCTCATAGAGGTAACCCTTAGGAGGCTTGGACTTGGAATCTAATTCGTGAGTTCGCCCTTGTCGAGGTGCATAACCTTCTTTGCCTTCTCCGCTGCACGCGGATCATGTGTAACCATGATGATCGTCTTCTTGAACTCCTTGTTCAGCCTGTCCAGCAGCGTCATGATTTCTGCAGCCGAGTTCTTGTCGAGATCTCCTGTTGGCTCGTCAGCAACCAGGATCGTCGGGTCTGTGACGATGGCTCGTGCGATTGCAACCCGCTGTTCTTGTCCGCCTGAGAGTTGTTTGGGGTAGTGTCGCATCCGATCACCAAGCCCAACAAGTGTGAGCGCAAGCTCGACTTGCTTCTTCCGTTCCTGCTTGGAGAGATTGGTCAGGAGGAGAGGAAGTTCCACATTCTCAAACGCAGTCAACACCGGCAGAAGATTATAGAACTGGAAGATAAACCCGACGTGCTGTGCCCGCCACTTTGCCATCGCTTTCTCATTGAGCGATGAGATATCCTGACCGTTGACGATGATCTGGCCGCCTGTCGGACGATCAATCCCGGCAATGAGGTTCAGAAGTGTTGTCTTTCCTGATCCCGACGGGCCCATCAGAGCGAGGAACTCTCCCTCAGGCACCGACAGCGAGATGTTCGTCAGGACAGGAATCTCAAGTCGGTCCCGGAAATACTTCTTCGTGACGTTCTTGACGTGTATGAGTTGATTGTTTGGTTCGGACATCTGGTTCTCCCGTGGAGTAACAAGTGTGGATGGTTGAACAAGTGTATTCATGTATCAGGGTTTTACTTTGATCTTTGAGCCGGAAGTAAGTGTAGGGTCGGGACGAGCAACGACCTGGTCGCCTTGCATCACGCCTTCTCGTATCTCAATCCTCGCTCCAATTTGGTCACCCGTCTTCACAGGTGTTTCGGTTACAACGCCTTCACGCACTAACAACACAACGTTGGCTCCATTCCGGTTGACGATTGCGGATGAAGGCAATGTGAGTTTGGGAGGCGCTTGTGCTGTTGCCTTGTCCAATTCCTTTGAGAGGAACGTCACCTTGGCGCTCATTTCAGGAAGCACACGCTCGTCTCGTTCCATGAATCGGACTTTCGTCAGCACGGTTGCTTTCGCCCTGTCTGCGGTGGGTACGATCTTGCCAACGTAACCTTGATAGCGCACTTCGGGATATGCATCCAGAACAATTTCCACCGGTTGCCCGATCTTCACGCGGGTAATATTTGATTCGGATACGTCGGCTTCAACTTCGAGTGACGACATATCGGCCATTGTTACCACTGCGCCCCGTGAGTTGGATGATGCGCCGAATGAAGACACAACTTCTCCAACGTCGGCATCCTTCGTCAGAACCGTTCCATCAAACGGTGCGCGAATGCGCGTGTTCTCAACCGACACTTCCGCTGATCTGACGGCGGCTTGTGCAGACATGATCGAGGCAAGGACTCTCTTGAAGCGCGCTTCGGTGCCTTCAAGCTCTGCCTTTGATGTCAGTCCGGATGAGAAGAGAGATCTTTGTCGTTCAAATGTCCGGTGAGCATCTTCTGAATCAGCCTTCGCGAGATGGAGGTCGGCAGTTGCTCGTGCAAGCGCGGCCATAACATCCTGATCTTCCAGGCGGCCTATCAACTGGCCTTTCTTTACTTTGTCACCTTCTTGAACTCCAAGGTATTCCAAGCGTCCGGTGCCCTTGGATGCGACCGCTGCTTTTTGCTGGGCCACGACATAACCGCTTGCCGTCAACACAGCGTTTGCCTGCGAAGGAAACGTGAGGGACACAGTTGCTACTTCGATTTCCGGTGTTGCCGCAAAACTTCCCCGGAACAAAACGTAACCGGTTCCAAGCAAAAGAACGATAACAGCCCCGACAATGATCTTCACTTTGGGGTTCTTATTGTTCTCCGAATCCTGTTTATCCCGGCTAATGCGAAGCCCTGAAAGGTCGGCTGTCTCTGTAGATGAACTCATGATTAACGCTGTATGGTCAGATAATGCACTGAAGTGACAACAAGATACAAAATTCCCGGCGTTCTCTCAAGTTATTAAGTTGATCCGGAATCAATATACGATGAGGTTGCCATTTGGATGCAATGTTTTAGGCGAACGGCGGTTGCATGTCGGTAAATGGAGGACGAAGCTCGCCCAATTCGAGACTCTCCGTTCAATGGTGCTATTGTCAGTGCAGTTTTGATAACAACTCTGTTATCGAGAAGTTCCGTTTCTGTCTGACTTGAATGGACTACTTTTTCGATAGGTTGCGGCGGGGTTTAGGAAGGGTTCGTTGCTCACTGCTTCACCGGAAAGGGGTTTTCTTGCCAGAACATTGATAAGAAATGGGAGAGAAGGATCGACCGAAACAATCTGCATGTTGACGAAGTGAAGCAGTTGGAGAACCAATGCCGTATCGAAGACGTGATGGTGCAAGCATCGGTTCTCAACATTCTTCAATGAGCGTTCGCGGAATGCTTGGGCGTCTCCCGCAGCCGGATCCATCTCAAGGTCATGGAGCTTCAGTATCTCATCAAGATGTGTGAGATCATCCTCGCTCATTCCACGCTCATAATCCTGCACGATATGGCTCAGGGAGGTAACAGCCCGGCTGTGGTCAAACGTGCCATCGCGGTGTGGGACAACAAGGAGAAGATGTCCATGTTCTTTGATAACCCGCTTCCACTCGAACAACGCCTTCAGTGGGTTTGCTACGTGTTCAATGGTGTTGGAAGAGAGGAGGCAGTCGTATGATTCGGAAGCGATTGTGATTAAGTCCGCAGCTTCAGAAATGAACTGTCGTCCGGGTGGTTTATTCTTGTGGAACTGGAATGTCAATCCTTCTTTGAGAGACCCTTCCCACACGGTGGAGTTGCTGAAGTTGCAGTTGTCGAGCCGCTCAAGGCAAGAGTAGACCGGTAGAATACCATGGTCATCGAACATCGCACTTGGGCCACCAATCTCAAGTCCGGTATTGCCCGCAAGCGACTGTTTGTAGGTTGCAAGATTCTTTATTCGAGGGGGAATGATCTTGCCGATGATGGTCTGAGCCGTCCCTCTGATGCCCCTGAGTTGCAGTGAACGGATGATTGACCTGGCCGGGTTCATCGTGAGAGGTGGCCGCTAATCAATCTCTTGAGGCTGAAGAGACTTCTTATACGCCCATTCAACGTACGGGAGTTTAACGACTGTGCGGAAATTCAGGGGGATCTTTGATCTGCCCGATGAAGAGGACCATCCCATGCCTTCCTTTTTTTCATTCCGCTTTGGCGCCTTGTAGTCGGGGGAGTTGAACTTGGGCTCCAATTCCTCGCGACGCACGATGAGGGTTACGCCTTTCGGGTTCTCCTTGGAGGGAGGAAACGAATAGACGGAATACAACCTTATCCAGATCCCAAATGCAAACCATAACACAACGCCCATTGCTGCAATCAGGATGAGATAGAAGAGCTTCTTGAACATGTTCGGTTCCTTTGTTACCTCTGTTGAGCTTGCATCAATGTCGAGAAATTCTAGGGGAAGGTCAAGGAGGAAGAGCGACGCCCGGGGATCAACCAGCATAGGTTCACAGAGTCAAAACTTTGAAAGCTCATAGACCAAGCCAGCATATCCCTTTGCTGCAAGCCAACGCCTAATCGAAAGACCATCGGACCTGCGACCTATCATGAAATATATTCTTCCGAGACTAGCTAGTGTGCTGGCGCTGTCTGACGTCGAAGTTTCGAGCGCTAGGACTTTTTGATAACCGATGATAGCATCGGAAAGCGACCCTAACTGCTCCTGACACCGGGCGACAAAATGGAGGCTGCCGACATCACGAGGCCCTAACCTTGAACACTCCTCAAACATTGAAAGCGCCCCTTCAAAATTGCCCGCCTTGTATAGACGATCACCTTCTTCCCAATAGGGCCGCGACTCCTTATTCGTTGCAACTTGGTGTCTCAATGTCCACTGGTGTAGCGAAACAGGAGTTCCTTGGATGTCGAGTTGAGCAAGAGTAGATGACGGGATTGCAAAATTCAGGTTTTGCCCCGTCTTCAGTGACATGCTCACAACTCCAACCACTTTACCCCGCATGTTCAAGACGGGGCTGCCACTCGAACCCGGAGAAACAGGCGCAGTGATTTGTATGATCCTGTCATAGGGAGGCAATCCTCTAATAGCAGCCACTATTCCTTCAGATACGCTTCTCTCCAAACCAAACGGATTGCCGACGACCATGATCTTATCACCTTCCTCTGGTTCTTCACCTTCAATGCTAAGCACAGGTGGTACGTCATCCGTCCGAATTCCAAGCAGTATTAGATCATTCACTGAGTCTTCATCCAGAACCTCCACCATCGTGTATTCCGCTCCAGACTGCACCTTGATTGAGGCTCGCTCTGCCCACTCCATCACATGCCAACAAGTGACCACCATATTGTGGCCGACGAAAAAACCGGTTCCAGTCCCAACTGACCTTTCTACGCGAGAGTACCCAGCACTGTCATAAGTCGCTATGCTCACTACAGCTCCCTGTGCCTCTTGGATTACTGAGCGAACATCGCGGGAACATCCCGAGAGAATACACGCGACAAAGAACAGACAATGATAGGAGGTTACTTTCATTAGCAAAGGTACAGTCGTCGATATTTAACGAAGTGGGTTAGCGATACTCAGGACAGTCTATTTCGGTCGTGAATTTGCTTTGAGGGTCACTCATTCTACCGTGACGAAAAAGATTCTGCCATTTGGGATTGCAAGACCAATTATAGCTACCATCATCAAAATACCAAATAATACCGACATCGTCAGCAGCAATTCCTATTGATTTGAGACATCCCTTGTATTGTTCTCTCAAGGTCAACTTAACGTCCTGGTCGTCCCCAATGCTTTTATCAACTTGGAACACTGCCAAGACTTCTTCATCAAGATTAAAAAGAGCGATCCTCGTGGAACCCATACTGTTCCTCCAAATCTTTCAATAGTGAACAACGAAAACGAACTCTTTGTAGCTGCCTGCCCTCCGATTGGATCGCGGTTCCTTGTTTGCCTTTTAGTTGGTTTGTTTTCACCCATGCACCTTCGCATCCTCGCTCCAATGCTGTGAAACTCGCGTAGTACCGCCTCTCCCAATCCTCTCGGACTTGTAGCTTCCCCAACAGTCGAGATGGGACTCGAAGATTGCTTTGTGCTTCTTGGGATATTGAAATACGTACTCCATCGCATCTTCAAGTGTTTCGAACGCTGCTGCGTCGCGGAGATCGAGGAGCCATTTCCCTTTGAACGTTGTCACGGCTTTGCTTATTGCCCTGCGGCAGCGTTTCTTTGGCATGCACAGAAGATCAACAATCGAATACACGTAATGCATCGGGGGAGTCACTGAAGAATCCCTGATCATGCTGAAGCTGTTGGGTGCATGGAGGAGGAGTTTGCGCACTGCAAGGTCGTCGGTGATAAAGAGATGTTCCTGCGGCATCGGCGCTTCTTTCCAATTGGTCATGGAAAACTTCTGGCGTTTCTCCTTGGCATCGATATGGATGTTCCGGCGGGTGAGATGAAAATCGAGAGACGTGTGGCTCAACGTGCCGTCTGTGAATGGCTCGTTCTGCGAGGTCAGGTATCGTTTTACATCCTGCTCGAACATGGACCCATGTTGTGAATGTGCAGGTAAAGGGTGACGTTTACTTCCCGATTGCCAGCCAGCTTCCGTAGACAGCGTTCACTTTGCTGCTTCCCCAGGCCTTTATCTTCAACACGCAGCCGGCCTTTGTAATCTTATCAGGGATGACGTGAATACGGGTGGTACGGTTCTCGTCACCTGTAGCGTCGAAGCCGGCCAGGGATACCACAACCGTCGGTGGAACATCGAATGGCTTCTCAAAAGTGACGAACTCAATAAATATTCGCTCGCCTGTTCCTGATGAAAGGGACCATCCTTCACTTCCTACTGAAGGAGTGAAGTCCCCCTTTTGAATCGTCTGTCCCATTGCGAAGGACGAGACAAGAATCAATATGACAACAACGAATAATGCAGTGCGCATCGCCGGTTCTCCTGTAGAGTGATCACAATATGGTGAATTCATTTGGCTGAAAGCGGAACATACATAAGTGATGGAAAATATACGAGAAGGAATGTGAAAGACAAGTAATTTTGTGTTTGGGAAAGTTATTTTCGTCTGGAAAAAGTCAGAACAAGCACAATCCAACCGGCAATAAACGAAACGCCCCCGAACGGCGTCACTGCTCCAAGCCACGGAGCATTCAACAGGATGAGAAGATACAGGCTTCCACAGAACAGCAATACGCCAATGCCAAAGAGCCAGCCAACGAGCCTGAATTTGCCTGCAAGTTCAGGCTGGGAAGTTCGAGCAGCAAGTCCGGCGAGGAGCAAACCGAACGAATGATACATCTGGTAGCGGGCCGCTGTCTCAAATGTGTTCAACATTTCAGGAGACACCATGCTCTTGAGTCCATGTGCACCGAACGCGCCAAGTGCCACGCCCAACGCGGCGAGGATGGAACCTGATAGAAGCAAAGACCGTGATGTTTGTTCCTGCATGTTTCTTCTAGTTTTAAGAACGGCAGAGATAATTTTCTGTAGAAGGGGCGGCCCAATGGTGAGCCGCCTTTGTGAAAATCAATTGCCGTTACAATCCCAATGCTTCTTTGACGTATTTTGGCGCCGGTGAGCCGACAGAAAGGATTGCATCGTGCATGGTTTTCATGTCGACGTTGGGGCCGTGTTTCGCTTCGTAGGCCTTACGTAGCCTGTTGATTTCGGTATTCCCGACATAGTAGGTTGAGAGTTGTGTTGACGACATGCATGCGCGGCGCCACTTGCCGGCGGCTTCGCCCTCTTCCTGGAATCCCTCGTTCATCATCAAGTCTATTGCTTCTTTCTCACTCATGTTGGCCGTGTGAATCTTTTGGTCGATGATGGAGTTGATGATCAGACGCAATCGCATCTTGAGCTGTTGCATTTTCACTTCAGGACCGCCATACCCTTTCTCCACCATTAACTGTTCGGCGTATGTTGCCCAACCCTCGACAAATGTTCCACTGCCGAAAATCGCCCGTACCATTGTTGGTGCTTTGAACTTGTTGGCATGCGCAAGTTGAAGGTAATGTCCCGGCATTGCCTCGTGGATGGTAAGGTTCTGAAGCATATAGTTATTGTACTCACGGAAGAAAGACTCAACGCGCTCCTTTGTCCAGTCAGCCGGAGTAGGGGAGATGGAATAAAATGTCTCACCGTTTTTTTCAAGTGGACCGGGTGCATCGCAATAGGCAACAGCAACACCGCGCTGGAATTCCGGCATCACGATAATTTTCACCGGCTCATCCGGCACCGTCATGAGATTGTGTGAACGGACAAAGTCCGTTGTTGTTTGCAAATTCTGTTTGGCAAGATCGACAATGGTGGCATTCGTCGGGTGTGTATCGGCAAGCTTGTTCAGCACGGCTTTGATAACAGCTTTCCTGTCATCAAGTGCCTTTGTGTCTGTGATTGTCGGGAAAAACGTCTTGAAGAGCGGCAACGCAGTTTCATACATCTTTGTTTGCGTGACGTTCAGATCTTCTTCACCCGAAGCAAGGATCTCTTCCTTCGTCAGGTCGGATTCGAGTGAGTAGTACAGCTTCCTCCTGAACTTTTCATCACCAAGACGGAATTCGCCCGTCGCTGTTGGAAGGAGTTCTTTCTCCATCCACTGTCCGTATTCTTCAAGTGCCTTTTCCGCTTCAGCCTGGATTGGCGCAAACTCATCCTTCAACTCAGGTACCTGGTCGAGATACGTTTTCAGTTCATCCCTGATCATGGAGATGGTTCCGGGATTCTGGCGTATTGCAGTTTCCGTATGGATTCTTGGAGGGTTCTTCAGGTTCGCCCTCGCGGCCGCAAGAACGGCAGGTATTCCTTTCAGACGTTCCCTGACACTGATGAGGCGGTCCTTCATCGGGGCGAACTCTCGAGCCAGCAATCCGTAAACAGCTCCACCAACGTTGTAATTGAGCGGATTCCATTCATAATCTCTCAATGTGTCGATCTGAAAGAGCCACGACTCAAGATTGGTCTTCATGATTTTGTAGTCGATTGTATTTGCAGGGTTCAGCGCATTCAGGTTGATCGTTGCCAGCGAATCGAGGTACGTTTTGTTAAATGTGCGGTCGGCCTGGATGCCGGCCATGCTGTAGTCGCTGAGTTTGCTGTCGTAGCGATGGTCTCCAAGGCCGGTGGCCCACTCGGGTTTCATCTGCATCAGTTTGTCGATATAGTTCTTCGCGAGGCCTTCAAATTTCTGATCTTCCGTTTGGCGTGGCGCGCAGGAGACAAGCATCAGACACATGAACACACAATGTGCAACAATCGACAGTTTCATATGGTCAACCTTTCCAGAGTAATGAGCGATTGGAGAAGAGCATCCGTGAAGGAGTGCGGTCAGGATTGCGCCCAAATATCGGGAATCAAATCCCGAGAAGCAATTCACTCGGTTTGCAGTCACCTGGAGATGTCCTGTAACGATGTCCAGCTTTCCATCAATTCTGGGAGGTATTCAGACGAAGTGACAAACGTCCAAATTTAGGCGACGATATTGCCGGTGGAGAAAAGGGTTGAGGTGATGGAATCAAGCGTGCAGGGACACGACCAGGTCGTGTCCCTGCAGGAGCTGCCCTACTTTACGAGTACCAACTTCCTTGTCTGTACAGTGTTGCCGATCTGTAACCTGTAGAAGTACGCGCCGGTTGGATATCCCCTTGCGTCCCAGGCAGTGCTGTATTCACCCGGATTCATGTCCGCATCAACAAGAGTACCGATCTCTTGTCCAAGAGGATTGAAGATCTTCAGAGTCACCTTTGACGATGTCGGCACAGTCCACATGATTGTTGTGGAAGGATTGAACGGGTTCGGGTAGTTCTGTGAAAGGGCTATATCTTCGGGGAGCCCGTTGGATGGTCTCACGTCAGTCAGTGGTCCAGCGATCTGGATGTCATCAACGTGAACGACATACCCATCAACGGACACGTTCGTATGATACCTGAACGAAATAAATATGTTCAGCCCGGCGGCATCGGACAACGAGAAGGCGTACTTCTGGAACACACCATAGAGAGACGTACCATTGCGCCAAGTGATCAGGGCAAGCATGAGTGGCTGTGAGGCAGGAAGTGAATCCTGATCGCCAACCCAGATCTCAAGGGTATCCGGATAATAGGTGCCCGCGGTCCCACCGTTTCCTCCGGTTGCCCAGAACTCAATACTGTCGTCAATTGCAATGTTGTTCACGCGGCGTGTGATGAGCCAGTCGTCTGCGGTGAGCAATGTCCCATTCGTATCAACGCCTGCGACCCAGGAAGCACGTATCGCCTTCCTGCCGGAGCGCGCAGCCGTACGACGTACAGTGTTGATTCCCGGGATTGTCAGGCCTGTGTCCTGAACAGCCCAAAGAGCGAGTGAATCGTTCGGCAGAAACCCGGCTTCATTCCACGTCGTCCATCCTGCCGGCAGATTAAGACTATCGCTGGTCTCAAAATCTTCCTGCAACTTGACCTGAGCGTGAGACGCGACGACAAGAAATAGCAATGCAACAGCAACCGAGAACACATGTCTCATGGGTTTGCCTCCGTGTTGTTATTCAATGGTAGTTGACCAGTACCAAGGAAACTTCTGGAACAATGTACCTCGCATTTGCTGGAATGTCAAGTCATCCGTGGTGAGGAGTATGAATAGGGGATGAGGTGCATAATGGGTGTGATGGGCTCCTTACATATTGTATTTTCTTGTCTCGGTAAGGTGGCTTTCTTTTGTCGAAATTGTTATCATTAGACTGATATTGTTCATCATCATACGTGGCATTGTACACCGGTCGTCCGGGTGCGATGCCACGTTTCTTTTTTTAACTCCATTGTCGTACATACAAACAACGAAGGAATAACAGCCATGCATACCAACGGCGTCATCAATCATCGCGAACTGTACAGGATTCCCTGGTCTCTGCCAGACAATGCGATCTCGTGGCTCGAGCCGACATCGGCATGCAACCTGGCGTGCGATGGGTGTTATCGCGAGAATGTTGCGGGCAGCCACAAACCCCTTAAAGTTGTCCGGCAGGAGGTCGAGAGGTTCCGCGAACTCAGGAATTCTGACGGTATCTCTATTGCGGGAGGCGAACCTCTCATGCATCCGGAGATCGTGGACATTGTGGCGGCGATTGCCGGAATGGGTCTCAAGCCAATCATCAATACCAACGGCGCCAAACTGACGATGGAACTGCTGCGTGAGTTAAAAAAAGCCGGGGTCGTCGGGTTCACATTCCATATTGACAGTAAACAGGGAAGGTCAAAATGGAAAGACAAGAATGAATTGGATCTGAACAATCTTCGGCACTACTATGCACAAATGCTTGCAGAAGTGGGCGGCATGTCGTGTGCATTTAATTCCACGGTCTATGAAGATACATTGCATTACATTCCTGAGATGACGGAATGGGCGCAAAAGCACATCGACATTGTTCATGTGATGGTTTTCATCCTCTACCGCGCAGCAGCACCACAACTGCCGTTTGACTGGTATGCAGGCGGGAAGAAGATCAATAAGGATGATCTGGTATATTCGGAATCGAAGGAGCGAAAGATCGACATGCAGTCCACCGACGTTGTCAAGGAAATCAGAAAGAAATACCCCGATTTCATGCCATGCGCATATCTGAACGGAACCGAAAAACCGAATTCGTTCAAGTGGCTGCTGACGGGCCGCATCGGCACGAAGGAAAAAATCTATGGGTACGTAGGGCCGAAGTTTATGGAAACGGTTCAGACCATGCATCATCTTACGACTGGCCGATACCTTGCCTACACAACACCAAAGACGTCGAGTCTCGGCCGCTCAATGATGCTCCTCTCGCCAATTGATAAAGGAGTAAGGCGTACTGCTGCTCGTTATCTCACCTCGGTGCTGGCGAACCCGGCGCGGCTCTTCAAGGGACTGCACTATCAATCAATCATGATTATCCAGCCCGTTGATTTCCTTGAGAACGGCTTGCAGAATATGTGCGATGGATGTCCGGACATGACTATCTACAATGGTGAGTTGGTGTGGTCATGCAGAATGGAGGAGTTGAAGCAATTCGGCTGTTGGGTAAGAACGGTACCGATGGAACACTGTTGAGCGATTCGACAACTCTACGACTGTTCTTGAGCATTATGTGAAAGAAGCGTACCTTGTCGTGGCAATACGTCAACGCTATCCTCAACTAAGGAGTTCCTGTGCAAGTTCAGTGTTACGCTAACCACAAAGGATACATCGTTCTCTTCCATGTCGAGGAGCATCTCACCAATGACGCGATCAAGCGGGCTGTAAAGAACTGTCGAGCTGATCATCATCGTGCATAACAGATGAAAGGCAAACGCATCGCTTTCGTTACGTCACGAGACTACCCAAATCTGACGGAAGATGATCAAGTGGCGGCGAAAAAACTTTCTGCTGACGGCGTTCACGTTGTTCCCGCAGTCTGGAACGAACCATTGATTGAGTGGGATCAATTCGATGCCATTGTCGTTCGATCGTGCTGGGACTATTACAGGTACCCTGAAGCGTTCCGGTCATGGATCACTTTGATGCAGCATCTCGCTGTCTGGAATCCGCCCGGAATCCTTCGCTGGAATATGGACAAGAACTATCTCGTTGAGCTTGAACGCAGGGGTATTCCAATTCCAAAAACCACTATCCTGAAGGGGGGCAATGCGTTCGACGCTCAAGCGTTGTCGCAACAAATGGGAACAAACGTGGTGATCATCAAGCCGGCTGTCTCAGCATCTGCGTGGAATACCTGGAGGTGCTCTCTTGCTGCTGTTTCTGATGAAGAGATGAACCGCGTAAACAGTCTAAGCGGCCATTCAGATATTGTGGTGCAGGAGTTCATACCTGAAATTGCAAAGGATGGAGAGTGGTCAATCATTTTCTTCGGGGGAATGTTCAGTCATGCGGTGCGAAAATATCCCAGAGAAGGTGACTTTCGCGTTCAGAAAGATTTGGGAGGAAGGTACCACGCTGTCAAGAATCCGCCTGTACACCTTGTTCAGCAAGCGCAGAGTGTATTGAAAACTATTGAAGAACCTCTTTTGTATGCCAGAGTCGATGGAGTGGAACGGGAGGGAAGACTGATTCTCATGGAGCTTGAACTCATTGAGCCGCAGCTTTTCTTTGACGTTCACCCTGAAGGAGCGAAGCTGTTTGGTGATGAATTACGTCGGCTTGCTTTTGCATAAGCAATCCACGCAGGGGACGCATCGAACAGCATCCCCTGCATGATTGGTTACTACTTCTTGAACACCTTCTTGAAGAATTCCTGCATCTCAACCCACGATTTCTTATCCGCCTTTTCGTTATATGCAATCCCGAGACCGAACTTCTTCCCGGTCTCCGTCGCGCCAGGATTTGTGAAAGCGTGAATTGCTCCCGGGTAATTCACAAACGTGAAATCGACTTTGGCGCTTTTCATTTCCGCTTTGATGTTCTTGATGTCATCCGCCGAGATAAATTTATCATCCTCGCCGTTGCATACCAGAATTTTCGCTTTCACCTTTCCCTTTTCGGCAGGTGATTGGGTCGCCAGGCTTCCATGGAAACTCACAACGCCCTTCAAGTTTGCACCGTCTCTTGCCATGCCGAGTACAACACCTCCGCCGAAGCAGTAGCCGATTGCACCGATGCGGGTGGAATCAACCGCTTCCTGTTGTTTCAGCAAGTCAAGGCCCGCATTGAACCGGGCTTTCATTGCCAGCATGTTCTTCATGACTTCTCCCGCAAACTTGCCTGCGTCGTCGGGGTGGTCGGCTTGTTTTCCATCGCCATACATGTCAACCGCAAGTGCCACGTATCCCAATGCAGCCAGCATGTCCGCACGCTTGTGGGCATACTCATTATTTCCCCACCATTCGTGTACAACAAGCACGCCCGGCTTCTTGTCTTTGATCGCATCGTCATAGGCGATGTAGCCTTTGAGCGTGACACCGTCCGCAGAATATTCCACCGGCGTGCCAACAACTCCGGCTCGTGATGCAACAACGCTCATAAGCATGAGCACGAAAAGTAAGAAACGCATGGGGATCTCCTTGGGTTGTGAAAATTATTCAGTGCAATGGTAATGAATTGCGATCGGAAGAGCAACGGGATTATTCTTGGTTGGAATGGTTAAGCAGAGTCATGCAACATTCTTTCCCGCAATAATTAAACCTTCGGGCTCTCCAATGAATCCAATCTCTGATTCCATAGCCATCTTCCGTTGAAGTACAACATTGAACACATGAGTGGGCACGTATTCTCTCCGCCCAGCGTTGTGAGGTCTAGTCGAAGATGTTCGTGTTGTATTGAATGGTATTTGTTGTAGACTGTCTAAAATTCTGGGGCTGGTGGGTGCGGAAGGTAGCTGTGTGGATGAATCACCACTGGCGCTAATGCGATTTCTCAACGGCCCCAATCCATTTCCAAGCCAAAGCTCGATTGTGTCGGGCTTTTTGTTTGTAAGTGGCGATACGAGCCAAAAAGAAATTGCATCTTTCCCCATTCAAACTGCAACTCTTTCCCGGTTATCCGTACAAGGTACAGGGTAATTCCGCATTCCCTGAGGAGCCGGTTTCCCCGCATCTGAACCATCAACCCATCTAATTTGGAGGAGGCATGAAGCAACTCATCGCCATTCTAGTTCTTATGGCGTTTCTCGCAGGCACGCTCGATGCCGCAAGCCCGAACGCATCGGGAAAGATCTTCCCGTATCCGGTGCATCAAACTGTTCTCGACAACGGCCTGAAAATCATCTCGATCCCCTTTGATAGTCCAGGAATCGTTGCATACTACACGGTTGTTCGCACAGGCTCGCGCAACGAGATCGAGCCGGGACTTTCAGGTTTTGCGCACTTCTTCGAGCACATGATGTTTCGCGGTACGGATAAATACCCCGCCGCAAAATACAATGATGCTTTGAAGTCCATCGGTGCGGACAACAATGCCTTCACCACAGACGACTACACCGCATACCACACGCTTGCAAGCTCCAGCGCGCTGGAAACAATCATGGATCTCGAATCCGACCGGTTCATGCATTTGAAATATTCCGAAGAGGCCTTCAAGACGGAATCGGGAGCAATCCTCGGAGAGTACAATAAGAACTACTCCAGTCCGTTCCAGACAATCTTCGAGAAGCTCCGCGAAGCGGCGTACGACCAGCATACATACAAGCACACCACGATGGGGTTTATCAAAGACATCATGGATATGCCGAACCAATACGAATACAGTCTCAAGTTCTTTGACCGATGGTATCGGCCTGAACATTGTGCCGTGATTGTTGTTGGAGATGTGAACCATGACAATCTCGTGAAGCTGGCGAAACAATATTACAGCAATTGGAAGCGCGGCAGCTTTGCCCTGAATGTTCCGATTGACCAGCCGCAAACCAAAGAGAAGTACGTTGAGGTACCCTGGAAAGCGCAGACGCTTCCGATACTTTCCATCGGGTACAATGGTCCGGCATTCAGCGATTCGAAAATCGACATGCCCGCGATGGATCTGCTTTCGCAAGTACTGTTCTCGCAAACATCCGATCTGTTCCGAAAGCTCGTTGTAGAAGATCAGGCGGTGGAGTTTGTGGGAGGAGGAGAGCAGGACTCGCGAGATCCCGGCTTGTTCATTATTACAACGCGGGTCAAGGACCCAAACAACATTTCCAAGGTAAGAGACGAGATCTATGCAACGATCGAGAAAGCAAAAACCACTCCCGTTCCAGCCAAACAGCTTGATGAGATCAAATCATTTTTGAAGTACAGCTACGCATTGAATCTCAATACTGCAGACGCTATTGCACAGAGCATTTGCCATTATGTGCAACTTACCGAAGACCCGGAGGCAGTAAACCGTGTGTACGCATTGTACGACAAGGTGACGCCCGAAGACATTATGATGGTGGCGAACAAGTATTTCAGCTCGAACAACCGCACAGTTGTTCTTTTGACCATGGAAGGGGACAAGCAATGAAGAACGCACGTATGCTGATGGTGGTTGTACTCCTTTCCGCAATGTTTGGAGTGGAAGTGTTGGGGAAGACACCCGTGAAGGTTACCGAAATCTACAGTGAGAATTCTCCACTTATTTCGTTCAGGATTATTCTCCGAGCGGGTTCCATCAACGACTGGAAGGGGAAGGAAGGCATCAACGGGCTTACCGCATTGATGATTGCCCAGGGCGGCACGAAGGAACTCAAGTACCAGGATGTTGCCGCTGCAATGTATCCGTGGGCTGCAAGTGTCAACGTGCAACCCGATAAGGAAATCACGACGTTCGTCGGCATTTGCCATCGTGACCATCTGGAGAAGTTTTACAAACTCTTCAGTGACCTCCTGCTCAATCCGCGATTCGATCCCGATGACTTTACACGGAACAAGGATCTCTCGCTCAGTTTTCTTGAGAAGAACCTGCGCGGCACCGATGATGAGAACCTCGGCAAGGAGGCTTTCTCGATTGCGATGTTTGCAAATCACCCGTACGGAACGGCCGGTGCAAGTGTTGTCGGCTTGACGTCGACAAGTCTTGAGGATGTGAAAGCGTACTACAAGAAGACCTACACCACGGGGAATGTCTGGATCGGCATCGCAGGAGGATATCCCAAAGACCTCGTTGCACGAATGAAGAAGGATTTTGCCGTGTTGCCCGATGGAAAATTCGCCCCGGTTTCATTGCCTGAGGCCAAGAAGCTCGAAGGACTTGAAGTCGATGTGGTGGAGAAACCTGCGCGGGCGACGGCGATTTCCATTGGCCATCCGTTGAACCTTACGCGCAAAGACAAGGATTTCTATCCGTTGCTTGTTGCCAATTCCTACTTCGGCGAGCACCGTACATTCAATGGTGTGCTGATGAACCGCTTGCGCGGCGACAGGGGATTAAACTACGGCGATTATTCCTACATCGAGCGCTTCATAGGCGGACTTAACAATACCCGGTTCGCTGATGTGAACACGCCGCTCCGCCAGCAATACTTCAGCATCTGGCTGCGGCCTGTTCCGCCTGAGAATGCCCACTTTGCTGTGCGCAATGCGATATACGAACTGGAGAAGTTTGTCGACAAGGGACTGACCAAAGAGCAGTTCGAGGAGACGCGCAAGTTCGTTATCAATTACTCGAAGCTCTGGGCGCAAACCTTGGATCGCAGGTTGGGCTACAAGATGGATTCGGAATTCTATGGAATGAACGACGACTACATCCAGCGCATCGACAGGGAGCTGAAGGCTCTGAAGGTGGAAGACGTCAACAAAGCGGTCAGGAAATATCTCAGTGCGAAGAACCTCAAGGTTGCCATCGTAACGGGCGACGCGAAGACAGTGAATGATGCGATGCTCTCCAACGCTCCTTCGCCCATCAAGTACCAGTCTCCCGTCTCGGAGAAGATTCTTGAGGAGGATAAGGCAATCTCGACGTTTCCCCTTGGAATCAATGCCAGCAGGACGCGCATCGTTCCGGTAAACCAGTTGTTCGAAAAGGAAAGCCCCGGCATGATGATCGAGAAGAAGGATGATGAAGTGAAGAAGTAGTTCGAATCATACTTACCTTCAAAAATAATAGGGCATCTCATGGAAAATGGGATGCCTTGTTCGTTGGTGCTGAACGGCTTTGCTTCTTTCACATCCACCTGTTATACTCAGTGGTTGCTGATCCACCTTTGAGAATCCCATTCACAAAAACAGAGAACACTCCGATGCGTAACATCCTGGTGCTGGTTTTGCTTTCGGTGTCTGCTGTATTCGGTCAACAGAATTCTCTGCGAGCATCGATTGCAGAAAAGACAAAGAGTATGGAGAGACATTCTGGTTACTTCGTCTATTATTGGGATGCCAAAGAAGGCAGGATATATCTTGAGATTAGCCGATGGAACGACGAATTGTTTTACGTCAATTCTCTTCCTGCTGGTGTTGGTTCGAATGATATCGGATTGGATCGCGGTCAGCTTGGCGGCGGACGCATCGTCAAGTTCGAACGAAGCGGGCCAAAGGTCTTGCTGATCCAGCCAAACTACTCCTATCGTGCAATCACCAATAATCCGGATGAGAAACGCTCTGTCGAGGAAGCGTTTGCCCAATCGATTCTCTGGGGGTTCGACGTCGTGGCGGAACAGGACTCGACGGTGGTTGTTGATGCGACGGGGTTCTACATGCGCGATGCTCATGACGTTGTCGGTACGTTGAGGCGAACAAATCAAGGGCAGTTCAGGATCGACCCTTCACGGTGTGCTTTCTATTTGCCCCGAACAAAGAACTTCCCTCGCAACACCGAAGTGGAAGTGACACTCACATTTTCTGGTGACGATCCCGGTGCCTGGGTGCAGCAGGTTGTTCCGACGCCGGAAGCCATCACCGTCCGACAGCATCATTCGTTTGTTCAACTCCCCGATGCCGGTTACAAGGCACGTGCTTTCGACCCGCGCTCCGGATACATTCCGATGAGCTATCAGGACTATTCCACTCCCATTGCCGAGCCGGTGGTGAAACGGTTCATACTGCGACATCGTCTGACAAAGAAAGACCCGGCTGCTTCCATAAGTGAAGGCCTCAAGCCGATTGTGTACTACGTTGACAGGGGTGCGCCGGAACCAGTTCGTTCAGCGTTGCTCGATGGTGCGCGCTGGTGGAGTCAAGCCTTCGAGGCGGCAGGTTATAAAAATGCATTCCGGGCTGAGTTGTTGCCGGACAGCGTCGACCCGATGGATGCACGATTCAACGTGATACAGTGGGTACATCGTGCAACGCGAGGATGGTCATATGGAAATGCGTTGGCTGATCCGCGCACAGGCGAGATCATCAAGGGACACGTCACGCTGGGCTCGCTTCGCGTTCGACAGGATTTCCTGATTGCAGAAGGGTTGGTTGCGGACTATGAAGACGGCAAGGTAACGGATCCGAGGATGCAGGAGATGGCTCTTGCAAGAATCCGGCAACTCTCCGCCCACGAGGTTGGGCATACGCTCGGCCTTCAACACAACTACATCGCAAGTACAGTAAATCGAGCTTCGGTGATGGACTATCCTCATCCGCTTACCACGCTCAATAGTGATTCAACGCTCGACATTTCCCGTGCATACGCCACGGGGATTGGTGAGTGGGATAAGGTAACGATAGCGTATGGCTATCAGGACTTTTCACAAGGGACAAATGAATCGAAAGCACTCAACGATATCATCATGAATGCTGCCGCCCGCGGACTTATCTTCCTTACGGATCAGGATGCGCGTCCTCAGGGGAGTTCCCATCCGCAAGCCCACCTTTGGGATAACGGCGTAAATGCTGTCGATGAGTTGAACAGGATTATGCAGGTCCGGACTGTGGCATTGAACCGTTTTTCCGAGAGGAAGATCCGTACCGGAATGCCGATGGCGATGCTCGAGGACGTCCTCGTGCCGGTGTACATGTCGCATCGCTATCAGGTCGAAGCGGCGGTGAAAGTGCTCGGAGGGTTGCGGTACACATACGCGCTGCGAGGCGACGGACAAGTACCGACGATAATGGTTCCTCCTGCGGAGCAACGTCATGCGCTCGGAGCATTGATGGCAACATTGAAACCCGAAGCTCTTGCGCTACCCGAACGGATACTTCGCTTGATTCCTCCGCGACCGGAAGGCTATGGCAAGAACCGTGAACACTTCGCAAGTCGTACAGGGATGACGCTTGATCCTCTTTCGGTTGCAGAGGCTTCTGCAAATCTTACTATCGGTCTCATACTCCATCCGGCCAGGGCGGCCAGAATGGTTGAGTACCATTCGCGTGACAAAACCTTTCCCGGCTTTGATGAAGTCATCGGTCGTTTGCTTTCCGGGACATGGTATGCCCGGCACGGGAGTGGATATCTTGCCGGGATTCAGCGTGTTGTAGATGCAACAGTGCTCAACCATCTCATGTTGTTGGCGTTGGACACTGACGCTTCACAACAAGTTCGCGGCATCTCTCTTCTGAAGATACGAGAGTTGAAAGTGTGGTTGGAGAGAGAGACCAAATCTACCAAGGATGGAGATCAACAGGCACACATTGCTTTAGCCCTATCACTCATCAAGACATTCGAGGAGAGCCCCGAGGATTTGAAACTACCAACTGCGGTTAATCCCCCGGCAGGCCCGCCAATTGGCGGGGTTGGGTGCGATTGGGATCGATAGGGTACAAATAACAAACCCTGCCTTGTGAGCAGGGTTTGCTGTTACAGCATGTTTCTCAGTTTATCGGACGACTGTTACGTTCGATGCCTGAAGACCTTTGGGGCCTTTTTCGACTTCGAACTCGACCGTATCACCCTCATTCAAGCTCTTGTAACCGCTCGCCGAGATTGCATTGAAGTGGACGAATACATCTTCGCCACCCGTGCGTGAAATGAAACCAAAACCTTTTGCTGCGTTGAACCACTTGACTGTTCCCTTTTCCATGGAAACGATCCTTTCGTGTATTGTATCGACCCGACTCAACCGTCGGGCAAGGTTGTACGCCAACTAGCTTATCTGTATGATGGCGTTGCGACCTTGGAAGGATTCGTACGGTTCATCAGCAGGACTCTACGAGCGGTGTACTGTTATTTGACGGGTATAAGATGGTGATATTTCCGGTCAATTCCTACAACTTTGTTAACTTTATTTTTCGAGGGTAACTATCTGTGGAGGACCAGGAATGGTCGTCCCACTACTTGGATTCTAAAGGGGCTCGTGCTCACACAACCTGATTGATTTCCTTCCCAAGAAAACGATTCCTATCTCCATCAACTCATTCATCCTGATAATCGATACATCATGCCATTTATCGGGGAACTCAGCGCTCTTCTCACCTCCTGTCTGGGTAGTCGATTGCAAGGTCACCCGACTAAGACAGTTCGAGAGTACCTCAGGAATCAGGAAGAACATCACAGGAAGAAGGTTTGCCGGGAGTTTCAGAAATTGAGCAGGGTAGCGCTTGGGATTTTCGATCTTATTTAAACGCTCAGGTGAATTTGCCACGACCTTCAGGTCGTGTACACAAACAAGCCTACATCTGGGTTTTAACCCCACCATCATAAGCTGCCTTGATTCTCTTGGCCTCTGTGCCTATATTTATCACCAACATTTTCCAATTTCCAACAAATAATATCTCGTGTCTCTTTCTCATCGCTACAAAATCGGATTGATTCAAATGTCCGTTGGTACAAATCCCGACGACAACCTCCGCCGCGCTGTTGAGAAGGTCCGTGAAGCCGCGGCAAAAGGCGCCAAGGTTATTTGTCTACCTGAGTTGTTCCGCTCGCAATACTTCTGCCAGCGTGAAGATATTGCGCTGTTCGATCTGGCTGAAGCGGTACAAGGACCAACAACAACTGCGCTTGGAGAGGTTGCGAAGTCGCTTGGCGTGGTCATCGTTGCGCCGATCTTCGAGAAGCGAGCGGCAGGCGTGTACCACAACAGTGCTGCTATCATCGAGAAGGATGGAGCCATTGCCGGGCTTTACCGGAAGATGCATATCCCTGACGACCCCGCATACTACGAGAAATTCTACTTCACTCCCGGCGACCTCGGGTTCAAAGCGTTCAAAACATCTGTCGGAACAATTGGTATGTTGATTTGCTGGGATCAGTGGTATCCGGAGGGAGCAAGGCTCACAGCGTTGCAAGGAGCCGAGGTTCTTTTCTATCCCACAGCCATCGGATGGCATCCATCTGAAAAGGCAAAGCACGGAACGAAACAGCATGATGCATGGCGAACCGTCCAGCGTGGGCACGCCATTGCGAATGGAGTCTATGTCGCAGCGGTGAATCGTGTGGGGCTTGAGGTGCAAGGAGAAGGTGAAGCAGGGATTGAATTCTGGGGGTCGTCGTTCATTGCCGACCCTCAGGGAGTGATTATCGCCGAAGCGTCAGCTGGCAATGAAGAGATTTTGATAGCAGAAGTCGATACTGCTCGTATTGAAACTGTGCGGCGCAACTGGCCGTTTCTCCGCGACCGGCGCATCGACGCATACGGCGGTATCATACGCCGCTTTCTCAATGATGAAACCTGGAGTCCCACCGAATAGTGGCCGACACCCCCGCCTCCCGTGGCTTCCGCATGCCTGCCGAATGGGAGAAACACGAAGCAACGTGGCTTGGCTGGCCGCATAACAAAAGCGACTGGCCCGGCAAGTTTACTCCGATACCGTGGGTCTATGGTGAGATCACCCGTAAACTTGCGCCCGGTGAAATCGTTCGCATCCTTGTTGACTCGAAGGCGCACGAGCAATCCGCGCGACGGGTTCTTGTCAAGGTTGGCGTTGACCTTGCACGCATTGAGTTCTTCCGATTTCCTACTGAAAGAGGATGGACACGCGACTTCGGGCCGATGTTCGTCAGGAGCGAACGTGAAGTAGCGATTAACAATTTCCGCTTCACCGGCTGGGCGAAGTACAAGAACTTCAAGAAGGATGTGAAGATCCACGAACGCGCAGCCAAATCGCTTGGACTCCGTCTCTTCAACCCTGAAGCGAACGGAAAGCCGTTTGTTCTTGAAGGAGGAGCAATCGATGTGAATGGAAAGGGGACACTTCTTACGACTGAAGAATGTCTGCTTGACCAGGAGACACAGGTACGCAATCCGGGATTGAGCCGCGCAGAAATTGAAACGGCGTTGCGCGACTCTCTTGGCGTAACGAACATTCTCTGGCTTGGGAGGGGGATTGCGGGAGATGACACACACGGACATGTTGACGACCTTGCACGCTTCATAAACTCCCGGACGATTGTGTTATGCGAAGAGAAGAACCACGCCGACGCCAACTACGCTCCATTAAAAGAAAACCGTGAGCGTCTCGAAGCAATGCGCCTTGAAGATGGTTCAAAGCCAGAGGTTGTTCCTCTCCCGATGCCTGCGCCTCTTGTCTTTGATGGAGTCCGGCTTCCTGCCAGCTACGCAAACTTCTACATCGCCAACGCCGCCGTGCTCGTGCCGACGTTCAACGATCCGAATGATCGCATTGCGCTGGGCATTCTCTCAGAGCTTATCACCGACCGTCCCGTGGTTGGTATCCATGCCGTCGATCTCGTGTGGGGATTCGGGACGATACATTGCTTGACACAACAACAGCCTGTTCTCTAGGCCATGAAACTCAAATCCCTTTCCGACCTTCAACAGCTCTTGCCCGATTCCCCGCAGCCTACGCGTGTTACGGCCACAAGCACGCATGATGGCAAAGGGAAGACCGTCCGTATTTCTCTCGACACCAAGGGGCGCAAAGGGAAGTCCGTTACCATTGTGTCCGGCCTGCAGCACAATCCGGCAACCATGAAAGACATTGCGCGCATGCTCAAAGAACATTGCGGCACCGGCGGGACGGTGAAGGATGGCAATATCGAACTCCAGGGTGACCAGCGTGTACGCGCAGCAGCGGAGTTGCAGAGAATGAACTATGTGGTGAAGTGAGCGACACGAAAGAACACCGGCGGCGGTCCACACGCCTGAGGAGTTGGGATTATTCGTGGGCGTGGTGGTACTCTGTAACGATTTGCACAAAGGACAGAACATGTGTGTTGGGAGAGATCGCAGACGTAAAAGTGGTTCTCAGCGATGCGGGGAAAATTGTTGATGAGATGTGGCAATGGTTGTCGGAACAGTATCCGTATATGGAATTGGATGAGTACGTAATCATGCCAAATCATTTCCATGGCGTTCTTATAATCAATGAAGACACTCGTCGGGGCGGTTCGCGACCCGCCCCTACGGAGGAACCGCACACGAAACCCCTCGGTCGACTGATTGGCGCCTTCAAGACGGTACCCACCAAGAAAATAAACATCTTCAGAAAAACTCCTGGTACCATGTTCTGGCAAAGAAATTATTATGACCACATCATTCGCAACGAAGCCGACCTGACGCACATTCGTACGTACATTTCCAACAACCCTCTTCAATGGGCGCTTGATGAAGAAAACCCTGACAACATCTGAGAAGAGTTGCCTACGCTCATCAATGCTTTTGTTCTTAGCAGCTTTATCGCTGATGGGTTGCCAACACAAATCGGAGACAACGCCAGTGAGTCCGCATTCTGAAAATCCATACTACTCACGAACTGACACAACAATCCTGAACCTTCCTGATTCTGAATGGAAGAAGGTCCTTCCCGAAAGCGTGTTCGTTGTGGCACGTGCAAAGGGAACGGAGAGAGCATTCACGGGAAAGTATAACGACTTCGAAGGTATCGGAACGTACTATTGCGCTGCGTGCGGTAACGCCCTGTTTCGTTCTGATGCGAAGTTTGCAAGCTCCTGCGGATGGCCAAGTTTCTTCGAACCGATCCGGGGAAACGGTGTGATCTATCAATCCGATACTTCACATGGGATGAACAGGAAGGAAGTTCTCTGTGGCCGTTGTGGAAGTCATCTCGGCCACGTGTTCGATGATGGCCCGCCTCCAACCGGAAAACGCTTCTGCATGAACTCCGTTGTACTTGACTTTGAACCTTTGCCTCAGGTCGGCAAGTAACTGCGGATCAAATGCTACTTCAAGAGCACGAGTTTTTTGCTTGCAACAAAATTACCTGCTTGAATGCGATAGACATACACTCCGCTTGCAAAGCCGTTTGCGTTCCATTGCACTGATCGATATCCAGCCTTCTGGTCTTCATTCACAAGTGTTGCAACTTCCTGGCCGAGCATGTTGAACAGCGTTACGCTGACGCGGCTGTCCAGGGGAAGCTGATACTCAATGTTCGTCGTCGGGTTGAACGGGTTCGGATAGTTCTGCGACATGGCAAACTCCTTCGGCAATTGGCCGTCGCCGAGCAGCTTCACCGAGAATCTGTTCACACTGCTGTTGGCAATCGTCATGCTGCCTTCGCCCCTCATGTCCTTCGCATGGAATGCTCTGTTTCCAAGACCATCTGTCAACGCATACGATGCCGTGCTCTTGTTGACGTTCCAGGTGATTGTCAACGGGTAGGCATCGGATTGAACTGATACTGCAAATTCTGTGGGGTTTGCTACCTGCACACCGTGCGTTCTTACCATTGAGCCGCCGTCTGCTGTTTCGAACCGTGCATCAAACCCGCCCTGAGGTGGAACCGGCGGCATGGCAAACATTTCCACTGGAATGGCGTTCTGTGCGTCCGCCCCAAAGTACAATGTTTGAGAGCCTCCGTTGGTGTCAGTGATAGTGAGTGTATTCAGAGCATCAACCTCGCTTGCTTCAGTGGCCTGACTCTTCGCCACTGAACTGCCGGATGCCGGGTTCCCAAGATAGAACTTTCCTGCACCCGATGACCTCACCAAATATCCTTTTCCTGGAATCAGATGAGTGGCCGTGGTGTAACCGTTTGAATAACCGAACCATTTGGATGCACGCAATCCGGGCGGCACACTGACAATCGTACTTGTGTCAACCGTGTAACTGATTGACCCGACGATGTTCCAGCCGGCGGCAACACTGACCGAGTCGTATGTCCGCATTCCACCTCTGACCGCGTTGAACGTGGAAGCACGGAACTTCTCCCAGTATCCCTTGCCGTTGACCAACGTGTAGCTATGCACATATGTACCAATGAACTCGAATGCATACGCATTGAGAGAAGTGGGGAAGAGCTGTTTCACCGAATCACCCGGTACCGGGTTCGTCACCGGATTGGAGATCAAGTTCCACCCCAGATTCAAGATGACAAGTATGGTTACCGGATTCGCAACAAATGATGCTCGAATGGTATGATTGGCCGTGACATTCACAAATGTGTAGCTCCTTGTCGTATCAATCATTGCACCATCGATAAACAGGCTGTCAATACGATGGCCCGAGGAAGGAGTGATGGTGAATGTCTGATTCGATCCGTGGGTTACAGTTGCCGGTCCACCCGGATTGATCGAACCGTTCGGACCGGCGAATGGCGTGATCGTGTAGGTGTTGATCGTAAACGCTACACTGATTGTATGGCTGGCAGTGACGTTTGTGAAGTCGTATGCTGTCACTGCACCGACAGAGATGCCGTCAACGAGCACATCAGCGACATGATAGCCCGTGAAAGAAGTCATTGTGTAGCTCTGGTTGCCTCCGTGACTGACGTTCGTCACTCCCGCAGGAGTAATCGTTCCATTAGCTCCGGCATTCGCTGTAAGCGTGTAGATGTTGATCGCAAACGTGGCACTGATGGTATGGTTTGCGGTAACGTTGGTGAAGCTATAGCTCGTGACCGGACCAACGGAAACGCCATTGATAAGCACGTCGACCACATGATTGCCCGCGGAAGGAGCAATCGTGTAGCTCTGGCTCGCTCCGTAATTGACGTTCGTTACTCCCGGAGGAGAGATAGTTCCACTTCCGCCCACTGAGGCCGTGATTGTGTAGATGTTGATCGCAAACGTGGCGCTGATGGTATGGTTTGCTGTGACATTTGTGAAGTTATAGCTCGTGACCGGGCCAACGGATAGGCCATCGATCAATACGTCGGCCACATGGTAACCCGTGGAGGGAGCAATCGTATAGTTCTGGCTCCCACCGTGGCTGACACTTGTTACTCCCGGAGGGGCGATTGTTCCATTGACTCCCGCACTGGCTGTAATTGTATAGATGTTGATCGTAAACGTTACGCTGATGGTATGATTGGTTGTAACGTTTGTGAAGTTGTAGCTCGTTACTGGACCAACCGAAACTCCATCGACCACAACAGCCGCCACATGATATCCGGCATCGGGCGTGATTGTGTAACTCTGGTTGCCGCCATGGTTGACGTTCGTTACTCCCGGAGGGGCAATTGTTCCATTGGCTCCCGACGTAGCCGTGATCGTGTAGGCGTTGATGGCAAAACTCGCACTGATCGTGTGGCTGGCTGTAATGTTTGTGAATGTGTAGTTAGTCAGCGGGCCGACAGATATGCCATTGACCAGCACGTCTGCTACATGATATCCAACGTCAGGCGTGATTGTATAACTCTGGTTTCCACCATGGTTGACATTCGTGACTCCCGGAGGCGCAACTGTTCCATTGGCTCCCGTTGAAGCTGTGATTGTATAAGAGTTGATAGCAAACGTCACGCTGATCGTGTGGTTCGCAGTGACGTTTGTGAAGTTATAGTTCGTCACCGGACCAACGGACACACCATCAACTAATACATCGGCCACATGGTAGCCCGTGGAAGGCGTAATCGTGTAGCTCTGGCTCCCGCCGTAATTGACGTTCGTTACTCCAGGAGGAGCGATTGTTCCATTTGCTCCTGCACTGGCTGCGATCGTATAAGCGTTGATCGCAAAGGTTACGCTGATGGTATGGTTGGCTGTAACGTTGGTGAAGTTGTAGCTCGTCACTGCTCCAACCGAGACGCCATCAACCAGCACGCTGTCTACATGATAACCTGTGGAAGGCGTAATCGTGTAGCTCTGGCTCCCGCCGTAATTGACG
>JANNSJ010000007.1:0-14128 GCA_031402435.1 Bacteroidota bacterium | reverse complement strand
CACGTTGCTCGTGGTCAACGACTCTACACTCGTTGACACGTCACGACAGGTAAATTCGCTTTTGCCATCCATGAAATACTACTGGCGCGTGAGGGCAAAGAACGTCTCCGGTTCCAGTTCATATACTTCAGTGTGGAGTTTCACCACATTGACGCCACCGCCGGCTGTTCCAACGCTTGTATCTCCTGCAACCGGATCGACAAATCAACCTTTGACAGTAACGTTGCTGTGGCACCCTGCTTTCGGTGCGGTGAACTATCATGCACAGTTGGCAACGGATTCCCTCTTTACGTTGCTCGTTGTGAACGACTCTATACTTGTTGATACATCACGGCAGGTGAGTGCATTAGCATCCACGAAATACTACTGGCGCGTGAAAGCGAAGAACGGCGGCGGTACAAGTTCGTTTACTTCGTTCTGGAACTTCCGTACGCTGACGCCTCCGCCAGCCGCCCCCGTGCTTGTGTCTCCTGCGAATGGCGCAACAGATCAAGCCACGAGTCAGAGCTTCGTGTGGCGGGCTTCGGCCTCAGCAACGGGCTACCGGCTGCAACTTGCCACAGACTCGTTGTTCACGTCGCTCATTCTTAATGATTCAACCCTGACTGACACCACGCGGATTGCAACGCTCCCGGGCAACACCACAATCTTCTGGCGTACTCAGGCGAGCAACACGGGAGGAGCAAGTCCATTCTCTCTGGTCCGGAGTCTTACAACCACCGCGCAGGTAAGCCGGCATTATGGCGTTGCCGGCGGATGGAATGTTGTCTCGGTACCCTTGAGTGTGAGTGACTACAGGAAGTCGACGCTCTTCCCTGCTGCCGTTTCTTCGGCGTTCGGTTTTGCACAGGGGACGGGATATGCGATCAAAGATACGCTGGCGAACGGTGCTGGATACTGGCTGAAGTTTGGCGGAGCCGATAGCGTGATCATCACGGGAGTTCCTCTTGCCACCGATACGATTGCCGTCTCCACAGGATGGAATTTTATCGGCGCCGTTTCAAGTCCGGTGCCTGTTGCCTCGATCTTGCAACAGCCGCCGGGGATTGTGGTGTCTTCGTTCTTTGGATACAACGGCGGCTATGCATCCTCCGACACGCTGCAACCGGGGCGAGGGTATTGGGTAAAGACCACTTCGGTGGGAAATCTTGTTCTTCCTTCACAACTGCTGCGTGCAACTTCTCACAACAGTCCTAATAGTGAAAAAGAGCGGCGAGCGATCTCAAAGTAGTCAGGCATTGCATCTTCTCGTTGACTGAGCTATATTAGTCATAGTTGATCTTTGTCAGGAGCCTTTATCGGAAACGGTAAGGGCTTTTTGCGTTTCTGCGACTCACAAGGGAGAGAGAACAATCATGAATCTGAAATACGTTACTATCGTCGGCCTCATTTTGGGTGTGATAGTCCAGGCCTTTGCACAAGGTGACAGAAAAGACCGCGCCATTCTTGTCGAGCCCAGGAGCGAGTTCCTCGATTCCATAAAGAAGGAAGCCGGGAACTTCAACCAGAAGAAGGGACCGGAGAAAAAGCAACTCCGTATGGATTTTGCAGGCATCGATCTCCCGAAAGCACCGGGGGAGTTCACGAGTGTATGGCGCACTCCTCCCATCTCACAGGGTTTGACCGGAACGTGCTGGGCCTTTTCCACGATCTCGTACTTCGAATCGGAGATCTATCGCCTCACGAAACGGGAAATCAAGCTCTCGGAGATGCACACTGTGTATTGGGAATATGTTGAAAAGGCAAAACGGTTCGTGCAGGAACGCGGGAACTCGGCCTTCGGTGAAGGCTCCGAGGCGAATGCGGTGACGCGTATTTGGAAAATGTACGGTGCCCTGCCACAGGACGCATTTACCGGCATGAAACCGGATCAGAGATTCCACGATCATCGTGCAATGTTCCAGGAAATGAACGACTACCTGGCCTCATTGAAGAATACCAACGCATGGGATGAAGGGGCTACCGTCTCAACCATCAAATCAATTCTCAATCATTATCTGGAAGAGCCCCCCTCAACGGTGGTTGTAAAAGGAGTGAAGATGACTCCACCGGAGTACTTTCAGAAAGTGCTGAAGCTGAACCTTGATGACTATGTTGAGTTCCTTTCGCTTGCAGAGAAGCCGTACTATCAACAAGTGGAGTATGAAGTTCCGGACAATTGGTGGCACAGCAAGCAATACTACAACATCCCCCTGGATGAGTTCATGATGGTCCTCAAGCGGGCGATCCGTGAAGGGTATCCTCTGGCGCTCGGAGGTGATACATCTGAGCCGGGGTACGAAGGTCATGCCGGCGTGGCGCTGATTCCGTCGTTCGATATTCCATCCGCGTATATCGATGAGAGTGCGCGGCAGATGCGGTTCAGCAATTCAACCACACAGGATGATCACGGCATTCATCTGGTGGGGTTCAAGGAAACTGCCGGCGGGGATTGGTATCTCATCAAGGATTCAGGTGCAGGCTCGCGGAACAATGACCATCCCGGATACTATTTTTATCATGAGGATTATGTGAAGCTCAAGATGCTGGATTTCATGATTCACAAGAATGTTGCGGAAGATGTCCTAAAGAAATTCAAGTGAACACGGCTGTACCTGGGGACTTTGTAGCGGACCTCAAGCAAAAGGGGATAGATACATTCTACCAACTCCCATTTGAAGAGCACGCCCTGCTAAAAGAAGTCGCCGTGCTGTTGTCCACGTCAGCACACTGACAACTGATTTTGCCGCTTTGCATCTCTCCCTGTTTTCCTCTACATTTTTGCTGTTGACGCAAGACAGTTGAACCCGTACGATCGAAATAGACAATGAACCCGTCGAGAGAGATGTTCAGCAATCCTAACTGCCGGTTTTTTCTTCTCGCATTAGTCCTATCAGATCAATACATCCGATATCAAAGAGTATGACGACCCAGAAGAAGGACGGAAAACTCAAGAGCGATGAAGCTCCCGATGTGAGAAAGTCCTTCAAGGGTTGGATTTACAAAAGGTTTGGCATGAAGGGTATGATTCTGCTTTTTGGAATAGGTGTAGCGTTCGCTGTATGGCTGCAGTGGGATACACTCATGAATCGCCCTGGTGTTAAACAAGTCGTGACCATCTTCGAGAGGAAAGATATTCCACATGCGGATACGTCCCGATTCTCAATTCTGGTTGCCAACCTGGATAATGATGAGGGAAATCAGCTCAAGCGCAACATGATTGAATCGCTCACCGAGTTCAAAGGCGTACAAGTGTTGCCGTTGGATAGAGCTATTGAAACGCAAGGCACAAGTCCCGAGGAAACGGTTACGAAAGGTCATGTCCTTGCGAAAGAGTATCTTTCTGAGTCCCGAGCACACATTCTCCTTTGGGGAACCGTTTTACATCAGGAAGGGAAAGTTGTGCCGAAGCTGTATTGGACACTGTCAGAGAGCGTAGCCCCACACAAAGAGAGCGGGCGATATCCGCTTGTCCCAACCGATCTAAGTCTTCCAGAGATTTTTTGGAATGACCTTGCCGATGTCATTCGATTGTTGGTCGCACAAGAGATGGCAATACCGCTCTCACGAGAAGGTAACTTTGTCGCCGATGAACTTCTTACAACTATCAAACGGGTTGAAACAATATTGCCAAAAGTCACTTCGTTAGAAACAAAGCAGCAGTCGCTTGGTCCATTCTTACTTATTCTTGCTAGTGCATTGGCTACCTACGGCGAGCAGGCTGGCGACAATCAACGTCTGAAAAATGCAATCCACTATTATGGCAAAGCACTACAGGTATATACAAGGGAGAAAGCTGCGCTCGATTGGGCCCTAACCCAGAGTAAGTTTGGGAGTGCCCTGCGGATACTTGGCGAAAGAGAAAGTGGAACGGAGCGGCTTGAAGATGCGGCGACTGCTTATCGTGAAGCGCTAAAAGAGCAGACGCGTGAACGTATGCCGCATCAGTGGGCACAAACCCAAAACAATCTCGGGAATGTTCTCGCGAGACTGGGTGAACGTGAAAACGGGATCGCGCGGTTGGAAGAAGCAGTAGCGGTATTTCGTGAGTCGCTAAAGGAACGTTCACGTGAGCGCGTGCCGCTTGATTGGGCAGTAACCCAAAACAATTTGGGGTTTGTTCTCTTGCTACTTGGTGAACGGGAAGGTGAATTAAGGCGCTTAGAAGATGCATTAGTCATCTTTCGCGAAACACTTAAGGAGCTCTCACGTGACCGTGTGCCACTCAGCTGGGCGATGACACAGAATAACATAGGGGTTGCATTATGGTTGCTTGGTGAAAGAGAAGGTACGAAAGAGCGATTGGAGGATGCAGTGACTGCTTTTCGTGAAGCTCTGAAAGAGCGAACGCGTGAACGTGTGCCATTCGATTGGGCCCAGACCCAAAACAACTTGGCAAATGTATTACGAGCACTTGGCGAACTGGAAGGCGGGCGGGTGCGATTAGAAGAAGCAGTGATAGCAAATCATGAAGCACTGAAGGAACTCACACGTGAACGTGTACCCCTCGATTGGGCACTGACCCAAAACAACTTGGGGAATGTATTGATGATGCTTGGAGAACAAGGCGGTGGGAAAGAACGAATCGAAGAGGCTTTGGCTGCTTTTCGTGAGGCCCTGAAAGAATGTCCTCGGGAACGTGTACCCCTGAAATGGGCAATGGTCAAAACCAATCTGGGCAATGCACTGGCGATGCTTGGTGAGCAGGAAGGTGACGCTGAAAGGTTAGAAGAGGCAGTCATGGCCCATCACGAAGCGCTAAAGGAGCGAACACGTGAACGCGTGCCATTTGATTGGGCAATGTCTCAGACCGATTTGGGGAGTGCACTAATGATGCTTGGCAAAAGAGAAAGAAGTACCGCACGGTTGGAAGAGGCGCAGACTGCATATCATGAAGCGCTAAAAGAGTACACACGCGAACGTACACCCGTTAAGTGGGCAAGCGTAATTTACAACAATGGTCTCCTCTTGGCTATTCTTTCAAGACAAACGAAGAATTCCGATTTGGTTTGTAAAGCCGTAGAATGTTTCCTAAATGCAGCCTCAGTACCGCAGATTGCGAGCCATTCCTTCGTCAAACGGTCAATAGCTGAAGCTCGGAAGGAAATCGCTAGATTGGCAAAGAGTTTTGGTGAATCAAAAAAGAGTAAGTGTTTAGAGAATCTCGATGAGGGGTTAAGGGCATTGCTCAAATGAGGTTTCTCTACTTATGCCAGCGAAGTCCGCGATATCTAATGGGAAGCCATCTCAAGAGACGAAGAAAAAACATGCGAAACTCTTGGTGACAGACTATAGAAACCTCATATGCCGACATGAAAAGATTTGTTTATTGCCTTCGCTTTACGAGTTTCGTATTGATGGCGAAGTATTTTGGATGAACTACATTGCCCCGGCCTTTGGTCAGGTTTCCTTTTTCTAGTGCAAGGAACATTTGAGCTTCCGTTTTTGCAGTCGGGATCTAGTTGCATTTTGTGGAGTTCATTCGTACTATAGCACCAGATATTGGGGGGAAACATGGGGCAAACGAAACTCTTCGGCCTCATGCAGTCGACTTGCGATCAATTCTCACGTTCCTTGGAGCCCCCATGAAACACCTCACCATCTGTACCGTTGTTCTCTTTGCAATCCATTCCACACTAACCGCCGGCAATCACACAAATGACGGCGCTTCCCTGGCTCCGGTCATTTCGGTTCAGCCCGATTCAATCATATTGACTCTTACCGTAGGCGACAGCACTACCCGCACGCTCACCATTGGAAACACGGGGGTGGACACTCTTCATTGGAGCATCCCCCGCCTCGGCGAATCTGTCACAGCTTCTGCTCGCTCTTCACGCATTGAATACGTGGTGGCGGAGATGCGCGCATCTGCAAATGTGCCCGTCCCATCTGTTCGCAGCATGGATGGCTCAAAGAACCATCTCGCTTCGTCAAATTGGACAACTGAGAAGTCCGTGAATGTCTTCTATCCAGACAGTCCAACAAGCGCCGGCCTCAACATTGCTCTCGTCCATGGCGAATTTGACAACACGGATCCATTCATTCTGGATGTTCAAAACAAACTGATGGGAACGGGCGCCTTCAACAGCATCACTCTTGTTGCTGCGCGAAGTGTGACGCCAACGTTGAGCCAGTTGTTTGCGTACGATGCCGTGATGGTGTGGAGCAACTACTCCTTTGCCAGCGGGACAACGCTCGGCAATAACCTTGCGGACTATGTCGATGGTGGTGGTGGAGTTGTCCTTACCCAATTTGCAATGGCACCCTCGGATAGTACGTATCTCATTGGCGGCAGATTCACGTCGGGTGGGTACTATGCAATCCTGCCGGGCAGTGATCTGCGAAATACTCAGCGCACGTTGGGAACTGTTTATCAACCGCTTCATGCTGTTATGCTGGGTGTAACGGCCTTCAACGGTGGCTCCAGCAGCTATCACTCGAACTCTCTCATTTCGGCAGGCGCTGTACGGATTGCAGACTGGAGTGATGGACAACCGCTGGTTGTTGAGAAGACCATCGGTGGACACAAGAGAGTTGATCTGGGATTCTGGCCTGTCTCCAGCGATGCATTTTCTGGCGGATGGGTTTCCTCCACGGATGGGGCAAAGATGATGGCACATGCGCTCGTGTATGTGAGTGAGCCTTCATTCCTTACTGTTACGCCGGATTCGGGGATCGTTGCACCGGCCGGAAGTTCACCCATTCAAGTCAAGATCAATGCAAGGTATTTTTCGGTGGGCAACTACAGCCAGACAATTCCGGTTACGAGCAACGACCCGGTTCGTCCGCTGAAGAGTGTGCCGGTACGAATGAATGTTACGCCTCCCGTGTTGAGCCTCGTGGAGTTTGAGGTTCCACTAACCATCAGTGACGGAGTGGATTCCATGACGATGTATTTTGGCATTTTGCCAACTGCAAATATTTGTATTGTAGGGGATAGCTATAACGGTCATATCGAAACACTCCTGCCTCCTCTTCCTCCAGGAGGAATTTATGATACTCGCCTCATTTCACCTCGAGCGGCTCAGGCAGCCACGTGCTACGATCAGGGATCGTTGGTTGATTTCAGGCCATTCATCAGTAGTGCGCAGCTTGATACGTTCAGAGTGAAAACCCAATATGGTTCAGGGTCAACACTCACAGCAACATGGCCATCGGGTCTTTCAGCATTTTTCACCTCTCTGAAGTTCAGGTTTTTCGATGGCTCCGGGAACGTCATTGTGGACATGTTGACGGGTACATCCGTGGATTTCACGCTTGCCGGAGATCCGGCCACAATCAACATCTTCTCCGGTGGGTTGGTGGTGCTTGCGCCAGGGTTCGATTTGAATCGCACGGCGATTGCGTTCGGGAGCGTCCATCTTCTCACACCAAAGCTGGACAGCGTCACGGTAACGAATCATGGAAGTACTCCATTTGACATTACTTCAGTAACATCAGATAACCCACGCTTCACTGCAACACCTTCTGCTGCCACAATCCCTTCACTGGGAAGTAAGAATTTCTACATCACCTTCACGCCCACTGCACTTGGAGCAGTGAACGGGAAAGTTATATTTCGCACCAATGCAATATTGGGCCAGGACACTGTATTGGTGAGTGGCACCGGCGTGCAGGGTCAGTTTGCGGTTGTACCGACATCGGTCTCGTTTGACAGTGTGTTCGTCACCGAAAACAAGAAAGACAGCGTTCTTGTCAGGAACACAGGCACCGGCATATTAACGATGAGCAGTATTGCATCAAGCAATGCGACGGAGTTCAGCGTGACGGAAAAGGCCCCTTTGCTGGTCCAACCGAACGACAGTGCAAGAATTCATATTACGTTTCATCCTACGAATGCTGGCGTGCAGACCGGCTTCATAAGGTTTACACACGACGGTAGTACGTTACAGGATTCAATTCATGTCATCGGAACAGGGTATATAACCATTAACGTATCTGTTCTATTGGCAGCAAATTGGAACCTGATTTCCAACCCGGTGACAAGCCCGATACCCGGTGACTCGATGAGGCAACTTTTCCCGACATCGGTGTTTCCGTACGCGTTCGAGTTCAGTGGAGGCTACGTGCAGAGGCATAGACTCGAGAACGGCAAGGGATATTGGGGGAGATTTCCTGCTGCGACAACGAGCACGATTACCGGCTTGCCACATACACGGGATTCGATCGACGTGCTGGCAGGGTGGAACATGGTGGGAACGATCTCCAACCCTGTGGACACCAGTACCATCGTAAGCATACCGGCAGGCTTGAGAGCGTCGCCCTGGTTCGGTTTCAACGGAGGGTACGTACCGGTGACACAGTTGCTTCCGGGTCAAGCGTACTGGGTCAGGTCCAGCGCGGCGGGTATGTTTGTTCTTGCCAATCCTCTTGTGGCAGGTCCGGCCAAAGTACAGCCGTCCGAAGCCAAGCCGTTGAACGAAGTCCTCAACAGCATCACGATTACCGACAGCAGGGGAGGGATGCAGACGTTGTACTTCGGTGCCGATGCAAACAACAGTATACCGGTGATGATGTACACGATGCCTCCGATGCCCCCGGTGGGAGCGTTCGATGCACGCTTTGAGACATCCGATGGTGGGTCGATGGTCCAAACGCATGCGGCACAGGTTGCTGATGTGGTGGAATTGCCAGTGACGGTTCAGTCGGAAGCTTACCCGTTGACGATCACCTGGAAGGTGACCAGGGGAACGGCCTCCTATGAGTTCGCCGATGGCCGTGAAGGGAACGTCTTCCTTGCCAGGGAGATGCGCGGCGAAGGCACCATGAAGATCACGAACAGCATGGTGAACAGATTCTCGGTGAAACTGGTCTCCGATGGCCAGTTACCGAAACAGTTTGCACTTGCACAGAATTTTCCTAATCCGTTCAATCCATCGACCACGATCAGGTACGATCTTCCAAAGGACTCACGAGTCAGCCTTAAACTCTTCGACATTTTGGGTCAGGAAGTCGCAGCACTTGTGAACGAAGAGCAAAAAGCCGGATACAAGTCATTCGTGTGGAATTCAAACAGTGTCGCAAGCGGGGTCTACCTCTACAGATTACAGGCGGGAGACTTTGTGCAGACCCGGAAGCTGCTCCTGTTGAAGTAGATTGCTTCATGCATCCCTTCGCAACGCGAAGGTTCGGAAGTTGGTGCTTTTTTCATTCACTACGCAGATCCAGACCGTTGATATTAGAATCAAGTTTCACTACCGTAGTGCGGACCAATTGGTCCTATCCCGTAGTAAAGTCCGCTGCATTGGCTCTTTGCACTGTAGGATCAATACTCAATATCCCACAGCATTACGATAGGAGTTTGAATGGCAATACAATCACCTGCTCCCGAGAAATTCCACGGCAGTACGTCCATTTCTATCACCGTGAAGGATGTTCAGAAGAGTGTGGACTGGTACTGTGACGTTGTGGGCTTCGGCATCGAACGAGCCGTTGAAGAGGATGGAAAATTGGTTTACGTTTCTCTCAAAGCTGGCGAAGTGCGTGTCAGCTTGAATCAGGATGATGGCGCCAAGGGATGGGACCGAATAAAAGGCCTCGGCTTTTCCATTAATATTTGGACCACCGAAGATATCGATGCCATTGCGAACCGGATCAAGTCAAGCGGCGGCATTCTCACTTCAGATCCCGTCGATGCACCTTGGGGCGCCCGTTACTTCCGTTTGACTGACCCGGATGGGTTCAAGCTGGCCGTGCTTAAGTCCCTGGCGAAGTAACACTTCTCGAAAGGCTGAAGTGACTCCCGATTCTTGTTCCGGTGTTGCGTTACCTGAGCCAGTTTCGTATATTAAACGGACAATCGGTTCAACGAAGGCGTTCAAGAAACTGTAGTGAAGTCACAGAGCGGAAGTGCCAAAACAATCTAAAACATGGACGCTTAGCTCAGTTGGTTCAGAGCGTACGCCTCACACGCGTAAGGTCGCTGGTTCGACCCCAGCAGCGTCCACTTAAACAAGTAGCGCGATAGTAAGTCAACTTTTCGCTGAAGTTAGAACATAGTTAGTTGTTCTGTTCGCCCCGAAGCTTCTTTCGGGGCAGCGTCCACTTAAACGAGTAGCGCAAGAGCAAATCATATCCCGACAAGAAACGTCGGGATCCTCAATTTGGCAGCCACTCACTTTGTTCGTGGGCCAAATTGGGCCCTTTAATCCTGTCCGAGAGGCAGGGAAGGAAGAATACAATGCAGATTTTAGAATTCGTATTGCAGATTTTGGTTTTGAAACCTCCGTCCTGTTCAGCAGGGCTGGAGGTTTTTTTATATTCTTCCCGGTACTGACATGAGAAAACTCAGAGCAAAGATTATTGATGGGCAAGGACTGGAGCGCACGCTGACCCGTCTTGCTCACGAGATCCTCGAAAAGAACAAAGGCGCGGCGAACCTCGTTATCGTTGGCATCAAGACGCGTGGCGCCATGATTGCCGGACGCATTGCCCGGAAGATCGAGGAAGTCGAGAAGGCAAAAGTCACCATCGGCTCGCTGGACATTACGCTGTATCGCGATGATCTGCTCGGGCGGCTGGACCAGCCGGAGTTCAAAGGGACCGATATTATTTTTAACATTACCGGCAAGGACGTGATCCTTGTTGATGATGTCTTGTTTAGCGGCAGAACAATCCGCGCCGCTCTCGATGAGTTGATCGATCTTGGCCGTCCTAAAACAATCCAGCTTGCCGTACTCGTTGACCGCGGCCATCGTCAGCTCCCGATCAAGGCGGACTTCGTTGGCAAGAACGTTCCAACATCACTCGATGAATCCATCCGTGTGCATCTCATGGAATCCGATGGCGAGGATGAGGTGTTGCTGATGTATCCAGAAACCCCGGAATAAAATCGAACAATGCCCTTACAGAGCAGACATCTTCTCGGACTTCACGGCATGTCGAAAGCGGACATCCAACTGATTCTCGATACCGCCATGTCATTTCGTGAGGTGCTTGAGCGTCCGATTAAGAAAGTCCCACCATTGACCGGGAAGACGATCGCCAACATGTTCTTCGAGAACTCCACGCGCACGCGGTTCTCGTTTGAACTTGCCGAGCGCAGACTCTCTGCTGACGTGCTTGGATTCCAATCGAGTAGTACCAGCGTTTCGAAGGGAGAGACGCTCAAGGATACAGCACGCAACATTGAGGCAATGAAAGTGGATATGGTGGTGATGAGGCATTCTGCGTCCGGCGCGCCGCACTATCTCTCGCAGGTGATCAACGCGAACGTCATCAACGCCGGCGACGGTTCGCACGAACATCCGACGCAGGCGCTTCTGGATATGTACACCATCCGGGAAAAGTTCGGCAAGCTGGAAGGCCTGCACGTTGGCATCGTCGGAGACATTGCCCACAGCCGCGTTGCCCGTTCAAATATCTACGGACTTAAAACGATGGGCGCGAAGATCTCGGTTTGCGGTCCAGCAACGCTGATCCCAAAAGAGATCGAACAGCTAGGTGTTGAAGTATACCATCATATCGACGATCTTCTTCCGCAGGTTGATGTGTTGAACGTGCTTCGTATTCAACTTGAACGGGATGCCGGACGACTCTTCCCCTCGATTCGTGAATACCACAACTACTACGGGATTACCAGGCAGCGACTGGATCGTGCGAAGAGAGCCGTCACAATTATGCATCCGGGGCCGATCAACCGCGATGTTGAAATTTCTGCCGACGTTGCTGATAGTGAACATTCGCTGATTCTGCAACAAGTATTGAACGGCGTTGCGATACGGATGGCAGTGCTCTATTTGCTCGCAACGCGAAACTAACGAACGGACAAGACGATGAAGTTACTTCTTAAAGGTGGACGACTCATAGACCCGGCATCCGGACGCGATGAAGTTCTGGATATGCTTCTTATCGATGGGCGGATTGAGAAGATGGGAAAACCAATCCCGACCGCGACGGGTATGGAAGCAATCGAGTTGAAGGGAAAAATCATTGCGCCGGGATTCATCGACATGCATGTGCATTTGCGGGAACCGGGCTTTGAGTACAAGGAGACAATCCTTACGGGATGTACGTCTGCCGCAGCGGGGGGGTTCACAGCAGTTTGCTGCATGCCGAACACCAATCCGGCAATTGACGATGAGTCTGTCGTGAGGTTCATCCAAAGCAAGGCGAAGGCGGCATTGAACGGACTGGTGGATGTTCATCCTGTTGCAGCAGTGACGAAAGGACGAAAGGGAGAACATCTCGCGCCCATGGCAGAGCTTGCCGAAGCCGGTGCAGTTGCCTTCACGGATGATGGCGATCCCGTTCACGATGCGGAAATCATGCGGCGGGCACTTGAGTATGCGGCGATGTTCAACAAGCCGATCATCCAGCACGCGCAGGATCTTCCAATGACAAAGGGGGGCGTAATGAATGAAGGCCTCGCGTCGACGGAGCTTGGCCTCGCGGGCATGCCGTCCATTGCCGAGGATGTCATGGTTGCACGCGACATTTCGCTGGCTGAATATACCGGCACGCAGTATCATGTTGCGCACATGAGCACAGCGGGTGCAACGGAACTCGTCCGCAAAGCAAAGGCGCGAGGCTTGCGAGTTAGCAGCGAAGTAACGCCGCACCATTTCACGCTGACGGACGATGCGGTTCGTACGTTTGACACAAACACAAAAATGAATCCGCCCCTTCGAACCAGGGAAGACATCGAATCAATACTCAAAGGACTTCAGGACGGCACGATCGATGTTATCGCCACGGACCATGCCCCTCATTCGTATGACGAGAAACAGGTTGAGTTTCCCGTTGCGCCGTTCGGGATTGTTGGTCTCGAAACGGCAATCGGTTTGTCGGTTACTGAACTTGTGAACAAAGGCATTCTCTCGGTCAATCAGCTTATCGAGAAATTTTCTGTCAATCCCCGTCGCATTCTTCATCTTCCCACGATAAAGATTGCAGAAGGAGAGATGGCGAACCTTACGATCTTTGATCCACTGGTTGAGTGGGTGGTGGATCCTACTGCGTTCAAATCCAGATCGAAGAACTCACCCTTTGGCGGTGTGAAGCTCAGAGGCCGGTCGGTTGGCGTTATCAACAATGGCCAGGTGTACTGGTCTTAGGCTGCAACGCTCGTCTTGAAAATTAGACGACTGAACACCTTCGGCTACAGTTCAACTCCTCCCAATCCCCTTTACTCCTCAATTCGTATACCATTCGGCCATTCTCCTTCGAAGTTCAGTTGGCACAGGCTTTGAACTTCTATCTGTGAGACAGATTCTCATTGACCCAAGAGGCTCAGCCATGAAACGAACAATTTTTTTTCTTCTCTTAAGCTCCTTTGCGTTCCTGGGATGCGACCTTGTTCCCGGCTCCGATAGAGTTGCCGGTCCCAGCCTGTCACCTCCCGTCGCACCAACCGGACTTTACACCGAGACCGGCGACAACTTCATCGAGCTATTCTGGCGGGCAAATTCTGAAGGCGATATCGCCGGCTACAATGTATTCGCCAGCGCAACCTACAATGGCCGCTATGAACTTATTGGCTCTACACGCACACCGTACTTCAATGATGCGGGCGCTCGAAATGGAAGCACGTATTACTATGCCGTCGCAGCGTATGATGTTGATGGTAACGAGAGCGAACTGAGCAAGGATGTCGCGTATGACGTTCCACGCCCGGAAGGATATGATGTCATCCTGAACAGTTATCGTCAGAATCCATCGCATGGAGGTTATGATTTCTCTGACTACAGTGTTCGCGCATACAACGATCTGTACGCCGATATGTACTTTGAATATTTTGATGGCGAGTACTACATGAATGTCCGCACTGATTCGGATATCCAGGATCTCGGTCCGACGAACTCTTTACTTGAGGTGAGGCAGTCTCCCACAACGGGATGGTCCTCAACTCATGACGCCATCTTGCGGGTCGGGCACACGTATGTCGTATGGACATGGGATGATCACTATGCGAAATTCAGAGTAACAAGTTTATCGCCCAACCGGATTGCGTTTGACTGGGCGTATCAGTTGCAAGTTTCAAACCCGATGCTCAAGCCAGTTGGTAGAGGCGGGAGCGGGAGGACTCTGGCACATGCTGCAGTGACACGTACGGCGATTGAGCGTTGAGATTGTGGTACCTTACCCGTTGGCAGTGGGATGGTAGTGGGGAGGCTGGCGGGGCAGGGATGTAGCAATGGAGAGTTTCGGG
>JANNSJ010000006.1:0-68664 GCA_031402435.1 Bacteroidota bacterium | reverse complement strand
GCTGTCGGTGCTGGCATTCATCGAAAGCGCACGCTGAGCGACTCCGCTTGGATAGTTTATCCATATGGAGTGGTAACGAGTTTTGGTTCATGGGGTGTGAGAGGGACAGGGGCCAACAATGTTTTTGTCGCAGGTTCATTTGGGGAAATGGTGCATTTCAACGGTGTTAACTGGCACCGGTACTTTGGTGGAGTGTCTTTGCCTGGTGGCGCGCTCGGTCCAATGGCGGTGACGGACCGTTTGGTAATGGCCGTCGGGCATATTGGGGCTTCACGTGGCATTGTCCTCATAGGGAGAAGGTAATACCAAAGGTGGAAACGTAAGAGCGATCTCCGCAATAAAGAAGATCGGACCGCGCAGCTTCGTTCACGAGCACCTTCCTTGACTTTCGCTCCTCATCCTCGTATTTTCATCCAGCATTCGCATGCAAGTAACAGTACACATGATTGTTGAAGGACTTGTGCAAGGCGTCGGCTTCCGCTGGTTTGTGGCACGCCATGCGCAGGCGCTTGGGTTGAAAGGCTATGTACACAACATGTACAACGGTAATGTTGAAGTGGAAGCAGTGGGGGACAGAGGATTGATTGAAGAACTTATCAAGCATGTCAAGGTCGGCCCTCGTTCAGCGCACGTAGCAAACCTCAAGCTTGAATGGATCGAGAATGCTGAACATCAGTACACGCAATTTGAGATGAGGTAGAACATCCAACCAACACCCCGCATAGGTTTCGGATATGATGTCCACCGCTTGGTGGCGGGACGAAAGCTCATCCTCGGCGGCGTGGAGTTGCCGCACCCGCTTGGACTTGACGGCCACTCCGACGCCGACATTCTTCTGCACGCCATCTGCGACTCACTGCTTGGCGCGGCAGCGCTCGGAGACATTGGCAAGCACTTCCCGAACACCGATCCCCGTTACAAGGGAATCTCAAGCGTCATTCTCTTGAAGCATGTTGCCGATTTGCTTGTCCAACATCGCTTCAGTGTTGTGAACATCGATGCCACCGTTGTCATGGAGAAGCCAAAGATCGCTCCGTACGTTGAGCTGATGCGGCAGAACATCGCCGATGCACTCAAGATTTCCATGCAGCAAATTTCCATCAAGGCAACCACCCACGAAGGACTCGGATTCGTTGGAACGGAACAGGGTGCCGCCGCACACGCAGTGGCAATGATTATGCCGACGTAGTCAGGGCTAAAGCCCCTCTGTGGTTTAGGTTCGTTTCTGATCCCCGACCTAAAGGTCGGGCGTCATGGCTATTCTGGCGTAGTGAGCAAAGATTCACCCAAGTTTAGCCCCGCCCTTTAGGGCGGGGTTTTGAAATTACACGAACCCCAAAAAACGATTGGGGGTTTTAACCCCTACACCACAAGGCATTCCTGTTGGAAGATTTCATCCATTATCTGCAAACGCTCAGCCCACTGCTGATCTATCTTGCTGTTTTCTCCATATCCTTTGTTGAGAATATCTTTCCGCCGTTCCCGAGCGACGTTGTTATTGTGTTTGCCGGCTCGTTGATTTCCGTTGGGCAGGTTGGGTTTGTTGAGATACTGTTGCTTTCAACGGTCGGGAGCTCCCTCGGATTCGTTACCATGTACAAGATCGGCGATTGGTTCGGAGACAATATCCTTGAACAAGGGAAGATCAAGTTCATCCCTATTGAGTCAGTGCGGAAGGTCGAGGCATGGTTCGTTAAATACGGATACTGGATCATTGTTGCCAACAGGTTCCTCGCCGGCACACGTGCCGTCGTTTCATTCTTCGCCGGGATGTCTGAACTGGACCTTCTGAAAACGACGACGCTTTCATTCTTCAGTGCATTACTTTGGAATGCCGTCCTCGTAACAGTCGGACTATATCTCGGTCAAAACTGGGAACGCATCGGGTACTACCTGAGCACGTATAGCCAAATCGTGACGGGTGCTCTCATTCTCGTTGTCATTGTTTTCGTCGCCAGGTACTTCTACAACAAGAACAAGGAATCGAAGTGATTGAATTCCTGTATTCCATTGACAAGGCAATCTTCCTCTTCATTAATCAGACGTTGAGTAATCCGGTCAGTGACGTTCTCTGGCCAATCATTACGGACTACGATAAATTCTGGGCTATCAGGATTCCACTCATCATTGTCTGGCTTTGGCTGCTTGTAAAGGGAGGAAGAGCCGGCCGCACAGTTGCTATCATGATCATTCCCGTTATTTTCTTTGCCGATAAAATCAATAGCGCCTTTATCAAAGAATGGGTCAGCCGCCCGCGCCCGTGTCATGAGGTTGACGGAGTCCCGATCATCCAGGGAATTCACATGCTGGTGGATTGCGGGCCGGGAAAGTCGTTCCCCTCATCACATGCTGTAAACAATTTTGCTGTCGGCACAGTCTTCTTCTATTACTTTCCGAAAGGCAAATGGTGGTTCCTTGGTTGGGCCAGCCTTGTTGCTTTGTCACGTCCCGCTGTTGGCGTCCACTATCCTTCTGACATACTCGCTGGCGCCGTTCTGGGAACCGCCATTGCGTTGTTTGTAATTTGGACGTGGAGTAATCTTGAACGTTCGTTTCCTCTTCGAAAGGCCCGGCACTCGACTGAAGGGAAGACCAAGTGAGTTTGTTCTCCCGTAAGTCAGGGCATTCATATGAAATGGAGGCAGACAGGGCGAAGCGAAAGCAACAATTCCGCGTGCGAGCAGCGTTGTGTGTTCTTTCGGGTATCATGCTTGGACTTTCCTTTCCGCCGTTTCCTCTTGGCATCCTTGCATGCTTTGGACTTGTTCCATGGCTGATTGTTCTTGCAGATATCGACGAGATGGGGGCGTCCCTTCGATATTCCTATCTCACCTTCTTCGTCTTTCATCTCATCACTCTGAATTGGACGGGCGGCTACGCGCACATGCACGATCCGTACATGATGATTGCCGGTGCAGTCACAATGATTGTACATCCGCTGTTTTACTTTCTGCCTGCATCCGGATATGTCCTTGCCCGAAAATATCTTGGCAATTGGGCCGCTCTGATTGCTCTGCCGTTCCTCTGGGTCGGATATGAGTATTCGCATACATTGAGCGAATGGTCGTTTCCGTGGATTACGATCGGCAACAGTCAGACGTTCAACCTTGCTGGGATACAGTTCATAAGTGCAACCGGTGTTCTTGGACTCTCGTTCTGGATCGGCGTCATCAACGTTCTTGCGTTCATTCTGTACTCGCAACTGGCGCATGAACGGTGGAAGCCGTTATCACGATCAAGTGTGATATTATCAGCGACAATCATTGCTGTGTACTTGCTGCCAAGAGTGTATGGCGGGATCGTTCTCTCGCAGGCACCGAAGTCTCTTCCGGAGAAGACAATCACCGTCGGCATTGTTCAGGCGAATCTTGATCCATGGGAGAAATGGACGAAGTCCGGACTTAAGACAATCGACATGCATCTCGATCTCACACAACAGTTGATGAACGATTCCTCGAAGCCGAGTCCTGATCTTGTCCTCTGGCCGGAGACAGCGATTCCGTATTTCGTGCTGACAAAAGAAAATGCACCGACACGTGACTACCTTCGGGATCGTATTAATATGATCGGTGTACCAGTCTTGAGCGGCCTGCCACAGGCGGTATACTACCAAGATTCAACGAAGGCTCCCCCAAGCGCGAAGCGTCTTGTGAATGGCGAACGCTACGATGCATATAACGCAGCGGCATTTTTTCAACCGGGTGTTCAGGAAACTCCCTGGTACGGAAAGATGAAGATGGTACCGATTGCCGAACGTGTTCCGTATGCAGATGCATTTTATGTATTCGACTTTCTTCGGTGGGGTGTGGGCATTGGGGGTTGGCAAATTGGACGTGATTCAGTTATCTTTACAGAGAAGAAAACAGGTACCCGCTTCAACGCCCTCATATGCTACGAATCCGTTTACCCTGATCTGGTAGCTGCGTTCGTGAGGAAGGGGGCGGAGTTCATCGCACTGATTACCATTGATAGTTGGTGGGCGAAGATGTCCGGTGCGTACCAGCACCAGCGGTTTTCAATTCTCAGAGCGATAGAAAACAGACGATGGATTGCGCGCTGCGCGGTGGGTGGCATCTCATGCTACATTGATCCATACGGCCATGTCTATGATGCAACGGAGCTGTTTACGGAAGCAACGCTCTCACGAACAATTGGCCGCAGCACTGAATTGACATTTTACAGCGAGCATGGGGATTGGCTGGGAAGTGTGTGCCTGTTCATTGGCGGAATGTTCATCGCTGCAGCCCTTGGACAGAAGGTACTTAACAAGAAGAGACAACAAGATGGAATTCATAGACCTGCGAAGTGATACCGTTACCAAGCCATCTCCCGGCATGCGCAAGGCAATGGCCGAAGCTCAAGTAGGTGATGATGTGTTCGGCGAAGATCCAACCGTCAACAAATTACAGCAGAATGTGGCTGAACTCCTCGGCAAAGAAGCAGCTCTCTTCGTTCCAAGCGGAACAATGGGGAACCAGATATGCATCAAGGTTCACACACAGCCGGGTGACGAAGTAATCGCGGAGAAGGGTTGTCACGTCTTCAATTATGAGACGGCAGCGATTGCATTTCTTTCCAACGTGCAAGTGTACACCATAGAAGGGAAGCATGGAGCATTCACAGTAAACGACGTGAAGCGGGCGATTCGACCAAAGGCGTACTACATGCCGAGGACGAGACTCATTTGCATGGAGAATACGCACAACAGGGCCGGCGGCACAATCATTCCGATTGACATCATCAAATCGGTGAGCGCACTTGCAAAGAACGAAGCGATCAAGTTTCATCTCGATGGAGCCCGGTTGTGGAATGCCTGCGCAGAAACCGGTATCTCTCCAAAAGAATATGCTTCTCATTTCGACTCTGTCTCGGTATGTCTCTCGAAGGGGCTCGGTGCTCCGGTAGGATCTGTTATTGCCGGACCTGCGGAGTTCATAGCTGATGCGCGGCGATACCGGAAGATTTTCGGCGGTGGGATGCGACAGGCTGGCGTTCTTGCGGCGGCTGGACTCTACGCACTTGAGAACAATGTCAGCAGACTGAAGGATGATCATGTCAACGCCAAATACCTCGCTCAAGAGCTAGCTTCGATCCGTGGCTTTGGTATCGACCTGGAGTCGGTACAGACAAACATCGTTATCATCAACTTGGAGAATCTCGGGAAGACACCGGACGAAGTGCTTGCGCACCTGAAGTCAAAGGGCATTCTCCTTACATTAGGAAATTACATGGGCGTTCGGGCTGTAACGCACATGGATGTATCTCCAGAGCAGGTGAAACACGCAGCGCAAATCATCAAACAAACATTTCACTGATCATGCTGGATAAGTCAAAGTTCAAGTTCAAAACGCAGGTGCGTGTCCGCAACTACGAGATTGATTGGCAGGGTGTTGTCCACAATGCAAACTATCTGCTGTACTTTGAGGTAGGACGGGTCGCCTATCTCGAACACGTCGGCGTGAAGATCGACGTCAATTCCATTCAACATGAGTCAAAGGTAGTAGTGGTGCGCAACGAAATTGATTATCGCTCTCCGGCAAGATTTGATGACACTCTTGATGTGTACACGCGGATATCATTCATCCGTGACACCAGCTTCGCATTTGAAGGAATGTTGGAGCATGCACAAACAAAGACGGCTATTGCTGAGAATGTCTCATTTCATGTTTGGCTGGATTTCAGAACAAACCGTCCGATGCAAGTCCCGAATGAATTCCGGGGTGTTATTCGTAAATTTGAAAGCGATAATGCCCTGATAACAATCCCTACGACACTCATCTAGTTAATCCAATCAATAATTCTCTTGCTTTTGGACGTCCATCTGAGTACCTTTGTGCAGTAATTTTGTAGCCCGATTTGGGCTATTTTTATTTGCTTCGACCCACGCTTCCCTTCAAAATCTCATGGCTGTGGCTGAATTAGAGAGTTTCATTGAGGATTGCATATCGAAACATGGTGTGCATTTGATTGACTTGGTCATCAAGGGTGAAGGGAATGGGAAGTCCGTTGAAGTTTTCATTGATGCCGAACAGGGTGTGACCACAGAGATGTGTTCGGAAGTGAGCCGGGAAGTCGAAGGCATGATTGAAGCATCGGGAGTTATCAAGGGTTCTTATCGACTTACCGTTTCATCCCCTGGTATTGCGCGGCCCTTGAAATTCTTATGGCAATACAAAAAGCATGTCGGGCGACAGTTGTCGATAAGGGTATGCTCAGAGGATGTGGAGCGTGACGTGGTCGGCAAAATGGAATCTATGGATGAAAAGGAAATTGTGCTTTCATCCGGAAAGAACAGCACGCGGGAATCGATAGGACTTGATACGATCGTGGAAGCCCGTGTAGTGGCTCCGTGGTAAAGATGTCGTTGGATTATTTTCCATGAGGAGGTTGTAATGAACTCGGAGATTGTCGAATCATTCTCGCAGATGGTTCGTGAAAAAGGAATCGATAAGGATATTCTGACGGGCATTGTCGAAGACGTTTTTTCGATGATGGTACGCAAGAAGTACGGTCAGGAAGCCAAGTTCGATGTAGTGGTAAACATGGACAAAGGCGATATAGAAATCTTCTATGAGCGCGAGGTTGTGGATGTGGTGGAGAATCCCATGACCCAGATTGACAAGGCTGCAGCAAAGCAGATCACGGGAGAAGATCTGGATGTAGGGGAAGACTGCGTTGAAGTTGTTCCTCTTGTATCTTTTGGCCGCCGCCTGGTCGTCAGTGCAAAGCAAAATCTGAACCAGCGCATCAAAGAGATCGAACGTGAGATTGTCTACAACGAGTACAGCAATACCATCGGTGATATCGTTGTCGGTGAGATCTACCAGATCCGGAGAAATGAAATCCTGATCAATCACAACCGGAATGAACTGGTACTGCCAAAGGGCGAGCAGATATTCAAGGAGCGCTACAAAAAAGGCGATACCATTCGTGCCGTGATCAAGGAAGTGCGAAAGAACTCCGGATCACCCGTTGTCATCGTCTCGCGGGCGGATACGAAGTTCCTTTCCAAGCTCTTTGAAATGGAAATCCCCGAAATCTACGATGGCATCATCGAGATCAAGACGATCGCGCGTGAACCCGGCGAACGGGCAAAGGTCGCCGTCGAGTCTCATGATGATCGTATTGATGCTGTTGGTGCGTGTGTTGGAATGAAAGGCGTTCGCATTCACACCATCGTGCGTGAACTCAACAATGAAAATATTGACGTCATCAACTACAGCGACCAGCCGGAGACCTTCATCCAGCGGTCACTTGCTCCCGCAAAACTCAAAGGCGTGAAGCTTGACAAGGAAGCAAAAACTGCTGAAGTTCTCGTGGCAGCGGATCAAGTTTCTCTTGCCATCGGCCGGAACGGTCAGAATATTCGTTTGGCTTCGAAGTTGACTGGATTCGAAATCAACCTGATTAAAGAAGGTGGTGAGGAAGAGTACGATATCGAGCTTATCGACTTCAAGGAGGAATTGGGTGAAGATCTGTACATGAAGCTCATCAATGCCGGAATGGATACAGCGAATGAAGTCATTGAGGCTGAAGATGAGACGCTTCTTGCGATTGAAGGCCTGACGCAGGAGAAGATTGATGAAATCCGTGAGATGATGCAGCGAGATCTCGACGAGGCCGAAGTAGATGAAGATGATGACGATGAGGAAGAAGAGGCTGCCGAGGAAGAGACTGAAGCAGTGACAGCGCCTCCCGTCAAGGCCGAAGAAGCTCCGGCAACAGAGGAAGCACCAGCGGAACAGACCGAGAAACACGAGTAAGACGAAATCACGGTAGCTACGGTGAGTGTTCACCAAAGGAATGAATGGCTGAAACAGTAGAAAAAAAGAAGAAAGTTTACAAACTCGCGACAGAGCTCAACCTTTCGCACGAAACGCTGGTCGATTTCCTGCGGAAGAAGGGACATGAGATCAAGAATCATATGTCGAGCGTTGATGACGACATGATGAGAGATATTCTTGTCCACTTCAAAAAGGAGAAGGATTCCGCCGAGAAACATCAGCGGAAGATGGCCGAAATAAAGGAAAGTAAAAAGAAGGTAGAGAAGAAAATTGAGGAACCGGTTGCTCCTCCGTCTCAACCTGCTGTTCACGCTGCTGCACCGCCCGCCGTAACGACAAGCGGCGAGATTGCTTCGTCGGTTGATAAGCCCGAAGTTACCACAGACGCACAACCTGAGTCTGTTACTGAACAGGTGGAGGCCGAAGCGGAAGAAACATCGGAGGCAGTCGAATCTCCAACAACTCCGGATGTTGAAACTTCAGAGGTAAAGCCGAAGGAACGACATTTGTCTCCATTGGAGAAGGAGCGTAGTACAAAAGTCGGGCTTACCATCAAAGGACGGATGGATCTGGTTCCTAAGAAGGCGGCGCCTGCCAGGAAAACTGCCGTCAAGGAAGGCACCCCTGCGCCAGTTTCCGGCGTCGTGGAGTCTGACGACGCCCACAAGAGAAAAAAGAAAAAGAAGAAGCTGCGCGAGGAGATTGTTGAGGCGAAAACCGGGGAGGTGGATGATCTCGACCGCAAAAAGAAAAAGAAGAAGAAACTGCGCCACAAAGAGATCGATCAGGCGGAAGTAAACGATGCGATCCGCAGGACATTCGCTGCCATGGACGACACGTCCGTGAGCGGACGGACTGTCCTCAGGAAGCGAAAGAAAAAGGAGCGTGAAGAGGAAGAATTCAGGATCCAGCAGGAAGCAGAACTGGAGAAGGGTCGCCTCCGTGTTACGGAGTTTGTGTCGGTGAATGACATTGCAAACCTCATGCATGTGGATGTCAGTGAGGTCATCAAGAAGTGTATGGAACTCGGCATCATGGTGTCGATCAACCAGCGCCTCGATAAGGACACTATCACGCTTGTCTCGGACGAATTTGGATTTGAAGTCAGCTTCTACACCGAGATTACGGAAGAAGATTCGATCAAGGACGATCCTGATCCGCTTGAATCATTGACTCGTCGCCCTCCGGTTGTTACCATCATGGGTCATGTCGATCATGGAAAGACGTCGCTCCTGGATTACATCCGGCGTGCAAACGTTGTCGCCGGCGAAGCAGGAGGAATTACGCAGCACATCGGCGCGTACGAGGTCACGACCAGTTCCGGCAGCAATATTACATTCCTTGACACGCCCGGCCACGAGGCCTTCACTGCCATGCGTGCCCGTGGCGCGCAGATAACAGATATCGTTGTGCTGGTGGTAGCGGCAGATGACAGCGTCATGCCTCAGACACTCGAAGCAATCAGTCATGCACAGGCAGCAAATGTTCCGATCATTATCGCCATCAATAAGGTTGATAAACCGGATTCGAATCCTGACAAAATAAAGCAGCAGCTCTCGGAAAAAAATGTCCTTGTTGAGGAATGGGGCGGAAAGTATCAATCTGTTGAGTTGTCCGCCCGGACAGGGAAGAATGTGGAATTGCTTCTTGAGAAACTCGCGCTTGAAGCAGAGATCCTTGACCTGAAAGCAAACGCGAATCGCAATGCCCGCGGTACCATTGTTGAAGCCCAACTGGACAAAGGAAAGGGCATCACGGCAACCGTCCTTGTGCAAAAGGGCACCTTGCGTGTTGGTGATCCGTTTATCGCAGGTATCTACAGTGGCAAAGTGCGGGCTATGTTTGACGAACGCGGGAAGCGTGTGGAAGCAGCAACCCCTTCAACACCGGTACAACTCACCGGTCTTGATGGTTTTCCGCAAGCTGGAGATATCTTTATCGTCCTTGATTCAGACCGTGAAGCACGCGAGATCAGTTTGAAGCGACAGCAACTCAAACGTGAACAGGACTTCCGGCAGATTCGCCTGACAACGCTTGATGACATCTCGCAACAGATCAAAGAGGGCCAGGTCAAGGAACTGAACGTCATCGTCAAGGGTGACGTGGATGGTTCAGTCGAAGCGCTCTCTGATTCGTTGATGAAGATCGCCCACGCAGAAGTAAAACTGCGCGTGATTCACAGCGGCGTCGGTACTATTTCCGAATCTGATATCATGCTTGCCGCAGCTTCGCAGGCTGTTATCATTGGATTCCGCGTTCGTCCCAATCTGAATGCCCGTCGGCTTTCGGAAAAGGAAAAGGTTGATATCCGGACATACAACATTATCTATGATGCCATCAACGACATCCACAATGCTTTGGAAGGCTTGCTGGCGCCGGAAAAGAAGGAAGAAGTCACCGCTACCGTTGAAGTCAGGGAGGTCTTCAAAGTACCGAAGATCGGGAACATCGCCGGCTGCCACGTACTGGACGGCAAGATGATGCGCAATAACAAGGTGCGCCTTGTTCGCGATGGCATCCAGGTATTCGAAGGCGGGATTTCGTCGCTCAAGCGGTTCAAGGAAGATGTGCGTGAAGTGGAAGCAGGATTCGAGTGTGGTATCGGACTCGAAGGCTTCAATGACATCAAGGTCGGTGACACGATCGAAGCGTTCAAGATTGTTGAATCCAAGAGGAAGCTCTAATCCTCCTGGAAGGGAAAGTAGGGGACAATGTCTATTCGTACGGAACGGGTTGCTTCCGTTGTCAAGGAGCGGATCGCCGAGATTCTTATCCGTGACTACAACGACCCATCGAACGGGTTCATCACGGTAACCGACGTGAAGATGACGCCGGATTTGAAGATTGCCAAGGTGTATTTCAGCGTGTTTGGCAGTGAGGTGATGAAGGAGCGGGCGATGAAAATGCTCGAGGGCGAGAAGCATCATATGCGGGGTCTGGTTGCGTCACATGTGCAACTCAAGTTTGCTCCATCACTCCAATTTTATCTCGACGATACCTTGGAAGAAGTGGACCGGATTAACCGCCTCCTCAACAAGATTCATGAAGACGAGAAGAAAGATGATCCTCGATAGGCAATTCAGTCTTGCTGAAGGGGAAATGTTCCTCGTACGTAAACCGTCGGGGTGGACATCATTCGACGTCGTGGCAAAAATGAGGAGTATCTTCCATTTCGAAAAGATCGGTCACGCAGGTTCGCTCGACCCGCTTGCAACCGGCCTGATGATTGTTTGCACAGGGAAGATGACGAAAGAGATTGACAAGTTCGTTGGTCTTGAAAAGGAATATGCAGCAACGATCACGCTCGGAGGACGTACGGAGAGTTTTGATTCCGAGACCGAGGTTATTGAGGCACGTAGTCTCGAAGGCATTTCCGCTGATGCGGTTGTCTCTACCCTCAGAACGTTCGTCGGGCCACAGATACAGGTTCCTCCGATGTGGTCGGCGGCAAAGGTCGGTGGTAAACGACTGTATAAGTATGCGCGCAAGGGACGTGTCGTTGATCGAAAACCACGCGAGGTGTTCATCACTTCCATAACGCCGGAAGAGATTTGTTTGCCGGATGTGAACATTAATGTTGTCTGCTCGAAAGGTACATACATCCGTACACTTGCAGATGACATCGGTCAACGGTTGGGTTGCGGCGCGTACTTGTCCTCGCTTGAACGACGACGCATTGGTGAGTACAGGCTGGAAGATGCTCGCACAATTGAAGATCTCGTTCAATTCAAGCGCTCGTTGCAGAACGCATGATTGTCGTCCACTCGCTTGCTGAGATTACCAAGGACACAAATTCTGTTGTTACGGTTGGAACATTTGATGGCGTCCATCTTGCCCATCAGGAAATTATCCGAGATGTGGTCAACCGGGCGAGGATGAACGAGGGGCGGAGCGTGACAGTCACGTTTGAACCCCATCCGAAAGATGTAATTGGAAAGTCAGATCAGCCTATCAGACTGCTTGCTACGCTAGACGAGCGAATAGAGATGATCTGCAAGCTGAACGTCGATGTACTTTTCGTTATCGACTTCACGTATGAGTTTTCCCGGATCACCGCCCGGGAATTCTACCAGCAATACGTTGTGGATGGCATCGGAGTGAACGAGGTTGTCGTCGGTTACGATCATATGTTTGGACGCGATCGGACAGCGGGAATTGAAGAACTGGTGCAGATGGGACAGGAATTTAACTTCTCAGTCTCAGCAGTTCATCAGTATCGTGTTGAAGGCGAGATTGTCGGCAGCACACTGGTTCGCAACGCAATCGTTGCCGGAGATGTTGAACGTGCAGAACAATTGTTGGGCTACACCTTCACCCTTAGAGGCTTTGCAGTTCACGGCGACGGAAGGGGCAAGACGATCGGGTTTCCCACGGCGAACATCAAACCGTCTTCCGAGCGGAAGATCGTACCGGGACATGGAGTGTATGTTGTTGGTGTAATCCTCGGTGACAGAAAGTTGTACGGAATGATGAACATCGGCGTTCGCCCGACGGTACAAAGTGGAGGAAGTGTCTCTCTCGAAGTTCACATCTTCGGACTCGACAACGATATCTACGGAGAGACAGTCGAAGTATCTTTCCTCCGGAAATTACGCGACGAACAGAAGTTCGCTTCACTGGAACAGCTTACGCAACAATTGAACAAGGATAAGGAAACGTCGATGCAGTTCATTGCAGAATTCGACAAACGACAATAACACATATATCATGATTCACGTAAGGAGCAGTGCATGTCATTAACAAAAGAAATGAAGTCCGAGATTATCAAGAAGCATGGTGCAAAAGCGAACGACACCGGGCGTCCTGAAGTACAGATTGCGCTGCTGACTGCACGCATTAACGATCTCTCCCCACACTTCGACAAATTCAAGAAAGATCATCATTCACGTGTCGGTCTTCTCAAAATGGTCGGCAAGCGTCGTCGTCTGCTTGACTACCTCTCGGAGAAAGACGTCGAGCGTTACCGCAAGCTCATCGCAGAATTGCAGATCAGAAAATAAATTCATTGTGGCTTCACGAAGGAGCCACACGCACGGGTCTCAGAGGGGGCCCGTGCAGCATTCATTCATGTGAGGAAGTTGCAGATGAAAGTGACAAAAGAGATAACAGTCGGAGGGAAGTCTTTCTCTCTCGAAACAGGCCGCTTTGCAAAGCAGGCGGATGGCGCAGTGATGGCACGGTTCGGCGATACGATGGTGCTTGCAACAGTTGTTGCTGCAAAAGTGGAGAAGGCAGGTCTCGATTATTTCCCGCTTCAGGTGGAATATCGCGAGAAGGCTGCTTCCGCTGGGAAGATCCCCGGCGGATTTTTCAAACGTGAGGCACGTCCATCAGAGAAGGAGATTCTCTCGTCACGGTTGATCGACCGTCCGATTCGCCCGATGTTTCCGGATTGGTTCCGATGCGAAACACAAGTGATCGTGACCGTCTACTCCTCCGACCAGGAACATGATGGCGACGTGCTCGGTGCAGTTGCTGCATCGGCGGCGTTGTCCATTTCCGATATTCCGTTTGAAGGACCGATTGCCGAAGTACGCGTCGGTCGTATCAACGGACAGTTCGTTATCAACCCGACGTTCAGCGTGCTCGGACAGAGCGATATGGATGTGACGGTTGCAGGAACTGCCGATTCCATCGTGATGGTGGAAGGCGAGTCAAAAGAGATCTCTGAAAAGGACATGGTTGATGCGCTTGCATTCGCTCATGGCTTCATTAAGGAGATGTGTACGCTCCAAGTTGAGCTTGCAAAAGAATGTGGCCGCGCAAAACGACAGGCAACCACAAAGGAAACCAACACTGCTCTTATCGCCGACGTGAAAGCCGCAGTTGGAGACAGAGTCAAAGTCCTCGCGGAAACGCCAATGGCCAAAGAAGATCGTGCAAGCAAGACCGGCGTAATCTACGAAGACGTGAACAAGGCTCTTGCAGAGAAACACCCCGAGATGGAAAAGGCGATCAACGAGATCGTACACGACATGGAATACGTCGAAATGCGGGAAATGATCCTGGCAAACGGGAAACGTCTCGATGGCCGTGGACTTACTGACGTCAGGCAGATCACCATTGAAGTTGGCGTGCTTCCCCGGACACATGGTTCAGCGTTGTTCCAGCGAGGCGAAACACAAAGCCTTACCACGCTAACACTCGGAACGAAACTCGATGAGCAAATCATCGATGGACTGCTGCCTGACTCGACAAAGCGCTTTATGCTGCATTACAACTTCCCACCATTTTCGGTTGGCGAAGTCGGCAGGCTCGGTACTACAGGCCGCCGTGAAATCGGCCATGGCAATCTTGCTGAACGTTCCATCAAAGGTATGATGGCATCCGAATCGGAATTCCCGTACACGGTGCGCATCGTGTCCGATGTGCTTGAATCCAACGGCTCATCCTCCATGGCAACTGTCTGTGCGGCTTCGCTGGCATTGATGGATGGCGGTGCGCCGTTGAAGAAGCCAGTGGCAGGGATTGCAATGGGATTGGTGAAGGAAAATGACCGTGTTGCAATTCTCAGTGACATCCTCGGCAACGAGGATCACCTTGGCGACATGGACTTCAAAGTCGCCGGTTCAGCCGATGGCATTACGGCATTCCAGATGGACATCAAGATCCGTGGCATCTCGCTTGAGATCATGAAGAAGGCGCTTGAGCAGGCGCGTCAGGGTCGATTGCATATCCTCAGCAAGATGGCCGAAGTGATCAGCACGCCACGCGGCGACCTCTCCTCGTTTGCACCACGATTGACAACGTTGAAGGTTCCTGTTGATATGATTGGAGCGGTGATTGGGCCGGGTGGAAAGAACATCCGCCAGATCGTGAAGGATAGCGGCGCAGAAGTGAATATCGAGGATGACGGAACGATTGTCGTTGCCGCCACGTCAAAGGAATCGGCGGACAAGGCAATTGCCGCCATCTCAAGGATTACCGAGGTGCCTGAAGTTGGAAAGGTCTACCACGCAACGGTGAAGAAGATCATGGACTTCGGTGCGTTCGTGGAATTCCTTCCCGGCAAGGAAGGCCTCGTCCACGTTTCGCAGCTTGATACCAAGCGTGTCAATCATCCTTCGGACGTTGTGAAGGTTGGCGATCAGTTCGATGTGAAGATCACCGACAAGGACGACCAGGGACGATACAAACTCAGCCGCAAAGTTCTGATGACGCAAGAGGTTCACCACGAACCAAAACCCGTGGAGCAACACTAACCGTCAAACGTCATTGCGAGTGGCGCTCAGGCGCCACGAAGCAATCTCGTTTCTACCCGTGCAATGAAGAGATTGCTTCGTCGCTGAACAACGCTCCTCGCAATGACCATCAGCAAAGCTGTTCATTCAAGCCCATCTTCCCGCGAGGGAGGATGGGTTTTGTGTTTCTGTTATTGCTTGACATTCGAATACTCATTCGGTAGCTTTGGGCAATTCTTAAACGAGACAGAATGCCCAAGCGGCGCTTGTTCATAATTCTCTTCATCTCTCTACTCCAGTTTGGGGGCGCACCTCCACGCAACGACCTCTTGCAACGCGAGCTCACCACGCTCAACGAGCGTGGAGGAACCTACCGAATGCTCTCCGGCAACCAACTCAAAGTGACTGACGCCCGTAGTGGACAACAATGGATGTTTGACGCTGAGAGACTGCTCACTCCTCGCAAAGGCATATACGATACCATCCCAACATTGACTGTTGATCTCACCACGATTGACACGAATGTGTACAACTGGAGGTTTCACTATGTGAATAGTCTCCCGATCTCAGGCGAATGGGGATTCCCCCTACAAGTCGGCGATCTTAACCATAATGGTAGACCTGAAGCGTATGGAGTTTATCAAACACAAGCGACCTATGTTGCAAGGGGATACGAACAAGGCGCACTGGGTGAGTGGTTGTTTAGGTTTCAATACCAAGATGTCGGACGTGTGGATATGCAAGCAGATGTTGATCGCAATAGTCTGTTTGAAGTATACCTGAGATATGGCGACTCATTATTTGTATACGAGCAAGCTATCCCTGATAGTTTGCCAAGGTCGGTGAAGTTCCGACACAGGCAATGGTATCAGAGTGTGACTGGCATCCCAAACCAAGTCTCCGATATGAATGGAGATGGCAAACCTGAAATCCTTTATCGTGGAAGCCGACCAGATACGGTGAGCCCGCCAAACATCGAGAAGACGTTTATCATGACGTATGATAGTTTGACGAACAATCTTCGCGAGGTATCGAGCTTTCAACTTCCTCCCGATTGCTTCGAAGAACACTGCACAGGTGCAATCGCAACAGGAGACTTCGATGGCGATGGGAAGAAGGAATTCGTGACATCAAACTTTGCGGGAAATGCTTATGTGGTGGAACATGTGGCGGGTGACAGCTTCGCTGTGGCATGGTCAACTAACCTATCCGTGGCAGGTCGTGCGGCAGCGGGTGATGTCGATGGCAATGGCATCACTGAATTCTTCATAGGTGGAACACAAGTAGAATCCGATGGTTACGTTCATCTACGAGCATACGCCTTCGAGAGAACGGGTAACAACACTTATCAGCCGACCTTTGCTTTCAACATATTTCCTGCTGGAATCTTCTTTGTGGACTTGTACCAGACCGCGGATGTGGATGGCGATGGCGTCCCCGAATTCCTGTTGTCCTTCGCTGGAGGAATAGCAATCTTTAAAGGCGCAGGCGAGCACAACTACGAGTTGTTCTACCATAAGTTCGTAGGGTCTCTCGATGGCCTCGCAGCCTGGAAGATCAACGGCAACAGAGCCGCACACTTGTTTGTGAGCAGATCGATCGGATCGCAGCAAATCATCTCTCAGACAGACGTTTACCAGCTTGATAGCAGTATAGTCACAGGGATTGTACAAGGGAATGAATTGCCAACCGAAGTGCGTCTCTTTCAGAACTATCCCAATCCGTTTAATCCATCTACAATCATCAGCTACAATCTGCCGGTTGGAGCGCATGTGACGCTGAAGGTCTACGATGTGTTGGGAAGAGAAGTGGCAACGCTGGTTGATGGGTTTGTTCAGGCGGGGCATCATGAAGCCACTTTAAGTGCGCCCGAACTTTCAAGCGGTATTTACTTTTATCGAATGCAGGCGGGGGGCTTTACAAGTGTGAAGAAATTGGTCCTGCTGAAGTAACGGCGACCTCACCCCGTCCCTCTCCTGGGAGGAGAGGGGGATGTGTTACAACGAAAGTATCTGGTGCTTGAATCCTGCAATATCCACTTCACCGACAAGCCACTTCACAATATCGGGGCCGTACTTGTTCATGTAGTACACCACGTTGATTTCCCGTTCCTGCAACACACCGTTCGGCAATAAGCCTGCAATTGCTCTCTCAATCTGTCGCATGGCAGTTTCATGGCGGCGCTTCTGTGCGGCAACGGTCTTTTCCTTCAGCACGCCCAGGTTCCCGTCAATCTTGGACTTTATTCCTTCGAGCGCACCGAGCAGTGTCGGGTCAATTTCCTTCAATCCAAACTTCAACTCGTTCAACGCATCCTGGAAGGAGGCAGAGGCAGTTCCGAACAAGACATCTGCTTTCACCTCCGAGATTCGCTCGGCAACTTTTGAGGTGAGCTTCTCGGCATCTTCAAAAAACTCCGGGAGCGCCAACCCAAACTTCTCCATCACCCGTTCTACGCGTTCTTCTAGGAACGATCCGCTTGCTCGTGGGAAAATGATCGGCTGCAATACCTTAAAGTCCTCGTATACAGGTTTGAGCTGCGCGTGATATGCAATCTCAGACGGTCCGGCAACGTACGCGAGCGTAGGAAGTAATGTGTCTTGTACAATCGGCCTGAGCACAACATTGGGACTCAGTAACTCGGGCGTCTCGGTTGCAATCTTGAGCAGTTCGTCCTTCCCAAGGAAGTGGCGTGTTCCTTTCAGACTGAAGTCATGCTCACGCGGTTCAATCAAATACCGTCCGCCTTTGTGGAAGAGGAAGAGGTTGATCGACTTTGCTTTTATCTGCGCGTGGTACTTGTCTTCAAGTTCAGCGCCCTGGCGGATCACTGTCTGCGACGTCTTCGGGAATTCAGAAATCTCCTTAACGAAGACAGGAGAGAGGATGCGCTTCAATTCTGGATTGTTAGCGGAGATAAACACAAGTCCATAGTCTTCAAAGAGGTGGTTCATCCATGCCGTGAACGATTGGTTGAACGTTCGTCCGACCGTGTAACACTCTTTCACCTTTCTGATAATTTCTTCCGTGAAGTCTGTCTTCGGTAGCGCCGCTTCAAGGTTTGCGAATGATTGAGCGAGAGATGCATCAAACACCAACTCTCCGATGGGGCCAAGGTTTTTTTCCGGCACTATGCCGCCCGGCAAATACTCAAACCGTACGGGCTTGGCTTCAGGATCGAGGATGGAAATATGGTTCATCTCGGCGAAGTCGTGATCTTCTCCTTCAATCCAGAACACCGGAACGAAATCGAATTGAGGGTACTTCTGCTTCAAGCGTTCGCTGAGTTTGATTGCGGTGATCGTCTTGAACACGGTGTACAACGGTCCCCCGAAGAGGCTGACTTGCTGTCCCGTAACGATTGCATAGGTTGTTGGCTTGCGAAGGAGGGAGATGTTATCAAGCGCTTTGGCCGTTGAGCCGAATGCTTTGTTCTGTTCCTCAAGCACCTTGACGAGCGTCGTCCTGTCGTGACTCTGCTTGTCAATGGAAGCCATCATGGTATGAATGGCCTGGGGATCGCGGAAATTGTGTGTGAAGAACCGCTCTACTTCCTTGAACTCATACATATAGTCGAAAAACAGCTCTGAGAAACCGCCCGATTCGGGAGGCAACTGGCGAAAGTCAAGCCATTCAACCGGCACAACTGTTGCAATCGGCTCATCAATGGTTCTTATAGACATGAGATAGGGGTGTTTAGTTGGGCGAAGGGCGCAGTGCTCTTCGATGGAGCAGTTGACTCCGCAAAATATAGTAGAATCAATCAGGAGATGCAACTGAGCAATTGAATTTCTCAACACCCGTTAGCAGAGACTTCATGAGTCCCTCTCGACAAAAATCGTAATTACATTCCCTTCATGATGTTGACTTTCTTTCCGGTGTTTGGTATCTTTATGTCGGGATCAATGTCAGGAACTCACACCTAATCCGTCTCACGAGATCCCGAACTTAACTCGACGATACAAGCTCTTTCAGAATTCATGTTCATTTGGTTTTTGTCGATTCAGCCAGCGGCCAAACTGACAAACCGTTCCGCGTGTTGTAGTGCAGCTTCTTTCCTGCTATTCCGGCGTTATCTCAACATTTGAATTCTCACTTGTCACTTGAAATGGCATAGCCTGTTTCAATAAAGCGTTACACTATGGCTGATGAACAAAATCTGAACGCACCGGAAGGGTCGGAGAATAAACCTCCGGCAGTAAAGAAATCCCTTCCGCCATTGAAATCTGCGGCTGGAGGAGGAACCCGTGGGCCGTTACCTCCTTTGAAGGCAAGCGCAGCAGCTGCATCTGCGGCAGCACCACGTCCGGTTCCAGCACCCAAATCTGCTGTCGAAGCAACTGCGACTTCTGCGGTCGCTGCTGAGTCTGCTGTTTCGGTAGCTCCGAAACCAATTGCAGCGAAACCGGCGGTAACACCAAAGGCTGCACCAAAAGTCAAGCAAGACAAGCCCCCTGAAAACGATCAGGGTGTATGGCGCATGAGCAGGAAGAATTTTCTGAATGTTGCGGGATGGTTTGCATTCATGAGCTTCCTGACAACCGCAACGATTGGTGCGATCAGACTGATGGTGCCGAGAGTGTTGTACGAGCAGCCATCGGCGTTCAAGGCCGGATTGCCTGAAGATTATATCGTCGGCGAAGTCAATGAGAAGTACAAGGATGAGTTCAGAGTATGGATCGTACGCGAAGTGGAGGGGTTCTATGCACTCTCCGCGATATGCACACATCTTGGTTGCACGCCGCGCTGGTTGACATCTGAGAACAAATTCAAGTGTCCTTGTCACGGCAGCGGGTACTTCAAGGATGGGGTAAATTTCGAAGGGCCAACACCGCGCCCTCTGGAGCGATTGAAAATCACACTCGCTGATGACGGACAGATTCAGATTGATCGTGCGATCAAGTTTCTGTACGAGCAGCAGGAATGGTCGAAGCCGGATGCATTCCTGAAGTATATTTAGGACTGAAAAGAGTTTATTGGGATAAGGAACGGAGCCTGCTATGCTTGGTATCATCGATCAGATGAAAGAAAAAATGCAGAAGACGGACGTGTACAAGTCCATCTTCCGTCATTCCTATCAGGATACCCAGCGCAACCGCGCATTACAGATTGTCGACAACGTGTTCCTGCATCTTCATCCGGTGCGCATCAGCAGGCACGCCACGAACATCGGCTACACGTGGGGTATGGGAGGAATTACGTTCCTCCTTTTTATTGTCCTCACTGTTACCGGCGTTATCCTGATGTTCTATTATCGCCCCGCCGCTGAATACGCCTACGATGACATGAAGTATCTGATGAACGACGTTGCGTTTGGCCCACTCATGCGGAACATGCATCGCTGGGCGGCCCATGCCATGGTTATCACAGTCATGCTTCACATGTTCCGCGTGTTCCTCACGGGTTCCTACAAGGCGCCACGTCAGTTCAATTGGGTTATCGGCGTTATTCTTCTTACGCTCACTCTCTTTTTGAGCTTTACAGGATATCTTCTGCCGTGGGATCAGCTTTCCATCTGGGCTGTCACTGTCGGAACGAACATGGCTCGCGCAACGCCGCTTCTTGGACATGAAGGTCCATTCGGCCCGGAACTTGGGATGAAGATCAACAACGACGTCCGATTTGTATTGCTCGGCGGAACGCAAGTTGGACCACCAACGTTGCTCCGATTTTATGTCTTGCATTGCATCTTCCTGCCGCTCGTTGGCGCAGTGCTGATGATTGTGCATTTCTGGAGAGTAAGAAAAGACGGGGGCATCTCCGGCCCCGATGTGACTGAGAAGAAATTCTGATCATCCATCAATTTATCTGATCCTCATTCATGGAATACCTTCTTAAGATTGCCACGAAGCCGGACAATGTTCCGATCATCCTGATGCTTGTGTTGACGGTGTTCTATACGTGGTACTCCTTCAGCAAAGCCTTGAAGAATGACAAGCAGGGTTTCTCCGACGAGTCAAAGATGGCAGACAAAGTACAGGTGTGGCCGTATCTCGTCAAGGTGGAATTCCTTGCTGCAATCTTCGTCATGGTGATTCTCACATTCTGGTCATTCTTGCTTAATGCACCTTTGGAAGAACCGGCTAATCCTGCCCTGACGCCAAACCCATCCAAAGCACCTTGGTACTTTCTTGGCCTGCAGGAAATTCTTGTCTATTTCGATCCATGGATCGCCGGTGTGATTATTCCTACGTTGATTATTGTCGGACTGATGGCAATCCCGTACATCGATATTAATCCCAAAGGGAACGGCTACTACACGTACAAGGAAAGAAAGTTTGCAGTTCTTACGTTCTGCTTCGGATTCCTGATTCTTTGGGTGGCGCTGATCGTGCTGGGAACATTCTTCCGGGGTCCGGGATGGAATATTTTCTTCCCGTGGGAGTATTGGGATACACATCTCGTTGTTGCTTTGACGAACGTGGACTTCACAGAGTTTTTCTTCAACGTTCCGACCCGGCTTGTCGATGGGTCGCTGAATCCGGCAGCCATGGTAATTGGTTCTCTGACCGTCCTGATGTGGTACGGGATAGGCGTGGCATATTATCTCTGGAAGAGGAATACTGCTTTCATGAAGCAACTCGGATTGGTTCGCTACAGCATCGTGGCGTTCTTGTTCGTCACTATGATGGCGCTGCCGGTGAAAATCATCTTTCGGATCGCTCTCAACATCAAGTACATTCTCGTTACCCCGTTCTTTAATATCTGACAGACTCTGACCAAGGAGACAGTTCTTGTTTGAGAAGCGCGCAAATACTCCGATAGAGCAACGCAACTACAGTGTGTACTACATTGTGTTTTCGGGATTGTTATTTCTCGGAACGATGTGGGCCGTTGTCGATGAAGTGTCAACCCGGCGTCCATGGAAGGATGAACAGAAGAAGTACCTTGTCCTCGCAAAACAAAGGACACAAGAGAGAGTTGACCAGGCAGCCGCAGATTTGGATTCCTCAGCGCTCGCAGAAGCACAAGCGAAGGTACAGGCGTCAAAGGACTCCATGGCAGCGTCAACCTACCTTGGATTGATGACTGTCTACAACCAGACTCTCGAGCATCTCACCGACGAAACACGGGAGTATCAGTTTGCCAAGAGCAGGGGGGATGAGGCGTATTACTTCTACAAGCGCTCCGTGCACGAGGGTAAGGAAGATCTCAAGCAGAAGTCGAAGCTCGATGAAAACGAAAAGGAGATGGCCAAACGTCAGGTGGTCATCAAGGAACTGGGCGTAACACGGGATTCTCTCTTTGCGCTCATCAGTGTGTACAGGAGCAACCTTCGCAATGCCCAGAACGAACATACTGATTTGCTGAGGAAGGTGGAGAAGTGGCAAACGAAGTTGCAGCGTCTGGATGACGCACACGTTGAGATCAGGCAGGTGATGCTGCTGGACTACGATAGAAATCCATTCAATGACCCCAAAGCCCGCATCGATCGCTGTCAGACCTGCCATCTTGGATGGAACGAAGAGGTGATGGAGGATGCACCTCAACCGTACAAGAAGCATCCGCTTCCCGAGTTGCTTGCCATTCACAATCCTGAACTGTATGGATGCACACCCTGCCATCGTGGCCAGGGAACGGCACTGACCGCAGGGATGGCTCACGGGGAAGAAGACCATTATTGGGAGAATCCGTTACTCAAAGGGAAGGATGTCTGGGCAGCATGCAACGAATGCCATGAGAACCAGACCGCGTTGAATTACGCTCCTGAGTTTACGCATGCAAAACGACTCATGGTTGAATCCGGTTGCCATGGATGCCATGAATTCAAGGGATATGCTGACCTGCCGAAAATCGGCCCCGAACTGAATCGCATCGGATACAAAACGAATGCTGAGTGGTTGTTCCGTTGGATCAAGAATCCAAAGGAATACAATGCCCATACGCGTATGCCGAACTTCAGACTCTCAGATGAACAGTCCGAAGCTGTTACGGCATACCTGATGGATGTGTCGAGCAAGAACCAGTTCAGTTATGCGAAAGGTGCCTACGTCGGAGGAGATGTAAAGCGAGGGAAACAGGTTGTAGAGTCCGCTGGATGTCTGGGCTGCCATGCGATTGGCGAGAATACAAAGGTCCGTGAAGCACGCGGTACCAGCTACGATATTGCCCCTGAACTTACCCACGTTGGCGGCAAAGTCTCTCCTGATTGGGCGTATGATTGGATTCGCAACCCACGTCACTTCAATCCATCCACCAAAATGCCAAGCCTTCGCTTGACTGATGGCGAAGCAAAGGATGTTGTCTCCTATCTCATGACATTGAAAGATGAACGCCCGTTTGAGAAAAGGACTGTTGATCTTACTTCATCAGCACTCATCAAGCGGGGTGAAAGCACCATCCGGGAATACGGTTGCAATGGTTGCCACGCCATTCCTGGCATGGAGAAGGAGGGAAGAGTCTCTGTTTCACTCTCAAACTTCGGCCGAAAGAAAGTTGAAGAGATGGACTTCGGCGATACAAAGGTTCATCACACATGGCATGATTGGGTGTTCAACAAGTTAAAGGATTCCCGGACGTTTGAAACAGATCGCATTTCGCAAAAGATGCCGGTGTTCGGGTTCAACGATGATGAGATTGCAACCCTGAGAACGTTTCTCCTCTCGCAGACAAAGGACGAGCCTGACAAGAAGTTCATCCAGGTGTTTGACAAGAAGCAACAAAACATTGAAGCCGGGCGACGACTTGCAATCCATTACAACTGTCAGCAATGTCATCAACTTGAAAAGTACGGGATGTTCATTGGTGCTGTCATTGGTGAGGAGCAGGCGTTCCTTCCTCCCATCATCACCGGCGAAGGAGCGAAAGTGCAGGAACCCTGGCTGCACGACTTCCTGAAGAACCCGTCCACCGTGGGGCAGCCCAACTCGATTCGTCCATGGGTTCCCACGCGTATGCCGACGTTCTCCCTCTCAGACGAAGAGATCAGCAAGCTGACGAAGTATTTCCTCGGCTTGAGCAACCAGGAATTGGAGTTGAGGGATTACAAAGCATATCAGCCTGAGCGCGAGTTCTTGCAGGTTGGCAAGACGATGTTCGATGATCTGCAATGTATGAAGTGTCATCCGACAGGCCCAATGAAACCGGGTGGCGGTGGCACACAGGATCTTGCTCCTCTGCTTTCAAAGGCGCGAGATCGTCTGAAACCGGAGTGGATTGTAAGCTGGCTTGCCGATCCTAACAAGATCCAGGAAGGCACCCGCATGCCCACGTTCTGGCCGGATGGTCAGTCACCGTTGCCCGACGTTCTCGGCGGCGATGCAATGAAGCAGATGAGGGCTGTGCGCGATCACCTGATCAGCATCGGTCAGCCTGTGCGTACCCAAACAGCATCCAAATAGATTTGACTCACGAGACAAACAACAACTCACATTAGGAGATAGCATGATGATCAAGTATCTGAAAGTTGCCGTCCTCGCGGCTTGCGTCACTGGAGCTGCAACGGCAGGCGATGTTGCCGGTAAAGTGTCGTTCGACGGTGCCGCGCCAAAGGCAAATCGTCTGAACATGAACGCCGACCCCGTGTGCATGAAAGCGCACAAGAATCCCGTGTTCAGCGAGGAAGTCGTCGTCAACAAGAACGGAACTCTCAAGAACGTTCTTGTGTACGTAAAGGAGGGTCTTGGCAGTAAGAAATTCGATGCTCCGTCAACCAAAGTGGAGTTTGATCAGATAGGTTGCCAATACACTCCGCACGTTCTGGGCATACAAGCCGGACAGGATCTCGTTGTCAAGAACAGCGATCCCACGCTACACAACGTGCATTCTCTTTCCAAGGATAATCCATCGTTTAATGTAGCCCAACCAAAGAAAGGCATGATCCTCACGAAGAAGTTTGACAAGACCGAGAGCTTCAAAGTGAAATGTGAAGTCCATACGTGGATGAACGCATGGATTACGGTCTTCAACCATCCCTTCTATGCAGTCACCGGCGATGACGGATCATTCAGCCTGAAGAAACTTCCGGCAGGTGATTACACCATTGAAGTGTGGCATGAGAAATACGGTAGCCAGACAATGAAAGTAAAGGTCGCAGCAGCGGGTGAGGCAAAGGCGGATTTCAAGTACGCTGCAAAATAATTCAGCCTCTCACAAGAAAGGAGTAATCACTCTTGGACCATAGCAGTTCACATGGGGGCGTGGGTACAACGCACAAAACCCACGGGGCCCATCATGAGGCAGACCATCTCCATCAGAGCTTCTGGCGGAAGTATGTGTTTTCCACCGACCATAAGGTGATCGGAATTCAATATGGGATCACATCGCTGTTGTTTCTGCTGTTCGGCTTCTCGATCATGATGATCATGCGCTGGCAGTTGGCGTATCCAGGGCAGGAGTTTCCGATCAAATGGCTCGCTCACCTGATGGGTCAAGACAATATGCCGGATGGCATAATGTTGCCGGAATATTACAATCAGCTCGGGGCCATGCATGGCACCATCATGGTGTTTCTTGGCGTCGTGCCGCTGGCTGTCGGTGCGTTTGGCAACTACGTGATGCCTCTCCAGATCGGGGCCATCGACATGGCGTTCCCGAAGTTGAACATGATGAGCTATTGGGTCTACTTCTGCGGCGGCGTGACAATGCTCTGGAGCTTCTTCGTACCGGGCGGCGCTGCGAACTCCGGGTGGACATCCTACGCTCCGCTCTCTGTCATCGCAACAACAGGCCAGACGATATGGCTGTTAGGCATGGTCTTTCTTATCACGTCATCCTTGTTGGGATCCGTCAACTTCATCGTGACGATTATCCAGCTGCGTGTCAAAGGCCTTACGTTCATGCGCCTGCCGTTTTTCGTGTGGACACAATTCGTGACGTCGTTCCTGTTGCTTCTTGCGTTTCCACCGTTGGAAGCGGCGGGGGTGCTTCAGTTGATGGATAGAATTGCCGGCACAAGCTTTTTCCTCCCGAGTGGACTGGTGGTATCGGGACAGGCCTTGGGTGTCAGTGGAGGGGGGAGCCCTTTGCTCTGGCAACATCTATTCTGGTTCCTTGCACATCCCGAAGTATACGTATTGATTCTTCCCGCGATGGGAATTATTGGTGAAGTTATCGCCAATAACACCCGGAAGCCGCTCTGGGGATACAAGTCAATGATCTATTCGATTATCTTCCTTGGCTTCATGTCCTTTATCGTGTGGGCGCACCATATGTTTCTCACCGGCATGGGAACAGCCATCAGCTCGTTCTTTCAGACCACGACGATGATCATTTCGATTCCATCGGTCATCATTCTCACGGCACTCCTGCTTTCGTTGTGGGGTGGTTCGATCCGTTACACAACACCGATGTTGTTTGCTCTTTCGTTCCTTCCGATGTTTGCAATTGGCGGCCTCACCGGACTGCCACTGGGACTGAATGTATCCGATATTCATCTCCACGATACGTATTATGTAATAGGACACTTCCACTATGTTGTTGCTCCCGGAACGTTGATGGCATTGTTTGCCGGGATCTACTACTGGTTTCCGAAAGTCACAGGGCGGAAGATGAATGACATCCTTGGCAGGCTTCATTTCTGGGGATCGATTGTTTTCATGAATGGCGTCTTTATGCCCATGTTCATTCAGGGACTTGCAGGTGTTTCCCGCCGCTTGTATGACGGCGGTGAACAGTATGCACACGCTCAGAGTGTACTTCATTGGAATGAATTTACATCCATATCAGCATGGTGCCTTGGTCTTGCTCAGATTCCGTTTATCGTTAATTTCTTTTGGAGTATGAAGAAGGGTCAGAAAGTGAATTCCAACCCATGGGAAGCCACGACGCTTGAGTGGGCGGCAACAACGTCGCCGCCGCTGGCACACGGGAATTTCGAAAAGATCCCGGAAGTCTATCGTGGCCCGTATGAGTACAGTACTCGTGGGGCCAAGAAAGACTATACACCGCAGAATCAAGCTTCGGAGGCGTAATGCAAATACCATACAATGAAACCGCACGCCCCGACACCGGGTTGTTCAATGCGAAGCTGGGTTTGTGGTTGTTCCTTGCGTCGGAAGTCATGTTGTTTGGCGCGTTGTTTTCCACGTACGTTCTGCTTCGTGTTGGCGCACCAGTCTGGCCGCATGGGTACACGATTCTCAATGTTCCGCTTGCAACACTCAACACCGTGGTGCTGATAAGTTCCAGCGTTACCATGGTGATGTCATGGGCGTCGTTGATGATGAAAAACTTTGGCAAGTTCAGACTCTACCTCGGACTTACCATTCTGATGGGCATGGCATTCCTTGTTGTAAAGACGTTCGAGTATAAGGCAAAGTTTGTTCACTATGGCGTAACGCTTCATGACGGCACAGAAATCGTTGGCCATCTCGAGGAGGAGGCTGAAGATCATGTTGTCATGCTTCCCGATATGAAGGATGGAGTACAGCCCTCTCCTGTGCATATCGGACGAGCCCAGATCAAACGCCTGACCAACTTCGGTCCATGGTACAGTACATTTCTTGCAATCTACTTTACGCTGACGGGGCTTCATGTGCTTCATGTTATTGGAGGGCTGGTCGTCAATATCTATCTCTGGGGACCAGGAGCAAAAATGTGGAAGACCGAACCGACCCGCTTTACCAACAGGATTGAGGTTGCCGGTTTGTACTGGCACTTCGTGGATCTTGTCTGGATTTTCTTGTTCCCAGTTCTCTATCTTTTGTAGGAGACGTCATGGAAATGCAAGCTGAAGAAGTAAAGAAGCACGTCAAAGTCTATATCATGGTGTTTGTCGTGTTGCTGTTCCTTACCATTGTAACGGTGGCAGTATCGTACCTTCATCTGAGCGTGGGTGTGGGGATCGCTGTTGCGTTGCTCATTGCTTCGATCAAAGCGACGCTGGTCGGGGGATATTTCATGCATCTGATATCGGAAAAGAAGCTCATTTATGCCACGTTGATTCTGACTGTGGTCTTCTTTATTGTTCTCATGGTTATTCCGGTTTCTCATGCTCTTGATCCGATTCGCTACAATCACTGAGATATGTCACTCAAAGCATTTCACATTTTCTTTATTGGTGTTTCAGCGCTGACGGCATTTGGTTTTGCTGCGTGGCTGATGAACGGTTCCACGGCGGGTGGCGGAGGGGATCTCTTTGTCGGTGGCATCCTATCAATCATCACCGGTATTGGACTGATCCTGTACGGCATTCGATTCCTTCGAAAATTAAAGCATGTGAGTTATTTATGAAACGCAACATAACAATCGTGTGTCTGCTCGTTGTTCTGCTCTTACTTGTTCTTCAAGTAGAAGGGTATGCGTGCCCAAATTGCTATGGTGATCCGGAGTCGTCCGCGACAGAAGGCATGAACATGGCAATCATGAGCTTGCTCGGAGTTACGGGAGGGGTTCTTGTCAGCATTGCCGGCTTTTTCCTGTATTTGAGAAGACGCCTTCGTTTGCTGAATCAACGTTTTGTCAATAGATTGAACTGATACCTGGAGGATCGGATTCCATGAAAGATTGGTTATACTTGCCCATTGACGGATCAGCGCACGGTGCGCAGATTGATAACATGATTGTTGTTATTCATTGGCTGATGCTGGCCCTTTTTGCCGGCTGGGGACTTTACTTCATCTACGTTCTGGTTCGGTTCCGGAAGTCGAACAACCCGGTCGCCGATTCCGTTGGCGTACGTTCCCATTTCTCAAAGTATGTGGAGATCGCTGTAGCGGTCTTTGAGGCAATCCTGCTGATTGGGTTTTCAATTCCCATCTGGTCGACCATCGTAAGCGCCTTTCCCGCTGAAAAGGATGCTGTCGTTATTCGTGTTGTTGCGGAGCAGTTTGCATGGAATTTCCATTATCCGGGAGCCGATGGTGTCTTTGGGCCTACAGCTATTCATCTTGTATCCTCAGATAACCCGCTCGGCTTGGATCGTGATGATCCGTCAGCGAAAGACGACATTGCAACCATCAACCAGTTGAATCTGCCGATAGGCAAACCCATACTCTTCTATTTGACCTCGAAGGATGTGATCCACAGTTTCAGTCTTCCTCTGTATCGCGTGAAGCAGGATGCAATTCCCGGTCAGAAGATTCCAATCTGGTTCACGCCTGTGAAATCGACACGAGCGATACAAGAAGAATTGACGGAAGAGATGTCGATCGCTGATGGCAAGTTATCTCCAAGATTGAGCTTGATGATTTCCATGAGGGATTATCCGGCAAAAGACGGCAGCGCGATTATCAAGAAAGGTGATTCGTTTAGTGAAGAGATGATGCCGCTGTTGTTGCAGGCAGGGATTACTTCCGTTACGGTTGCACCTGCAACACCTACGGAGGTTGCCTGTGCCCAACTCTGCGGTCTGGGACATTTCCGGATGCGTGGATTCGTCACCGTGCAGACTTCGGAAGAATTCAACGCATGGCTTGCCGAACAAGCATCATTCCTGACACAATAGAATGTGGAGCCCAAGCAAACGATGAGTAGTGCGGAGTCAAGAATATGGCTGCATCGGTTTGCAATTTTCACTTCGGTGGCAACATTTTGCCTTGTGATCGCGGGAGGCTTGGTCACAAGCACGGATTCCGGACTCGCAGTCCCGGATTGGCCTTTATCGTACGGGCAGGTTATGCCACCGATGGTGGGGGGGATATTCTATGAACACGGGCATAGAATGGTTGCAACATTTGTCGGGTTTCTCACCACGATTCTTGCTATTTGGCTATGGCGGGTAGAAGACCGTAAATGGGTACGGATGCTTGGACTGATTGCGTTGCTTGCCGTAATCACACAGGGGATATTGGGGGGAATGACCGTCCTATTCCTTCTTCCAACCTGGATATCAGTTTCGCACGCCACACTCGCGCAGTCATTTTTTAGCCTGACAATCGTGCTTGCTCTCGTCACTTCCCCATTTTGGAGATCTCACAACGCGGTGGAATTTCCGCCAGCAAAGAGGACACGGAATCTTGCATTGTTGATGAGCGGCGCGATTTTCCTCCAGCTGATTCTTGGGGCTCTCGTGCGGCACACAAAATCAGGGCTTGCTATTCCTGATTTCCCCATGGTGTATGGCCATCTGTTGCCTCCAACAGATTCGAGTACATTATCTTCGATCAATGACTACCGGCTCGGATGGGATTTAGCACCGGTTACCATGAGCCAGATCTGGATTCATTATGCACACAGGGTCGGAGCGTTCCTTGTATCTGCAGTTGCCCTGATGAATGTTTCACACATTCTTACCACGCATGTCGAATCAAAGTTGCGGGAGCCTTCACTGGTGTTGCTTGTATTGTTGGTTGTCCAGATTTTCCTCGGCGCCCTGACCGTCTGGAGTGGAAAGGGGGTTGAAGTGGCGACAGCTCACGTTGCGACCGGCGCGCTATTGCTGGGCATCAGTGTTATCATCTGCGTCAGATCATTTCAACTCTACAAGCTTCCAGCATCATCAATGAGCACGACATTTGTGCCACAGACGAGTCGTCCATGATATCTGAATTTGAGCCACAGGGTACGATCGCGATTGAGAGGTCCCGCATTGCCGACTACATCACACTCACAAAGCCGGAGTTGACGTTTTTGTCGGTTGTTACTGCCGTAGCCGGTGTTTTTCTTGCATCGCCCGCAGCAATCCCTATGGGAATTCTGTTCCATGTCATAGTCGGGACTGGACTTGTCGGGGCCGGGGCTGGGGCACTCAACCAGCTCATTGAGCGTGAATACGATGGAATGATGCGGAGAACCGAGCACCGGCCGCTCCCATCAGGCCGCTTGGCTCCGATTGAGGCTCTGGTCTTTGGAGTGGCGACATCACTTCTTGGCATTGTTGACTTGGTTCTCTTCACGAATGTGCTTGCCGCATTTCTTGCTGTTGTCACCCTCGTGACATATCTCTTTCTCTACACGCCATTGAAACGTATCACCCCCTGGTCAACTGTTGTTGGTGGCATCCCCGGCGCATTGCCCCCCGTTATCGGATGCGCTGCTGTAAGAAATGAGATTACACATGAAGCGTGGACCCTGTTTGCCATCCTATTCTTTTGGCAAATGCCACACTTCTTCTCGCTCGCGTGGTTGTACAGGAAGGACTATGCAATGGCCGGCTACAAGATGCTTACCGTATTGGACACCTCCGGCGTTGCAACCAGCATCCATATCATCGTGTACAGCGTTTTGCTTCTCATTGCTTCAATAATACCGGTTGTTTTAGGTTTCTCTGGAACCCTCTATATGGTTGCAGCCGTGTTGCTTAGCTTTGGCTTTATCGCAATCGAAATATCACTTTGGTTTACCCGATCAAATGAGGCGGCGCGGCGAGTGTTCTTTGCCTCACTTATCTACCTTCCCGTTCTGTTGCTGATCATGATTGTTGACAAGCTATAGCCATAGATGGGAATCAGTGACCTTCCTCTTCTCAATGCCTGCCTCAATGCCACAAGCACGATATTCCTTCTCATTGGCTATCGCTTCATCCGAACAGGGAGAAGGTCGCTTCATAAACGCTTCATGATTGCAGCATTAACCACATCAAGTGTGTTCCTGATTTCTTACCTGGTATACCATTACAACGTTGGTTCAGTGAAGTTTACAGGCGAGGGGTGGGTGAGGGTAGTCTACTTTTCAATACTGATTTCGCACACGATTCTTGCAGCTTCGGTTCCTCCGTTAGCGATTGTTACTCTCGTCCGAGCCCTTAGAGAACGCTTTGATCGGCATAGGGTTATCGCCCGCTGGACATTCCCGATATGGCTTTATGTCTCGGTGACAGGCGTAATCATCTATATCATGCTATATCAACTCTTCCCCGCAGTATAGCCGCGAGAATGGGAGCACTTACAGATTTCATAGTGCATCAATGATCCTCGACAGTAGCAGCGCAAAACCTGTCTTCACACGATTCCCGACTTCCGTTACCTCTGTGTGACTCAGCTTCTCTTTGCCAATGCCTGTGCCGAGGTTGGTGATACAAGAGATTCCCAGAATCTCCATTCCCAGTTGAGAGGCTAGGGAAACTTCAAGCACAGTGGACATCCCGACAGCATCGCCGCCAATCCGATGAACCATCTCAACTTCGGAAGCTGTTTCGTATGACGGACCCTTCAGGCCAGCGTAGACACCCTTCCGTATCGCCAACCCATTTGCTTCTGCAATATCGGAGGTGATCTCGATTAATCTTCTATTGTAAAGTGGTTTATGGCCTGCCTCGTAACCCAATGGATATGTTAGTTGAATTCCTGTAAGGTTGATTTGATTGGTGATCACCATGAGATCACCTGGACGCATACCACGATTGACACCGCCAGCTGCATTCGTAACCAGCAGGGTCTTTACACCAAGCCGGTGAGCAACTCGAATGGGATAAAGTACAGTTTCGACAGAGTTGGATTCGTAGAAATGGACACGTCCCTGGAATGCGAGAACGTCTTTCCTGGTGCCCATCGATCCAAATACTAGCTTCCCCTTATGCCCTTCAACAGTCGATCGTGGATAGTGGGGTATATCAGCAGTGTTGATCGCAGTCTTGTTGGTGAGTCCATCCACGAAGTCTCCGAGACCCGATCCCAGTACTATGCCAATGCTCGGAAGACTTGCCGTGTGCTCCCGAATATAGGCGACAGACTCTCCAATCAGTGTTTCTGTATTCATGGGAGCATTCATTTGCTTAATGGTTTGTCATTGGTTCGCGACTCCGCGCCGTTCTGGAAAGGAAGAGGAGGAGAGCAGCCAAAACAATGTATGCCAAAGCGAATTGATACGGAATCTGTTGTGCGAAGCCGGTGAGATGCCAGGGAATGTACATTACTCCATCGGGAGAGGATGAATGGATGACGCCAAAAAAAGCAAGTCCAGCCAGGATAACAAGATATACGGCAGACTTTTTAAGATGCCGATCGATGAGTTCAGCAAGGAATCCGCCCCAGAGCATTGCCGTCACGATGAAACCGTTTCCAAGAGCAACTGTTACCAGAAGTTCAGGTAACGCCTTGCCGCCTGCATTCATGAGTTTCTGAAAATTCTCTATCGGCACAAACTCCGGGTTGCCGAGTTTAATGGAAAGCAGTCGTGCAACCGTGGGAAAGAACGCAAATGCCACAGCCCAGGCATGTCGTGGTGGAGTGGCCAGGAAAGATTGAGTGATAATGTCCATCGCTACAAAGATAAGTATCGGAGCAAGAACTGCACGAGGAATCAACTCAACAATGAATGAGACATATCCGAATATTCCGCCTAGCCCGATGAATATTCCTGTCAGCAGGGTATATCCTGCTCTTGAACCCATACGCTTGTAGGCAGGTTGACCAATGTAAGGGGTCGATTGAGCAACGCCTCCACAAACACCGGCAACAAGTGTTGCCACGGCTTCGGTAAGGAGAATATCTCTCGTGTTATAGTCATCCCCTGCCACCCTTGTGCTCTCGGTAACATTAATCCCGCCCACGACTGTCAGAATACCGAACGGGATTGCTATTGGAAGGTACTGCAATGCTGGTACAATGCCGTTGAGGAAGCCCAGCGATGGCACTGGCAGACCGAAATGCAATTCCATCGGAGGAAGTCCAGCATACGTTCCTCCGATCAAGCCACTTGGTCCAAGCAAGTAGTATACAATGGTTCCAAGAAAGACCGATGCAAATACTCCGGGAATATTTCCCGGGAGCTTTATCCCGGCAATAAGTGTGTAGAAGACCAAACCCAGAGCGATCAGGCCTACAAGTGGCATCCCAAAAATGTCAACGAGCGGCAAGAACCCGATGAGCGCAAGGCCGATACCGGCGAGAGAACCAAGAAGACCTGCTTGTGGTACTGCCTTTTGAATCCATCGACCAAGAAATGAGAAAACAACCTTCAGGATTCCAATCATAACCATTGATGCCATACCTACATACCATGTCATCATTGCAGCTTCACGTTCAGGCATCCCTGACGCTTTGAAGCTGAGAAACGCCGGACCAAGAATGACGAGGGCAATGCCTATTGTGGAAGGGGTATCCAGACCCAACGGCATCGCTGTGACGTTGCGTCCTGTTTTGCGAGCCAGCCGGAACGCCATCCATGTATACACGAGGTCGCCAAACAACACGCCGAACGCTGTTCCTGGGAACATTCTCGTATAGATGATGTCTGCTGGAAATTTGAATACGAAGATGAGTATCCCGGCAAGGAACGAAAGCACCGTGATATTATCGAACATCAACCCGAAAAAGCCATTGAGATCTCCTAACACGAACCATTTGTATTTCTTGTCAGTGTTGCTCATGGGTCTCACTCTCGTTGATTTAATTTGTCAGAAGTCCGGCAATGGACGCCGTCATCCATGTGGCAATGGTTCCGCCCAAAACGGCCTTGAGTCCAAACCTGGCGATGTCGCTTCGCCTGCTCTCAGCAAGAGGGCCCATGCCCCCGATCTGAATTGCGATCGAAGAGAAGTTCGCAAAGCCACACAAGGCATACGTCGCAATGACAATCGCCTTTGGCGAGAGCTGACCTGCGGCGACCAAATCCGACATTCTCAAATAGGCCACAAACTCATTTACAACCAGCTTGATGCCCATGAGACTTCCCACATTCAACGCATCAGCCCAAGGAACGCCAATTGCAACAGCGACAAACTGAAATATCATGCCGAAGAGCAATTCCAAAGACAGGGGTTTTCCGAATTGGGCCACGCACATGCTGTTCAACCCAGTAATGTCTCCAAGTCCGCCCAACAGTGCGTTGACAAGTGCGATGAGTGCAATAAAGGCAAGGAGCATGCTTGCAACGTTAAGAGCAAGACGTAGACCATCTCCGGCTCCAGATGCTGCGGCCTCGATAACGTTGGAATGGGTTTTCTCAACTTTCATCTTCACGGTTCCCATTGTCACCGGTTCCCCAACTTCGGGATACAGCATCTTTGCAACAACCATTGTTGCCGGTGCGGCCATAATGCTTGCAGCAAGTAGGTGGCCTGTAAAATAGACCTGTGAAGCGTCAACCGAAATGCCCTGTGACTTTGCGTAGGCAACCCCGAGCATTTGCATATACGCGGCGAGTACACCTCCTGCAATGTGTGCCATCCCGCTGACCATAATCGTGAGCAACTCGGATTGCGTTAGTGATGCGAGGTAGGGGCGAATGACGAGCGGCGCCTCTGTCTGCCCGATGAATGTATTGGCAGCGACACTCAGCGATTCTGCTCCGCTTGTCCTCATGAGTCGCAGCATAACCCAGGCAATACCCTGAACGATACGCTGCATTACGCCAAGGTGATAACAGATTGCCATAAATGAGGCAAAGAAGATAATTGTGGGCAGGATCTGGAATGCAAAGATGAATCCTAGACTTCCGGAAGTTCCGGGTGATATAGCCAGAGACCCAAACACAAACTGGGCTCCATCGCTTGCGAAGCTGAAGAGTTTGACAAACAGCTTGCTGATGAAATCGAAAATGTTTCTTCCAATTTCTGTTTTGAGTACGAGAAAGGCAAAGCCAAACTGAAGCAGGATTCCGACAAGAACGAGCCTCCAGTCAATTCGCTTTTTATTGATTGAGAAAAGGTAGGCCAGACTGGTGACGACCGCAAGGCCGAGCAGTCCGTTGAGGATTGAGATCATTCGGCGTGGACCTCTAATGGGTTATTGAATGGGTGGGTCAAAGCAACGCCTGCATCGCGCTTCGTACGAATCTTTGGCACCAACTAACACACGCTCGCTGGAAACTGTTGTACGTTGTGTGCGATCAGCCGGGTTACCACACACAACGCAGATCGCGAGAGTTTTTGTGATATATTCTGCAATAGCAAGGAGTTGAGGTATTGGCTCGAAAGGTTTTCCACGATAGTCTTGATCCAGGCCGGCAATCACAACCCTCTTTCCATCATTAGCAAGCCGCTCTGCAACATCGACAATTCCCATATCAAAGAACTGAGCTTCATCAATGCCAACGACCTGGGCATCCTTTGCCAGCTCCAGGATTTCCGCTGAGCGTTCAACAACTGTCGAAAGGAGCCGGGATTCGCTGTGGGAGACAATATGATCCGAGCTGTAGCGATTGTCAATTTTAGGTTTGAAAATGGCAACCTTTTGCTTGGCAATTTGCGCCCTGCGGATTCGGCGGATCAACTCTTCCGTCTTCCCGCTAAACATACAGCCCGCAATAACTTCTATCCAGCCAATGTTTTTTGGTGAATCATGAATGGTAGGGGCGGTCATGGGTTATTTCAGGGAGTCGAGATTCTTCTTGGTGAACGCATGGGGAAGGAGGTCATTCATTTTCATCACTTTGGTTTGCCCGCTCTTTGTTGTGAGGATGACCTCAATATTTCCGGCAAGATCCATAATCACCTGGCGGCATGCTCCGCAAGGAGGCGTGAAGCCTTCCTCATCCGACGCAACTGCAATGGCCTTGAATTTCTTGTATCCCTCTGAGACAGCCTTGAACAGTGCCGTTCGTTCTGCACAAATAGTGAGACCGTACGAACTATTCTCGACATTGCACCCGGTGAACACTTTTCCAGTGGAGGTTAACACTGCAGCACCAACACGGAAACGAGAATAGGGGGAGTAGGAAAATTTTCTGGCAGCGAGTGCTCGCCTGGAAAGCGATTTGTGATTCATCGATTGTTGTAAAAATGTTGAAAAATATATCCAAACCTCACCTTAAATGCAACACATGAGCAGGCATCCTTTTCCCAAGTGAAGCAGCAGCAAGAGCTCCTTTTATGAATTGCCAAGCCCATCATCGACAAAATTCATTCCTTCCCTGCCGAAGAGGCGGGCAGATCGTGTCAGCAAACGATGGATTCTTCCCTTGCCTCTGAAGTAAGGTAGAACAATGCGTCGGGGCACACGCTTTATCAACTGCTGAAGAATCATGAGGTTCTCTGGAGACAGAAGGGCTTTGCTGATTGCAGTTTGGTACATGAAATCAATGAGGTCGAGATAACCATACGCCTGATAGACCATGGTTGCGCGAAGCAACTTACTCTCGTCTGTTGCATATCTGTCACAGACTTCATCCGGTGAACGGAAGTAGAGAGCATTTCCGAACACCATTTGACCCTTGTCCGGGCCGTATGAGCGATTGCGAGATCTTCTTCTGAAGTACGACTTTTCAAGATCAAACAGCTCGAAGCCAGCCTGGCTCACTTCGCGATGAACTTCTTCAAACAGGGGTTGGTCATGTCGGACCCTCATGAATCCTACTTCGATCTCCAGTCCAATCGCTTGCTTCAATGTTTGCACAGCTCCACGTAAGATTGGTAACTCGTGCCCTTCAACGTCGACCTTGACGAAATCGACGTCAGTGATTTCTTTTTCCTTAAGTTGATGGTCAAGCGTATCACATGGCAAGCTGACCGATTTCACAATCTCAAAGCCTGACTGGTATTGCGGCTCAAGAAATCTTTTGAGAAGGGGGAGATTGGGTTTGTAGACAGAGGATAGCGGTTGGGCGTGACAGAGATTGAATTCCATCATTCCTTGATGGTCAGAAAGTGCGGTGGAGAGAATAATACTGTTATCTGACTCTTCGATGAGTTTCTCACGGGCTCTGGGGTCAGGCTCGAACAGAATTGCACCGGGTCTGGGGCTAATGGCATTCCATCTTCGATGGATGCCCCCGGATGCTCCAACATCAACGACCGTGAGACGTGATTCTTTTGTTAGTGTCTGCTTTGGCACAGGAAGATCCGAGTGGTTGGACATAATAAGTGGGGATCCAATCTCATCAGAGAACAATAATCTAGTTATTCAAACGCCCCAGCACGATCCAGTCGTTTTCTTTCTGTCCGAGCACTGAGTCGATGGGGACAAAAAAACCAACGACACTTCCCCGGCCATGCATCCAAAACGGCTGAGCGAATCTGAGACTTCCCACGGGATCAACCAAGTATTCGATTTCCTTCTCCCGACAATACAATTGGACTGTACGATCAAGCATATGATCATATACCTCGTTGTTCACCAGGCCATCTAATCCGACAAGCGTTCCATTTTCAAAAAAGTAACCATACAGTCCTGCATTCCACGAGCCAACACGGGAGGCTGGAGGCAGAGTACTGTTCATGACCTTCACCATTTCCCATTTGTCGATTTCACCGTAATGCAGCTTGAGCAGCGCTCCTGAGGAAATCAGAAATGCAAGCAGCATGCCTCCTAAGATAGCATATCTCGGTTTCAGATTTCTCTTGCCCGGCGTTGCCTTGCCTCCAGCCAACCACAGGTCGAGAAGCACTGCCAAAACAATAAATAAAACCGGGAACAATGAAGCATAGTACCAGCCTCGCATGTAGACGGCCCGCAACGTGTGGATCAGGACAAAAAGCCCTCCCGCCATAATTGGTGCCGCTATCCAATTCAAGCGAGCCCATATAAGCATTCTCTCGTTGAGGTCCATTCGCTTGATTACTCCAATAACGGCAACAACGAGTGAGACCATCATTCCTACAATCACACCCGAAGGGAAGGAGATGATTCTCGTATCGTAGAGAAATACAGGAAAAAAGGCCGCCGTGTTTGCAAGATTACGAATGAACTGGACAATGTAGTCAGTCAAGCCCCAGCCTTGTGTGTGGAGAAATGTCTTCATGGCAAAGCCAAGGGAGAGTGCACTGACCTGAACAATCGCTCCAGTGTTCAGATAGGACCAAATGAACCATGGTGCAGCAACAACTGCAGCAATTGCTCCGGAGAGCGCAAGTTGAGATAATGGAATCATTCTGTTCTTGCGTGAGAATGCGATGTAACAATATGTGACTGCGAGTAGAATCACATTGTCTGTACGAACGAGAAAGAGGAGACCTGAGACGAACCCAAACGTGATTATATTCTTTGTGCCGAGTGTTCTTTCCGGCATGAGTGCCCTCTGGTAGAGAGCAAGGTAGAGGAGAATACACAAGACATTGAGACCCGTCTCCAAACCATTTAACGGCCCGGCATACGAAAGGAGTATCGGAGCAAAGGCGTAAAGGAACAGAACAGTCCAGTGCGAGAAGTCACTGACATTACAACGTCGTAGCAAGGAATGCAGTAAATAGATTGAGCATACATCAATGAAAGCGCTTACCGTAAGAACAACATGGACTGCAAGCGTTCGATCCTCAACAAAGAAATATACAGGCAAGAGAACTATCATCCAAAGTGGATGGAAGCCATTGGTCTCGGCGAGCATGTCGAACGTAAACCCGTAACCATGTGCTGCATTCCGGGCAATGGTGAGATAGTAAAACGTATCATCAGAAAGCGTGTAGCGCAGCAACCACCCCAGCGGTGCCCACGCAATGATGATGCGCAGGATTCCCGCAATAAGCAGCAGAAGGAGAAGTGGATGACGACGAGGATTTGCTAGCAACGTGATTATGGAGTTGGGGTGATGGAAAGTCCTTCACGTGACCGGAATCCTGCGAGATACGGATTGCGGCCCGTTGAAATAAGCACGGACGCGCGGACGGTTGCATATGCGCGCCGAAAGTCTCGGCGCACAATCTGGGTAACAAGGTTGCCCAGTAGCGACCATACGAGGAACACACGATTGGTCGTGGTGAACTTGTCTGAACGCGTCATAAAATAGTGTAACACAAGGACTCGTCGGAAGTATGCCACGGTCTCCGTCAGTCTGTTTACTTCTGAACGGTGATGGATGGCCGAAGCACTGCGGACGACTGTAATGGGCAGCGTTCCAGGGAAGTTGATCGCCACTCCATAGTTGTCTCCAATGCCAAATGAATCAAGGGTCTCGTCAAAGGGAGAGAGCAACAGCCAGTCGCGTTTCACCACAGAAGCACCCAAACCAAAAACGGCCGTACGAAAATAGTCTCCCCCAACCTGCGTTACAAGAGGCCAACCTGCAAGCGTGAAGGTGTTGTGACGCTGCCGGTAATGTGCCTTCAACCATCTGAGAGGAATCCCTCCAGGCAACGATGTCTGTATTGATTCCACATCAACCCACACTGTGAGTTGAAAAATGAATCTCCAGCACAGTTGAATCATACTCAAGGTCTGAGACGTAACATCCTCAAGGCCGCGACTCGATCGCTCCAACAGCGCGCCACAGACTGCTCCGCAATCAGGGTGACCGGCAAGAAAAGTCATCAGAATGTCAACATATTGTGGCGGATACTCGATATCATCATCACTGAGCAAAATGTGTGTGCCGCTTGCCCGACTGATTCCGAGGTTGCGTTGGGCACAAACGGAAGGCTGAGAATGGACGACGATCAAATGGAGGCGACCAAACCGGGCTGCCAGAATCTGTTCATCAATCGGTTCGTCGCTTGCATCAACGACGAGGACTTCCTTCAAGGAATAGGTCTGGCTTTCCAGAGACGCAAGACATCTGCAGAGACTTTCAAGTCTATTGCGCGTTGGAATAACGGCACTAACGCTCGTCATGATTCTCAGCGGCTCGTTTGTATCCGGGATGGGAAAGGAAAAGCGAATCCTGCAAAGCTTCCGGCTCGATCTGCCTCCAGAGCCACCGGTAACGCATGCTGCGAAAATCTTCTCGTAGCAGATAGGAGAGCGGTTTCGGTTTCAGAAATTGAACCTGCTTGATGCGGTGTTCAAGAATTGCGCCTCTGCACATTGGGCAGGGCTCAAATGTGGAAATGAGTATCAGAGAATCACGATTCAAGGCTGAGAACATTGTCTGACCCAAATGTCGCATTGCATCAGACATTGCATTGATCTCAGCATGGCCGCCGGCGTTTCCGTCTCTTAGGACGGTATTGAATCCTTCCCCAATGATACTGTCCCGGTACAGGAGAATGGATGCGACAGGAACATCGCGGCTGAGCAATGCCATTCTTCCCAGGTTCATCAATCGAACGGTAACGGGCTCAGACAATGTATTTCCGGAAGGGAAGAAGCGGTACGGCACGTGGGGTAGGAGGGACAAGAGTGTTATGCACAAGGCAATACCAACGATGAAACTGACGGCAATCGTTCGGCGACGACTTTGCGCGTTCATGTGAGTGCCCTCTTTCCCGCTGATGAAAGTCGATCATACAGTGACACGTACTGCGAGACAGACCATGACTCATCATAGGCCTGCGCCCATGCCAATGAAGCCCGTCGCATGTGGTCGTACCGCTCAGGATTTCCCACGGTATCAAGGATCTTCGTCGCGAGTGTTTCATAGTCACCGGCGTGAGCAGTGAGCGCCAATGCATCGCCAAAATCTGCCAACAAACCAGTCCGACTACCGGTCACAAGAACACCAGCGGCCGCCGCTTCGACAACAACAAGTACTCCCGCTTCGTGCTTCGACGAATGAATCAAGAAATGTGCCCAGTGATAATGACCGGGCATCTCCGTATGTGGAACGAAACCGATAAACTCTACCTTCTCTGTGAGGTTGAGATCAACGGCGAGTTGCTTGATCTTTCCGTTGCTTTGATCTGAGCCGATGATTCGCAATCGTGCGTCCGCACTTTTGGACACAATCTGGAATGCACGTAAGAGTGTCGCCTGATCTTTTAACGGATTGATGTTCGAGACATGGAGAAATCTCAACGGACGATCAGAAATGTCCTTTTCCCGGGAAGTGAATTGTAGTGTGTCGACGCCCAAAGGGATCACATTGACATTACTGCTTGTGTATCCGAATGTTCTCAATTCCATTTCTTGATGATGAGTAAGAGTTATCAGTTCATCAGCGAATTGCCCCACCCACAATGTCACGTGCCTGATGGAAAACCGGGCCATGTTTCCATAACCAATGTCCGGAAGGCAGGCTGTTTCTCCTCCCATGAACGTTACAACACTGGGAATATGCAAAAACTTTCCGAGCAGGACTGCAGCAACACCACATGGAATAGCCCAGAAGCCATGAACGATATCAAACGGTATTGACCTGTGATCTTTCAAACACATCTTGAAGAGTCGCCGGATCTTCGTAAGGCTGCCTCCCCGGTGATCGGATGGCAGAAATGTCACGCGTGCCTTTCCGCAAGTCCCAAAGGTCTCTCTCCAATCCGGTCTGGCTAACGAATACACGGTCACGTCGTTGGTATCGGCAAGATGTTGAATGAGATTTCTCATGACAGGTATGTGCATTCCCGATGAAGGGTCTCCAACGCCACCAGGAAGAAGGACGGCTATGCGATGATGGGCGGCTGGAGCACTCATATCTTCCTTGTGTCGGAACCACGATGGGACATAAGGCGCGAGATCATCGGTTGCCAGCGGCCTCTCTCTCTGACACTTTACCAAACTCCGGCTTGTGAATCTCACGGAATGCTTCATGGACAGTTTGAGGAGTAACACGTGAAAGGCAATGGACGTCATCGTATTTGCAATGAATTGCCATACATGCCCCGCAGGGGAGGTCTCCCGATTGAAAACACCACACATGCTTTCCCACAGGTGCCGACATCAGATGATTTGTAGAACCGAATAAGGCTACAACAGGAACGCCTGATGCCCATGCCATGTGCATCAGTCCGGAATCTTCACTTATCATCCCATTGCAAAACTGAAGAACAGCAAGCCCCTCACCCAGTGTTGTTTGTTCGACGAGGTCAACAACATGATGACCAAGATGCTGAACAAGGTACTTGCTCCTTTCTCGAATTCTTTCAGTCCCCAACAATAGAAATTGCACATTCCCTTCCTTAAGAAAGAGCCTGGCAAGAGAGACATAATTATCCAGTGGCCAATGCCTTGTCTCAAACAATCCTGCAGGGTTCAGGACAATCAGTCTGTTTGTTTCATTCCAGCCTGAAGAGAGGAGTTTCTCCCTTGCATGCCTGATCGCATGGTCTTTGACAGGAAGTGAGTACACAGGTGAGATGTTTCCAAATCCTGCCGACCGAAATGCATTCAGTACCCGCTCGCCCGCGGGTTTGGGAACAAAGCGTTCGAACTCTGCCCAAGAGCGAGGCGACGCCATGCGCCGAATGAGCCGGCTTACCCAATTGCGTTGAAGATCAATAACAACATCATACTTTTCCCGGCGAATTCTCCACCCAAATCGTAACGCCGCCGCAAGCCGGCTCCATCGATTCGTAACGACAGGAAATACATGAACCTTGCCGGGGAGGGTCAACACCTCCAACAATGATGAACAGGTTGCCGTCGTCAGGAAGTCGATTCGCGCTTCCGGGAATTCTTGGCTCAAAGCAAAGGCCATTGGGAAGGTGATCGCTACATCGCCAATAGCGTGCATTCGAATGACGAGAATGCTACGAGGGGATACTGTACTGTTCCACGGTAAACAGGAAATCGATTCAGAGGGCGGTTGCGAATTCATCAACGAACTCTGGCGGCAAGACTATCGGTTCCGTTCGGGATCCCGACAAAGGAATGAATCATGCCTCCTTCGAGCTGAAGCAGTTGATCTATTCGGGGGATGTTCCCTGAATGATGCGTGAGGATCAGAGTGGTTTTGTTCCTGCGGCATTCCAGCAGGTTTGACCACAGTTGCTGTTCCAAATCAGATTCGAGCATGGCGTTCGCTTCATCAAGAATCAGGATAGGAGGATCAAACACGATCGCCCTTGCAATTGCTATTCGGACCTTTTGGCCTCCGCTTAACGTATAGCCTCGCTCTCCGACAATAGTATGAAGCCCTTGCGGAAGTTCGTTCACGAGATCAGAGAGGCAAGCAATTCTCAGGGAATCTTGAAGATGTTCGTCTGTGGCGCCCGCTTCCGTAAAAGCGATGTTCTCGCGGAGCGTACCATGCAGTAGAAGGGGATCTTGTCCCACAAAACCCATTGCCCGACGAAGCATGTTCGTTGTATTGCGATTAACCTCAATACCATCAATCAGTATTTGCCCGGACAGGGCCTCATAAAACCCCATGATCAAGTTCATCACGGTGGACTTTCCGCTGCCGGATGGACCGGTAACAAGAGTCCAGACTCCCGGTTCAATCACAAACGATACGTTCTGCAACACAGGATGATCAAGCGTATAGCCAAAGCTGACATTGTGGAACTCTATCCGTCCCCGGATCGGCTTGGGCAATGATACAGGACTCGGTGGCTGTTGTTCAGTCACGGGAACAAGCGTCATGAGCCGATCAAGAGCACCGGCGATGTTTTGGTACGTAAGATAAATGCGCTCGACAGAAATCACTGCCATGGTCATCATGTATGCATAAAAATAGAACGCAATGAGGCCGCCTATGCTCCAATCAGGGAAGAGGCTCTTGCTGGCACCCGCGTAGAATACCGTGAGCAGGACCAGGGAAAGGAGCAAATACACTGTCTGGCTGGTTTTCACCCTGAGCGATGAACCAGCGAGTTCGCTTTGCATGCTGTTTTCCAACACTGTATTGTATCGCTGCAACTCAAGTTGCTCTCTGAGAAACCCTTTGATCTCACGAATGGCAACAAGCGTCTCTTCGAAGAACGCGTGAGCACGTCCATGGGCCTTCTGTGTCCCGACAGAAAGCAATGGTATTCGCTTGCTCAAATGAAGGATGTACGGAAGAGGGAGGATCATCACAACAAGCACGAACAACGTCGCAAGCCAATTCAGGTAGAGCATCAAGGCGATGCATCCCAGGACGAACAAACCGTTTTGATAGAGAGGTGCAAGGAAACTTGAAAAAAGAGGTTGTACCTTCGCGATCTCCTCGGCAGCCACGGCAGAGAGTTCACCAACTCTGTTTTTGCTGAAGAAACCAAGCGACTGACTGAGCAAGGAACGGTACAACGCAAGACGCAGATCGTTTCTCAATAGTATCCCGAGTGCATTCATGCGAGTTTGTTGATAGTAGCCCAGCAAGGTCGATGTGATCAAGACAGCAACAAGAATCCAAGCCAGTCCCTGAGTTGTTCCATCTCCCGATCCATTCGTGAACTGATCAACAAGGTGTTTCACCAGCCAAGGATACAGAAGCGATGTAAAGGAAACAAAGGTCAGCGCTGCCATTGAGAGGATGATCTGTGCTTTCCATTTCGAAGCATATGTCCAAAGAAAATGGAGACGGTTCATGGAGTAATGCTCTTACGCAGGGTGATCTTGGTGATCTCGGGGGGACAATTGATGCGAATCGGCAAGCCCACGGTCCCGATGCCACGACTGATGTACATGTGTGTGTTGTTCATGCGGTACTTTCCCCACACATACTTTGAAGCAAGACTCGCCGGTGCCATGACGATACTGCCAAACTTGCCCATGACCACCTGGCCGCCGTGGGTATGACCGCTCAGGACAAGATCAATGTTCTTCTCTGCCGCCTGGTCAAGATAATACGGACGATGAGAGAGGAGTATTTTCGGAATATCAAGCGGAGAGTAGCCAATTGCATCGTCCAGTTTGATTGGCGCACGGTTGTTGAAGGCAACGTCATCAACTCCGAGTAGATAGAACCTTCCCCCATCTTTCTCGATCACCACCTTGTCATTCCGCAGCATCTTGATTCCGCACGCATCCACTTCTTTTGCCACGGTCTCTGCACCGGCATAGAAGTCATGATTGCCCAATACTCCATAGACACCATATGGGGCTCGGAGAATATTGAAGGCTTCCACAAATGGAAACACTTCGTTGTAGTTTGAAGTAACAAAATCCCCCGGTACAACAATCAGATCCGCATTGAGCGAGTTGACCACCTGGGCGTATTTGTCCATTTCCTCTTTTGACATAAAGATGCTGGAATGAACATCGCTGATCAGGGCAATGGTAAAGCCATCAAGTTGCGGAGGAAGATGGGGGAACGCAAACTCGGCGGACGTAATATCACATTCATTTTTCTCAAGTAACATTCCATAGGCCGTGCCCCCAAACGATGCCGCTGTCAATCCATACATCCCGCGCCTTATGAATGTACGCCGTGAAGAATCAAATATCTGATACGAGGGCGTTGACGTAATCTGGTGAATCTTCTCCCGTGTCGGGCTTACCTTTTTTGCAACCCACCACCCCATCTGAAATGGACTCTTGATGATCTTTGATATCAAGAGAACAAGGCCAATCAGGAATCCACCTCCATGCCAGAGGTAAAATGGATACATCCCGTATTCAACCAGCCAGGGAACGGGATGGCGATGCGTGGGTCGATCCCAAAAGGCGTACAAGAAAGCCACATTGAAGATCACGAAGAGTACACGGACGACACTCCGCAGAACCCTGGCGTTTGGCGCCTGGGTACCAAACCAACGCTCCATCTTTCGGAACAGGACAAATTGGATACCCAGAAAAAGAGCCGGCACAACAATTCGAAACACAAAAAAACCCACCTCTCTTGAAAAACCCACAGTATATATGCCTTAGTTGTTTGTCTGTGACAACAGATTGTTTCCAGTTTCTTTAACGCCAAGCAGCCCCATTGTGTTCCACACACCAGGCTTCTTGCACAAGTTCGACGGATGGAGCAAACGGGAATTCTGACATCATACATGTTTGAGTACGATGATGAAATGATCGCCGATTCGGTTAAAGGGGGGATGTCGCATGACCGCTTCGTCGAGCTTCTCAAACAACTTCATTCCCTTCCCGATCCTTCTGTAAGCTTGTTGCGAAGTCGGCGGGGGAGTAAAGATATTCAAGCCGTGAAGCTCAACTCTTGTGAAATGAGGGGAGAAAAACAGCTGAATTGTTTCAGGTGAGTAGTAGAATGTTTGTACGATTGCCCCCCCGACATTTGCAGCACTTCCTTCCGGACTTCTACGTCGAAAAGCCTGCCTGACCTTTCCCCGTGCAAGAAATGCAAGCATATCCCAAATTGCCACATCGCCCAGGAAGGTTCCAATAAATACTCCTCCGGGTTTGATAATAGCATGAAGGTCCGTCGCCACGCGTTTGATATCCGCTTCACAATTCAGTCCGCCCATGTTGGAGTATGCGCCATCGAACTGCCGACCGTGCAGTGTCGAGAGCTGATCAAACGCGAGTCGCTGTGTGGAGACGACCTCTTTGTATGGAGAATTGGAAAGTTTCTGATGAAATGCATCGAGCATTCCGTCGGAGATGTCAGTTGCGTGAATACGGAGCCCATTCTTCGCAAGCGCCAGTGCGTCGGTTCCCGTGCCGCAATTCAGCTCGAGCAACGAATCTCCCGGCTTGAAGTACCGAAGATACACATCCCAGATAATTCCACGCAGGCGTTGCGACGCAGGCAAGTTTTCAAAATCATCATCATACGAGGAGGCGAGTCGTCCGAACGCCTCGCCGGTCGTTGTCACGGAAGTGCTTGCTGCTTGCATTGCAGGTGGTTTCAGATCAGTTACGATGGTAGTACTTCATTGCTTCAGGGATATGCTTCTTGATGTCGGCAATACGCGTTGCATCGGATGGATGTGTGCTCATGAACTCAGGTGGCGCACCGCCTCCGCTTTTTTGAGACATGCGTTGCCAGAAGCTCACCGCCTCGTTTGGATCATAACCTGCCATCGCCATGAACGTCAGGCCGATTTCATCCGCTTCGCTTTCTTGCGTTCGGCTGAAGGGAAGAAGCGCTCCGTACTGTGCGCCAACGCTGTACGCCGTCATCCAAAGGCCCTTCGTCTGCTCGGGCTTGTCCTTGAGGGCAACCGAGAGACCTGCTGCACCCAACTGTCCAAGCAATCCCTGACTCATTCTTTCATTACCATGCTCTGCCACCGCATGCGCAACTTCATGCCCCATCACAACTGCAAGTCCGGCTTCCGTTTGTGTGACAGGAAGGATGCCCGTGTACACAACAATCTTACCTCCGGGCATGCACCAGGCATTCACGTCCTTGCTTTCGACCAGATTGACTTCCCAGCGGTAGTCCTTCAAATCGCCTGCAAGCCCTTTCGATGCGAAGTAACTCTCAACAGCTTTTTGGATCTTTCCACCGACACGTTTCACCATTGCTGTTTGTTCCTGGTTCGTACTCAGCGGATTGGTCTTGAGAAACTCGCCGTATTGCTGGTAGCTCATTGAGAGCATTTCTCCGGCGGGAATAAGGCTCAAGGATTTCCTGCCCGTAAGAGGGACGGTGCTGCACGAGACTAAGCACAGGAGTAAGGTGAGAATGATCGTGGCAGTGAGACGGTTCATACATCTTCTCCAGAATAGTTTTGCAATAATTAACGACGTCTAACGATTCTATCGCTTCGCCAAGAATGCCAATTCATTTTCCAACTTTCGTAGCGTGGCCCGGTGATACACGGCCGCGGCTAGCCTTCTTGCCTTCTCGGGTGTAACGCGCCACGGTTGCATTAAAGTACTCTTGAGAATGTGCTTGCTCTGTGCAATCCTGAACCTCTTGTGTGTTACTTTGTGCAGCACGCGGTAAAAGTCCGGAGTGTATGTGCCGGCAAACATCATGGCGAGGTCCTGACTGTCGGTCCAGTTGTGTTTGTCATGCATCTGGGCTTTCACGTTTTCGAAGAACTTCGTGCCGGGAAGGGGATAGGAGACCGAGATGCCTATTTCATCGGGTAAACAATCCTTCACCATCTTCAAAGTCAAATCAATATCCTCCCGCGTCTCACCGGGATAGCCGTACTGGAGAAAGAACCCCACTCGAATTCCTGCTTGCTTCAACTTGCGGCTTGCTTCGTAGATCTGCTCGACAGTGGTTCCTTTGTCCATTGCATCCAGAATCTTTTGGGAACCACTCTCAGCGCCAGCCCACACTGTTTTGCAGCCCGCTTTACGCAAGTTCTCGATGGCGTTCTCCTTCAACAAAAGATCGACCCGGGCAAGACACTTGAACGGGATAATGGCGTTTTCCTTCACGACTTCCTCGCTGAATGTTACCACCCAGCCTGGCTTCAGTCCGAAGATGTCATCGCAGAACCAGATGTGGTCGGGCTTCACAGCCTGTTTCAGCCACTTCATTTCCTCAACTACATTGTGAGGAGAACGGGAGTTGTATACCTGTCCATACACTGGCTTCGCGCACCAGTTGCAATGGTACGGGCAACCGCGCGTTGTCACCATGTTTACGGAAAAGTAGCCATGGCGCTTCATCCAGGCACTTCGATAACGCTCTATGTCAACAAGATCCCACGCAGGGAAGGGGATTGTGTCGAGATCCTTGACAGCTGAACGTTCGGCGTTATGCTGAACGTCCCCATCCCTCATATACGCAAGTCCGTTGATTGACTCCTTCACCTCATCTTTTCTTAAGATGTGAGCGAGCGTTTCGACCAGTGTCTGTTCTCCTTCGCCACAGATGACAAAGTCTGCCGCATGAGCAAAGTACTCCTGAAGGTGATCAACCGAGTCGGAGCCATGCACGATAACGATGCAGCCTTCACGCTTCGCAATCTCCGCCATCTTGAACGCCGCTTCACGCATCCTTGTCAGGCACATCTTGGTGAGGTAGTTGAAGTCGTCATCATAAATAACGACAACCTTTGGCTTGTGTTTGTGAAGATGAGGAACGATCTCTTCTTCGCTCATGGCAAGCATGCTATCAAAGAGCGCCACCGAATATCCCGCGTTGCGCGTTGCACTTGCAGCGTACAACGTTCCGAGCGGAGGGTACGGCATCATTGCCTTGTACTCCTTCGGATCGAAGTAGAGGAAATAGGAATGTGTAAAGAGAATGTCGGTCAAGGCTAAAGTAAAAAATGAAAGTAGAAAAATGAAAACGAACTACTGTATTGCCGAACGCCCAGTGTAGTGGTTTCGCCGTCGCCTTCGTTGTCGTGGCAGCCACGGGTCATCATCAAGAACGAACACAACTCTCGCGTTCGCTCGTATCGAAACAGTCGGAACAATCGGCGACGTCATCATCACAAATGCCGAGAGGAACACCACACAGAGCAACCCCCTCAATTCATCACTCCAAATTCTCTCAGTCTCTGTTCGTACAGTGCAAGGACCTTCTCTTCGAAATTACCGACGTATGCACGGGACTCATATTTAGTGCAACGAAAAATCCTTTCCCTCGTGTTCTCATCATACTCAGGATACCGCCGTGCCCACACGCCTTTCATTCTCTGCAACAAGTAGTTGTCGAGTTTGTCCGCTGGCACGAGAGAGAAGAGCATCTCAAATAATTTCTGTATTATGCTTTGCCGGTTGTTTGTCTTTGGAAGAGGGAGGTGTTGGACATTGAAATTTGGGAAGTAATCTGCAATCCACCTGTTTGCTTCAAGGTATCGTGCAAACAGTTCCGAATTGTAAAGCGGTTTGAGATGTGCAATCTCGGTGGCGAGGAAAATGTTCTGTCCGTCCAGAGCGAGGTGGTCCGTTGTGGCAAAATAGTTCAGACAGAAAAACTTCTTCCTGTTAAGAAGGACGGTCTTCTTGAAGAGGATCAGCAATGATCGGGTAATCCAGAGTCGGTTCGGTTCAGTGACGATAAAAAAATCCACGTCGCTATTTCTGTTTGTGGCATTCTTGGAAAGATCACCCGAAACAAACACGCCGCGAACAAATGGGAACCGCTTGATAATGTGCATTGAGAGACGTGCCCAGTTCCAGAGATGGCGGGCATGTCGTTCCTTTTCCCCCCGCTGCTGGACAATCGCTGGGCTCTTGCCACGGACAAAGTAGTGCCCATCTTCAACGAACACGTTCGCACCCGGTCCGTTGACTTCAATGTTCCGGGCAAAATCCTCAAACGTCATCGAGTTGACAGGGAGGAACGCGAACAATTCCCTTGCAGTCAGAGGATAGTGCCAGATATCGTAATATAAGAGTGCCCGCAGGATTTCCGTATGGAGCGGCTTCATGGTCTGTGTGCCGAGATGAAGTAATATCCTCGATTGTAGTGCAATCGAGAACGTTAATACTATGGGGACAGATGAAATATGGGAATAATCCACGTGTTTCGCAAGCTGGAAGCTTGTGCCTCAAACGCTCTTTCAGTATATTCACAGCGTTCTGTTACCAATTCCAAGTCGAGGTCAACGATCAAGAGAAAGCTGTTTTCAATCCTCACGAACAGGAAGCTCCTCTATGGCCTGCTGGGCATTGCGGGGTCGTTCTTCCTCATCAATAACATAGTGCTCCCTTGGTACGTTAATCATGGTGAGACGATGAGAGTTCCCAGCATTGTCGGCATCCCTCTCGATAGCGCAAAGAAAATCCTTGAGAGCCACAAGCTCACGCCCATTGAAGCAGATACACGACCGGATCGCCAGGCGCCAGCCGGAACCGTGGTAGGTCAGAATCCTGACGTTGATGCGGTGGTAAAGAATGGTCGGCGTGTATATCTCACGATCAGTGGTGGCGAGGTTCAGGTAGTTGTGCCTGGTTTACGAGGAAGGTCGATGCGCGATGCGAAGTTCACACTCGAACGCAGCGGCCTCCACATGGGTGATGTCCAATATGCATCCTCCGACGCATATCCCGCAGGTACGATCATGGACCAATCTGTTCAACCCGGGCTGAAGGTCTCCAAAGGAGCGTCTGTAATGATAGTGGTGAGTCGGGGAAGGGACCTGCAGGAAACTTCCATCCCTGACTTTACGGGAAAGACCGTGAATGAAGTCGAACGGCTCATTGCCCAGCAAGGACTCAAACTTGGTAACATCACGTATCAGGCGAGTTTTGATCTCATCCCAAATACTGTTGTTGACCAATTTCCCAGAGCGGGCGAATCAGCGCCACAGGGACAACCGATAGACCTGTTCGTCATTAAAGCTGGCAAGCCAAAAGAAGAAATTCAGGTTCCGAAAAAATAAAACGACTATGGTAAAGATTGCTCCTTCATTGCTTTCAGCAGACTTCTCAGACCTCAAGGGTCAAATCGCTCTTGCAGAACTGGGTGGTGCAGACTGGCTTCACCTTGACGTGATGGATGGACACTTTGTTCCGAACATCACCTTCGGACCTCCGCTTATCAAGTCCATTCGCAAGCTCACGAAACTGCCATTCGATACTCACCTCATGATCGAGGATGCAGACAAGTACGTACAGGATTTCAGAAACGCAGGCAGCGATATCATCACCGTTCACGTCGAAGCGTGCAGGCATTTGAATCGTACAGTGCAACGCATCAAAGATCTCGGAGCAATGGCAGGGGTGTGTATCAATCCAGCAACGCCTGTTTCTCAATTGAAGAACATCATAAAGTTTGTTGACTTGGTGCTTATCATGTCCGTCAATCCCGGGTTTGGGGGTCAATCATTTATCGCCGGGTCCGTTGACAAACTGCGGGAAACTTCTGATCTGATCAAACAACTGAAACCTGAAGTTCTGCTTGAAGTCGATGGCGGTGTTGATGCCAGTACAGTGGAGAAAGTTGTGAAAGCAGGTGCTAGTGTACTCGTGTCCGGCAATTTTATATTCGGGTCAGGTGATATTGGGTCAGCAATCTCATCATTGCGGGCCAAAAGTAACGCCGGATAGCCTGGTGAACATATAAGTGGCGGCAATCACGCGGGGTTAAGAAAACCCCGTTTTTTATTTCCATAACCTTGACAACAAGTGTTCATTGCCTTATATTGGAAGGCACAAGATTGTAAATGCCTGTATTATTAAGGCTTGATGAACAATGGTGAACTGGCATGCAAATGATCGATGAAATTGATGTCAAGATCCTCGAGATCCTCCAGAAGAGGGGGAGAACGAAACGCAACGATCTCGCGGAAGCGGTGGGACTCTCACTTCCTTCGGCAGGTGATCGCCTGAAGAAACTCGAGGAGAGCGGCGTTATTCTCGGATATCACGCACTCGTTGATGCGAAGAAGCTTGGCAGAGACATTGTTGCCTTCATTTTCGTTACAGTGGATTCGTCCAAACACTTTGGACAGTTCATTGATCACGCAAATGCACTGGATGAAGTACTCGAATGCCATGCGATTACCGGCGAAGGAAGTCACCTCCTGAAAGTGAGAACAACCAACACCGCATCCCTTGAGAAACTGCTTGCCAAGATACAGGCCTGGAACGGCGTCATAAGCACAAGAACAAACCTTGTGCTCTCGACCTCGAAAGAAACAACACGCATCAAGGTCGAGGCAACGAAATAATCGTGAGACAGAACTGAAGAATACGACTAACCGTTTGACACACTTTTAACACAATTCATCCAATCATAAAAGGAACATCCATGGCAAAAAAGGGAGACGGAAGTATTCCCAAAGTCTTTAAGATGATTAAAGACCAGGGCGTAAAGTTTGTGGATTTCAAGTTCATCGACTTGCCGGGCATCTGGCAACACGTGACTGTGCCGGTCCATCGTCTTGAGGAAGACTCATTCGAAGATGGTTTTGGCTTTGACGGATCATCTATTCGCGGATTCAAGGTAATCCACGAGAGCGACATGTTGATGATTCCGGATCCGAAGACGGCGTTCATCGATCCGTTCGTGGACGTGAAGACCATCAGCTTCATCTGCGACATCGTTGACCCGTTGACGAAGGAACGATTCAGTCGATGTGCACGCGGCGTTGCGCACAAAGCCGAGCAGTATTTGCTTTCGACCGGACTTGCAGACACTGCATTCATGGGAGCCGAAGCAGAGTTCTTCATCTTCGATGATGTTCGCTTCGATACGAACGGCAACAACAGTTACTACCATGTGGACTCGATCGAAGGCCGCTGGAACTCAGGGAGTGATGAAAAACCAAACCTCGGTTACAAACCGCGCTACAAGGAAGGCTATTATCCAGTCCCGCCAACCGACCACCAGATGAATCTCCGGAATGAGATGGTGGTGAATATGATGAATGCCGGACTCGACGTCGAAACGCAGCATCACGAAGTCGCAAGTGGCGGCCAGGCGGAAATCGACTTGAAGTTCCAGCCGTTGCTCAAGCATGCGGACGATATGATGCTCTTCAAGTACATCATCAAGAACACTGCGGTCGCGAGAGGGAAGACCGCCACATTCATGCCGAAGCCATTGTTCGGCGATAACGGGTCCGGAATGCACGTACACCAGAGCTTGTGGAAAGCCGGCAAGCCGCTCTTCTACGGCAACGGATACGCAAGCCTCAGCCAGATGGCGCTGCATTATATCGGTGGATTGTTGAAGCATGCGCCCGCACTTTGCGCCATTACAAATCCAACGACGAACTCGTATAAGCGACTCGTGCCCGGATTCGAAGCGCCCGTGAATCTCGCGTACTCGCAGCGCAACAGAAGCGCATCGGTTCGCATTCCGATGTATTCATCAAATCCGAAATCGAAACGAGTTGAATTCCGCTGCCCCGATGCATCAGGCAACCCGTACCTGCAGTTCTCTGCAATGTTGCTGGCCGGACTCGATGGCATCATCAACAAGATCGATCCGGGTGAACCACTGGACAAGGACATTTACGATCTCGAGCCGGAGGAATTGAAGAACGTTCCATCAACGCCGGGTTCGCTTGAAGAATCGCTGCGTGCATTGGAGCGTGACCATGACTTCCTGCTTCGCGGCGATGTCTTTACGGAAGACGTTGTTGAAACGTGGATCCAGTACAAAATGGACAGGGAGGTAAAGCCTATGGCCTTGCGTCCTCATCCGTATGAGTTCGGATTGTACTTCGACGTGTAGAGGTTGACCACAATACTCTTGAAAGAATCCCATCTTACAACAAAGATGGGATTCTTTATTTCGGGGGTGTCATTCAAAAGCAAAATATTCCAGGCACCTCCTCTTTCATTTCTGAGAAACGAAGTCTCTTGTTTTTATCAAGCATGAGATGGTACAATCTCTGTTTCCCTCAATTCTCACGGCGGCATGGTTATCTGCGGCACAGAGTTTGCTGCGTATTCGTAAGAAATTGATTGCATCTCATCTCATCTCATCTCTTGTTACATTGTTCTTGCTGGTTTTGTCCCTAAGATTACCGATTTACGATCTGTCAAGGAGTGCCGTGATGAAGCGGATGAACTTGTTTGTGGTGATGTTCTCAGCAGTTGCTCTAATCAATTCCTGCAAGGACGATGAGCCAATACAGCCCCATATCGCCACCATCCAGCTAACAGTTGAAGACGCCTCCTGCACCGAGGCCTGGCTCAAAGCCTCGCTCACCGATGCCAACGAGCCGCGCACAATTGCGATACTGCAAGATGGCCAACGCGTTACGGTTTCCCGTCTCCCATCTCCGGACTCCGTTTTTGTAGTAGAAGGACTTCTCCCGCGCCACACCTACTCATTCGTTGCACAACGGCTCCGTGACTCAATGGCCATTGATGCAAGCTCTTCGGTGCAAGCCACGACGATGGATACCACGAGCCACAACATCACCTGGGAGGTTGATACGCTTGGTGATGCAAGCAGCATGCTCAGCGATATTGCAATTGTCAACGATACACTTGCTTATGCGGTTGGAGAGATGTATTTGAGGGACTCGACTGGGTTGATTGACCCCCAGGCTTACAACGTGGCTCGGTGGAATGGGGCATCGTGGACAATAATGCGTATTCAATTCTACACAATTTGTGGCGGGTCCGGTACGACACCATATCCGACAAGCTCGGTTCTTGCATTTAGTGCTACGGATGTTTGGATCGCTATGGATGGAGATCAGATTGCGCGATGGAACGGCACTTTACAGACGACAACAATGTGTTTGCCAGTTTCTTTCTCTATCAGGAAACTATGGGGAGGCAGCCCAAGTTCAATCTATGCTGTTGGGGATGGAGGGAACATCATGCACTATAACGGTATGAGTTGGCAGCGCGTGGAGACCGGCACAACGTTAGACGTTCGTGATATTTGGGGTGCTAATGATCGAAATGGTCAGCTGCAAATCCTTGCGCTCGCTTCTACATACACAGCGAAGACTCAAGAAAGCAGAATTCTCAAGATCGAAGGTAACTCAGCTGCCCCTGTAAGCACCGCCGGTCTTGCAACGGATATGGCCAGCATCTGGTTTGTTCCGGGGATGAAGTACTATGCTGTCGGTGCTGGCATTCATCGAAAGCGCATGCTGAGCGACTCCGCCTGGATAGTCTATCCGCATGGAGTGGTAACGAGTTTTGGTTCATGGGGTGTGAGAGGGACTGGGGTCAACAATGTTTTTGTCGCAGGTTCATTTGGGGAAATCGTTCACTTCAACGGTGTTAACTGGCATCGGTACTTTGGTGGAGTGTCTTTGCCTGGTGGCGCGCTCGGTCCAATGGCCGTGACGGATCGTTTGGTAATGGTCGTCGGGCATATCGGTGCTTCACGTGGCATTGTGTTCATAGGGAGAAGGTAAAAGACTCAAAGATGGTTCGTCTCATCTATAGTTCAAGATACAACTTTCCAGTAGCCTACCCATCCTAGGAGGATCAACATGAAAACCATTGTCACGGCGACAGGGCTAGCGCTTCTTCTCTGTCTCAATACCAGCCTCTTTGCTCAAAGCGAACCACGTTACGAGATACAATTGAAGAGTCGAACGTTTGTTCCCGATGCAGGGTTTGAGCAGTTTGGGCGAGATGTTGAGTCCTTCAAAAAAAATCCAGGCAAATTACTCAACGGAAAATATCATGCTGTCATTCAGTTCTTTGAGAATCCTAAACAACCGGAACTTGCTCTATTGAACCGCTCCCATATAAAGCTTCACGATTACCTTCCTCAGCGTGCGTTAGTTGCTTCTTTGCCGGTTGATGTTGACTTAGATTTACTTACGGCTGCAAAGATTCGCTCTGTCTTTTTTCTCCAACCCGAGGACAAGATCTCTCAGCTCTTTACGGATAAACAGCAGTCCAAGTCGACGCAACACATGACGGATGTTATTGTTTGTCTTTACCCGGATGTTTCAACTGAATTTGCTCAGAATGCATTAGAACACTTTGATGCCGAGATAGTATTTGCATCGGAATATTTCCACCGAGTTACTGTTCGTGTTGACGAAGTTCTCATTGTTGAGATTGCTGCGCTTGAATGGGTAAGCTGGATCGAACCGGTCTCACCAACGGCACTGTGTAATGATCAGTCCAGGATTAGTATTAAAGCGGATGTAATCCAAGCTCAGCCATGGTCCCTTACTGGAAATGGAGTCAAATTGGGGATTTGGGATGGAGGTGCTGTGTATCAGCATGCAGCCTTTTCTGGTCGGCTGACCGTCGTGGAGCAGCAGATCCCGGTGAGTTTGCATGCTACGCACGCCTGTGGAACAATGGCTGGAGACGGAGCAGGTTCAACAAATCCAAACTTGCGAGGTATGGCTCCTTCTGCATTGATCTATTCGTGGGATAAAGACTCTGGGGACACGCCTACGGAGGTCCTAAATGGCATAACGAATCAGGGAATTGTCGTGTCTCAGAATTCATGGACAAGTGATATGAACCAATTTCCAGATGACGTTTTTGGTATCTATGCGGCTCAATCAAGAGACTATGACAAATTAGTTAGGGACAACAACATTAACGTTGTGTCTTCAGCCGGGAATGATCGTAACGAGCTCCGATACACTCGATGGGGACGTCCGGGCTGGCGAAGTATTCCTTATGGGTCGGGCCAATGCGCAAAAAACACAATTGTGGTGGGTGCAATCCAGCATAATGATGATACGACTGCCTACAGCGATTATGGCCCGACCATTGATGGCAGGGTCAAACCCGATCTGGTTGCATTAGGGGGGGGCAACCCGAGTAGCGTTGGTGTGAATTCGACAATAGACGCTTACACTTCGTATGGTTTCAGCGCGGGGACCTCCGTTGCTTCCCCTGCAATCTCAGGAACAGTTGCCTTACTCATTGAAAAATATCGACTGAAGAATGCCGGTGCAACTCCAAAGCCTGCTTTGCTGAAGAGTATTCTCTTGAATGGTGCGAGTAACTTGGGTAATCCAGGCCCGGACTATAAGTTTGGTTATGGAAAGGCAGATGCCGAAGCCTCTGTTCAAATGATTCAGGCTGGTTGGCATTTAGAAGGGACGATCATAGACAACCAAACAAATCTTGCACCCTATTGTTGTTGTTCCACCAGGTGCGCTCGAGTTACGCGTGATGCTAGCTTATTCTGACAAACAAGCATCACCCCTTGCAAATCCTACATTGGTCAACGACATCGATCTCAAGCTGATCGACCCAAATGGAATCCAGTACTTCCCTTTAACCCTGAATCCAGCAGATCCTGCTGCCGCGGCTACCCCTGAAGCCAACCATTTAGACAACGTTGAACAAGTAGTTGTGGCAAATCCGGTCGCAGGAACATGGACTATTCGGGTTCATGGCTACACTATGCCACCACCTGTGGATGAAATGTTCCCTCAGGAATATGCCGTGTCTTGGTACTTCCCGGCTACGACTATGGTCATGGACCAAAAAATTGAGGGTACAAGTCAACAAGTTGGAACACTTGGTCGCTGGAGCGGAAGCTCTTTCAACCCTCGTTTCAGTCCAGGACTGCCTCACGTACTAGCACTTAATACACCCGAAGTCTTTCACGGTGACACCAATGTTTATCTCCAGAACAAGTATAGGGAATGGGTCAGAGGACCGATTGCAGAAGACGATTTGAGAAATCACCATGTTTTCCCCGGGTTCTATTCATCCGAGATTAGCGTTACATCCAGGTTTGCTACTGTAAGCAATGCAACAATCCAAGCTCGGATGATTGATGGAGGCAATCCAGGCGGAAATATTCATTTCACAGATCCATGGTACATTGACTTCACCGAATCACCGTATGGCAACAGGAATCGAGGCACAGCAGCAATTCCTCAACCTGTCCCGTATGCAGTTAACATTGGTATCAATAGTCCGCATAAAGGTGTGTTCTTGGATCAGCCCATCATCTCTGGCAAGCCCTACTACACAGTTGGTGCCCCGGATCATAATCTGATCAATGGGTTTGAATCATATTTCCTTTCAAAATGGTCCGGCACGTATGTCACATTTCAAGATTCCTTTGCGCTCCAGACACCCGCAGTGTTTAACTTCTCAGGTGGCTCTGCAACGGCATGGTACAAAGCCAAACTCGGTTCTTCCATGGCTTCCGCAACAGGCAGCAATAGCCAGCGGGTTGCGGTTTCAATAGTAGAGAATAATGTGAACAGTAGTTTTATTCTCTATGAGAGTGCGGGCGACGTATGGCGCAATAGCTCCACAGATGGCGGTGTTTCCTGGAGTTTTGAGAGGAGAGTTTCCAGCGGATCATCAGGCGCGCCATCTGTTGCGCTCTGGAAGGAGGATGGCCTACCATTTGTCAGTATGCATTTGTATTCTGTCTATCGGAAACAAGTTGGTAGCGACTATCAAATCATGTTCACAGATGCGTTGGATGAATCATACATCCACGAAGAAATTAGCCCGACCATCTCTACTGCTATTGATACACGACCAGTCATTTCACGAATAGACTTCGGTGGAACTCCGTTTCTGTATGCCTTCTGGGAAGGCCCTGGCGGACTATGGTTCAATTCTGCAGAGGGGCCTGGACCAAGCTGGCATTGGGGTGGGGAGAGTTTGCTTGAAGGCGGTCCCTTCCGGAATCCAAGTACTTGGGGTTGCGATATTACAAGCTATTTCCCAGAGCTTTTCGTTTCATACGACAATGGAACAGATGTCTTCGCCTTTGACCTGAATTTTGATCTCCACGAGGTGGTCCCGGCTAGCGTTGGTCCAGTTTCGTACGCATCACAGATTAGCGGTTCGAATATTATCGACCCTGAGTCTCACATAGTGTGGGAAGCATGGGGGGGTGAAGAAGAACCACCGCCCAGCACAGATGCTGGGGATTCTTGGAATTCGAATGTCCCTATGCTACAGCGACGTGTGATGTATCAACGGTGGCACAACAAAACTTGGGACGCGGCGCATGAGTTCAAGAGTAGCACGCCATTCATAAACTATTACCGGCCAACCGTCGTAAATCTTTCCAATGGCCATTTAGTTTGGGCTTGGGACAATGGAATGAGCACATTCAAGGCTGTTTATGATGGAAAATGGGAAGTGATGGAGATCTACAATGGTATTCGGAACCCAAACCTTTTAATTCCAAGTTCAAATGGACCTATTGACGAAACGAGGTTCGTTGCGACTGGAACAACCGGGGCACCGTATCCTCTAGTGTTTGGGACAGAAACGTCTAGGCCAGGCAACGGTTCTGTAGCGACTGTGATTCCTGAACAATACAGCAGACGGGCTGTAGTTGCGCGACGACCATCGCATCGACCCAGAAGGTTATCATTAGGCCGAACACCATTGACAGCAAACGAATCCAGTGGCGAGCCCGATTCCTCCAATTACTTCTCTGTGGAAGTCTCTTCCATCAGCTTGAAGCTCAACGATGGGTCTTTGGTCCCACTGGATTTTGCGAGCACATCGGACTCACTTAATCAGAACACAGTGTGGTCAGCCCTAACAAGCGCACCGATCATCATCCCCAGTACTATCGACAGTATTATTGTAGATGGCGAGGCAAAAGTACTGGGGCCGCTGAGCCTTACGGGATCGGAAATCGGGCTGTCATTCGACATCGTGGATGCAGACCGAGGAACACCGCTCAGACGGATCAACACAGAACGTCTCTATCATGCCAATGGGAGGCAACCCCTTGGATTCAGAGATCGGGTTGCAGGATTGACAGGCCGCAGGATTATGATTCGACCTACGGTGCGGGGATTCAGCAACACAACAAAGAAACTCCTATCAACGGTAGTACATGTTCATACATTGCTCGATGATTCGCTAAACGAATCACGTTCATTGCTTGCAAAGCAGCAATCTGCGACTACTGCCTCCTTGCCTAGTGCTTTCATGTTACATCAGAACTACCCCAACCCATTCAACCCAACAACCGAAATCCGGTTCGATCTTCCGGATGCAGGGAATGTCTCGTTGGTGGTGTATGACGTGCTGGGAAGGGAAGTTGTGGAACTTGCGAGCGGTTATCGTGAAGCTGGTTATCACTCTGCAACCTGGAACGCCGCCGGTCAGTCAAGTGGCGTCTACTTTGCACGCTTCAATGTTACTAATGCCGAAGGAAAGATCGCGTACTCCAAGATCAATAAGCTCGTGCTGATGAAGTAGGAACGGTTTCAGAGAACATGATCAGAAAATAATGGTTGTTCAATCCCGCATCATTCAACGGTGCGGGATTCTTGTTTCTGTGAAATGTCAATCCTTGTTTTTGCAATCGATATTGCCTATTTTCGTGCCATGCAATTCACGAGATTGATATATGAAGTCGGCAATCGCACGGCACGCATCACGCTCAATCGTCCCGAGAAGCGCAACGCTCTCGATGATGTGATGGTGAAGGAACTGACCGCTGCATTCTCTCAAGCAGGGAAGGATCAGAGCGTCAAGGTTGTAGTACTGGCCGGTACGGGTTCGGCGTTTTGTGCGGGCGCTGATCTTGAATATCTCCAGCGGTTATCCAAATTCGATCTCGAAGAGAACCGTGCGGATTCACAGCAACTGGCAAACCTGTTCCGGGTCATCCATGAGTTGCGTAAGCCGGTGATTGCTGTGGTCAATGGTCCGGCGCTTGCGGGCGGCTGCGGACTTGCAACCGTGTGCGACATCGTGGTTGCATCAGAAGAGAATGCAAAGTTCGGTTACACTGAAGTCCGCATTGGTTTCATCCCCGCCGTGGTGATGATCTTCCTGTTGAAACGCGTTGGAGAGGGAATTGCCCGTGAGCTGATTCTAAGAGGCAACATCATCAGTGCAACGGAAGCGAAGCAGGTCGGCTTGATCAACATGGTTGTTCCCGAACATGAACTGCAATCCACTGTCGACTCGCTCTGCAACGAACTCGCGCAGCAAAACAGCGGCACCGCGATGGGACTATGCAAGGAAATGCTCTCCAAGCTTCACGGCATGAACCTGATGGACTCACTCGACTTCGCAGCCAACATGAACGCCGCCGCCCGCATGACTCCTGATTGCAAACAGGGGATCGATGCCTTCCTGAAAAAAGAAAAACCCCAGTGGTAACAATATGGATCTGATCAAGGAAATACGCAATGTGCCGGACTTCCCCAAGAAGGGAATCATGTTCCGGGATATCACAACCCTCCTGAAGAACAAGGAAGCGTTTGCCAAAGCAGTCGACGAACTCTATGACCACTACAAGGGAATGAAGATTGACAAAGTCGTGAGTGTGGAGTCACGCGGCTACATGTTGGGAGCGCCGTTGGCGTACAAGCTTGGGGCCGGCTTTGTTCCCGTTCGTAAACCGGGCAAACTTCCTGCCGCCACTCTTCGTCAGGAATATGCTCTTGAGTACGGCACCGATGCAGTCGAGGTTCACAAGGATGCAATCTCCGCGGGGGAGAAGATACTCGTTCATGATGACCTTCTCGCAACAGGAGGGACGATCTCTGCTGCTTGCCAGCTTATCGAGAAGCTTGGCGGAGACATTGTCGGCGTATCGTTCCTGATTGAACTGACGTTCCTTCAGGCAAGGAAGCGCCTTTCGCAATACGACATCTTCTCCATCATTCAATACGATAGCGAGTGAACTTGTTTCCAGGCGGAGTTGTTAACAGGTCAGAGCCAATCCTCTGACCTTTTTATTTATGAGAAAGAAAACCTTGTTCTGGATACTTGGCGTACTGGTGTTCTTCGCAGTGGTGGTCTTCATCGAAGAACGACAGGGTTTGCTGGCTATCGGAACAAAAGCTCCGGACTTCACCGGCGTCGTGAGCGATGGTGCGACTACTTCGTTGAGTGAGTTTGCAGGCAAGAAGAACGTCGTATTGTTCTTTTATCCCAAAGACTTCACCTCAGGGTGTACCGCTCAAGCGTGTTCGATACGCGATGGATATGAAGAACTCTCGAAGCTTGATGCTGTGGTATTTGGAGTAAGTGGTGACGGGCCTTCATCCCACGAGAAGTTCAGGAGCAGCTACAACCTGCCGTTTGAGCTTATTGCAGATACGAATCGGTCAATCATTAAAGCGTACGGCGCCGGAAGAGTGGGCGGGCTTGTGAAGAGTACGAAACGGGTTACGTATGTAATTGACAAGGAAGGGATCGTGCGGTTGGTAGCCCATCACGAGTTGAACATGGGTAATCATCTTGCAGACGTGCTTCAGTCTCTGCGGTCAATCAACCAACCACACTTACATTAGTTCGCCAGGACGAGAGGACCGTACTTGTTCAAGAGTTCCTGGCACTTATCGCGGGCCGCCAACTGATACAACGTCGAAATCTTGATGAGCATAGCGACGTGTTCTTCTACTCCTATCAGGTTCCAGTAAAACTGCCTCCCCAATTTCCAGGGTGGCTCAAAGCCTGAATAATCCTCCAGGCATTGACGATATCCGAGAAACCTGTCAGCCAGAATTATTTCCCACTCCGCCCGTTGGATGGCATTCGCGCCCTGCTCTTCAAGATGTCTCAGGAATTCCAGCTTCATTCCCGCAATAATCTCTTCGGCAACACGCTCCGAAGCTGACCGTTCGATTGCCATGACAGCACCAAACATGAGTCCCACGGCAATCTCGCCTGCATACTGCTCATTCACCTGACTGAGATCCTGATCAAGGCTCTTGAGGAATCCATCGATTGATAAATCGCTGTTTGATCCCATTCCCTTGCGCAACTCTTCGTAAAGGGTTGCGCCGAGATCGGTCGGTTTTATATGCTTTTTAAAGAGTCGAAGCAATTGTCATTTCTCCTATCGTTCCGTACCAAAATAGCGTAATGTGGATTCATTTTCCAGTGCATTGAGTCACGACTGCAAGTGGTAGCGGAGCCTTGACTTGCAATAGTTCAAGCAATACAATAGCTTCTTGGAGCATTGCCATCAACTTCTGTTCTTGCGATTCATCCACCTACACCATTCACGCAACGAGGGACCATGAAAACCATCATCGAGCCATTCAAAATCAAGTCGGTTGAACCGATCAAGTTTACAACGTCGCAGGAACGTGAAACGGCGCTGCAACGTGCGTACTACAACATGTTTCTGATCCCGGCAGAGGATGTGTTGATCGATCTCCTCACCGATAGTGGCACGTCCGCCATGAGCGCAGCCCAATGGGGTGGGATGATGCAAGGAGATGAATCGTATGCAGGAGCCCGGAGCTTTTACCGCTTCGAGAGCAAAGTACGGGAGATTACCGCGTTTAAACATATCATCCCAACGCATCAGGGACGCGCTGCGGAGAAGATACTGTTCTCTTTGATTGGGGGGAAAGGGAAGTTTGTTCCGAACAATTCCCACTTCGACACAACACGCGCAAACGTGGAGTTCTCCGGTGCAGAGGCCGTTGATCTTCCAACGGAAGACGGAAGGCATCCCGAAGTGATAGCGGATTTCAAAGGCAACATGGATATCCCGTCTCTCAAAGCGTTCATTGAAAAGGTTGGACGCGAGAACATTCCGTTGGTGATGGTCACCGTGACGAACAATTCCGGGGGTGGCCAGCCTGTCTCAATGCAGAATATCCGTGAGACGAAAGCCTTGTGCAAAAGCAATGGTATTCCATTGTTCCTGGACGCGTGCCGGTTTGCCGAGAACGCGTATTTCATCAAGAAGCGAGAGACCGGTTACGCGGATATTCCAGTAAAGCAGATCGTGCAGGAAATGTTCTCGTATGCAGACGGGGCTACCATGAGTGCCAAGAAGGATGCACTCGTGAACATGGGAGGCTTTCTTGCCTTGAATGACGACACGCTTGCCATGCAAGCGCGGAATCTTCTCATCATGACTGAAGGATTTCCAACATACGGTGGACTTGCCGGACGCGATCTCGAGGCAATAGCCATTGGATTGGATGAAATTCTTGATGAACACTATCTGCAATATCGCATTCGCTCGGTTGAGTACCTTGGTGAGAGGTTGACGAAGGGAGGGGTCGCCATTCTACAACCTCCTGGTGGACATGCTATCTACCTGGATGCCAAACGGATTCTCAGTCATGTTCCTGTTGAACAGTACCCGGGTCAAGCTCTTGTCGTTGAACTGTACCGGATAGGCGGGATCCGCTCCGTTGAAATCGGAAGCGTCATGTTTGGAAAGTACGATCCTGCCGGCAAACTGATCCCCTCGCGCATGGAACTTGTTCGGCTGGCAATTCCCCGGCGTGTATACACACAAAGCCACATCGATTACGTCATCGAGGTCGTGCTTGAAACTTTCGCGCAAAGGAACTCCGTGAAGGGCTACAGGATTGTCGAGGAACCACCAATCCTCAGGCACTTCACCGTTCGATTTGCCCCCATCAACTAGATCCCTCATCGACCCAACGAGCAAAATTCCGTTGCTAAAGAGATTGAAAATTGGTATACTCTAACCAGTTGATTTGTCTTGAGTTGTAGGTTGCGCAGTCATCCTTGATTGGAACTTGAGCTAATAACCGATGATCACGTGTTCAGTCTGTGGTCAACAGAACGATGACCTTTCGGCGCTTTGCTCAGCGTGCCGTGGTTTCCTTCAAGGGAAGGTTGAGAACATTGATCTCTTTCAGACGATCTGGCAACTCATTGAGACTCCCGGGGCTGCATTCAAGAAGATAGTGCTGGCCAGGCATAAGAACTATGCGTATGTCCTGAGTGCTCTGCTCGGAATAAGCCTGGCGCTTGGGATCTTCTGGCTGAAGAAACTCGCCCCGATGTTCACAAATCTTCTGACACTTGTAGGTTCGGGAGGATTGGTTGGCATTCCTCTTGGTTTGGTTTTTGTCTTGATCTTAAGCATTGTCGTGGCAATTACGGTGCGCCTTTTCGGAGGCAAAGCTTCCGTTAAGAACGCATTTGCAATCATTTCTTACGCAAGTGTACCCATCGTGCTTTCTCTGGTGTTCGTTTTTCCTCTTGAGATTGCAATTTTTGGCGTGGATTTTTTCGGAACGAACCCGCCACCAATGCTCTTGAATCCGGCTGTGTATATGGCATTGCTGGGGTTTGATACGTTCGCTGTAGGATGGACGTTTCTCCTGCTGTTTCGGGGACTGTCTGTACTTACAGGGTTCAGAACAGTGAAGTGCGCCGTGGTAACTTTGTTGGTACTTCTAGTGCCGGGGGCTTTCGTTGCAGGCATCAAACTTCTATGAAGAGAACTTTCGTGTTGTAAGAATGGATCTGGAAGAATTCGAACAGGAAGCTGAAGCGATCTATAATGCACTTCCCGATACGTTCAAAGGGAAGATCGAGAACCTTCGGATTGTTGTGGAAGACCTTCCGGATGATGAGCTGATCGAGAAAGCCAACGTGTCTTCCCGATATGATCTCCTTGGACTGTATCAAGGGGTGCCGTTGAACTACAGGAATACCGGCTATGGGACGTACCCGATTATCCCTGACACGATAACGCTCTTCAAGCGAAACATCGAGTCTGTCGCTGGCAAGGGACCAGCGTTGCGCGAAAAGATTCGCGAAGTGTTGATCCATGAGATTGCCCATTACTTTGGGATGACAGAAGATGAGATTCGAAAAGCGGGATATTGAACTAACTCATTATTGATGAAAGGAAGCTACATGCCAAGAGTCATTTTTACTATCTCGTATGGTATCAAACCTCATTTTCGGGATAAGTATCTGGCGTTGATCAAAGAGATGAAGAACCACCTTACAGCTCTCGGGAAGCACAACTACTCGGTCTTCGAGGTAAAAGGGAAGAAGAATACTTTCACTGAAATGTTTGTTACTGATAGTATGGAAGAGTTTGATGCCTTGGAAGACAATCTCGATGAGAAGGCACAGGAGTTTATCAGCACTCTTGAGGCGTTTGTGAATGACGGAGGAATGAAGTACAACACCATGATTGAAGTTGTCTAACGTGCAGGGCAGGAAGAAACATATTGATCCCATAGCGCAATTCATGCAGGAACATGATGAGATGTTGATGCATCTTTCCTCACTGAACAATGCTACGACCTCACTTGTACAGCATGGTTTCACCGTTGATGCGTTTAACAAGGTCAATGGAGCACTGCATTTTATCGAAGACGAAGTAGGCGTGCATAACAAACGGGAAGAGGAAGCACTTTTCCCCGTACTCGAACGGTATGTAGAGGGTCCTACGCGCCTCATGAGGGAGGATCACAAGTACCTCAAGAAGGAATTCCTGAAACTGCGTCGCGCTGTCACCAAACTTGATAAGAAGAAAAACGACAAAGCCCTTGCTGTGGATCTGGAAACAATAGCAAAGGCCATTGTCCAGCGTTTCGTTAACCATATTCACAAAGAGAATCATATACTGTTCCCTCTCGTTCAGAAATTCCTGACAAAGGATGCGTTACGGGAAGTAGCTCGTCGCATGATTCATCCGTAGGGAGTATCACCGTGGTTCGTCATTCCTGATAGCCGCCTATGTTGTCACCCTCCAGATCCAAGCATATCTTTTGGAAGCGCCGTTCAGGCTTCGTCCTGCCAATAGTCATCCTTATGTTTGTGAGTCTTTATGTCCATGCTACCGCTGCGGAGCATGAGTCGAAGATATACACCACCTCTGATGGCGTGAGGTTCAAGGTGGTAGCTGTCGCAAGCGGATTGGATATCCCATGGTCACTTGCATTCGATGGAGGGGATCTGTACTTCACCGAACGTCGTGGCAAGCTGTGGGTTCTCAAGAAGGGTGAGACTCAACCGAACCTTGTAGCAGAAGTTGAAAATGTTCACAGCGAGGGAGAAGGCGGTTTAATGGGACTGGCGTTACATCCCAACTACAAAGAGAATAAGCTGCTTTACCTCAGCCATACTTATGAGAATGGTCGCGGTGTTGGAAACAAAGTTGTTCGATTCAGACTGAAAGACAAGGAGCTGGAAGATGAACAGACGATTGTTGACAGGTTACCAGGGAGTGGAGTACACAACGGATGCCGCATCAGGTTCGGTCCTGATGGAAAGCTGTACATAACCACTGGTGACGCTGCGAGGCGAGAGATTGCTCAGGATATCTCCTCTCTTGGCGGAAAAATCCTCCGAGTGAACGATGATGGAACGATACCTTCGGATAACCCTTTCCCAGGCTCGCCTGTATACTCTCTGGGCCATCGCAACAGCCAGGGATTGGACTGGCATCCCGCATTGAACCTACTTTTTGCAACAGAACACGGACCCTCGGGTTTTGACGGCCCCGGTGGTGGCGATGAGATCAACGTCGTCGATGCCGGTAAAAACTATGGTTGGCCAACGATTCACCACATGGAAACAGCGGAAGACATGGTGAGTCCTGTTGCAGAATTTACGCCAGCCGTTGCTCCAAGCGGAGCATCGTTCTGCAAGGGTAAACTGTTTCCCCTGCTCAAGAACGACCTATTTGTGGCCACGCTGCGGGGCAAAGAGATCCTCAGGGTACGCCTTGACGTCAAAACCGGAAGGAACGTCCTGCGAAGCGAACCACTGCTGGTTAACGAGTTTGGGCGCCTGAGAGATATCGTTGAGAGCCCGGATGGATACCTATATTTTTGCACCAACAATCGCGATGGACGCGGTGCGCCTGCTAAGGACGATGATAAAATACTCAGGATCGTTCCCATAGAATAATTGGTTCTAACTGATGGTTACCTTGTAATCTCATAGTGACTTATGTTTAAATCAGTAATACGGAATCTCGACTTTCCAAAACTGCACGACCTGCTGAAGTCTGTGTTTGCTCTCAGGGATCGTGAGCAGGCGTTGACGTTTCTCGTTGATCTGCCAGATGGCAAGCTTCATGATAACGCGCAGTGGGCTGATCGTCGCCGTATCGCCGCCGAATGGTACACAATTCTATCAGAAAACAGCAAGCGACTTCCTTTCTCCACAATAATGCTATGTACATATCCTAACGTTGGCACGAATAACAACGAGCTTCCTCAGTCAATTACTCTTGCCGCAGACACAGCCGGAGAGGGTGGATGGTTTCCCGGCGAAACAGTCTTGCTTGAAAGCATGCTCAGAGCATCAAGCGTTGTTCTTGCTCCAACAGAACTTTCAGCAACTGCGCCATTGAAGAACCTTGCAAAGCAATTCGATTTTCGTGGTGCAACTCTGCCAGGGTTCTCACGGGAGATGATTCCTGCTCTTGCTCTCGACTATGAGAAGATCCACGCCCGTGTCATGCAACTGAAATCCAGACTCGATCGCGCAACGTCTGCC
>JANNSJ010000005.1:0-9522 GCA_031402435.1 Bacteroidota bacterium | reverse complement strand
TGAACCAAGACTCCCGAATAGCCGCGCTCCAAGATTGAAGTCGGAAAAGACAAATCCGCGGAAGTCACTGGAAAATCGCTGGATGCCGGCTTTGAGTGAGACGAAATCATAACGGTCGCTCACATCAAAAAGATGCTTCTCAATGAATAATTCCTGAAACGCCACGTGAGTAGTAGTACGATCATCTCCTTTTCGCACATCGATGTTGACGCCGTTGTTCTCACGCAAGTTTGCATAATTGAGATTAAAGAATGCTGTCACCTTCAACTCCCAGTCCCTCGGCCTGAATGCCGTCTGGCCTCCATAAAGTTCGAAACTCAGTTTGAGGTTTTCATTCACAATCAGGCGGTTTCCATTTCCAAACGCCAGCCGGCTCTCCGGCTCAAGCGTGCTTACCCCGGACGGCGTGGGAGTCTTGATGGCTTCCACGAAGTTGTCGACACTCGCCGTAAGGATAAAGAACGTGTTCTGCCCGATGATCGGGTAATCACCTTTGAGAGTGTTCTGATTGTACGGATCGTACCAGTGGCCTTCGATGCTGAACTCGGACGGTGGAGGTTGGATATCACGCCAGCGGTCGGTAATGACAACAAAATCCGGGACGACTGATCGTGCCGTGTCTTGCTTGGTGGTATCCGGTTGGGTCTGAGACAATGTGAGGTTGGGGCAAGAAGCTGTGAACACGAGAAGACAGAAGAGCAGAACGCTCAACACCCCACCATTATGTAACTCCGCTTCTCTGTGTCTCTGTGTTGGTCTTTTCATCATGGCCGAGGCTGCCTCGGGATCTTGATGTACGGCAGCCGCACGTCATGATAGAAGAACCTGTCAGATCGAATCTCCGGTGGCGGCTCGAAACTCTGTGAACCGGCAAAGGCAATAAGATCGTCCTGGTCAACCCCGTCGCCGCTGACGCCAATGGCGCCGACGAGCTGACCGTTTTTGTAGAGCGGGATTCCTCCGGGGAATATCGTGATACCATTGCCATAGGGTGGAAGCTCCCGTAATGACAACAGCCGACGTTGATATGCGAAATCCGTTCCTTCAAACAACGGGCCGGCTTCACCGCCAATTCCGGGAGGAAAAAAATCCTGTGCAAGGAACCCTACTGCCCGCGTTGTCATGGCAAGTGGTTGCGTTGCGGAAAGATTCAGAATGGTGCGGATTCTTCCACCGAAATCGGCACTATTCGGGTTGCTGAATGCAAGTGCTGTGCGGGCTTTCTGAGCAGCAACATCAAAGCTGAAGAGCGTTGCATCGGGTGTGCGCCAGATACCAAGGACAGCGCCGTTCGTATCAACCACTGCGATGAAAACCTGAGTTGCAACCCCAAGAGGTCGCCGTATGGCAGCGCGTGTGCGCGCTGCTTGGGCTGAAGCCTGGTCAATAATCTGGCGGACGTCATTCGCTGACAGCATACTCCCTGCCCGTATGCGGAAGTCATGCGTGGCGTCGAGATTTACTTCACCCGAGAAAGGAAAGCGTTGTGCTGGAGATGCTAGTGGCGGAAATCCCGGAACGATAGCACCAAGAGTACCCAACCCGGTAAAGTTCAGCGTGTAATTCCCCGCCGGTGCTGAAGCATTCGCATACAGAAAACGAATTCCATCAATAAAAATGTTATCGCCGCGACTACCCGGCGGCAACGGGAGATCCGACGCCGCTCCCAGTGCAATCACTTCATCAAAACTTTGACCACTACAGAGACTTGAATCAAAGGAACTTGCCCCACCGGTCACTCCAATTCCACCAACGAGAGTACCGTTCTTGAAAAGCGGCACTCCTCCCGGCTTGTCATTCAATGCACTCCCGTTCGGCATAACGTCTCCGGTCGGCAGACTGGAAAGACCAACTCCAAAGAGCGGGCCAGCCGGTGTATTCAAGACACCAGGAGGAAAATGCGGGCGGGTGATGTAACTGGCAGTAAGAGTGGTAAAACCGTGTTGATCGCTACTCAGAAATGCTGCTGTACGGGCCTTGCGGATAGCGATGTCGATATTCGTAATGGTAACACTCGTGCCTGACACGCCCACCGGAGTTGGGTCGAGGCTCGCTCCTGTCATGCGAAAGACGCCAAGTACATTTCCTTCGCGATCAGACACAGCAACAACGATATGTTGATTCAGCCGTTGCGCTTGTTCGACGGCATGGGCGATGGTGTTTTCGACATCGGTTTGGGTAAGTGATTCGGAACTCTGCGCTACGGGAGGCGGGAGTGGTTCCAACTCGTCGCAGGACGGGTGGAGGAAGAAAGAACCGAGGATCAGCAGGACTATAACGTGCTTCAGCTTTACGGCTTTGGCAACAGTCATTAAGTGTATTCGGCCTTGGGTTCGCGAAAGAGCATTTCAGCACAAGAACAAGTCAATCCACGCCGTATATTACTCGACGCCGATCACAAAATCAAGGAAAAGTATTTTGATTCCGGTGATTATCACGGAACTCAAGGGCGCGACACAACTCCCGCTGGAGCTCATCCGGCGGCTGAAAGCGAACACAGGCAACCTGTAACACCAGAGGCCCTGATTTCTCAGGGCCTCTGAACGAGAGTTCGTAAGAGTGTAGAAATTTTCAACGAAGCAACATAAGCTTCTTCGTTTCCATGAAAGCCACCTGATTGCAGTCTACACAAATACACCCGCTTGCAAATCCTGCCCTTCCGGGCTACCTATTGAAGTTCATTGAGCTACAATGCTGGCCGATGGAAGTAGCAAACAACAAAGTCGGGAACATGCTGCCTCCGTAGTAAATAGACGTGGTATCAGACGGCCTTACTTCACAAGCATCATCTTTCCGGTTCGCGTGAACATCTGGCCACCAGCAATTCCCTGCGCAACCATTGTATAGAAGTACACCCCGCTGCCAAGGACGTTGCCATTCAACCCTGTACCGTTCCACTCCACTGCGAACCTGCCCGCGGGCCGTTCTTCATCAACAAGTGTTGCCACAAGCTGACCGAGTACGTTATACACCATCAGTCTCACGTGGCCTGGATGTGGCAACGCGTATTCAATCCGGGTTGAGGGGTTGAACGGATTGGGATAATTTTGACTCAGCTCAAATTCCACAGGCTTCCCTGTAGGATGGTCCTCCAACACATTTGTCAGGACTTCTGTTGTTCGTCGGCGCCAAACGCCATTCCCAGCGGTGCCGCAATATATGTACAAACCTGTGGAGCGAACACCTGTCAACTGAAGAGCCGACAATCCATTGTTTGCAGCACGCCACGATAAGCCCGCATTGGAAGACACGTACAACCCCGAATCGGCAGTTGAAGCAAACATTGTATTCGTGTCTTGTATCGCGATGAAGTTGACGGTCCTTCCACCAAGACCACTATTGGCCGGTGTCCACGTAACGCCAAAATTGGTCGATTGGTACGGTCCATCATCAGTCCCCGCAAACATCTTATTGCCAACAAACCGGAGAAAGAACGGTGTTCCGCCTATCACCGATCCAAACCAATTCGTTCCGTTGTTGGTTGTCCGAAGAACCCGTCCGTCAAACGAACCGACAAAAATTGTTCCTGCCCCACCAACCGTGACACATGTTGGGCCGGCGGTAATGAAGCCAGTCATGATTTGACCCCACGTTGCGCCGTCATCGGTCGATCGGAAGACCCCATCGGTAACCGCCTCTGTGGCGATAAGTTCGGTTCCTTTAATTGCAAGCCCTGTAGTAGCAAACGGACCTCCTCCTGTGTAAGCCCATTGCGTTCCGTTGTTCGTTGATTTAAAGAGACCATCTTCCTGCGTTCCAACAAACCACGTGTTTGCTTTTGTGAGAAAATTCGTAAGCACTGGATACGAGAACAAGTTCTCAAAGCCTGAATTCCTTGGCGCCCAGGTTCTGCCACTGTCACTTGACGCAAAGAAGCCTCCTCCGTCCACGCCAGCGACCCAGTCTGATGCAGTGCTGAATGAAAGAAATGTAATACGCGACTTGACAAGTCCGCCTGATGAACGTAACCATGTCGTACCTGCATCCGTTGAACGAAACACTCCTCCGCCTTTCGTTGCAGCAAGTATATCACTACCCTCCGCAGCGGCTGCATTTACCCATTTGGGCATCAGGCCCTGGGTCCGCAAGTTCCATGACACCCCGGCATTGGTGGATACATACATGCCTGCGATCCACGGGAATGAGAAACTGGTCTGGTAAATGGTTGGCATGAAAATCCCTGAAGGTGTAACCACAAGATCATTGACGTATTCATTCATGGTGGAGGTAACAATGATGTCCGACGAGATCCAGCTTGTACCGTTGTCGGTTGACGAGAAGAGACGGGCTTCGTTGGAGTATGCTGCGTAGAGTTTGGCCCCGTCGGATGCCAGAATATTAATATTCCTGCGCGTGGCGTCGGTCCAGGCACGAAACCAGCTCGCGCCATTGTTTGTTGAACGATACACCGCGCTATCCTGCATCCCGACAAACATGCTTGACCCATGGATGATGGCCGCAATCGCCACCCGAGGAAGATTGCCGGTAATGTTCGACCATGTTCCACCGCTATTTGTCGAGTAGAACAAACCGTTGGAAGTCGTCGCAAGCACTTGTGTCCCATGTGCAAATACCCGGTATGCGAATGGATTGAGCTGCAGCGTCCATGTCAGTCCGTTATCCGTTGATCGATGCATGCCACCACTCCCTGTTGCAAATAGGATTCCTGAGCCTGCCGCAAGCTTTGTGAGAAATGATCCGGGCACCTTGCCCTTCCGAATCCACGTCGCACCGTTATCCGACGAAGTGAAGATATCCCCATCGACAGCACCACAAACAAGGTAGCTTCCTGCATTCGCCATGGCGACGATGTCACCCCCTTCCGGACCACCCATTGAAGCCCATTGAGCCATTACACTTGGAGCAGTCAACAGAAAAAGCATACCACAGAACAGTCGTATCATGGGGTCTCCATAGTGAGATGAACAATTCTTGAATCGTATCACTTCAGTAAAATCATCTTGCCTGTTCGCCTGATACTCTGTCCAGTGCTGACGCCGTGTGCAACCATAGTGTAGAAGTACACGCCGCTCCCAACCCTCGCACCATTAGTTCCAGTGCCATTCCACTCAACCACAAACTGACCTGCAGGTCGTTCTTCGTCAACAAGCGTCGCAACGAGTTGGCCAAGCACGTTATACACTGAAAGTCGTACGTGGCTTGCCTGCGGCAGTGCGTACGTGATCTTTGTGTTTGGGTTAAACGGATTAGGATAGTTCTGAGCAAGATTGTACTCTGTTGGCATCTCCAATGATCCGCGATCATCCACATCAACAGTATTGTTCACGAAGATCGTGTCGTCAATCGTGCCGTTGTTGCCGAAATCGACATAAACTTGTACCAATGTTGTTGCAAGGCTGTCCCATCGCGCAGCGATGATGTGTGTGGATTGAGCAGGGACGTTCAGTGACACACTTTCGAAGCGCTGCAGTCCTCGGCCTGATGAGGTCCGCAACTTCAGTTGGTAACTTTTCGACGGCCCGAAGTTGACAAACGTTGGTCTGGCCTGCATATCCAGACCCGCCGATACGGAGTCATTCTGTACAATTGCTACTCCAGTGAAGTTTGCAGTCCGGTCGCTACTGTCGCTGGCTGCGAGAACTTGGACGTTGATGGTCTTCTGCACAGCGTCGGGGTTTTTCATACCCAGACGGTTGTTGAACCAAAATTCGTCCCGCTGTCCAGCGTTCACTCCGCTGCGCGAGTAGGTTATGCTCACGGAGTCAACCCGTACCGAGACGGCGATATTTGTATCAACAGGGTTGGACACACGGATGAGGTAGCCTCCCGTCGGAACATCATAGCCCAACGGCGGCTGCGGGTAGCCCGTTTCGAGCACTACAGGCTCGGCGTCCGGAATGGTATTGAAGGCGTGGCCGTTGCTAACACCAATGGAGTCGCCGTTCGGAGCGAGGATTCGAACGTCCGACCGGTGTGGTGACCAGATTTCAGTCCTTCCCCCTCCATCACGCAAGCCTGAAGATGGACCCGAAGGAAAGATCGGTGGCGAGAAGAAGCCGAGTGCGGGGGGATAGAGGTGCATGAGAGTTGTTCCCACCCCCCAACCAAATCCTGTAAACTCCTGCCATGTATTCGCGAGCGAATCGATCAAAATGAAATCTGCAAGGCTCGCCGGGTTGTTGCTGTTGCAGACAAAGAGCTGAAACTGGTTTGGGTTCGTCGTGCTACGCTGGAGGCTATACGGAATCACCGCATGTCCACCCGAGCCTGCCGGGTCACGATACTTGAGGCCCGCATCGTCGTCCGGGTTGTCATTCGCCCACATTTGTCGTATTTGCTGAAGCGTCTGGCGCGGAGTGGTTCCGGAATTGTTCACGTCATGGTCTCGCTTGACTTTGCCGAACTGCATCGCGAAGTATCTGTTGTTGATCTGACGGATCGAGTCGGTCATCACCTGGATCGTTGCCAGCCTATCCGTGGGGAGAATCGACGGGTGGCGTTGACGGAACTGCTCACGATAGTGGAAGTAGAGCATGGCAGACTGAGCGACCCCGAAACACGAGCCATTCCATGAGCTCTTCTTATTTTTCCATCGTTCAACAGTATTGTCTCGGTAGATATTCGAGAAAGACCAGAAGCACGCATCCCTTCCAAAGACGTCCACAAAAGTTGGCCAGTCTACGAAATCGTTCGCAATCGCGAAAACCGGTGGAGCTGGAAATGCCGGATCGAAAGGAACTCCCGTATGCCGGTCGATGCCGCCGGCATATTGGAACTGCCCCCACCATGCGGCAGGCCAGAAGTTCCCGGCTGCGTTCACAAAACTCCAGCCATCGTCTGTTGGAAGAAACGGATCATAGTGCCCTTGCGGAGTCATCCGGGTCAGGACGTACCCCTTGATCCTAAACGTGTCGCTCACGGCAGTATCCAGGGGGGCGACAATCGTTCGGACGCGTACCTTTGCACGAGTCGAAAGCAGGTTCGCGGGAATTGACCAGATCAGCGAATCGGCGAGAAGACTTGAGGTGATGTTCGTGTATGTACTCCCGCTGTCCGTGCTGTAATCCACTGCAATAAATTGTCCGAGCTGCCTTCCACTCAGCCGTATCGTATCCTGCTCGCCGGCGATCCAGCGTTCACCTGCCTGGGGGCGAGTAATCTGCGTCCTATTAGTCAAGAGGACCGGATGAAAGCTGCCGTTCCGGAATGCAAGTCCCGCTATTTCACTGCGGTTGTTGATCGCAAGCGGTCGCAAATCTGTCCACCCAGAATTTGGATCAATCATTGTTTGGAGATCCGTTAGAGTCCCATCTTTCCAGATGTACGGGCGGTCTTGCAAGGTCGCATCACGAGCAAGTCCCACTACTTGACCAGAGTCATTGAGGCCGGTCGTAAAGCTTATATTCCCACCAAGAGTATTTATCATAGTCACTCCACCGTTTCGCCAATAGTAGGCTTGCGCGTTACCTCCAACGCCTGAGGAGCTTCCCACCACAGCATCGGACTCGTTTGAAGCAACTACGTTGCTATTAAAATGACCAGGGAGTCTTTCAAGATCTGTCAAGACCCCATTTCTAAAGATGAACGCTCGGGGAAATGTTGAGACTGAGTCATGAACACGGTGGACGCCGATGATGTGCCCGTTATTCGCTATATCTTGAGCCTCGTTCCCCTCGCTAATTGGCAAGGCGGTCATGCTATCGTTTTGCCACAAGAAAAGGGCTGACCCGGAACTCGTCTGGCTCCACCCGACGACCTGTCCCGAGTCGTTAATTCCCTCCGCCCTGCTGTGAGCTCCTCCCAGAGTCCCAAGAGATATCATACTATCGTTTTGCCAACGAAATGCTCGTTGCTCTCCCGACGTCAAAACTGAAGTCCCAACAACCTGGTCTCTGTTGTTGATGTCAGTGGGATCTGTGTCGTTTCCCAGCGAGCCCAAGTCATTCATAATGCCGTTCTTCCAGATGAAACCATGGAACTTACCATTGATAAGCTGCTTGCCAACAACATGCCCCTTATCGTTGATTGCGTTAGGTTGGCCTAGCAAAAACGCCCCCCCCAAAGAGCCGAGATCGATGACGGTGTACATGCCCTGGCCGTATATTGACTGCCAAAGAGTGAGGCTGAGGGTGGCGACAAGTAAAAAAAGCTTTATAACATATTTCATCGAGTGTCTCCTCGGTTGGAATGATGGTAGGTCCAATTTACGCTCTGGTGAGGGACGTGGCAATTACGCAAATGCGTGTATTGAATAGGAGAGAATGGAAAACCAGAAGGGTTAGAGCAGGTTCTCTTTGAGTGCCTTTGCAACGGCACCGCTACGGGAGTGAACCTGAAGCTTCGAATAAATACCCCGCATGTGCATATCGATGGTGTGGAAACTGAGGAACAACTTGTCGGCAATTTGCTTCTTGGAGAGTCCGTCCACAAGGCTCTGCAGAATCTCGCGCTCACGGGAAGTGAGTCCATAATCTCCCCTCGGCGCTGCAAGATGCGAAAACATGTCGACGACCTTGCGCGCAATCTGGGCATTCATGGGAGCACCGCCATTCAACACCTCCTGCAGCGAAGAGATAATTCTGTCAGTCGACTCGCTCTTGAGCAGGTACCCTGATGCCCCGGCACAAATCGCCCGGAAGATCATGTCGTTCTCGTCGAACACAGTAAGCATAATGACCAGTGTTTCCGGAGAGATTGCTTTCACTCGCCTCACTCCCTCGATGCCGTTGATCCCCGGAAGCCCGATATCCATCAACATGATATCGGGAAATGGTGAGCTGGTTAATTCCTCAAGAGTGTCTTCACAGGAAGAGAATGCGTGTTCAAACTGCAAGCCCGGTGTTTGGCGCACCAACTCGGCAATGTTCTCCCTGAACGATGCATTGTCCTCAACAACCCAAACGGTAAGTGGCTCTTTCTCTGAAGACTGTCTCATCATGTGGTTAAGATAGATACATAAATGACACGCGGCAACTACGCATTTACGTTATTCGCGTTTCGAGTCTGACTGTGGTTCCGCTCCCGGGATGCGCCTCAATGTTGAGCCGTGCTCGCATTAATCCGGCCCGCTCATGGATGTTCTTTAGTCCGTTCCCGCTGCGAACCGTGTTTGGATCGAACCCCATCCCATTGTCGTTGATCTGAAGAACAAGGCGGTCTGCTTCAACTCGAACATCAATCGCAACAGAAGTTGCCCGTGCGTGTCGTATGATGTTCGTCAGGGTTTCTTTATAGATGAGATAGAGGTTCCGCTTCCATTCCAGGTTTACTCTCTTGCCATTCGATTGTTCAGGGAACCTCAATGTGTAGTGGCATCCCTCTAACAAGGTCGTCGCCGTATCCTTCATGCGGAGAAAGAGGTCTTCGAGTGAATCATTGCCAGGATTGAGTAACCAGACAATGTCCTTCATATCCTTGACTGTACTTAACGCAACCGAAGAAATCTCCGAGAGTTTTCCGCGCTCCTTGGTTCCGAATTCGGATTGTCGTCCCAACAAATCACTTGCCATGGCAATACTGCTCAGGTTGCTGCCGATTTCATCGTGGAGGTCGCGAGCAATA
>JANNSJ010000004.1:0-79183 GCA_031402435.1 Bacteroidota bacterium | reverse complement strand
TACTCTGATGATCCCGTGGAGATGGCACGCCTGTGGCGAAAGGAAAATGCAAAGTCGCTCCACGTGACCGATGTGGACGGCGCGCTGCAGGGACACGTCGTCAACGGTGATGCGATTCGCCGCATGGTGGATACGGTGGATATCCCGATTGAACTCGGCGGCGGCTTGCGGAGTTTTGACGTGGTGAAGAAGGCCCTGGATTATGGCATATACAGAGTCCTTATCAGCACGATGCTCATCGAGAAGCCGGACGAGGCAAAGCGCGTTATTGAGACGTTCGGGCCAAGCAAAGTGGTTCTCGGCATTGATGCACTCGACGGCATCGTGGCAACACATGGCTGGAAGGAATCGTCGGGATTGACCGCTCTCTCTGTTGCCCTGAACGCAAAAGCGCTCGGCTTCAAACGCGTTGTCTACACGGACATTCGTCTTGACGGAACGCTGCGGGGCGTCAACCTCAGAGTTCTGCGTGAGCTTGCAGAAAAATCCGGCATGCGTGTGACCTGCTCCGGAGGTATTTCCGGGCTTGACGATCTGCTGAAGTTGCAAGAGCTTGAAAACATTGGTGTTGATTCGGTTGTGATCGGGCGTGCGCTGTATGAGAACAAGTTTTCCTGTCAGGGTGTTTGGCGGCAATGTGAAGCAGGAAACTATCCATACACGGCCAAGGTGTAACAGTATCCATCTTTCGTTCTCGCCATGAAATTCCTCGTTGTCGGTCATCTCTGTCTTGACGTCATTCATCCTGTTGACGGCCCTGAAGTGGAAAGCTACGGAGGCATCTACTATTCCCTTGCTACGCTTGCCTCGCTCCTTGGACCGTCGGATGCTGTAACGCCTGTGTTTGGTGTGAATCGAAATGACTATCAAGCGTTGATCGAGGACCTCGAACGATTTCCCAACGTCGATCCTTCCGGTATCTACAAATTTGATGAGCCGACGAACAGGGTTCACCTTTATTATAAGGATCACCAGAATCGAACTGAATGTTCCAAGAACATTTCAAAACCGATTCCCTACCAGAAGATTCGCCGCCATCTCTCTGTTGATGGCGTTCTGGTGAACATGATCTCCGGCTCGGATCTCACGGTCGAGACCCTGGACCATATCCGGCTGGCGATTCGTTCGCACAACATTCCGTTGCACTTCGATTATCATAGCCTGACGCTCGGAGTGAAGGAAAACCACGAACGGTTCCGCCGTCCGCTCGAAGACTGGCGACGATGGGCATTCATGAACGATACCGTGCAGTTGAACGATGAAGAGATCGGGGGCTTATCCATCGACAAATTGACGGAGAGGCAAACCGCCGGGCATTTTTTGACGCTCAGCGTGAAGGGCCTTGTCGTTACGAGGGGTGAACGCGGTGCAACACTCTATTACAATGAGCACAAGAAGGTAATCCAGAAGGATATCGATGGCATCAAACTCGAGCAACCGCGCCATACCACCGGCTGTGGCGACGTGTTTGGGGCTGCGTTCCACTTGCAGTATGTGAGGTCGAAGGACCTCCTTGCAGCCACAGAGTTTGCCAACCGCATCGCTGCAACGAAAGCACAGCATGTCGGCATTGAGGGGCTCAAGAACATCGTGGAATCATCCGTTCCAGCCAGCATCAAAACATCATGAAGACCACTGCCATGAATATCGCCCTCATCGGTTACGGGAAGATGGGAAAGGAAGTGGAGTATGTGGCGAAGGAGAAAGGGATCAACATCGTTGCGATCCTGAAGGAAGACGACAACACCGACGGTAGTGGCATGACCGCGAATTCCCTGAAGCATGTTGATGTGTGTATCGATTTCTCAACGCCGCAATCAGTTCTGAAGAACATTGAAGCGGCGGCCAAATGCGGCAGGAACGTTGTCGTTGGAACTACCGGTTGGTACGACAGGCTCGATGACGTGAAGAAGCTGGTGAAGGAGAAGAAGATCGGCTTTCTGTATGCCAGCAACTTCTCACTCGGCCTCAATATATTCTCCCGCGTTGTGATGGATGCTTCCCGTTTGTTCGACAAGCACACGGAATACGATGTTGCCATCCACGAAGTACATCACAAAGGCAAAGCGGATAGCCCGAGCGGGACTGCCTTGTCGCTTGGCTCCGTTGTTCTTCAATCATTGAAGCGGAAGAAGGAAATCCTGCACGAGACCTCGCACGGGCAGGTCAAGCCGGATCAACTGCATATTACATCGGAGCGGGTTGGCAGCGTAACGGGGACGCATACAGTTCTCTTTGACTCTGAATATGATTCGATCGAGTTGGTTCACACCGCCAAGAATCGACGCGGCTTTGCGCTCGGTGCCATCGTTGCAGCCGAATGGTTGAAGGGAAAGAAGGGATTTTATACGATGAGTGACGTGATCAACATAGGGAACAACACATGAAACGGAAACTCCTCTTCAAAGGAACCGCCACCGCTCTTGTTACTCCTTTCAAGAAGGATGGTTCTGTGGATGAACCCGCCTTGCGTGACTTTGTCGAGTTTCAGATCAAAGGCAAGGTTGAAGCGCTTGTACCCGTGGGAAGCACAGGCGAAGCGGCAACACTCTCCGAGGCCGAGCAGACGTTTGTTATCGAGACCGTTGTGGATCAAGCCAATGGACGCGTACCGATTATCGGTGGGGCGAGCAGTAACTCGACAATGAAAGCCGTTGCTCTCGCGAGGCAGGCGGAGCAATCCGGCGCGGATGCGATTCTGACGGTTGCGCCATTCTACAATAAGCCGACACAGGATGGCATGATGATGCATTTCGGAGCTATTGCGGACGCTGTCGATATCCCGATTATGATATACAATGTTCCCGGTCGTACTGCGTCTAACATAGAAGCGAAGACCACGCTGAAACTGGCTGAGGAAATTCCCCATCTCGCCGGCGTCAAAGAGGCGTCGGGTAACATGGCGCAGATTATGGAGATCATTCATCATCGTCCCGCCGGCTTCGGTGTGTGGTCCGGCGATGATAACCTGACGCTCCCGCTCATTGCTGTAGGGGCGGACGGTATTGTGTCCGTGGTTTCGAACGAAGTCCCCGGGATGTTCTCCGAAATGGTGCGTGCAGCCCTCAACGGAAAATGGGACAAGGCTCGCAAGCTTCATTATACGCTTCTCGACCTTATGAATATCAATTTTGTCGAATCCAATCCCATCCCTGCAAAGGCCGCTCTTGCCATGATGGATATGATCGAGAACCGGCTTAGATTGCCTCTCTCAGAATTGAGTGAAGCGAACAAACACAGAGTGGAAGACGTATTGCGGGACTTGAAACTTATCAAGCGATAGCATGTCTCTCCAAACCGACATAGAACAACTGTTTGCTCAGGATGTGGCATCTGTTGATCGCCCCTTTGCACTCAAAGTATTCAATGAATTCAAATTCTTTTTGAACCGGGGAGATGTCCGCGCTGCGGAGAAGCACAATAATGAGTGGAGAGTCAACCACTGGGTGAAGCAGGGAATCCTGCTCGGTTTCAGGATTGGGGAGATGGTGGATGTTTCCATCGACGCTCAATTCCGGTATTTCGATAAGAGCACCTTTCCACTGAAGCAGCTCTCACTATCGGATGGTGTGCGTGTGGTGCAGGGAGGCTCGTCCATTCGCGATGGAGCGTTTGTTGCGCGGGGCGTTATCTGCGTGCCACCGATGTATATCAACGTCGGTGCGTATGTGGATGAGAACACGTTGGTGGATTCGCATGCGCTTGTTGGCTCGTGTGCACAAATTGGCAAAAGGGTGCATCTCAGCGCTGGAGCACAGATTGGCGGCGTTCTTGAACCCATCGGGGCGATGCCGGTGATCATCGAAGATGATGTGATGGTCGGGGGCAACACTGGAATCTACGAGGGGACAATCGTGCAGCGCGGTGCCGTGATTGGCGCGGGCGTTGTTATAACCGGCGCAACGCCGGTGTATGATGTTGTGAAGCGCACTGTCTATCGTAAGCAGGGGGAGAAGCCGTTGGTTATTCCGGAAAATGCTGTTGTTGTGCCGGGGAGTCGTCCGCTTGCGGGTGACTGGGCCCGTGATCAACAACTCTCCCTTTCTACTCCAATTATCGTGAAGTATAAGGACGAGAAGACGTCGGCGTCTGTTGCACTGGAGGAAAGTCTGCGATGAGCACGAAGCGTGCCCTGATTGTTGGCGGCAACGGACTGCTCGGACAGAAGATGACCGAGTTTCTGGTCCGCGGTTCTGCGTATCATATTACCGTCTCTTCGGTTGAGCAGAAGCAGGGACGGCAATTGAGTAGTGCGAACTACGTGCAGATGGACATCACCTCAAAGAAGGACGTCAAGAGGATTTTGCATGAGGTTGAGCCGGATGTGATTGTCAACTGCGCAGCTTTGACGAATGTGGACGCATGCGAAAACGAACGGGAGCTTGCCTGGAGATTGAATGTCGAAGGTGTCGAACATCTCATCGAAGCGTCGCGCAGAACGAATGCGCGGATCTATCACATCTCAACCGATTACGTCTTTGACGGAAAGTCCGGTCCGTATGACGAACAGTCCAAACCCGAACCCCTCAGCTATTACGGCAAGACCAAGTTGGCGAGTGAGAATGCTCTGCACATTTCAGGCGTTGAGTACTTTATTGCACGCACGATCGTGTTGTATGGAACAGGGATCAACGTGAAGCCAAACTTTGCCTTGTGGCTGATCCAGAATCTCGAGCAGAACCTTCCCGTCAAGATAGTCGATGACCAGTTTGGCAACCCCACCCTGGTTGATGACCTCGCACAGGGGATTCTGAGCGCGATCGAACTGGACCGATTGGGGACGTATCATCTTGCTGGGCGGGATATTGTCAACCGCTATGACTTTGCCATTCGCCTCGCGCATGTGTTTGAGCTTGACGCCAGCCTGATCATGCCGATCAAGAGTTCGCAACTCCTCCAACCTGCTCCCCGTCCGATGAAATCAGGGTTGATTACACTGAAAGCCGAAGTTGAATTGGGGTACCGTCCGTCCACGATTGAACAGGGATTGATGGTTCTCAGGAGCCAGCTTGCCCGTTCGCCGAAGAAAATGCCCGACAGCGCGCCGATGCCATCTTCGGGCCGCGCTCCACACACAAAACGATAATCTGAATTATGCTTGATATCAAACTCATTCGGGAACATCCCGACGTGGTGAAAGAAGGAGTACAAAAGAAGGGGGAAGACCCTGCGCGTGTCGATGAGATTCTGCGCCTCGATGAGCAACGCCGTCAACTTCTTCAGAAGAGTGAAGCCCTCAAGAGCAGGAAGAATACCGTCTCGTCCGACGTTGCCAGGATGAAATCCAAGGGAGAGGATGCTTCGGCAGTTATCGCCGAAATGAAGATTGTCTCCGAGAGTATCAAGCTCCTTGATGATGAGTTGAAGGGAGTAGATGAGAATCTGCACTCCGCGCTCTTGCTCGTTCCCAATATTCCACACTCGACCGTTCCCGCCGGGAAAACGCCCGCCGAGAATCAAGTGATTGCAACGTGGGGGGAGGAACCTGTCATCGACTTTGAGCCAAAGCCTCACTGGGAGTTGATCGAAAAGCTGAACATCATCGACTTCGCACGCGGAACGAAAATTACCGGGGCGGGGTTTCCCGTGTATGTTGGAAAAGGTGCACAACTCGAGCGCGCCCTTATCAACTTCTTTCTTGATGAAGCCGCTGTGCATGGTTACACCGAATTGTTGCCGCCGTTTATTGTCAACGCGGCAAGTGCAACCGGTACGGGCCAGCTTCCTGACAAGGAAGATCAAATGTATGTCGCTACAAGAGATGATTTCTATCTTGTCCCGACTGCGGAAGTTCCGGTGACAAATTTCTATCGCGATGAGATTCTCCAGCAGAAACAACTTCCGGTCAAGTTTTGCGCGTACACGCCATGTTTTCGGCGTGAAGCGGGCTCATACGGGAAGGATGTTCGTGGATTGAACCGCGTACATCAGTTCAACAAAGTGGAATTGGTAAAGATCGTTCAACCTGAAACTTCGTATGACGAACTTGAGAGTCTGCGCCTCGACGCGGAACGTTTGCTGCAGAAACTCGGTTTACGATACCACGTGCTCTTGATGTGTTCAGGCGATCTTGGTTTTACCCAGACAAAAAAATATGACCTTGAGGTCTGGGCGGTCGGACAACAGAAATGGCTTGAAGTTTCCTCTGTCAGCAACTTCGAAGCATTCCAGGCGCGGCGCATGAACATCCGCTTCAAGCCTGATGGAGGAGGGAAGCTTGAGATCGTTCACACGCTGAATGGCTCTGCTCTCGCTCTTCCAAGGATAGTTGCCGCAATCCTCGAGCAATACCAGACGCCGGAAGGCAAAGTGGTTGTGCCGAAGGTTCTACATAAGTACACCGGATTTGAAGTCATAGGATGATCGTTTGAAACCACTGTTACGCCTTAGACCCTATCTCTCAAAATACAAATCCACGCTGCTCCTCGGGCTCCTCACGGTTGTGATGAGCAACCTGTTCACCGTTGCCCAGCCGCTCTTTATTGGCCGTGCAATCGATTCGCTTAAATCCTCTCTTGAAACACGGCAGATTGATGCGTCCGGACTGTTGATGTACGCCGGGCTGATCGTGGGATTCTCGCTCATTGGCGGATTCTTCACGTTCCTGACTCGCCAGACGCTCATCGTGATCTCAAGACGAGTCGAGTACGATCTTCGCAATGATTTCCTTTCCCATATTCAAAAGCTCTCGCTCTCGTATTTCCAGAACACTCCCACCGGTGACCTGATGGCGCACGCAACGAATGATATCAGCGCCGTCCGTAACGCACTCGGCCCCGGCATCATGTATCCCACCGATACGTTGATGACGTTTACCATGGTCTTGAGCATTATGCTCTACACGGATTGGCAGCTCACGTTACTCGCGCTTATCCCGCTGCCGTTTGTTTCGTACGCAGTCTACTATCTCGGCAAGATCGTTCACCTGAAATTTGAGGACAGGCAGGAACAGTTCTCCAAGCTCACCACGCGTGCCCAGGAAAATCTTTCCGGCATCAGGGTCGTGAAGGCGTACGTGCGCGAGGCATACGAGATCGGGCTGTTCCGCGCCTTAAGCTGGGACTACCTGAAGAAGAACCTCGTGCTTGCGCGCGTCCAGTCCATTATGTGGCCGCTGATGTTTCTTCTGGTTGGCTTCTCGCTCATCATCACGCTCTACTTTGGCGGTGTGCGCGTGATTGATGGACAACTCAGCATCGGTTCACTCACGGCATTCTTCGGCTATCTCATCATGCTCATCTGGCCAATGATTGCATTCGGTTGGGTGATCAACATTTTGCAGCAGGGGGCTGCTTCGATGAGCCGGCTTGCGAGAATCTTTGACACGGTGCCCGACGTCAGAGATACGAACGCAACGGTTCACTCCATCAAGTCTGTTGAAGGAGAAATTGAATTCCGCGGTGTGACGTTCCAGCACAAGAATGCCGCGCGCCCGGCGCTTGAGGATATCAATCTCACAATCCCCAAAGGTTCAACGCTTGCCATTGTGGGTTACACAGGCTCCGGCAAGAGCACCATGGTGAACCTGATTCCGCGTCTCTACGATGCTACCGGCGGAGAGCTGCTCATTGATGGCGTGAACATCAAAAACATTCCATTGCAAGTTCTTCGCACGAACATTGGCTACGTGCCGCAGGAGACGTTCCTGTTTTCCGATTCGATCCTTGAGAATATCAGCTACGGTACGGATAACGGGACGGAAGAGCACGTTCGCGAGGCCGCGGAGATGTCGCAGATATTGAAAGACGTCGTTGACTTCCCACAGCAATTCTCCACGATGCTCGGTGAGCGCGGTATTACGCTTTCCGGCGGACAGAAACAGCGCACCAGCATTGCCCGCGCTGTTATGCGCAAGCCAAAGATTCTCATCCTGGACGATGCTCTCTCCGCCGTTGATACATATACGGAAGAAGAAATTTTGAAGCGCCTGAGCACCGTGATGAAAGGAAGAACAAGCATTATCATCAGCCATCGCATTTCGACGGTGAAGAATGCAGACCAGATTGTGGTGTTGAATGATGGAAAAATTTCTGAGCGCGGTACACACGACCAGTTGGTGGCGATGGGCGGGATTTATGCGGAGCTCCACCGAAAGCAGCTTTTGGAAGAAGAGCTGGAACAGCTATAAGGAAAAGTCAAAGGGCAAAAGTAAAATGGCACAAAAGTCAAAAAGGACAAAGTGAAAAGGCAAAAATGTGACTGAGGGTCAACCAAAGGATTTGGAGCCTTGATATGCCTAATGTATCCGAAAGGAATAGGAGGCAGAGATTGATGATGATCGCACTTGCGATGTTCTTTCCAGTCGTCATTAATACTGTTGTTCATCTAACAGTTGAGGAAATGCAACTTGTAAACATTGCTTACTTTGCGTATGCCATTGCATATGATGTGATTGTGCATGCTTATCCGAGAGACACGCTATATCATGCATGCTTCGTTGTGTTTCAAATTCTGACTTTGGGTATCGTCGGCTACTCCTTGCGTCTCGTGGAGAGTAAGACAAACCAATTGCTTCGTTTTATTGGCTGGGGAGTATTGACCCTACTGTTGATTTCATTGGTTCCCTATATTGATCTCACCAAAACGTTTGTAAAGTAATCAGTGACTATTGGTTTACTTTTAACCTCTGCCTTGATCCATGAACGAAGGGGGAGAACTTTTGCCCTTGTACTTTTGCATTTTGCCTTGATTTATGACTGAAGAAGAAATCCTCGGTAAGGCCTACGACGCACGTTTGATGCGCCGCTTGCTCAAGTATCTTCGCCCGTACAAATGGCACGTGGCGATAGGGATCCTCATGAGTATTGCCGTGTCGGCGATGGAAGCCGTGCGTCCCTACTTTACCAAAGTGGCCGTGGATGTGAACATTGCACAAGGAGACAAACACGGTCTGCTGATGACAACTCTCCTGTTCCTCAGCGTTATGATCGGTCGGGGGCTCATCCAATACCTTAACACGTACCTCACACAATGGATTGGCCAACGTACGATCTTCGATTTGCGCATGGAGGTATTCGAGCATCTTCAGCATCGCGGCTTGAAGTTCTTCGACAGGAATCCCATCGGCAGGCTGATCACCCGTGTCACCAATGACATTGAGGTCCTGAACGAAATGTTCTCCTCCGGCATCGTCATGGTGTTCAGCGATGTCTTCACGATTATCGGCATTCTGTGGTTCATGTTCTCGATGAACTGGGAGCTTGCGCTGATATCGTTGAGCGTGTTGCCGTTGCTGTTTTATGGCACGTTTCTCTTCCGCAAGAAAGCCCGTGAAGCCTACCGCGAAGTCCGCTACCAGATTGCCCGCATCAACACGTTCATGCAGGAACATATTACGGGGATGATGGTGGATCAGGTATTCAACCGCGAAGAGAAGTCGTTCAAGAAGTTCGATGGTATCAACGCATTGCACCGTGATGCAAACATCAAGTCGATATTCTATTACGCCGTCTTTTATCCAGGCGTTGACCTGATTGGTGCTCTTGCCGTTGGCCTGATCATCTGGTACGCGGGACGCGACGTGCTCGGTGCGAACATCACGATCGGGACGGTGATGGCGTTCCTACAATTCAACGAAATGTTCTGGCGCCCCATCCGTGACCTCTCCGAAAAATACAACATCATGCAGACAGCGATGGCGTCGTCGGAGCGTGTGTTCAAGCTGCTGGATGACAAGACGTCAATTGACGATCCCGCGATGGCGGTCGAGCTTCCTGCAAACGGTGAGATCGAGTTCCGCCACGTATGGTTTGCCTACAATCCCGGAACCGACGATGCTGACACCGAATGGATATTGAAGGATGTGTCATTCAAGATCGGATCGGGCGAGACGGCTGCGTTTGTCGGCCACACGGGAGCGGGAAAGACCACGATCATCAGTCTGCTTGCGAGGTTCTACGACGTTCAGAAGGGGGAGATCCTTGTCGATGGCGTCAACATCAAGCACGTCAGGCAGTCAGACCTGCGCAAGCATATTGCCGTGGTGTTGCAGGATGTGTTCCTGTTCTCCGGCGACATCAAAGGCAACATCGGATTGGGGGATGAAAGCATTACCGATGACCGGATCAAGGCGGCTGCGCGTATTGTCGGAGCAAACAAGTTCATCGAGCGATTGCCCAAACTGTATGACGAGGAGGTGAAGGAGCGCGGCGCAACGCTTTCCGTCGGACAAAAGCAGCTCATCTCCTTCGCCCGCGCACTTGCATACAATCCTAAAATTCTCGTGTTGGATGAAGCAACATCTAGCGTTGATACGGAAACAGAGCTTCTCATCCAGAGCGCCATCAAAAAACTTCTTCACGGCCGCACGTCCATTGTTATTGCTCACCGTCTCTCAACAATTCAGACAGCCAGCAAGATTATCGTGATGCACAAAGGCGAGATCCGGGAGATGGGAACGCACCAGGAGCTCCTTGCTCACGGCGGCATCTATTACAAACTCTACCAACTTCAGTACAAGGAGCAGGAGATCAAACAGGTGGTGTAAGTAGAGAGTTGGTGGAAGCATCCATTGAACGAAATTCAGACGCTGAGGCAGGCCTACAAATGCAAACTGGCTCAAACCTGCTCTCCAATCTGACCAAATCAGCAACCGTTGATTGGACGCTTGCCCCACGAGCCTCTTGCTATTCAGCATCAATTCTGCTATCTTTGTTCAGCAAATGACAGTACACCGTTTTTGCACTTTTAATGGATCAGATGTTTGCGCGACCTGTCCCAGAGGGCTGTTGGAGTTTTCCTGTACAGGGGTGTTAGTGTTGGGACATCACCCGCTTCCCGATCTGTAAAGCTATTAAGAGGCAATTAATTTGGTGCCCTCGGTGGGCGGCAATGCCGTACAACTAACAAATCTCAATCTACAGGAGTTTGTCTTATGGAACAAGGCGTCGTGAAGTGGTTTAATGGGGCCAAAGGGTTTGGTTTCATTAAGCGCGAATCAGGCGAAGATGTATTTGTTCACTACAAGGCTATTCAGGGTGATGGCTATAAGACCTTGAATGAAGGGGATACGGTGCAGTTTGAAGTGGAAAAAGGCCCAAAGGGATTGCAGGCATCAAACGTCTCAAAGGTTTGAAATTCAAGTCGATTGTTATTGATGTTCGCCCCGGCGTTTGCTGGGGCTTTCTTGTTTCTCTAATGAGTAAAGGAGTTCTTCATGCAGGGCACTGTGAAGTTGTTTAACATTGCAAAAGGATTTGGGTTCATTAAGGTCGAAAACGGTGAGGACATTTTCTTTCACAAGAGCAATGTGAAAAGCGCGGGCTTCCGCGATTCCTTGATGCAGGGAGACCTTGTGACATTTGAGGTGCAGAACAGCCAAAAAGGGATACGCGCCATCAATATCGAGCGAATATAAGAAGACCTCCCGACGTGCTGTGACTGCTATGTTGCAGCACGTGGTGTCTTTTGTTGGATTTCTCCCTCTCAAAGCCTTCACCCTTGCATCCACCAACAAAGTGGTAGAACTCTCTTAACGTACGTTCGCAATCAATGTACTGAACGAGAAAACGCACCTCAGTCACTTCCGCTGCCGTTTCGCGTTGTACTCCCTGCTGGCAACAGTATGCACACCTCCCCGCACTTTGTAATCAGCAACCACTTTCATCCATTTCGGACGGGCGCATTTCACAAGGTCTTCCAGTATCCTGTTGACGGCATGTTCCTGATAAATACCGACGCTCCGGTACGACAGAAGATAGTATTTGAACGATCGTAGCTCGATCAACAGCTTGTTCGGAATGTAGTCGACCTTTATGACCGCAAAATCGGGAAGGCCGGACCAGGGGCAGACGGCAGTAAACTCGTCAGTATCAATGTTGATGATGATGTCCTTGCCGGCGTATTCGTATGAAAACGTCTCAAGAGCCTTGACATCGATGGAAGTGAGGGGTTGAACGTCGTACCGCCGGTCGAGTGCTTGTGCCATGATTGTATTGTCTTTTGCGAGGGTGTTTGCTACATTGAACTCGTGAGCAATATAGTTGATTCGTCAGGAAAAGTAAACAGAAGGGGTTCTCAATGAAGCTTCTTGCGTTGGGTTTCGTTGTTGTTGCGTGGGTTCTCGGCGGTTGCTCAAGCAATGTCGCCATGAAGGGCGAGTACATTGAAACCGGCTGGGTCGACCGGAACGTTCTCGACAAGCCGGAACATCATCAGTTTAAAGCGCAGTATGATACTGTTGCACTGGACAACGACGTGGCGGGCTTGATTCAGAATGTTAACGCTGGAGTTGATTTCCTCGTGGTCTTCGGAACGTGGTGTCCTGATAGCCGCCGCGAAGTGCCGCATTTCCTCAAAATCGCCGACCACTGCGGTATTGCATCATCACGCATTCGACTCTATGGTCTCGACCGCACAAAGAAAAGCGCGGACGGCCTTTCTGAGCAATACCACATTACGCTTGTCCCGACATTTATTTTCCTGAAGAATGGTAATGAAGTAGGCCGGATAACTGAAAGGCCGAAGGGCACTCTGGAAGCAGACATGATGTCCATCCTTGCGGACGCCCAGTCCAAATAGGTTACGCTTGCTGGTACGCCATTGCCTTGAGCAGCATGATGCGTTTGATGATGGGAGGATGCGTTCCGAACAAGTCCGCCAGGGTGCCTTCCTTCGAGTTCACGCTTCTCCCCAGCGGGTCCGCAATACAGAGATGTCCCGTCCCCTTTTTTATTGAACGTGTCGGGTCAGCCGCGGCGTCAATCTTTTCAAGTGCTGATGCGAGCGCCGATGGGTTGCGCGTGAGTTCCGCTCCGGATGCGTCGGCAAGGTACTCGCGCTGACGTGACACTGCCATGGACAACAATCGCATGACCAGCGGAGCAAGAACCATGGCACCTATCCACAGCACCAGTACGAACGGACCAAGTCCGTTGCGTTTCTTCCCGCCGCCAAATCGCATCGACCTTAATCCGAATTCCGAAAGGAGCATCACTGTGCCGCCGAGTGCCGCGACAACAGTCATCATCCGGATGTCGAAATTCCGCACATGACTCATCTCGTGCGCAATCACGGCTTGAAGCTCCTCCCGGCTGAGTTTCTCCAGAAGTCCATCCGTTACGGCGATGCACGCGTGCTCGGGGTCTTTACCCGTGGCAAAGGCGTTTGGGTCGGGATCGGGGATGACGAAGAGCTGTGGTCTCGGAAGTCCGGCTGCGATGGTCATCTCATCAACAACGTTGCGGAGTTGCTGATACTTTGGATCGTCAGGGGGAACAGGAATTGCAGAGCTTGAACCGAGGACAGCGCTCGCTCCGCTGCTCAACCCCCACCATGCACTCCCTGCACCGACGCAGAGCGCAACAAGCGTTGCTATGGGGAAGTTCGAGCCAAGGATAAACGCGTCAACGCCGAAGCCGAGGAATCCCACAAACAGGATGAAGATTCCCATGACGATGATCGTGTTGCGCTTGTTGGCAGCCTGCTGCTCGTAAATGTTCGGAGGCAACTGTGCCATGCGGTGTATTACTTCCTGAGCGACAGGTCAACCGCCGGAACTTCACGTTCAGCGGCATCCTTTACCTCAAAAAGTTCTGCGGATTTGAATCCGAAGATTCCCGCCACCAGGTTACCCGGAAACACTTGTTGTCCGATGTTGAACTTCGTGGCAATGTCATTGTAGAACTGCCGTGCAAAGCTGATCTTGTTTTCTGTGCTTGAAAGCTCCTCCTGCAACTGCTTGACGTTCTCGTTCGCCTTCAGCGTTGGATAGCTCTCCGCAAGGGCAAACAGCCTTGATAGCGCACCACTGAGTTCGCCTTCCTTTGCCGCGATGTTGCCCACGCCAGTTGCGCTTACCGCTGCATTGCGTGCTTTAATCACCTTCTCCAGCGTGCCCTGCTCGAACTCCATGTAGCCCTTCACCGTGTTGACGAGGTTGGGGATAAGGTCATGGCGGCGCTTGAGTTGTACGTCGATCTGTTTCCAGCCGTTCTCCACCTGGTTGCGGAGCGTGACAAGGCCGTTGTACTTGGCAATCACCCATAGCACCAGCACCGCGATGAAAATGATGAAGCCGTAGAATACCACCATTGCGTGATCCCTTTCCGATGTGATACGACATCTAAAACGTAGAAAGCTTCTTAAGAGAAAGCAACTGCTGCTTGGTCGTGACTAGTATACGTTGTGAGTTTTGCTTTGTTGCCGTTGTGGTTCTCTGCCAGTCCAAGTCATCATGTTACCATCGATCCTCGTTGCCAACTTCAACCGTCTTTCTTTTATCCAACTGTTGGTTGTGTCAATTATAACGACGGTCGCCTCAAAAAGTCAAGGGCGACCAGCGAAAGGGTGATAAACGCTCAATATGCCAGGCTTCAACTCTGCTCAGCATCTCCAGGTTCTCAGCAGCCCTGCATTGACATTCCCTTATGTTTTGGATATATTTTGCCCGTTGGATTGCGCTTCAAGTTGAGGCCGATTTCTTCCCCTAACGGAGTTGCGAAGCTTTGGACGACAAAGAAAAGCAGAAAGACCTCGAGCGGCAAAAATTGCTGGAGGAGATACGTAAGCGAGCGGAAGAAGCAGAGCTGAGACGCATTGAGGAAGAGGAACAGAAGGCCGTTCCCGCCACGGATGTTCCACCGCAACCCGCTTCCCCTGTTGCAACAATACCACCTCCACCGCCTCCTCCTCCAGTACAGAGACCTGCACCGCCACCTGTGGCACCGCCGCCTCCAGTAGAAGTGCCTGCGCCACCTCCCCGTCCATCCATTTCACCGGAAGAAGAGAAGCTCAAAGACCTTCGTGAGAAGTTCTCCATTGCCATTGATCGTGGAAAACTCGACAAGGCCGATGAACTGCTTGAAGAATTGAGTTCTTTGCTTTCCGATGATACCGAGATAGGCGAATTTCGTGAGCGAGTGCAGACATTACGAAAGGAGCAGCAGGAGGAAGCGAAAGCAAAGAAGCGGGCAACCGATCAGCAGAAGTCAAAGGAGGGCGCAGCGCAATCACGTGCCCAACGTGAAGTTCAGCAAAAGAAAATCGCCGCGCTCTTTGAAAAGGCCAACAGCTATTATCAGGGTGAGAAATACGACAAAGGGCTGGAAAGCCTGAATGAAATTTTTGAAATGGATCAGGAGAATGAGGAGGCAAAGGAACTTGCCGGAAATATAGCAAAAGCCAAAGAGCTTGCCGGAAGAATACGCGAAGAGGAGTCAAAACGGAAAGCAGCAGAAGCTGCTATTGCCGTACCGGTGGTGATGCAGCCATCTGTGCAGCAATCGTCTGGCGATGCGTGGGGAAGCACCGAAGTTCCCCGTTCCGAAGATCAGCTTGGTCTTCCGGGTGTGGCTGAGGGTCCGGCACCGCCGCCGAAGCCCCCATTGGTGGAACGGGTTGTCGAACGTGCATCGAAGGTCCGCATACCCCTGAAACCCGTCCTCATTGGCATTGGCGTGATTGCTCTTGCAGCATCAGCGTATTTCATTATCACGAGCGTAAAGCAGGCGGTGTTTCCGGCAAAGTATTCGTTGCTGGTTTTGCCTGCGTTGGCAACAAATGCGGACAGCTCGACGCAGTTCCTGGGTGAAGCCATTACCGAGGATCTCATCAATACCATCTCCGTGGTGAATGACCTGCGTGTTGTTGCGCCGGTAACGTCGTTTTCTCTCAGCACGCGAAGCGGAGATTTCTCCCAGGTTGCGCGCAATCTGGGTGCAAATTACTTCCTCCAGTGGTCTATCACGAAGACCGGCGACCGCGTTGTGTTCCAGATAACGCTATCGGACACGATGACGGCAAAGCCCGTGTGGGCCGTGCAACGCCAGAACTCTGAGCGGGAACTGCAGTCGGCGGTGCGTGAAATAGGGCGGGCAGTTTTGCGTGAAATGAAGATCGAGCCCAACCAGCAAGAGGAAGAATCTCTCACGAAAGTATCCAACACTTCGGGTGAGGCGTACGAGGCTTATGCGCGTGGCCGGTGGTATTTGCGCCAGGGAAATCTTGCGTCGATCAACAAGGCCATCTCTTCGTGTGTTGCCGCTTTGGAAAGGGATTCTCTCTTTGTCGATGGCCATCTTGCGTTGGCGTGGGCGCATCTGGTTGCCGTGGAATACGATGTTGATACCACGTCTTTACATGTGCTTGCTGCCTGGAAGCATTTGAACGCAGCGCTTGCGCTGGGAGTTCGCTCCTCTGAAAGTTACAGAGTCCGCGGGCTCATCGCGCAGTACCAATCACAATACGACCGTGCGATTGAGGAATTGGAACGCGGTGTCGCCTTTGCACCGAGTGACGCCGAAACGCAACGAAGGCTTGCGACAGCCTATGCAATCAAAGGACGTGTGGACGATGCGGTGAAAGCAGCAACGCGTGCTGTTGCCGATGATCCACACAACGTCGATTCATACCGGCTGCTCGGGTTGCTCCATCTTATGCGTGGCGAGCGTCAGGGTGGATCGGAGTTGAAGGATGATGCGATGCAAATTCTCGAACAGGGCCTGCGATATGCACGAGACAAGAGTAAATACGGCAGTGAAGAATTTTCTGATGTGCTAAAATATACAAACCAGCATGAGCGCGCCATACGAATACTCGTCGACCGTGTAGCGCTAACACAACACTATGTTGACTACTACAAACTGGGACGCCTCTACCAATTGGCAGGCCGGCCAAAACAGCAGTGGGAGGCTACATTGCAACGCGCCAAGACCCTGCTGGAAGCCACCGTGGCCGCCGATCCCCAGGATGCGTTGGCGTATTCCTATCTCGGTCTCACAGAAACCCGTCTTGGTTCTTTCAAAAATGCACTGGACGCAAATACCCGTGCCCGGAACCTTGCTCCGTCGGATCTGAATGTTCTTTACAATACTGCACGCATGTTTGCCCTGCAAACGGAAAAGACGCAGGGGCTTGAGTACCTTACTAAGGCGGTCGACCGCAGGTACCGGCTTTCCAGCATTTTGGATATGGATTTCTATAACCTTCGATCCGAGCCGGAATTTCAGAACGCAGTGACCCGATAAATCCCCTCATATCCTGTTTACCACGGCTTCTTGTTCCATCTACAACCCTGCCAGGCCAAATAAGCAATCTTGAGCACCGCAGGGCTCTAACATTCGTTGACATTCAATGTGATTATGGATATATTCGTTTTCATTTGACAGATGTGCAAAGTGATTTTCCCCACTGTGATTTTTATGGAACTAACCAGCAGATTTTTGAAGTAGGACGCCGCATTTCTCATGCCGGAACTAGACGACGCAACCCGACAAGATCGACGCAAGAAGGCTGGTGATTACCTTAAGATGGCGGACAAGCTGTTTAAGTCTGCCGACTACGAGGGTGCAGAACGTCTTGTCAGTCTTGCAATGGACGCTGATCCTCAAAATCCCTACGCCATTGCCTACCAGGAACGTGTCCGCTACGCGATAGACAAACGGGACATTTCAAAAGCTCCGGCATCACAACCTCCCGATCCCGCCAACGATACAGCACTGAAAGCCCAAGAGCTCAAAGCACAGGAACTGAAGGCGCTGGAGATCAAAGCCCGGGAAGAGGAACATCGTCGAAAAGAAGAGTTTGAAGCGCAACGCAAGGTTCTCGAAGAAGAATCCCGGCGCCTTGCCATTGCCGAAGCGAGACAACGAGCCGAGGAAGAGCTGCGCCGCAAGCAGGCGGAGGAGAGTTTTCAGAAGGCTGAAGCTGAAGTCAAGGGAAGGCTGGCCGATGCGAACCGGAAACTCGAAGAGGAACGCCAGAGACACGAAGAGCAAACCCGAAAGCTTCTGGAAGACCAGGAACAGCGCAAACGCCTAGAAGAAGAGCGGGGTCGTCAGGCCGAAGTCCAGCTCAAAGATACGGAGGAACACATTAGGCGCCGCATTGTGGAAGAGGCGCAAGGGCAGCTTGAGCAGGAACGTCAACGCCTTGGTGAGGAACTGACAAAGCGCATTGAGGAGGAAAAGCGTGCCATCGAAGAAGAGATGGCCGCCAGACTTCAGGAAGAGCGGCAGAAGATGGAGCAAGTGAACACACAGGCGCTGGCCCAGGCTGACAGTGTGAGGATGGTGAAGGAAGAGGAAGTCCGGAAACTGGAGACAGAATTTTCCCGCAGGATGGAGGAAGAGCGCGAGAGGTTGGAGCAGGAACGGAAACGCTTTGAAGATGAATCCCGCTTGCGTATTGAAGAGGAACGCAGGAAACTGGGGGAACTTCGGGCGTTGCACGAACAGGAAGAACAAGCCCGGCGGTTGGCAGAGGAGAATGCGCACAAACAAATAGAGGAGGAACTTCAAGCACGCCTGGCCGAAGAAAAAAAGCGCCTTGCGGCAGAACAACAGGAGCGTTTTGAGCGTGAGAAGGAGAGGATTCAGGAAGAAGCGAAACGCAAGGCAGAGGAAGAAATTCAGAAGCGAATTGAGGAAGAGCGGCGACGTGCTGAAGAGTTCAAGCAACAGCAGGAAGAAGAAGAACGGCAGCGTCAACAGGAGAGGGACGAGCAACGTCGTCGTGAAGAAGAGGAGACCCGCAAGTACGAGCAAGCGGTCAGGGATGCAATAGAAGAAGGTCGAACGCTCGCGCAGGAAAAGAAGATTCGTACATATGTCGATCATGGCAAAGAGTTTATTCTTCAAAACAGATTTGAAGAGGCGCTCAAAGAAGTGACGAAGATTTTTCTGCTGAACCCTTCGCATGAAAAGGGAAGACTTCTTGAGCGCATGATCTATGGATCCCGCCAGGAACATGCGCGAAGGGAAGAGGAAGTCAAGCATTTGAATGAAGAACAACAACGAAGGCTGGAAGAACTGCAGCATAAACTCGAAGAGCAGGCACGGCGCGATAAAGAAGAGGATGACCATCGGACAATCAGGGCGGCGAAGATTGCAGAATGTCTCCGGCGTGCAGAGGGCCTTGCTGCAGAAGGTGCATTCGACAAGGCCCAAGCCGAGATTGACTCGGCCTATGCCATAGACCCCGGGAACGCAGATGCCCAGGCGCTGGAAATGAAAATCCTGAATGCCCAGAAACGAAAGAAGGAGGCGCAGGCAGTTCCGCAAAGCCGCTCACTCGAGAGCGAGGTTTGGAAGAAAGAAGAAGAAGAAAAAGAACGGCTGGCGAATGAGAGCCGCGAATCACTCAAGCTGGAATCCATCAATACCTACCGTAGCATGTTGCGTGATGCCTGGATTGACGGCAAGCCCAGTAAAGAAGAACAGTCGATGCTGGATGTCGTGCGTCGCTCGCTCGGTGTTGACGATGACGGGCATGCCATCATCGTACATGAAGTGCAACGCGAAACATTTACAGAAGCGCTTCGATCGGCTATGAAGAACGGTGTGATTACGACCGAAAATAGCAGCACGAAGGATAACTTGCGAACGATGTATGGCGTCTCGTCGGAAGACTTTGCAGTTATCGAGGCACGCTTGCTTCGTGAGACGAAGCAGGAAAAGCGGCACCGATAGGCGCGTCACGCAACCAAACGGTTTCGCAACACTTTCCGGCGATACCAGATACTCCCCGCCAACATCCCGTTCATGAGAATCAGGTTGCAGTACAAATACAGCGGGCGTTCGTTCATCAACGAACAGAGGGTCAGGAGTAGTAATTCTGTGCCCAATCCGAGGAATCCCGAAAGCCGCAGCCCGATTCTATCCGCAAACCATTCCTGGTCGTTCACCACGTGCAGGGATCTCCCGCGGCACCACCGATCAATTCTCACCATCAAACGATCCTGCCATCCGTACAACAGTTGGAACACGCGCTGAAGCAGCATTGTCATCCTGTCGTTGTGCAGATCCTCCTCCCGTATCTCTTCAGTGATCCTGTTCGTGGTATAGCGTTGCTGAAGATGAAGGAATGACGCCTGATAGTACACGTGATATGATACGCGCAGCGTTATGCCAATGAATCCGAGAAGTGCCAATGCTGCATAACCAATGTTGCCAGATGAAACAGTGAGAACATATCCAAGCGCTGCGAAGACAAGGAAATTGACAATGAAGTCGCCAATGGAATCCAAAAATCTTCCTGCCCTGCTGTACATCTGCTTTGCGCGGGCAAGCTGCCCGTCGGCAGAGTCGAGCAGATCCTTCAGTGTCATGCAAAGCCCGGCAAGCAGTGTTGCTGTTGCAGTGTCGTTGAAGTAGAGCAGGGCAGCGAGAATTCCAGAACAGGTGGCAGCAACCGTGACCTGGTTGGGGGTGAGGGATGTGTGGTACAGAATGCGTACCAATCGGCCAGCGGCTGGACGCAGCACGTACACGTTCACAAGCTCGTCAGAGACATCCGACTTGACGGAAAGATCGTACGAGTACTGTGGCGGCGTCATCGTATTGTGGATGCAAGCTCGTTGGCTGCCGCCAGGTCCTCGATGGTGTCGATCTCCATGCATGGAAGCCCCGCGGAATCGACGGCATGAACCTGTTCACCTCCATCAATCATTTCCTGGAAGGAGGCTTCGTAGAATTCGTTGCGTTCCTTCCTGCGATCCAGAATCGCAAACAATCGTTCGGTTGTGTCTGCGCTGAATTTTTCAATCCCGATCGATTCTCCTGCAGCAACATGCGGGTCGATCCCTTTCCCTATGCGTCGCACCAACCCGGAGTCGTCCAATTCCACCTTGATTTCTTCCGTGCCAAGATGCTGCGTCTTCCGGACAATGAGGCCATTCGGATAGGGGGAGTGGATGAGCAGGGAAAGAAGCCTCGAGTCAAAGAGGATATCTCCATCCATCATCAACATATCATTGCCCCGGATATGTGGATGGGCTGTCCACAACGAGTAGTTGTTTGCCGTTGTGGCGTACGATGGGTTCTCGGTAAATGAAATAGAGAGTGGGAGGGAGAGTGATTGAACGAACAGTTCAATCTTCTCCTTGTAGTACCCGGTAACGATAACGCATTCCCGGATGTGGTTCCGGTGCAGTGATTCCAACGTACGCTGCAAGAGGGGTGTGCTGCCTACAGGGAGAAGAGACTTTGGAGTTTCATTGGTAAGTGGGCGGAGGCGAGATGAAGTTCCCGCCACGAGAATAACGGCAATCACCTCTTCTCCATCACCGCTTGTGCGTTGGTCCTGCCGGTGCCGTTGGTTTCCCCGACGATTTCCCTGAAGGCAGTCATGACGGCTGCGCTCTGTTCCCCGGTGCCAATGGTGATGCGCATGCAATCTTCAAGTCCGGGGTCGTTGAGGAACTTCACGACTATACCGCGCTGCCTCAGCCCTTCGTCAAGTGTTTTCTTCAGCGGGACAGGATAACGGACAAGGACAAAGTTGGCGTCCGAGGGAAATGCGGTAAACCCCGGCAGGAGGGAAAACTCCTTGTAGAACATTTTCTTGTCATTCCGCATCTTCTGCGTGATCCCCCGGTAATACTCTGGTGCGTCAAGTGCGGCAAGCGCGATCTTTTCTGAAAGTTGGTTGAATCCGAGATACCGTGCACTGAAAGCGATAAGTTGCTGCAGATTCTCCCCGACGCATGCATATCCGATGCGCAGGCCGGCAAGCGCGTAGTACTTCGAAAATGTACGCATGACGATCAAACGTTGATGGGCGTCGAGCAGGTCTTTGAGGTGGTCATTTGACTCGTTCGTAAAGCCAAAGTATGCCTCATCCAGAACAATCACCGATGAAGCACAATGGTTGACAACTGTTGCGAGGTCCTTTGCTGATATGCTGGTGCCTGTTGGATTGTTCGGCGATGCGATCAGTACAAGTTGCGGGCGATGTGTGTCATAAAGATCGCAAATCTGCTGCACGTCATACTCAAACCTGCCGTTGCGCTCCCGCAGAGAGTATTCTATTTCCTTCCCGAACACTTCCGACGCCACCTTTTTGTAGTACCACCATGATTGTTTCGGCAGTAACAGTATCTCATCCTTGTGCAGATAACAGTGTACGACCTGCTTCAGCATCTCTTCACTGCCGTAGCTCAGTAACAGTCGCTCCTCCGGTATGCCAATGCTTTTTGCAAGCCGTTCTGAAAGTTCACTCTTGCGCCCGTGAGCAAAGTCGCGTGAATACAAACTGAGCTGTTCAAGGTTTGCCTTGCGCAGAGCGTCGTAACACTCGGGCGCCGGTCCATATTGATTCTCGTTACGATCCAACACTATCTGGTTCATGATTTCTTCCTGAAGAGTATCTCAATCACTGTGCATGAATACGATGTTACACTGTTACAGAGGCAGCCGGCTGGCCGGCAATGTTCTGTTGCCTCACGGTTTCGTCGAGCTGTTGCAACACCCGACGCTGCCAGACAAAGGCAATCACCAGGAGGATGTTTCCGATGGTAACGATTGGCCAAAGGAAGATATTGAGGTTGCTTAAGAGGCCAGCCATCACCAGTAATGAGCGGTTCGTTGTCGGGCCGAGGAGCGTCCAGAACCGCATGACATTCTTGTTCATTGACCGATACAAGTCGGGTGGATAGTGCCTGCCTTCCATTTCCGGCGAGCGTGAACCGCGCTGTCCTTCCAGGTATTTGATGTAGATTGACAGGAACGTCTTCCGAATCAGGTTTTGATTGGCGCCGCTGAGCTTCGCGAATTCAATGTTGATCCTCCCCAGCTCACGGTCCACAAAGTTTTCCTGGCCGCGTACCGTGGAGATAAACTGCTGCTGATACAGATCGAAAAAGAACGCATGCACCGCGGACGTAACGCCCCCTATTGCAACAAGCCACCAGACGTTCGGATCGCCTGTCACGCTCTGAAGCCCGACACCCAGACTCACAAAAATCGCAAAACTTATGATCCAATCGATAACGCCATCAACCAGACGTCCTAACGGTGTACCGCTTCCTTGAAGCCGGGCAAGCTGTCCATCGCTGCAATCGAGCACATTTGCGATGGCATACCAGATGCCACCCCACATCAGTCCGGACACTGTTCCCTGTGCAAAACAATACGCCGATGCGAGTCCACCGAGCAACGACAGGAACGTTACACCATTCGGCGTAATAGGAGTCTTGTACACAACGCGTACAAACAGCAACGCCAGCGGACGGTAAAGGACGAGGTCAAGAACCTCCTCGACCTCAAGCATCTTGAGCGACTTCTTGTATTCTTCTGTAATGTTCATCGGAATGGCACTGTTGCAAGCAACGCAAAACCGAGAAGAGAATCAAGGGCATAACCGGAAGAGCAGCGGCCTTGCATGGATTCCGGGAACGCAATCAATGTTTCATCAGCGCTTCGATTGAATCGATATCACGGGGGACAGCCTCGCTCAGGTTCTTGTAGCCGCTTGCTGTCACAACAATGTCATCTTCAATGCGCACGCCGATGTTCATGTAACGTTGAATCCTTGTGCGGAGCCTTGTCATCTCATTATCGGTGTAGTTGAGTTCTTTCAGCTTGTCGAACAGGTCGGGTCTGATATAAATGCCCGGCTCAATAGTGAATACCATCCCTTCGCGCAAAGGCCGCGACTTGCCGTCTATCGTGCCCTTTCCCACATCATGGACTTCCAACCCGAGCCAGTGCGAATAGCCGTGAAGTGTGAATATGTAGGCATGTTTTTTTTCTTTGATGAATCCAAGCTTGATGAGTCCGTTACTGATAACGTCTGTGATGATGCTGTCGAGGTCACTCTTGATAACGCCGGGCTTTACCATGACGATTGCGGCATTCTGCGCTTCAAGGACAAGCTGGTAAATCTCTCGTTGCTCCTTTGTGAACTTGCCGTTGACAGGAACTGTGCGCGTGATGTCTGCCGAGTAGTATCCATATTCTGCAGCGCAATCCATCAACACGACTTCCCCATCCTGCATCTTGCGAGTGTTCGCGCTGTAATGAAGTGTGCCGCTGTTTGGCCCCGAACCGACGATGCAAGGGTAGCCGTTGCGCGGTGAACCCTTCTTCCGATACACATACTCGAACACGGCCTGCACTTCGTACTCGAACATTCCAGGCTTGATCGCTTTTATAGCTTCGATCTGCGCCTCAGCCGAGATGTCGATCGCCGTTGTAAACCCCATTCTCCAATCACCCTCATTCTTTATCAAACGCATCTCGGCAAGCGTTGGGGCCGGGTCCATGATCACCCAGTTGTCGCCATGCGGGCGTTCAAGGAATATCTCCCGTACCTTCTCGTCGATTTTTGGATTGACGCCGAATGAGTAGGCGAGCGTTCCGATCTTCGGCATGAACGCGCCGACAGACTTCTGGAAGTCGGCATACACCAGTGCGGTATCGGCTCTGAATGTGGACATTGCACCATCGACGCCGGCGCGATATCCGTCCCACGTTTCAACGTTGGGATTCCTTTTGCGAACGAACAGCACGTACTTGTATCGCGGCGCCGAGGGATTGAGCAGAAGGATTGATTCCGGTTCTTCAAAACCGGCAAGGTAGTAGAAATTGCTCTCCTGCCGGTAGTCGTATTCCACGCCGCCGTTCCGGATGTACTCCGGCTTGCACGCGAAGATGGCAACGGTTTGCGGCGGGAGTTTTGTGGTGAATTCCGCCCGACGTTTTGCGAAGACATCCATATCCAGTTGCAGCGGCTGACTGAATGCCAATACCGGAAGAAGCAGGAGCACAAATTTGAATTTCATTGCATGGTCCAGTGTTTGTTCAAAGAGTTTATCGGGAATCTATGCCTCATAACCCCGACCTTCAGGGTCGGGGATTACAATAAAAAAACCAAAAACCTCAGAGGGGTTTTAACCCCATCAAACCCAGCTTCTCACATCTCGCGAAGGAGATGATTGATGATCATTTTGCTGTCATCAATGGGATCGGTTGAGAACTGGGAAGTGAACTGTTCCGTCACTTTGGCTGTGAGTCTTGATGCGGCATCACGGACATCCATGGGCATCGATTCATCAAGCCGGACATTTTTCAGACGCCCCAGCGCATCCGCGCCCCAGCCTTCACGCGGGTTGTCCTCAAGCCAGCAGCCGATGGCGATCCCCGCAGCTCTCCGCGCGCAGACGCGTACCATGCCGTCGTTGCCAATGCCCTGCGCGTACCGGGCAGCAGCAAATTCTTTTTCAATTTGTGTGATGGCTTCGGGTCTTGTCACGATGTTCCTGCTGAAAATGCTGTCAGTTACTTTCTTTGCGGCCAAAGAGGTTATGAAAAAATATATCCGAGTCAGCTTGAGCGGAGTCGAAAGCTGTCGTTGGATTCGATGCACACACCTCGACTTCGCTCGGTGTGACTATTAAACCATTTAGGACGAACTCAGACCAAAGAAAAACTCGGTCTGTGAAATGCCCGCGTCGACGTTTACGATTTCTTCTTCGGCACGGCTTGGAATTTATCATCATGCCAGTACCGCGTCATTTCCAGCCAGAAGAAAAGACCACGCCACGTGCCATACGGAGCGTAGTGGCGTTCGATGGTCGAGTCCTTTACCGTGCGGCCGTTACGGTGCAACTCATAATACTTCGCCCGCACCCAGGAATCAAGTCCAAGATAATCGTATCGCCCGATGAGCCGCATGATATTCCCCGCCGCATACGGGCCGATGCCTTTCACGCCCCGCATTTCCTCGAACAACTCGTCGGTGCTCAACGGTGAATTCCTCCACGCTTCGAGATCAAGTTCCTTCGATGCGACCCGCTCTGCAAGCTCAAGGAGATAGGGTGAACGGTAGCCGGACTTGATTTCCTTGCGCAGCACACGTTCGGATGATCCCGCAATCGCTTCGGGAGTGGGGAATGCGTGGAGCGATCCGTTGAGGTGTTCGCCAAACCGCTGGACGAGGTTCGTCACCATCAGAGTTGTGAGCGCCCAGGTGCAGTTGGTGGTGCAGATCATCTTCACGACGTCTTCAAATGCCGTGGGCGACCGCAGCATTCTTCCGGCCCTGCTCTGCGCGATCCACTTGTACTCAGGATGCCTCGCTGCCTCGGCATGGAATCCCTTGAAATCCTCATCCAGCCTCAGGCACGTCCGCAGTTGGGCAGCGACTTCCTTCCGCTGGCCAGACGTAAGCTTCCCGTTACTCACCATGCGGACGTCTACCACATGGTCCCGTCCCGTGAGCGTGCAGGAGACGAGCGTTCCATTACTGAGTTGCAGCACGCGCTGGAGTTGCATTGACTCTTTGTCAAACGAAAACGGCGGCAACCCGTACCAGCCGTGACTAAACGCCGTGCGCGAGAAGTTGAAGTTGGAGGGAGTGGAGATTTTTAGTTGTGATGTTTTGAAATGCATCTTCTCGCTCGTACATTGTCTTCCACAGTTTGTTACTCTTTGAGGTTGTGTGTGGCTCACGACTCAAGTAACTTCTCAATCCGCTGGAGTTTCCGCGTTATTTTACGTTTAGGCCCGCTCACTTCGTGTTCCCAAATCCGAACAACATGCCACCCAATTGTCTTCAATTCTCTAGTCACTCTTAAATCTCGGTGCATGTTTGTTGCGAATCTGCGTCTCCAATAGACGGGTCTTGTTGTTGGCTGTCGTTGACAAGATGGACAACCATGCCAGAAGCAACCATCTACAAAGACCGCAATTCGTTGTTTGTGAAAAACAAAGTCAGGCCGTCCAGGAAGGCCAATCCCCCTCCTTGTCCAACCCGCAAGTCGATGAATTCTTAGTAGCCTAGCAAAAGCAACCTCCGTCGTTTTGTTACCGCTAGACCTGACGCACGACATGATTCGAGACCGCACCTCCTTGCTTACCCTGTCCATCTTGATGCAGTAAATGGTCTAAAAGTCATGTGACGCACTGTCTGTAGACACATTGTCCGCAGATGTGTAGAATGAATAGCAATCATAGGAAAGGATTTGCCGTGAACAAAAATAGACTCTTGTCGTCTTTGGGTCAGTCGATTCGTAATCAAAGGCAACAGAAGGGCCTATCTCAAGAGGGATTGGCTGCTGTTGCCGAATTCGACAGAACATACATAAGCTTGATAGAGCGTGGTAAAAGGAATCCATCGTTCACCAATCTCTATAGGCTGGCTGAAGCGTTGGGCGTTTCTATTGGCAAACTTACAGAGAGAATTTAGGATGGCCCTGAAACCGACAGACGCTCGACACGCTGCACAGATCAATGCCGGAACAATTGGACGAAAAAAAGGGCACTCATTCGAGGAGCTACTTGCAAAGGAGATCAGGGATTTTCCAAGGCCGTTTCGGCGGAGAGATTTGGCTGAAGGGCACCTATTTCTAGGAAATCCAGCCTTGCACCTGATAAACTTTATATTGCACGACATAGACATTTCCCATATAGATGAGTTAAACTCTGTATCGCCGGGAACTCTCGCTACTTCAGAAGTCGGAGAAAAAACAATTGACTTGAAAGGCGTAAAGATTGGAAGAAGCAAGAGTGACATTCTCATTTTGGGAGTCGTTAAACGCAAGGACTTTGTTGCCGGAGTTTCTGTAAAACAATGTACTAATGACAAACCAACGAATGCGCAGTTGTACTTCACGACCGCAAGGGCTTTTTGTGATCTGTTACGAAGAAACTCCATTGATGTCTCCGACGATGCGCTGACCGCTTTGAGAATGTTTTGCGGAGACGATGGCTTTCGGCCTTTGGATAACATGACAAGTCTCAAGGGAAGGAAAACAGATCCGCGGCGATGGTTTTGGGAAGAACTTCCACGCGTAGGGAGGGAGGAACTCGAGAAGGTTCTATCTGACTATCAGGATAAGGTAACTCGGCTTCTCCTTCAGCAAGCGTATGCCAACGACCCGTTTCCACCAGACTACGTCGCACATCAGACAAAGAAGTTTGCGAATGTTCATTCATGCGAAGTTGCGATCTACTCTATTGACCAACTAATCAAACTATCCCACAAATATGGCGGCTTCAATAAGAAGCTGTATTCTGTGAGGAAAGGACAGCACAAAGACCCACCTGGTGTACACCACGAAGCCCCTAGGTTTGGAATCGTTCAAATGCAGCGTGGCGGACAGAAGCAGCATCCGACACAGCTACAATTCAATCTTGAAGCAGGGTACTTTTACAAGATACCGAAGTCTGCGTAGATGTACGTAACAACTGCTTTACATGCTCAGCAAGAGATTTTGCTAGCAAAGGCGGCACTGCATTTCCTATGGACGTACGGATTTCGCCTAGGCTTCCATCCAGCATGAATGTGTCGGGGAAGCTTTGGCATCGGAGAGCCTCGCGGATAGTTAACGACCTTGTGCTTTGAGGATGAACATTTCGGGAGCCGGAAATCATGCCGAAAGTTGTAGATACAGTTGACGCTGGCTCATCCCACTTAAGCCGCTTGTAAGTAGTGTTATAACCAGAAGGGGGCCTCATTCGCAAATCTAAGTTTTCATGTGCACTGGCACCTTCAGGAACATTTTGAAGCCAGAGTATGACATGCTCAGGGTGTGCTACGGCAAAATGCCAACGATCGTTTTGCGATTTCTCACCTGATTCAATTCTTTCAAGATCGACTGTAGCATCTTTGAATGTTCTATACGGTCTAACGGTCGCTGAGAATAAATCAACCTTTGGTGAGAAGGAGTGTGTCGGAGTTGGAAAGCTTGGTTTGGCTTCTAACGTCTTGAGCAATCCTAAGAAAAAAACTCTCTCGCGGTTTTGTGGGACGCCATAGTTCTTTGCATTCAATTCTGCAAACGACATATCGTAGCCGATCTTAGAGAACTCAGAAACGATCTCATCTTTGAAGAATCCACCGGAGGGTGATTTCATCGATGTCAGCAAGCGAACATTCTCTAGAAGAACAGCTTTTGGTCGAATAATGCTGACAACGCGGGCAAAATGTCGAAATAGTTGATTTCTAGGGTCATAATGATCTCGCTTTCCAGAAAGGCTAAAGCCTTGACAAGGTGGTCCTCCGAATACGACATCAATGGGGCCAAGTGAGTCGCACCACGTCCGAATATCTTCATCAGAGATGATTGATATATCTTGTCCAAGACAGCTTGTGTCGATGAAATTGGAACTATATATTCGTCGGAACCCTGGTTGCAACTCAACGAAGCCTTTCACATTGAATCCCGCCCATGTGAAGCCGAGCGAAAACCCTCCACATCCGGAAAAGAGGGAAATTGCTCTTGGTGAATCACTGGGTGGGTGGCCTGATTTTCTCTGCTGTTCTAGTTGAGCTAAGAGCTTAACATAATTGTAGTTTTCTTCCGAGTATCCATATGATATCTGCCGACCGAGTTCAATATCCCGTTTGATAATCGTCCCATTTCCATGATTGATATAACGCTTCTTTCTCATCTGGATGATTTCGTTTTCAGAGATGCTATCAAGGACAGCATTGATCTGAGACAGCATAGCATTTGAGACGCTCTCCTTTTTGAGCTCCCATTGAGAGAGAGTTGCTTGCGTGATTCCAAGCAGCTTCGAGAGTTTGGACTGACTTAGTCCCTTCTCTATCCGTTTGTGTCGTATTTCGTGGAATGCAATCATTGAGATGTAAGATAGTCGTTCTTCAAGACTTTGACAATCTCAATAAACAAATTTTTTCCTTGTGAAGCCTCTGGTCCACAACTACCGAGCATTCTACTTCGTCGAAGACAATATCATCATCTTCACTTCTTTCATCCACACGTCCGGGTTGATCGCGTCGTAGCCGATCATCCTCACGAAATCACCGCATAGCAGAAGGTTGTGCATGTGTGAGAATTCCCGTACTTTGATTCATGATACCGAGAATTACTGAAGCCCACTATATTAAACGTCATATTATTTGGTTACGATTTAACAATGGCGACGAAGTCGATCTCAAGGATGAGCTTTGGGGTCCAGTCTTCGAACCGCTGAAAGACATCACCCGCTTTCGTCAATTCAGCGTCCATCCCGAATTGCATACCATCGTTTGGGAGAACGGCGCCGACTTCTCACCTGAGTTTCTCCACTCATGTATTCGCGCTGCAGCCTAAACCGCAATTTACCGCCCCACCCTACTTCGTCGAAAACAGTATCATCATATTCACTTCTTTCATCCATACGTCCGGGTTGATGGCATCGTAGCCGATCATCTTCACGAACTCGTCGCCGTTGTAGCGGTCGCCGTTGGACCAGAGTGAGAGCAGGAACTCGCCAGCCCTGGGACTTGCGAACCAGTTTGCACCGTAGTCCTTCGTCAGTTTTGCATTGAGCTGGGCTTCGAGGAACCATGCACGCAGATAACTCGCGGAGTAGAAGAGAGCGTCCACATCGGTGAGGTAGCGCTTTCTATCCGAGGGAAGTTGTTGGGTGCCAATCGCGTTGGCAAGCAACGAGGCATACAGGGTGTCGGCGTGTGCAATGGCAGCGTGAAGCTGCAACTCGTACAGGAACTTCGCGCAGTAGCGTCGTATGTAGTACATCCTGTAGAATGCCTGGAAGCGCAGGAAATCCTTCAGGATTGGCGTTGCCATTTTCGTGTGCATTCTCAGCCATGCCTGGTTCGAGAGAATGTACTCGGAGAGGAACGCAAAGTTCTCGGTCACCGTTGCCTCGCCGATGTACTTGAACTCGAATGCGTTTTCTTTTGTGTTGGCGTAATGCTGGCCATGTCCCATTTCATGGAAGAGCGCCGAGTAATCATCGAACCCGCCGATGGGCTTGATGCTGAGCCGTACATCATTGGGTACGTCAACGGGATAACATACAGCACGCGGGTTTTTGGCCGGCCTGTTCTCCGAATCGACTCTCAGGTTTTTCTGTGCGGTGAGATCAATCCCCAGTCCCTGATAAGTTTCCTTCGCGACATCCAGCATGGTGGCGCCTTTGAAATACGGATCAAACCTTTCGTTCCTGAGCAATGGACCAGTGTCATATCTGTAGAGATTGTTCCGTGTAAGCTTGAGTTGTTTCTTGATCATCTCATCGAGCAATATCGTATACGTGCTCTCGGTTTCGGCCAGCACGCGCTCAGCGGTTACCTTGAAGTTGGAGAGAGAAAACCCCTTGAAGTCTTCTGCCATCTGGTTGTATGAAGGAAAGCCGAGTTCTTTGGCGAGACGCAGGTTATTCCCTTCAATTTGCCGGTGAATCAAGTTCAGCGAATCAAGCACGGGATCGACGGCAACATACAAACCGCCGCGGCGTTTCTGGTTCTTCTCGTTGGAGATCATACTGCTCACCTGCCGATAGGGAATGGATTTCCCTTCGAACATCACGGTTGCAGTTGCTTCAAGGTTGCTCACCTTATCAGCGAGAGATGCATTCTCTTTTGAGAGATACTCGGTTGCAAGGTAGCGCCTGAAATAGAAGAGTCGCTTCTTCTGAACGGCGATGGTTTCTGCTTGCTCCACCCGTTGCACGAGCTTGATGTTTTCAAGTGTGAAGAGGTTGGCGTTTGCCTTGTACAGGGAATCCTGGTTGGACTCCGTGCCGAACGCCCAGCTATTCCAGCCCATCAGTGATTGTGTTTTGATGAGTTCTTCAGCCTGCGTGCGAAGGCTGTCCACCCTTTCAGGTTCGTGGGATTTCTTTGGTGTGCAGGAAGAGAGAAGGATTGTTACGGCGAGAATGAGGGGGGAGAGAAGTTTCATGACGTGAGCCTCTTAGAATTTTGCCAGGAGCTGTTTGTTGGTCGGGAATTGTTCGATGAGTTTATGGGTGGCGAGCATGGCATCCCGCGGCGACATTCGTGTGAGGGAGCGTCTGAGTGCCTGGTGTTGCGCAACCGCCGGCCCGAAGAGGAGTTCCTCCCGTCGTGTCCCCGAAAGGGAAATATTGAGAGCGGGGAAGATGCGTTCGTTGGCAAGGTCGCGGTCGAGCACAAGCTCCATGTTGCCGGTACCTTTGAATTCCTGGAAGATCAGTTCATCCATCCGTGAGCCCGTATCAATGAGTGCTGTCGCGATGATGGTAAGCGAGGCTCCGCCTTCACACTTGCGCGCCGCGCCGAAGATACGCTTCGGAATCTCCAGTGCGCGGGCATCAACGCCGCCGGACATTGTCCGTCCGCTGCTTTTCTGATGGATGTTGAACGCACGTCCGAGGCGCGTCAGTGAGTCGAGCAGGATGACGACGTCCCGCCCAGATTCCACCTTTCGCTTGGCGTATTCAAGTACGAGCTGCGCGAGACGCACATGGTCGCCGCGTTCGCTATCGCTGGAGCTTGCAAAAACTTCTCCCTTGATTGTCCGGCGCATGTCCGTGACTTCTTCAGGCCGTTCATCGATCAACAATACAAGCAGGTCAATTTCGGGATTGTTGTAGCTGATGGCGCGTGCAAGCTGTTGCATCAGCATTGTCTTGCCAGCCTTTGGGGGCGATACGATCAGTGCGCGTTGTCCCTTGCCAACGGGACAGAAGAGGTCAACGACTCTCATCGGTGTGTGGCCGATCCGATCCGTTACGTCCTTGGGTTTTGCCTCAAGACGTATGTGCTCGAATGGTGAGATGACCTCGTGTTGGGAGAAGTCCTTTACGAGTTTCCAGTCTTCAACGGCAAGTCCATTGACGCTGACGATGGATTCCACTTCGGGACTGCGGCCGTTCTTTGGTGAGACAGTGCCTTCGAGAAGGACGCCAGGGCGGAGGTTGTTCTTTGAGATGAGTGCCGGCGGAACGTACGGATCGCTATTGGTCTGCTTCTCCGGTGCGGAGCGAGGCCTGACAAACCCGAAACGCTTCGGATCAATATCCAATATGCCGGAGAAAGGTGTTGACAAAGTAGTTGGAGATGAAACGTTATGGGAAAATACTTTTCAGTCTTGCAAGGAAGTCTGTTGAGAGGGTGCTGCCAAATGACGTGAGCCATTCCGTGACATACATCGAATCATAGTTCAGGTTTCTGGCGATGATACCTTTGACGTCGTCGAGATCTCGAGGCCTTCCTGCAACAACTTTGTGGATGATAATGTCTTCGACACTTGCGTAGCGCACATGATTACCGTTCACAAGCAACGGTTGCGAACGTCGAATTGCCTGCTGCTCGTACTGCGAAAATGAAAAGAGCAGATCAACACGGATTCCCGTTGCGCCGTCGCTTACAGGGAGGACATTCGTTTTTTTGACGAACGCTTCCGGTTCCTTTACTGCTGAATGAAATCCATGTTGGTGTATCAAAGCAAGAATGTCAGCAAATCTATCGATGTCGACGCCAAGGGTAATATCGATATCCTGCGTCAGGCGCGGTTCACCATATCGCAGTACCGCCTGACCGCCGATTACCATGTAAGGGATGCCAGCCTTCTGCAGTGCGTCAGCAAGCTTAACGAGGAGGGACTCGTACATCAGAATTCATTGCCTTTGCGAGCCAGATATCGTTCTCAATGCCGTTCAGTATATCTTCTTGTTTGAAGTGGCCGAACCCCACGGCCAGTGTGTAGAGTCCATCAAGGATCGCGAATCGCTGTTCCATGGAGAGGTTCTGCTCACGCAGGTATTGTTCTTCAAATCTTCGGACTTCGTCGGGGTTCTTGATCATTTGGAGGCTATTGTGGCTGCATCAAGATACGAGGAAAACCCCTGAGAATCAAAGGTTTCCGGCTATTTCTTTGGCGCCATCGTGAGAATTCTTCTGACCACATCTTCATCATCCTTCAATACGCCCGATTGAGGGAGCCGGGGAATGAGGTCAATCCAGTTCTTGTCTTTTGCAAAGATCTCCTTGAAGATGGGAAGCGATTCCTGTACGCGACCGACGTTGACCAACGCTACGGCATGCCAGAATTTCATCTCGAGATTATTCGGGAACATGGCTTCTGCAGCGCTGTACTCGCGGAGCGCTCCGTCCACATCATTGTGTTCGACAGCGAGGTCGCCGTTGTTCATATGGTCGTATGCGCGGTGGACATTCACAAGCCGGCGCAACTCCTTCAGTGGATCTTCGTGGTCTTCGACGCGCAGTTCCATCGAGCGGTCAGCCCATGGCCGACCCGTGGATTTCGCCTTTACAATCAAAATTGCAGCAGATTGTTTTCCTCTGATGTCCCCGCCAACGGACTGTGCTGCATCAAGTGCCGCAAGCATACGTTCGGCAAGATCGCCTTTTGCAGACTCGTACGCCTTGGACATCGCCGGCCAGATTTTGTCATTCATCATCAGGTTGGCTTGTACGGAATAGTTTTTTCCCACAATGTGTCCGGCGCCCTGAATGCATTTCGCACCGGTGTGTGCCGCAACGTTTCCCTTTACATCAACCATCGCAACCTGTCGGACATCCTTGCCGGGGTCGCCTGCAAGGAGGGAAGCCAGAGCCTGTTCAGCGCTCTTTCCTGTACGCATCAGGTCGAGACCCAGCGGCCCGTAAGCCGGATCGACGAACGACTGCGTTGCAACCGCACCGACGCCTGCTTCAGCCCACGTCACAAGCGAGCCGACGGAGAACCAATGCGACTGTACTGCCACGCCCATCTCGCCGGTGATGGTATCGCGCGCAACGATAGAGTACGTGTGCACTGGGCGAATGGACGAGGCTTCTTGAGATTGAGATATGCTTGATACTGCGATCACCAGAGAAATTGCCAACAGGTAGCGGCCCATGAGAGTCCTCGCTGAATTATAGTGTGATTACTTCTTTTCTGTTTTTTCAAGACTGCCATCGGCGTTGAACACCAATTCGCTCTTCTGTATGCCTGATTGCACAACAAGCTCGAACTTTGTCACTGTGCCCTTGGTTACCTTCTCGCACATGGACACCTTTGCATTCGGGTATTCCCTTGTCATGGCGTCGCGGATAGACTCAGGCAACTCACTGTAAGCGAGAGATTCTTCAACACTTGCGACGTTCCCATCGGCAGTGTACGTGACATCGCGATGGACGGTGCCTTCCATGCTTTCGATCTCGTAGACAACAGTTCCCTCATCGGTCTCTTTCGCGTACCCCTTGATTGTTGCTTTGGGGTATGACTGTTGAAACGTTGCGAGAACTATTTTGGGGACGTCCTTCTTCTTGACAGGTTGTTCTTGAGCAAAGCCCGCGTCCGAGAAACATCCTCCTGCAATTAGCAGTGCAATGACGACGGATTTGTTATGAGACATGAAGAGCCTCCTTTTGGTTGATTAGAATGGATCGAAACGTGCTTCTACTACCACCCAAGTATCCACGCAAACATCAAAGGTGCCACAATCGTCGCATCGCTCTCGACAACGAATCGTGGCGTATCAACACCGAGTTTTCCCCATGTGATCTTCTCGTTCGGCACCGCACCACTGTACGAGCCGTAGGATGTCGTCGAGTCGCTGATCTGGCAGAAGTACGCCCACAGGGGAACGTCGTGCCACTCGAGGTCCTGGTACATCATCGGCACAACGCAGATAGGAAAATCGCCGGCAATCCCGCCGCCGATCTGGAAGAAGCCAACACCCTTGCCGCCGGAGTTCTTGCGATACCAGTCCGCCAGCCAGACCATGTACTCGATGCCGCTCTTCGTGACCGACGGTTTCAATTCTCCCTTGATGCAATACGATGCAAAGATGTTTCCCATCGTCGAATCTTCCCAGCCCGGTACCACAATCGGGATGTTCTTCTCCGCTGCTGCCAGCATCCAGCTATTGGCCGGATCGATTTCGTAGTATTGCTTCAATTCTCCGCCCAACAGAAGTTGATACATGAACTCGTGTGGGAAGAATCGTTTGCCCGAGGTATCTGCATCCTTCCACAGCTTGTAGATATGCTTCTGCAGTCGGCGGAATGCTTCTTCCTCCGGGATGCACGTATCCGTGACGCGGTTGTAGTGATGCTCGAGCAAGTCCTGTTCCTCCTGCGGTGAGAGCTGCCGGTAATGGGGAACGCGCTTGTAATGCGAATGCGCCACAAGGTTCATTAAGTCTTCTTCGAGGTTGGCGCCCGTACAGGTGATGATCTGCACCTTGTCGCGGCGGATCATTTCTGCCAGTGAAATGCCAAGCTCCGCCGTGGACATGGCGCCTGCGAGCGTCACCATCATCTTGCCGCCGGAATTCATGTGGGTTTCATACCCTTTTGCCGCATCCACCAGCGCCGCTGAGTTGAAGTGGAGGTAATGCTTTTCAATGAACTGCGAGATTGGTCCTTTGTTGCTCATCTGTTATTCGTCTCCTTGAAATGGTGTGTACGTTCGTGCTATACTTTCGGTGGTTCCATGCCCCATGCTGCCCATTCTTCGCTGGTTGGACCGTACAGTCCTGGCACCGCAAGTCCGGCGAGTCGCATCAGTACAATCATTTCGCCGCGATGGTGAATCTGGTGATGGATGAGTGCGTTGAGTGTGAAACCGCGTTTCCATTTTTGGCCATACATATCATCCTGTATCTCCAGCGTTGCGTCAGTCCAGTTGGATTTGATCTGATCGATGAGAGAGATGGCTGAATCGTTGTACGATTTGAAGATTGCTTTCGCGGAGGATGGAATCGGATCGTCGGGTTTTGGGCCGGCAACGTGCAGTCCCGTTCGTTCCATCATTTCCGGAATCGTGATTGTAATGTGCCATGCAAGCCGTCCGAGCGTGCGTACGTTTGGAGCAAAATCATGCGTTAACGATTTGTCCGTAAGATGTTTGAACGCCTTCTGGGTGGTTTCGATTTCCTGACTCCATTGATATTCAAAGTCTTTTATTGTGTGAATCATGCGGATGATAACTCCTACTTTATTGACGATCGTGTCATTTGTTCATTTGGTGATTATGTCGATTCACTTCCGGATCATTCTCACAATATGGATTGCCAATTGCTTTGTTCGGTTTCGCAATTGTTCAGCTTGTGTAGTCATAGTTTTCGGCGGTGGCTTTTCAATCATCAATGACCCGATGGCCCAATACTCCAATTGCAATAATATACCTGTCTCTTTCTTGTGTTTCAATCAGTGAGTGAGTTATTCTGCCTTCTTCCAATCAATGAACAGCTTGCGCGAAGCGGGTTGGCACGTCGGACAAAAAAACACATCATATCCACGAACGCCTTCCCGCCGAATGGTAGTGCCGCAACGCGGACATGGCTCGCCTTTTCTATTACGAATTTTCATGTGCTCGCGAACCTTCACTTGGATTGGCTTTGCAGCCTCTTCAACCTTTCTTACCCCCCAATCCATGACTGAACGAATGGATGAATAGAGACGCGAGAGGTTTTCCTCCTGAAGTTTCGAGACAAACGTCTTCGGGTGAATGTGTGCGTCAAATAGAATTTCGTCTGCGTAGGCGTTGCCTATGGAACTTAGAGTTGTATGGTCGTTAATGAACACCCGAACTTGTTTGCGGGAGTTTCGGCGGGCAAGCTCTTTGAATATCTCAAACGTGAACTCGGGGGAGAGAATGTCGATCCCTTGTTCCCTGTATTTTGGAATGGCTGTATACTCTCCACGCCGGACGATGTACAACTTCGCCATCTTATCCTGATCGCAGAGATTCAGTGTTGAACTGTCATCCAGAGTCAGCGAACAACACAAGAAGCCCTCGATTTTCTCGCCCATTCGTTGATGCTGCAGTCTTCCGGCAAGCATCAGGTTGATGATAATGTCAACGGATTCGGAAAGCTCGAACCGGATGAACGGTCCGCGGATGTCAATACTATCAATGGACTTATTGGTTACGGCTTGCTCAAACGGCTGGTCGAGGGCAACGCGAATGACGATCGGCTGCTTCACGATTGTGCTGGCAATGGTTCTGCCTTCCACTTCTTTCTTCAGATATGTTTTGATGTAGAGAAGGTCGGGGAGTTCTGGCATGTCTTAAAAGCCGGATGGGTTTTCGATATCCATTTCAGATTTGAGCAACGGGTTGGCGTAGATTACTGAGCGTCGTTTCTCCGATACCTGTACAGCCCAATCGCCTTTGGCGTTGCGCACCACGGAGCCGAACAACTTGCGGAGTTTGAGCTGTGAGAATTTTTCCCAGAACACCCAACCGAAATACGCGACGCTGCTCTGAAGGAAGAAGGCCGGCACGCGTTCGCCGGGCTGAACATCGATATCCGCTACAAGCGTTTGTGTATAACCGGCGTGCTTCAACGCGTCGATGAAGTCAAGCGAGACGTCCCGTGTATCCCACTTCAACTCATGCTTTGAACGCTTGACGATCTTCCCTTCGATGATATCGTGCAGAACCTCCTGCAGTTCGCTCTGGAAAGACTCTGCTGCCACGTTCACTTATTCCAGGGAGTAGGGGAGGGATTCACCGAGAGTGATTCCCTCCGGAGTAACGTTCGCCTTGTAGACCATAATATCCACGCCAGCTCCGCGTGCTGCAAGCATCGTTTTTAAAAACATCTTGTCCACGTCTTCTGCGGGTTTGAACAGAGTGCAGTCGTTACGTTGCACAAGAAAAAAAGCAACAGCGCGGTGTCCTTGAGGCGCAATCGCGGTGAGTTGTTGAATGGATTTAGTCTTGCGAGGGTTCGGGACATCGGGGAAGAGGGCGATGCCGTTCTCAACCCAACTGACATGAAACGTGTTGATGAAACAGTTATGTTCCATGCCCAGGAGCATCACGTCAATCTTGTTGCGATGACCGTATGTGGCATCCACCTGAACCTCTGTAAATCCATTGAGCGATGGAATGCGTTTCTCCTCTATGGATTCAACGAGTACCTTCAGCGGGAGGGAAGAGTTTACGCCAACCCAGGTGCCGTCGATGTCGACCAGCTCCCACGTGAGCTTATTGCGTCGTGTTTCAAGGCCGCTGTCGGATAGCATGACCGGGCGCCCGGGTTCCGAGATGCCTTGCATCAACCCCATGGTCGGACAGTGAGCAGTAACCATTGTTCCGTCTTCAAGTTTGACATCGGCAATAAATCGCCGGTATTTCTTGACCAGTGTTCCCTTGATGAGCGGACTGGAAAAACGCATGAACCCTCGGGTCTATTTGGAGACGGACACTCTTCCAGTGAATATAGCCAGAAAAGATGAGAAAGGGAATGAAAGAAAAAATGGCTTTGGTTGTTGATCATTGGATGTGGTTGAATCTTTGGGATGTGTTGTTATCTTTGAGATGTTAACGGGAGAACCGGGCAATGCATCTTGTGTTAATACTCCTCTCTGCGGTTGGTGTGTATATCTCCATGTACTTCACTCTTGTGTATTACCGGTTCATTACTCCGAACGTTGCGTTTATTCCGGCATTCTGCCGGATCGAGGAAGGCACATGTCAGTTGGTGATCCACCATCCGGACGCGAGGGTGTTGGGCGTACCGAATTCATTGCTGGGTGCAGGCTATTACCTGTTTCTGATTCTCGTCGACGCCGGGATCGGCTCTCCTGTAATTGTCCCATTCATGCGAGTTGCATCGTGGGTGCCTGTGGTATTCGGAGCGTACCTGGCGTATTCACTCTTCTTCAAAGTGAAGGTGTTGTGCGGTCTCTGTCTTACTTCGCACGGCATCAACCTCGTGATTGCATTGTTATTCACGTTGTGGTGGTGAAGTGAGCGTCAAGATCAGTTTTATATATGATGATGCGTTCCTGCTGCACACGCCACCCGTTGGCCATCCGGAGAGACCGGACAGGCTGCGCAGTATTGTAAAGCATCTGAAGTCTCGCGGTCTCTGGGATTCATTGGATCATCAGGCTCCTGTTGCTGCTACAGATGAACACATTCTTGCTGTCCACACTCCACAACATCTCGAACTCATCAAGAGAGTGTGTGAATCTGATGGCGGGCTGTTGGATGAGGGAGACACGCACGTCGTTCACAAATCATTTGATGTTGCAATGCTTGCCGCGGGGTCTGTGTTGAAAGCGATTGATATCGTGATTGGCAATCAGGCGGGAGCTGCGTTTTGCGCCGTTCGTCCACCGGGACATCATGCCGAACGCGACCACCCGATGGGATTCTGTCTCTTCAACAATGTTGCAGTTGGAGCCCGCTACGCGCAACAGAAACACGGCATTGATCGCGTGGCGATCCTTGATTGGGATGTTCATCATGGCAACGGGACTCAACATATTTTTGAAAACGACCTGACAGTCCTCTACATCAGTCTTCATCAATATCCATTCTATCCGGGAACAGGAGCAAAGGGCGAACGCGGCGTCGGTAAAGGAGAAGGTTACACCTTGAATTTTCCGCTTCCCGGAGGAACGGACGAAGCACAGTATCTCGCAATCTTCAAAGATGAAATCGCCCCTGCGCTTACAAGTTACAATCCCGGCCTTCTGATCATTTCTGCTGGCTTTGATGCTCACAGAGATGATCCTCTCGGTGGAATGGAACTGACCGAACATTCATTTGCGATGATGACCGATCTGGTGAAACACATTGCCCCGGTAGTCTCTGTGCTTGAAGGTGGGTACAACCTTGATGCACTTGCCAAGTCCGTGGAGCAACACCTGCTCAGTCTGGCTGGCGATTGACACGGTCAGCCTTGATTTCTCAATGAGATTTGGTTAATCTATACCCAATCTCACTCATCTGAATTCCCACGAGCACATCGAATATCATGCCCGGACAAAGGTCTCCTCTCTATTACGCTGACTATCTTCAGCTCAACAAGCTTCTCTCCAGTCAGTCTCCCCAAAGCGCCGGGTTGGAGCACCCCGCCCACGATGAGATGCTCTTTATTATAGTGCACCAGGTGTATGAACTCTGGTTCAAGCAAATTTTGCATGAACTGGACTCAGTCATTGGAGTGTTCGGGCAGGAATATGTTGATGAAAAACAGATCGGCATTGCTGTTGCAAGGCTCCATCGTATCACCGAGATCCAGAAGCTGCTGATTGATCAGATGAACGTACTCGAAACGATGACAGCGTTGGACTTCCTTGAGTTTCGTGACCTGCTCTATCCAGCATCAGGATTTCAGAGTTATCAATTCAGACTTCTTGAAAACAAGCTCGGCTTGCAACCTGAACAACGGTTGCTCTACAACAAGGAAGTGTACTATGCACATCTGAAGGATGAACACCAGGGTACTATCAAGCAATCGGAACAAGCGCCATCCTTGTTCAGCGGAGTCGAGCATTGGCTTGAGCGGACGCCGTTTCTCGAGTTCCGTGGTTTTAGCTTCTGGGAACACTACCGTCGCGCGGTGGATGACATGCTGCAATCCGATCGCGATGCAATCATGAGCAATACCGTCTCCAGCGAAGAAGAGAAGAGGCAACAGTTGAATGAAGTGGAGAAGAACGGCGAGAACTTCGATGCGTTGCTCAATGCTGGGAAGCATAATGAATTGGTTGAGAAGGGAAAGCGCCGGCTCTCGCACAAAGCGATTCAGGCGGCGTTGTTGATCGAACTGTATCGTGATGAGCCGATTCTTCATCTTCCGTTCCGTCTTCTTACGGTGTTGATGGATATGGATGAACAGTGGACGACATGGCGCTCCCGCCACGCGCTCATGGCGCACAGAATGATCGGCAATAAGATCGGCACTGGCGGCTCCACCGGCTACAACTATCTCAAGGCCACCACCGACAAATACAAAGTCTTCACCGACCTGTTCAACCTCTCGACGTTCCTCATTCCCCGGTCACGGCTTCCGCATCTTCCTGACGACGTACGAAAAAATCTCGACTTCCATTACTCACGAAAAAGTTAGCCGCACATGGATATCAACCTCACCGGCAAGCGGGCAATTGTTTGTGGCAGCACGCAGGGTATAGGGAAAGCCGCGGCGATTGAACTTGCATCGCTCGGCGCATCGGTAACGCTCGTTGCCCGCAACGAAGAGGCGCTTCAGAAAACGAAGGGAGAGCTTGCCACATCAGCGGGTCAACAACATTCGATGCTCGCTGTCGATTTTAACCTGCCGGAAGCAGTGAAAGAGAAAGTCGGGAAGTATGTCGCGCAATCCGGTCCGGTGCATATTCTCATTAACAATACCGGCGGCCCCAAGGGCGGGCCGATTGTTGATGCTGAACTTCATGAGTTTGTGAATACATTCTCACAGCATCTCTTATGCAATCATGTGCTTGCTCAGGTTGTTATTCCAGGAATGAAGTCGGCGCAGTACGGACGTATCGTGAACATCATTTCCACTTCGGTGAAGCAGCCCATTGCCGGGCTTGGCGTCTCCAACACTGTCCGTGGCGCCGTTGCCTCGTGGTCAAAGACGCTCGCGGGTGAAGTTGCGTCCTTCGGGATTACAGTAAATAACATTCTCCCCGGCATGACAAAGACCGGGAGGCTCGATTACGTCATTCGCACAAAAGCGGAACGCACCGGCAAGACCGTGGAAGAGATTACAAAAGAAATGATCGCTGAGATTCCAGCAGGACGCTGTGCCGAACCGCATGAACTCGCGGCGGTGATTGCATTTCTTTGTTCACCTGCTGCATCGTACGTTAACGGTGTGAGCATTCCCGTGGATGGCGGAAGGACTTCAAGTTTGTGACTATTCGTGTGATTCGTGGATAATATTTCCAACTATATCAACGGCGAACTCGTTCCGTCAATGTCGGGACAGTACATCGATAACTACGATCCATCGATTGGAGCGTTGTATTCGCTTCTTCCTGATTCTGATTCAAGGGATATCGATGGAGCCGTTGTTGCTGCGGAGAAGGCATTTCCCGCATGGTCAACAATGCCTGTCGAGCAACGTTCGCGATTCTTGTTCCGCATTGCTGATTTTATTGAGCGTGATCTCGACAGGTTTGTGCGGGCTGAGTCCATTGATAACGGTAAGCCGGTTTCACAGGCGCGCAATCTCGACATTCCCCGCGCAGTCAGCAACTTCCGGTTTTTTGCAAGTGCGATGACGCAGTTTTCCAGTGAAGCCCATCCGATGGGAGACACCGCCATCAACTATACGCTCCGGAATCCCATTGGTGTTGTCGGGTGCATTTCGCCATGGAATCTTCCGCTCTATCTTTTTTCGTGGAAGATTGCTCCCGCTCTGGCAACCGGCAATTGCGTGGTTGGCAAACCTTCCGAGTTGACACCGATGACGGCGTTCATGTTGTCGAAGCTCTGCATTGAGGCCGGACTTCCTCCGGGTGTGCTGAACATTGTTCACGGCTTTGGAAACAAGGTTGGGGCGGCGATCTCGGCACATCCGCGTATCCCTGTCATTACATTCACTGGTGGCACAAAGACCGGCGGTGAGATTGCCAAAACATCAGCGCCGATGTTCAAGAAGCTTTCACTTGAAATGGGTGGGAAGAATCCAACGGTGATCTTCGCCGATTGCGATTATGAACAGATGCTGGAGACAACGATCCGCTCATCGTTCTCGAATCAGGGAGAGATTTGTCTCTGTGGTTCACGCATTCTTATCGAACGGTCATTGTACGAGAAGTTCAAGAGCGATTTTGTGCAACGAGTCAAAAGCCTTCCCATTGGTGATCCCCTTCTTCCCGACACATACGTCGGTGCGATTAACTCAAAGCAACACTTTGACAAAGTGCTTTCATACATTACTCTTGCCAGGGAAGAGGGAGGGACGATTCTGTGTGGTGGAAATACAGCAACAGTTGCCGGGCGCTGCAAGAACGGCTGGTTCATCGAACCGACTGTGATTGAAGGGCTGCCGCACGATTGCAGAACAAACCAGGAAGAGATCTTTGGTCCTGTGGTAACGCTTATGCCGTTCGATACGGAGGAAGAAGTCCTGACGTATACCAACAGTACCCAGTATGGTCTCGCTTCAAGCATTTGGACAAGCAATCTCTCGCGGGCGCATCGTGTTGCGGCAAGGATTCAAACAGGCATCGTATGGGTCAATTGCTGGCTGTTGCGCGACCTGAGAACTCCCTTTGGCGGGATGAAGAACTCGGGATTGGGAAGAGAAGGCGGGATGGAGGCGTTAAGATTTTTTACCGAGCCGAAGAATGTGTGTGTTAAAATATGAGTCTATTAGTCGATAGTCTACAGTCATGAGTGGATCAGAGAAAATAATGTCTTCGAAAGCGCCGGAGCCGGTGGGTTTGTATCCGCATGCGCGCAAGGTGGGGAATCTGCTGTTCCTTTCGGGTGTCGGGCCGCGTGAACGCGGGACAAAGACAATTCCCGGCGTCGAGCTTGATGCCAATGGCAACATCACGTCATACGACATCGAAGCACAATGCCATTCTGTGTTCAAGAACGTAAAGACAATCCTCGAAGATGCGGGCTCAAGCTGGAATAAGATCGTGGACGTCACCGTATTTCTCACTAACATGAAAAAGGACTTCCCGATATTCAACCGGATCTATGCCGAATACTTCAAAGAGAACCAGCCCTGCCGTACAACCATTGAAGTGAACGCGCTGCCAACGCCGATTGCGATAGAACTAAAAGTCATAGCGATACTAGTCGATAGTCGATAGTCTATTAGTCGTGGTATGTTCATGGCGAAGTTTGAACGGTTTGAGGATATTATTGCCTGGCAGAAGGCGAGACAGTTGGTTGGAGAGATATACACGGCAAGTTCGAACGGGAAGTTCAACAAGGACTTTGGATTGAAAGACCAAATTCGCAGAGCATCTGTTTCTGTCATGCTGAACATCGCAGAGGGCTTTGCTCGTCGTGGCGATAAGCAATTCGGGCAGTTTCTGCACATCTCTCAAGGGTCGGTCGCCGAAGTCCAATCAGCACTGTACATTGCTCTTGATCAGAAGTACGTAGACAAGGATTCGTTTGACCAACTCTACAACCAATGTACGGAGATATCAAAGATGCTTTCAGGATTGATCACCTATCTGCGTCCTAAATAAACGAAATCCTGATTGCCTTACGCGACTAACAGACTCTTGACTAAACGACTATTGACCATATGACTAACAGACTAACAAGGAGGCTCTTATGGCGTTGATCCCCCCGATTAATTTTAAGAAGTGGATAGACGAACACCGTCATCTATTAAAACCCCCCGTTGGCAACAAGATGGTGTATGAGGATTCCGACTTCATCGTGATGGTTGTTGGTGGACCGAACGCCCGCAAGGACTATCATTACGACGAAGGCGAGGAGTTCTTCTACCAGGTCGAAGGAGATATCACCGTCAAGATCGTGGAAGATGGAAAGCCGAAGGACATCCGGATTCGTGAGGGAGAGATATTCCTGTTGCCACCCAAGACCCCGCACTCGCCACAGCGACCTGCGAACACTGTTGGGTTGGTGATTGAACGACAACGCACACCCGGCGAGACGGATGGTTTCTTGTGGTTCTGCGAAAAGTGCGGCAGCAAGCTCTACGAAGAGTTCCTGCAAGTGTCGAACCTTGTAACACAACTGCCGCCGATCTTTGACCGGTTTTACAGCAACGTGGATCATTGCACCTGTAAAAAATGCGGGACGAAGATGGAACGACCGCGGAAGCCGGTGTAGTCCGTTTTCCTGTTTTCTCAATGCGGAATAGTCTTTAATGATCGACATCCACACACACATCCTCCCAAAGGAATTGCCTGACTTCAAAGCGAAGTACGGCTATGGGGGCTTTGTAAACCTTGAACATCATCAGCCTGGCTGTGCGAGGATGATGGTTGATGGGAAGTTTTTCCGCGAGGTGCAGGAGAATCTCTGGGATGCATCAACGCGTACGAAGGAATGCGACAAGCATGGTGTTGATGTTCAGGTGCTCTCGACTGTCCCCGTCATGTTCAGCTATTGGGCAAAACCCGCCGATGGACTCGACCTTTCGAAGCTGTTGAATGACCATATCGCAGATGTCGTGCGGCAGTATCCCAAACGCTTCGTTGGACTGGGTACAATTCCATTACAATCTCCCGATCTCGCAATTAAGGAACTCGAACGCTGCATGAAGCAACTTGGTTTTGCAGGGATCGAAATCGGCTCACACGTAAATGATTGGAACCTTGATGACGAGCATTTGTTCCCGGTGTTTCAAGCGGCGGAGGAACTCGGTGCCGCAGTCTTCGTCCACCCATGGGATATGATGGGGAAGGAACGCATGCCGAAGTACTGGCTTCCGTGGCTCGTCGGTATGCCGGCGGAAGTGTCGCTGGCAATCTGCTCGATGATTTTCGGCGGAGTGTTCGAACGTCTGCCGACGCTACGCGTTGCGTTTGCACATGGCGGTGGAGCGTTTCCCGCAACCATCGGACGCATCGAGCACGGGTTCAACGTCCGCCCTGATCTCTGCGCCGCTCAAAACAAGGTCAATCCCCGCTCCTATCTCAGCAAATTCTATCTCGATTCTCTCGTGCATGATCCGTTGATGCTCACGTATCTCATTGACCTCGTCGGCGAACGTAGCATTGCTCTTGGTTCCGATTATCCTTTCCCTCTTGGCGAAGCCGAACCGGGAAGGCTGATCGCATCTATGAATGGTCTCAGCGAAAATACAAAGCAGCGCCTGTTAAGCGGGACGGCAATGGAGTGGCTGGGGAAATACAGTCTGTTTAGTCAATAGTTATTAGTCGAGAGTCCAATTGACTAGACAGACTATCGACTAGAAAGACTTCTTTATGCTTCGTTGGCTCTTAGTCGATTTGAATTCCTACTTCGCTTCCGTGGAGCAACAACATCGCCCCGAGTTGCGCGGGAAACCGGTGGCGGTTGTCCCCTTGATGGCAGATACGACGTTCTGTATTGCTGCAAGCTACGAGGCAAAGGCGTTCGGCGTGAAGACGGGGACGCGTGTGGGAGATGCGAAGAAAATGTGTCCCGGACTTCTCCTCGTCCAGGCGCGCCATGAAGCGTACGTCGATTGCCATCGTAGAATTGTTGACGCCGTCGAATCGTGCATCCCTGTTGCTGCTGTTCTTTCCATTGATGAAATGGCCTGCGAACTCACCGGAAGTCAGCGTGTTCTTGAAAATGCAGTGGCCCTCGCGGCGAAGATCAAGCAAACGATCTACAAGGATGTTGGCGAGATGTTGCGCTGCTCCATCGGCATTGCGCCGAACAGGTTCCTCGCCAAGGTGGCAAGTGATATGCAGAAGCCGGATGGGCTTGTTGTGCTCAAGGATTCTGACATTCCGGGTGCTCTCTATAGACTGAAGCCGAGAGACTTTCCTGGCATCGGTGCGAACATGGAGAAGCGGCTTGAACAACTGGGCATTACCACGGCAAAGCAGTTGATCGACCTTCCGAAATCCGAAATGAAGAAGATATGGAAAGGGATCGTCGGCGAACGGTACTGGCACTGGTTGCGCGGTGAAGAACCAACCGGACTTACGTCGCACAGACGAACAGTCGGGCATTCGCATGTGTTGCCTCCAGCCATGCGAACCATGACGGAAGCGTTCGCAATTGCGCAGAAGCTGTTGCATAAAGCAGCCGCACGCTTGCGTCGCATGGACTATTGGGCGTCACACCTGAGAGTGAACATACGATACATGAACAGAACGTCGTGGGATGATCATATTTCATTTGTGGAATGCCAGGATACGTTGACGTTACTTGAAGCGTTGCAGAAAATCTGGAAGGCTGCTCCAAACAGCAAGCCCCTGGCGGTTGGTGTAACGTTGTTCGATCTCGTACACAACTCGGCGCATAACTTCTCACTCTTTCCTGAAGAAGCAAAACGCACGCGCCTCGCCCACGCAATGGACAAGCTAAACATGAAACACGGAGGCAACTTGCTCCACTTCGGCGGTATCCATGCGGTACAGGCTTCGGCGCCAACCCGCATTGCGTTCAGCAATATTCCGGCGTTTGAAGATTTTGAGTTTGATGAATAAGGCAGTCATTGGTCAAGGGTCATTAGTCGTTGGGGATGAATGATGCTGAGGCTGGAAGATTTGGAGGTTTATCAGCTTGCAATGAAGTTGGGTGAGCAGGTTTGGACAGTTGTCGATGGGTGGAGTATTTTGGCGAAGGATACAATCGGCAAGCAGTTGATTCGATCTACGGATTCCGTTGCTGCGAATATCGCGGAAGGATACGGGCGGTACCATTTCAAGGAGAACAAACTGTTCAGCTATTACAGTCGTGGTTCTCTCTTGGAAACAAAATGCTGGCTTGAGAAGGCACAGCAGCGAACACTGTTATCGGACGTTCAGCATAAAGAACTGATTGCAATAGTGGATACGCTCCATCTGAACCTCAACGCGTATATAAAGTCCATCGGTACCCATTCTTGATTTGCAAGTGACTACTGACTAATGACCAACATATACGGAAATACAATTGAATTTGCAGTGCAAACCGATTCTTCTGATGCCCTCAAAAGCTATCGCGACCGCTTCTTCATCCCCAAAACAAAAGATGGTCAGGAGTACATTTATTTGTGCGGCAACTCGCTTGGCCTCCAACCCAAATCCGTTCGTGAATTTGTCGAACAGGAACTAAAGGACTGGGCAGAGCTTGGCGTCGAAGGGCACTTCCATGCGAAGAACCCCTGGATGCCGTACCATGAATTGCTCACAAACCAAACGGCCAGACTCGTCGGCGCAAAGCCATCAGAAGTGGTGGTGATGAATACGCTCAGTGTGAATCTTCACCTTATGATGGTGTCGTTCTATCGGCCCACTCCACAGCGCCACAAAATCGTCATTGAGTCGAGTGCATTTCCGTCAGATCAATACGCAGTCAAGTCCCAGATTGCATTTCACGGCTTTGATCCCGCCACATCTCTTGTTGAACTGTCGCCTCGCAAAGATGAGACCACGCTTCGCACGGAAGACATCGAAGAGTTCATTAAAAGGGAAGGGGACTCCATTGCCCTCATCATGCTCGGTGGTGTAAATTATTACACCGGACAGGTATTTGACATGGAGCGCATTACCCGCGCTGGACACGCGAAGGCGTGCATTGTCGGATTCGATCTTGCGCATGCGGCAGGCAATATTCCCCTCAAGCTGCACGATTGGGATGTCGACTTTGCAGTCTGGTGCTCGTACAAGTATCTCAACTCAGGACCGGGAAGCCTTGCGGGATGCTTCGTTCACGAACGACATGGAAACAATTTTTCGCTGCCACGTTTCGCAGGCTGGTGGGGACAGGACAAGAGCACTCGCTTCCTCATGGGTCCTGACTTCAATGCAATCCCCGGCGCAGAAGGCTGGCAACTCAGCAATCCTCCGATTCTCTCCATGACTGCCGTGAGAGCGTCGATGGAGATCTTCGATGAGGTAGGGATGGAACGGGTGCGCGAGAAGAGCCTTAAGCTCACAGGCTATCTTGAATACCTCATTGATCAGAACTTGAGCGGTCGCGTTCGCTGCATTACTCCGCGGGATGCAAACCAACGTGGATGCCAGCTTTCTCTTGTCGTTACCGGGCGGGGAAAAAGCATCCACAAAGCGCTGACCGAGCGGGGTGTCATATGCGATTGGCGCGAGCCTGATGTTATTCGCGTTGCCCCGGTTCCACTGTACAACAGTTTCGTGGATGTGCATTCGTTTGTTACTATTCTTAAGGAGATACTGCAATGAAAGGTGTTTTCAACCTGACGGTATTCTTATTGTTCTCTCTCTTCATCCATCAAGTATCTTTCGCTCAGGATGGCGAAGCGGTGAAGCCTTCGGAGAAGCAATACGAGATGAAACAGTACTGGATGGTGTTCCTGAAGAAGGGTCCGAACAGAAGCCATGACTCCACAACTGCCGCTGAGATTCAGAAGAAGCACCTTGAGAACATCGGCAGGCTGGCAGACATCGGAAAGATTCTCGTCGCCGGTCCGTTCGGTGATGATGGCGATCCGAGAGGGATCTTCATCATGGATTGCAAAGACGAAGCCGAAGTGAAGGAACTGTGCGCCAGTGATCCGGCGGTGAAGGCAGGGAGGCTTGCGGTCGAGATTCGTCCGTGGTGGACAGCGAAAGGTGGAAGCTTTAAATAGCGGAGACAGGAGACTGGAAAACGGAGACGGGAAGCAGAAGTAAACCGAAGACCGGAAAACGGAAACGGGTCGGACTATGACTGTGACAAAGTTTGAAGACTTGGAGGTGTGGCAGGAGGCGTTACAACTTTCAAAACAACTCTATCATGAACTAAAAGATTGTCGAGACTTCAGTCTAAGGGATCAAATGCAGAGAGCGTCGGTTTCCATTGCTTCGAACATTGCCGAAGGTTTTAATCGGCGAACGAACAAGGAGTTTATTCAGCACCTGTACATTGCGAAAGGCTCATGCTCTGAGCTTCGGACACAACTGTATCTTGCCAAAGAAATCGGGACCATTTCTGTAGATGCAGCCACGATGTTGCTGGAGAAGACAAGAAAAATTTCAGCCATGCTGTACAAACTTATCAAAACCAGATCGGAGAAGTTCTAGCCATGTCCGGTCCCCAGTCTCCGGTCTCCCGTCCCCAACCCATTGCTCTTGTCGGTGCTGGTCTTGCAGGATCTCTCCTCTCCATTTATCTCGCGAAGCGAGGCTACGCAGTTGACGTCTACGAGCGGCGTCCCGATATGCGCAAGGTCGATATCGGCGGTGGACGCTCCATCAATCTTGCATTGTCAACGCGAGGCATTCACGCTCTCAGGGATGTCGGTGTGTATGATCGCGTGATGAAGATTGCCATCCCGATGAAAGGGAGGATGATTCATCCGGTGGTGGGGGAGGTGGCGCTGCAGCGTTACGGCAAGGATGACAGCGAGGTCATCTACGCAACCTCACGGAGTCAGTTGAACATGGCGTTGATGGATGAAGCCGAGAAACACCCGAACGTCAAGCTGCATTTCAATCAGAAGTGTACCGGCATGAACCTCGAGACCGGAGAGTTACGAGTGTTCGACGAGGCAACAGGCGCCAATACCTCGTTGCACACGCATACAGTCATAGGAACGGATGGATCTGCCTCGGCGATTCGCATCGAGATGCAACGGACAGGCAGATTCAATTTCTCTCAAACGTATCTCGACTACGGCTACAAGGAGCTTGTCATTCCCGCCGGACCGGGCGGCACATTCCTCCTTGAGAAGAACGCCCTGCACATCTGGCCGCGGGGAACATATATGCTTATCGCACTTCCGAACATCGACGGCAGCTTCACCTGTACGTTGTTCTTCCCGTTCGAAGGGCCGGTCAGCTTTGAGAGCCTGGACTCTGAAGCCAAGGTGCTCCAGTTTTTCAAGCAGCAATTCCCTGATGCCGTTGCGTTGATGCCGGGCGTGCTGCAGGATTATTTCTCCAACCCCACCGGTTCGATGGTTACAGTCAAGTGTTCGCCGTGGCATGTGAAAGATAAGGTTGCATTGCTTGGAGATGCAGCACACGCTATTGTTCCGTTCTTTGGGCAGGGGATGAACTGCGCGTTTGAGGATTGCACAACACTCGATGAAATACTTGGGAAGAAGGAGACGGGAGACGGGAGACTGGACACCGGAGGCGGGAGAACGGAGGCCGGTTGGGAGACGGTGTTTCGTGAATTTGAACGGTTGAGGAAAGTGAATGCCGATGCGATTGCCGATCTTGCGGTTGAGAATTTTGTGGAGATGCGTGACCTGGTGGCGCAGACGAAGTTTCAACTCAAAAAGAAAATGGAAGCCGCGTTGCAGCAGCGCTTCCCCGACGTATTCATTCCGAAGTATTCGATGGTGACATTTCACCGCGTTCCGTATTCCGTTGCACTGTTACGCGGGAAGATACAGGATAAGATCCTTGATGAACTCGGCTCATCCATCACGGGTCCTGAAGAGATTGACTGGAAGAAGGCCGACGAGCTCATTCGTGCAAGACTCACGCCGCTCTATGTCTGAGTACCCTTGAAAATCGCTCTCGTAAAAACTGTCGCTATCTATGGTCTATTCCTTGCGGGACTGACATACCTGCTTGCGCTCATCAAGTTCAAGTTCCTGGTGCGGGATTTGTCCGTGGAGTTCTATGTGGGCATGGTGGCACTCTTGTTCACTGCCCTGGGAGTGTGGATGGGATCGAAGCTGGTGCGGAAGAAACGGGAGCCGGTGGAGCAGTTTGTCATGAATGAGAGCGCACGCGACCACTTGGGGATTACCAGTCGGGAAATCGAAGTCCTCACGCTGATGTCGGCAGGACACTCGAACGAGGAGATTGCAGGCCAATTGTTCCTTTCCCTTCACACGGTGAAGAGCCACGTTTCGCACATCCTTTCCAAGCTCGACGTCAACCGTCGGACACAGGCCGTTGAAAAGGCCCGCTCGCTTCACCTCATTCCAAAAAGTGGAAGCTCTTTGGTATGAATCCGGCGTGAATCATACTTTGGAGTGATGCCCCCGGCTCATCCTGTTGTTACATTGGGTCTGAATTCAAACTGTTACCAACACCATAGGAGTTCATATGCGCAAGGCCGTTCTTGTTTACGGGATTCTCTCAGGGGCAATCACTATTGCCACAATCTGTGGCACGATAGCAGTGTGGGGTGCTCATGACGTGTGGATTGGCTATCTCGTCATGGTTGTTGGTCTCTCAGCAATGTTCTTTGGCGTCAAGTCGTACCGGGACAACACGCTCGGCGGCGTTATCAAGTTCAAGACGGCGTTCATCGTCGGTCTATTGATTACGCTGGTTGCATCTGCTGTGTATGTTGCCGGATGGGAGGCGTATCTTGCTGTTTCAAACGATGATTTCATGGAACGTTACACCGCATCGCATATTGAAAAGCTGAAGGCTGAGGGAGTAACAGGCGAGCAATTGGCAAAGGAGGTTGCCGAAATGGATTACTGGAAAGAGATGTACAAGAACCCGTTCCTCCGGGCGGCGATGACGTTCATGGAGCTCTTTCCCGTTGGACTCATCATCGCGTTGCTGTGTGCAGCTATTCTTCGCAAGAGTGAAGTGCTGCCGGCGAGGGGGTAGCGGCCTATCCTCATCGTCTTGGCGTGGGATGTTCATTGGCTCTGCTCCAGCAGAGGAGAGTTAGAGGAAATTGAATGGAAGAAGGCGGAGGAATTGTGAACTGTATTGATCTGTTAATAGATTCAAGTACTAATATTGTAAGACATTCTTCTTGACATTTTAACCACCCTTGACTAAGTTACGATTGCGTAACGCAACGTAACAAAAAGCAGAAGGCTCCACCTCACAGTGTCCGTACTTGGCAGGCACGGGCTTATGGCTGATTGAGTTTTACATGACTGGCTGGTCACGATTCTCTTTCAGCAAAGGTGAAGCCCTCCACTCACAGAAGGCAGAGTCTCAAACTACCAAGGACGAGAACTCTGCTTTTTCTGTTTATGTCCATCGGCTCCATGAAAATGTAATACCTTGAAACTGAGAAGGCAAGAGGAAATCTTACGTCAGAAAATATTCCTGCGCGCCTGAAAATTAGAGTTGAATATCTCAAAACCACTACTACGAACATTGACAGCCAAATCTTTCAACACGCCCATGTGCTGAGTTCAGGTATCCCACCTCTGATGGATCATCTCACTACTTCTTCAGCTCCTTTACCTACAAGGGAGATTTTGTGAACAATTTTGCCACAGGGAAGTCATCCAGTTTGACTTTCTCCAGAATTGTCAGTAGACTTACGCAGCAACCGTTAGGGGTGTCCCGACGAATACAGCGGGACTGAGATCAAACCCTAAGCAACCTGATCTGGATCATACCAGCGTAGGGAAACGGGAAGACATCCGACTTTCTTCTTTCAGCCGTTTCTCTATGCATCATTTCAACAGAGAACCGGCTGTTCTGTTTTTTGGAGGAGAAGTCATGGGTTTTGGTTCTACCATTTGTCTGATGATGTGCATAGTCGCAACAACCGCCCTCGCCCAACCGACCGGCACAATCACCGGCAAAGTCACCGGCCGTGAATCAGGCAAGCCGCTTGCCAATGTGAACGTGCTTATCAAAGGTGCTTCCATTGGAGCAAGTACGGGAGAGAAGGGTGAGTTCACGCTTCCGGGAATTGCAGCAGGCGCATACGAACTGCAGGCAACACTAGTAGGATATGCGGCACAAGTAAAGCGTGTTGAGTTAAGTGAAGGTGGAAGCGTTGCTGTCGACTTTGCTTTGATTCCCTCGACCATTTTTGGTCAGCCAATTACTGTCACTGCTACGCGAGGTCAAGAGCGCGAAACACCAGCAACATTCTCAACACTTGATCGTGCTGAGGTCAAAGAACGTTCCACCACGCAGGATATCCCGGTTCTTCTCTCTGAACTTCCCTCCACAACATACTACTCCGAGGCTGGCAACGGGATCGGCTACACGTACCTCAACATCCGCGGCTTTGATGCACGGAGGATTGCGGTGATGGTGAATGGCATCCCGCAGAACGATCCCGAAGACCATAACGTGTACTGGCTCGACATGCCCGATGTCGCCAGCAGCACTGAGGATATTCAGGTTCAACGTGGAGCGGGAAGCGCGTTCTATGGACCGCCGGCAATCGGCGGCTCGGTCAATCTCGTCACCACGAACTTCAGCAGGGAGAGGTCGGTTGTTCTCTCCGCTGGCGTCGGGAGTTACAATACCCGGAAGTACCTTGCTGCGTTCAATTCCGGGCTCATTGATGACCACTATGCATTCAGCGCCAAGCTTTCCAAGATTCTCAGCAGCGGATATCGTGATCGTGCCTGGGTGGATTTCAATGCGTACTTCTTTGGCCTTATCAGGTATGATGAGAACATGACGACGCAACTCAATTTCTATGGCGGACCAGTGTCAGACCATCTCGCTTACTATGGAATTCCCAAGTCAGATGTGAAGGACAAGACGAAGCGCAAGGCCAATCCCATCATGCGCGAAGAAGAGATCGAGAATTTTTCCCAGCCACACTATGAGCTGTTTCATGAGTGGCGATTGAGTCCAACGCTGACGCTGAACAATTCTCTGTTCCTCGTCCTCGGCGAAGGTTTCTTCGACTATGATGGGTCTTGGGCGCCATACTCGTACTATCGCATCACGTCGCAGAACGGTTTCAATGTCGTCGGCGATCCTGATACGCTGTACCTTCCCAATGCGCTCATCAGGGCGGTGGTGGACAACAAGCAGTACGGCTGGCTGCCGCGTCTCACGGTGAAGCATGCGAATGGCGAGCTTGTCGCAGGAGCTGAAGTACGAGTGCATCGTTCCAATCACTGGGGAAGGTTGCAACGCGCAGATCAGATTCCTGTTGCGGTCCCGGAAGACTTCCGTTATTACGAGTACAAGGGAGCGAAGGATATGTTCTCATTGTACGCGCACGAGTTGTACTCGATCCGACCCGACCTCACGCTGATGCTTGATCTTCAGTATGCTTACAATCGTTACCGGCTCTACAATGAGAAGTTTGTCGGGACGGATTTCTCGGTTCCCTATCATTTCGTGAACCCACGCATCGGCTTGAACTACAACTTCGATGAGCAATGGAATGGGTATGTGACGCTTGCATACACTTCACGAGAACCACGCCTGAAGAACTTGTACGACGCCGCTGAAGCGAGTACGCCTGCCTCATGGGGGGGAGTAGTTCCACAGTTTGCCGTGGATGCCAATGGTAAATTCGACTTCACCAAGCCCCTGGTCAAGCCGGAATCGTTGTTCGATATTGAGATGGGAACGGGCTTTACCACAGGAACATTCCATGCAACGGCAAATGTTTACTGGATGGAGTTCACGGACGAGATTGTGAAGAGCGGACAGGTGGATCGGTTCGGACAACCCATTACCGGCAATGCGCAACGCACGAGACATATTGGGATCGAGCTGACGGGGAAGGGCGTCGTTGCCGAACATTTTGAACTTGGTGGAAACCTCACACTAAGCCGGAACAGGTTTGTCCGCCATACGGACTATTCGAGGGGCGCACCGATGAGCTTGAACAAGAACCCCATTGCCGGCTTTCCGGATGTGCTTGCGAATGCACGCTTGACGTACAGAGTTGAGAATCTAACGCTCTCCATCAGCGGAAGGTTTGTCGGCAAGCAGTACACCGATAATTTCAAAGACGAAGCGAACACCGTTGATCCGTATTTCGTGAGCGATGGGTTCATCATCTACAAGTTTGTGAATGTGTTCGATGATGTGAGTATTGAAGCGAAGCTCCAGGTGAACAATGTGTTTAATCGTCTGTATGCTGCGTACGGAGAGGGGAGTGCGTTCTTCGTCGGGGCGGAGAGGAATGTGTTTTTCAATCTCGCGATCAATCTTTGATGGCGTAAGTTTGAAGACGAGTCATTGCGAGCGAAGCGAAGCAATCGTATCTTCGAACACAATCAAGAAATGGGATTGCTTCGTCGCGGAGTTTATCCCGCTATTTGGCGGGGCTTCTCGCAATGACCAGATAAGCTTTCAATCATAGGATTTCTTATGTCCAAATCAGCGCTTCTTATTTGCAACGGTGAGCCACCCTCGGCCACACTTGCGCGTAAGCTCGCATCGAAAGCCGATCTCGTTATTGCCGCTGATGGTGGAGCGAATGCCGCTCGCAGGCTTGGGATTCGTCCGCATGTTATCATCGGTGATCTGGATTCAATCACACTTGCGACGAGGCGATTCTTCTCGTCATCCAACATCCTTCAGGTGAAGCGACAGGACAACACCGATCTCGAAAAAGCACTCGACTATCTTCTCACTCAGAAAATCAAGGATGTAACAATCATCGGTGCAACCGGAAGGCGAATCGACTTTACGCTTGGCAACCTTTCCGTAATCTGGAACTACACATCATCAATGAGTCTCACGTTTGTTGGAGATGACTGGAAGGCGATGCCTGTTCAATTCAGGAAGAAGTTCACTGCGAAGGTGGGCACAACCGTCAGTCTTATTCCGTTTGGTTCGTGCGGTGGCATTACGTTAAAGGGGCTTCGTTATCCTCTTACCAATGCAACAATGAAGGTTGGAGAGATTGGAGTGAGCAATGTTGTTAAGCAGTCGCCGTTCAGCGTCGCTGTTCGAAAAGGGAAGATGCTGTTGTTTATCATGGGCCGTACATGATAACGCTCTCGCTCGCCGATAAGATCCTCATCCTCGCGTACTTTGTTGCCGTGTTGGTGATTGGGTTCTTCAGCGGAAGGAAGTCCGCGTCCGGTGCTTCAGAATTTCTCCTCGCCGGTCGTTCGCTCACGCTGCCTGTGTTCGTGATGACGCTTGTCTCCACATGGTACGGCGGCATTCTAGGCGTTGGTGAATTTTCCTACCGTTACGGGATCTCCAACTGGGTTGTGCAGGGTGTGCCCTACTACATCTTCGCTGCGGTGTTCGCGTTTCTTCTGGCGAAGAAGGTTCGGGCCACCAACCTCCTTACCATCCCCGATAAGCTTCATCAAAGTTATGACAAGAAGACGGCGTTGCTTGGAGCGTTCCTCACATTCATTCTTATGTCGCCTGCGCCGTACATTCTCATGCTGGCTGTGTTGCTACAACTCGTTACCGGATGGGGTCTGTTGGTGTGTGTCCTCGTTGGCACCGTTGCAACAACAGCCTACTTGTTCTTCGGGGGGTTCCGCTCTGACGTGAACACGGACATCTTCGAGTTCATCCTCATGTTCATTGGGTTTGCGGTGATCCTGCCGTTTGCGTATCAGAAGTTTGGAGGATGGGAGTTCATTCGACAGCATGTTCCGCCGTTGCATCTTACGTGGAACGGCGGCAATTCGGCGCAGTTCGTGATGGTATGGTTTTTCATCGCGCTCTGGACGCTCGTCGATCCGGCGTTTCATCAACGATGCTACGCGGCGAAGTCGGGTGCTGTGGCACAGAAGGGGATTCTGGTGTCTATCATCTTCTGGTTTGTGTTTGATGCGATGACTGCAACAGCCGGACTCTACGCCCGTGCCGCTCTTCCAAACCTTGATCAACCGGTGATGGCATATCCGATGCTCGCTGAAATCACGCTGCCGTCCGTGGCAAAAGGGTTGTTCTATATCGGCATGCTGGCAACGATCATGTCCACGTTGAACACGCTTGCGTTCGTCTCCGCTACAACCATCGGTCGGGACATTATTTGGAGATTCAGAAATGAAAGCGATGATTCGAACGTGAGTCGATATACTAGATGGGGATTGGTCGGAGCAGGATTGTTTTCCATTATTCTTGCGTTGGCAATCCCTTCTGTCATCAAGCTATGGTATGCGATTGGAACGGTTGTCATTCCCGGGTTGCTCGTGCCATTGGTGACAAGCTATTTTGAACGGTGGAGAGTTTCCGCGTCGTATGCATTCGCAGCGATGCTGCTCGGGTGGATGACGTCCCTGAGTTGGCTGCTCATCGGCTGGACGCAGGAGTTGGGCAATGCAGATCTCTATCCGTTCGGCATTGAGCCGATGTATCCGGGGCTTGCCGTATCGCTGTGCATCTGGGGGATGGGAAAACTACAGCAGCATTCTCTGTCGTGACACCTCTGCAAGTATTGCCGCGCTCGCACTTGCCACATTCAACGAATCGACCCCTTCCTTCATTGGAATCTTAATTGCTGTTGTTGCTGCGCTCGTGACTGAAGCGGAAGTTCCGGCATCTTCATTGCCAAACACCAGGCAAATGTCTTTCCGATAGTCGACGTCATACAGACTCGTTTCTGTATGTGCATCAGCGATGATCACGGAGATGTTGTGTTTGGATCGGAGTGTCAATAGTGTTTCTGAAAGAGCGATTGCATGAATGACGGGCATATGAAACACCGTGCCCATTGAATTCCGTACCGCTCGCCGGAGATACGGGCTCGCCGAAGTTTCTCCGACCAGAATTCCCTGCACACCAAACGCCCGGCAGTTTCGGACAACTACTCCCACATTTTCGGCAAATACAAGTCCGTCGAGTGCGGCGAACAGACGTGGAGAAGGCGAGGAATGGACAAGTTCATCGAGACCCGGCTCTGATGGCACCTTCGCTACTCCCATAATCCCTTGATGCATACGGAAGCCGACGATTGTTTCCAGAACACCCTTGTCGGCTACGAATATGTCATTGGGGAGTCGCGTTGGCGGTGTTTCAGTAGAGAGTTTCTGCAGCCATTCCTCTGTTACCAAGAGCGAGACAACGGGAAGCTGCGTAGCGAGAAGTCTTTGGACAACCTTCGCTCCTTCAGCAACAAAGATTCCTTCGTCCAGATGTTCCTGCGGACGCCGAAGTGTTCGATACGGCTGGAGTTCTGGAATATCGAGTGATGTGATGCGATGGATTACAGGCACGGCCGAAATGGCGGAAGGTTGGATCAACGATCAGAGTTTAATCTGAAATTGCTGGATCTTGGTGTAGAGAGTTTTAAGGCTGATGCCGAGCACTTTTGCTGTCTCTGTTTTGTTGCCACGGAAGCTCTTGAGTACACCCTCGATGTGCATTGCCTCAATCTCCTTCATCGCGACCGCGGTGCCAATGATACTGCCTGATGTTCCTTGCTGCTGGATTGGTGAAGCCGTTAGCGAGAGGTCACGCGGTTCAATGACGTTGTCCTGACACAGAATGGCCGCCCTCTCGATCACGTTTTCCAATTCCCGGATGTTCCCGGGCCAGTCGTAACTCATCAGCACTTCCATTGCCTTCGTCGAGATGGTCTTCTTGACCTTCGTCTTCATTTTTGCGTTGAGGAAGGATGAGACAAGCAAAGGAATGTCGGCCTTCCGCTGTCGAAGCCACGGCAGTTCGATGGTGATAACGTTCAGCCTGTACAAAAGATCTTCCCTGAACCTCCCGGCCTTTACTTCCTCCTTGAGATTCTTGTTGGTTGCGGAAAGGATTCTGCAGTCGGCGTTCAATACGGTATTCCCGCCAACCCTCCTGAATTCACCGCTCTGAATGAACCTGAGGATTTTCGGCTGCACAATCGGACTGATATCGCCAATCTCATCGAGGAAGAGTGTACCCTTGTTTGCAATCTCAACGATGCCGGGTTTTGACGCACGAGCATCGGTGAATGCACCTTTTTCGTGGCCGAACAATTCACTCTCAAGCAACGTGTCCGGAATGGAAGCGCAGTTGAGAGTTACGAATGGCTCATGATTGCGATCGCTGTTCTGGTACACGAAGTGTGCGATGAGTTCCTTGCCAGTTCCGCTTGGCCCCTGAATCAACACCGTTGATTCCGTCGGCGCAACCTTGGCAGCCATGTCGAGTACTTTGCGGAACGCCTCGCTCTCGCCAACCATGTTGAACGGTCCCTGCAACTGCTCGAGCTGATTCTTGAGTACGCTATTGTCAATGACGAGCTGGCGTCGTTCAAGAGCCCGTTCCACTGTCGTAAGCAGTTCGTCAGTTGTTGAGGGCTTGGTGATGAAGTCGTACGCGCCGAGTTTCATGCACTCCACGGCAATCTTAATGTCACCGACTCCCGTCAGCATAATGACTTCCACGGCAGGGAAGTTGGCCTTGGCGAACTTCAACACTTCGATGCCGTCGACTTTCGGCATTTTCACATCGGTCAGGACAACATGGAAGAGTTTTGTTTGGAGAGCGTTGATTGCAGCAATGCCATCGGGTGCCGTTTCGACAGTGTATCCACTGCCGGTGATCAGTGAAGAGAGCATGTAGCGTACAGCCTCTTCATCATCTACAACAAGTATTGAGAAGGTCTTTTTGGTCACAATATGAGAAGAGTCGTCGTCATTTCGTACCGTATATAAGAGAAAAGCCTTCTGAAAGTCAACCAACGTGTTCATTGATTTTGATGGCAGCACTCCTTAACTTCATCAGTAATAAGCCAGCAATTACAGCTTCTTCATCCCGAACCATCATACAATCACCGACCTATGAAACTTACTGATACAGTCATACAATCGTTGCCCAAAGTGCTGCTGCACGACCATCTCGATGGCGGCCTGCGTCCGCAGACGATAGTCGAACTGGCAAAGGATCAGAAATACAAGAAGCTGCCGACGACCGACGCCGGTGAATTGGCTGATTGGTTTCATCGTGGGGCCAAGCGGGGCAGTTTGCCGCTCTATCTTGAAGGGTTCGCGCATACCTGCGGCGTTATGCAAACGGAGGAAGCGCTCGAACGCACCGCGTACGAGATGATGGAGGATATGCACAAGGATGGCGTTGTGTATGTGGAGACGCGTTTCGCTCCGGTCTTCCACACAGACAAGGGATTGCACTGGGATGACGTTGTGAATGCCGTGTTGAAGGGGCTTGAGCGGGGTCGCAAGGATTTCGGTGTTGAGTTTGGCATTATCATTTGCGCCATGCGAAACATGAAACTCTCGGAAGAAATGGCGGAGCTTGCCGTGGATTTCCGTGAGCGCGGTGTGGTAGGATTTGATCTCGCCGGCGAAGAGGGAGGCTTTCCACCGAAGAAACACGTGGATGCATTCCATTATATTCAGCGTGAGAATTTCAACATCACCATTCACGCGGGCGAAGCATTTGGCAAAGAGAGCATCTGGCAGGCAATCCAGTGGTGTGGCGCGCACCGGATAGGGCACGCAACGCGCCTGATCGAAGACATTGCCCTGGACAAGAAGGACCCGACCAAGATCATCAAGATGGGATACCTCGCGCAGTATGTTCTTGACAAACGTATTCCCCTTGAGATCTGCCTGATCAGCAATGTCGATACAGGCGCTGCAAAGAGTCTTGAGGAACATCCATTCGGCATCTTCTACAGGTACAAGTTCCGCGTTACGCTGAACACGGACGACCGCCTGATGAGTGACACGACAATGACGAAGGAGTTCAAGGTCGCACAGCAGGTGTTCAAGCTGGGGCTTGATGAGATGGAGAAGATCACGATCAACTCCATGAAGAGCGCTTTCATCCCGTACAATCGCCGCATTCAGATTATCTATGACGTCATCAAACCCGGATATGCAAAGGCACGGGGCCGCTTGAAGAAAAAGACCGCCTGATGAGGTGTGTGAGGAATATGAGATGGGGCGTGCTTGTGTTGTTCCTTGCAGGGTGTGGCGCGTCGTCATATCCGTACCGGGTGATGAACGATGATTGTTCGTGCGAGACGTTCCGCGTGAAGGATGAAAAGGCAAACGTGGCGTACACCTTCTCGGCGGTGTACACTCTTGATGAGGCGATGAAAACACGGATCAGCGTGTCGATGCAAAACAACAGCACGGACACGCTTGACCTGTCGCTTGCCTATATCAAGATTGCATCACGCAACATCCCGTATCGATACAACGGGAAATTCCTTTCCGTGACCATCCCGGGCGTTCCTCCGGGTGAACAACGCATGCTGACACTGGAGGGGGAAGTGGAGGAGATCAAGGAAACCGATCCATGGCGTGCAATAGCAGGCGAGGAACTTGTCGTGACATTGAAGGGGGTACGCGTTCACAAGAAAACCATTGCAACGCAGGTTGTCCGCTTCGTTCCGCATAACCCGAAACTGTCCCTGTAAGCCCCGATGAATCTCTATGTTGTGCGCCATGCCGATGCGTTGCCCGCGGGAGGAGTTGTAAGCCGGGATTTCGACAGGCGCCTTTCACCCCGTGGTGAGGAGGATGCGGAACTCATGGGTCGGGCGCTGGCACAACTTGATCCAAACGTGAACATTGTCGTGACGAGCCCGCTTGTGCGCGCCGTGGAAACGGGGGAGATTATTGCACGTCAGCTCAGCGATCATCCCATCACACATGTGTCAACACACCTTGCACCGGGTTTCAATAACAACACACTCTTCGCCGAGCTTCTCGCCCTGAGTGCAGGTTCGAGCATCGTTGCGATCGGACATCAACCCGATGTGGGGACATTCATCTCCTCACTCATCACCGGCGGTGATGATGCCGCAGTGGCGATGAGTCCGGGCAGTATCGCGAAGTTGGTACTTGAGGGCACGCGGCCCAGCGGGTATCTGAGTTGGTTGTTGACGCCGGAGACAGTGAAAGCTCTTCATGCTGGGTTGTAATCCGTTTGTAAACACAAATGGATTCTCGGATGTGGATATCCTTCGCCGTAGGACAAACATTCCTGTTTGTCCGCAGCGGTCAGACAGGAATGTCTGACCTACCAGCGCATTTGTCAATGACAACAAAATAGGACGCCGTTCTGAAATGAGAGCAGACATAGAAAATACTGCTGCCGCGACTGGCAGGAAATCCACATTCCCCGTTACACGTCGCTCATTTATCCACACATTCGCCGGTGGTACGCTTGGCGGCGCATTGCTCTACGCGTTTCCCGAGGAAGCCCGTGCAAAGTACATCATCGCAAATGATGAAGCCGTTCCACCGGATGATGAACATTTCTGGAGCGTTGTCCGTGATCAATTTCCCCTGAAGAAAGACCCGATCTTCCTTAACAACGGCACGATTGGCCCATCGCCGTATGTTGTCATCGACGCAATCAAGTCCGAGATGGAGGATGTCGACCGCAACGCCCGCTACGGCGGCTGGGAAGTTGCCCGTCCAAAGATTGCCAAGTTCATCAATGCTCACGATGACGAAATCTCTCTCACGCACAACGTCACTGAGGGGATCAGCGTCATTGCGTGTGGCTTACCGTTGAAACGCGGCGACGAAGTCATCATCACGAATCATGAACACGCGGGAGGTGCAGTTCCCTGGCTTGCCCGTGCGCGCCGCGACGGCATCGTCATCAAGCCGCTGCTGCTCGCCAACACTGCGGATGAAATCCTCAACCGCATCAATGATCTCATCACGCCGCGGACGCGTGTGATTGCAGTGCCGCATATTACATGTACCACCGGACAGGTTCTTCCTGCAAAACGCATCTGCGCACTCGGCCACGACAAGGGCTTGTGGGTGTTTCTCGATGGCGCTCACCCTCCGGGCATGATGCCGCTCGATGTGAAGGAGCTCGGCTGCGACTTCTACGCTTCATGTGGCCACAAATGGATGTTGGGTCCGAAGGGAACCGGCTTCCTCTACATCCGGAAGGAGATGCAGGATGTCGTTGAGCCATACTGGACCGGCGCTCTTGCCGATGGTGGATGGGATGTTCTCAAAGGGACGATGGACTTTAGGAAAGACGCGCACAGGTATGACTTCGGCAGCCAGAACTCTTCACTGTATGTCGGGCTTGGCGCTGCGATTGACTTTCTGTACCATCTCGGCATGGAGAATATTGCGCGCCGCAACCAGGCGCTTGCAATGCACCTGCGCAATGAGTTGAAGAAGCTCGGCGACAAGATCGAGATCCTCACTCCCGAAGAAAAAGGTGGCTACGGCTCCGTGCTTGGCTTCCGGTTGAAGAACATGGCATTCGACAAGCTGCAACCACTCTTGAAAGAACAACACAAGATCATTACACGGGCAGTGGCAGAGAACGGCATCAACTCTAACCGCATCTCGACGCACATTTACAACAATTATGATGAAGTGAACAAGGTTGTTGAAGCGATCAAATCGGTCGCATGACACGACACCGTACTACACAAGGAGATCAACAATGAAACTCACAACAGCAGTTCTCATTCTCGGAGCCCTCCTCATAACGACCTGTGACTCCTCCATGTTCGCCCAGAAGAAAGAGACGAAGAAAGGCGCCGCCCAGACAGCGAGTACAATCAAAGAAGTGCTGGCGCAATACCTTGACAAGGCTACCAACCTCGGGACGTTGAAACGGGTCACCGGCGATTACTTCGTGATGGAGGAGGATGGCAATATGGTGGTGCACCCTCTCTCGACTCTTCACACGATCAAAGTGATAAAGGCCGAAGAGGGTGGCGAGATGAAGATTGAGATTAAGCTTGTTGCGAAGGATTAAAAGGCTGTGTCCGAACCAAAAGTATTCGACGTTGACTTCATAAAAAGATCGCTAGAGATCATACAACAGTATGACAAGTACGTCATGTCACATGTAGATGTTGCCAGTCAATATGAGGTAACGCTACTTATCAACTGTTTGTTAGGATTATTGATTCTGCCTAAGGAACGTCAACGCCACAAAATTCCAGATCTGCCATTAGTCGATTTGCCCGACTGGGGGATTCTGACAGACCATATAACCAAACCCGGCAAGGATTGCGCGGGAAAACCACGTAAGGCCGAATGCCTGACTGTGTTAGAGTTAGTAACAGATTTGAGACACAGCGTCGCACACATCCTTTTCCGACCACTTGGGGATGGCAAGGATATCACCCGCTTAAAATTTCGCACAGATCGTTCCAAGATAGAATTGAATGTCCCCGTCAAAGACCTTAGGATTTTCGTCGAGAAGCTGGCTAATTGTGTTCTGTATGAACTGGAACAAGTTCCCATCAAACGCGATGGTAATATTTCCAAATCATAACTAATGAAGGACAAGTGCAAAAAGTAGAGTGGCGTTTTCATAGTCCGAGTGATATATCGATAGTAGGTAGGACGAAGGGTGGCAAGTTGATCTGCAAGGCGAGCGATCATCTTCTGGCTGTGGACATTTCCAACGGACTACCGGTGTGGCGCACGCAACTCGACTTGGCACATGATGACGAAGGAAGGGGGCCATCAATATCTGTTGTTTCAGACATCATTACACTCGGAGATAGGGCAGGCAAATTTCATTTGCTACAAGGCGAAACAGGGAGTCACTTCGGTATGATGGAAACAAGTAGCCCCTTTCCTAGGTTGCTTTCAAAAGGCACAAGCTATTATTATGTGGTTAGCTCGAATACTCTGATATGCTATAATCCAACGTCCAAAGCAATTGAGTGGATGTTTGAACCTATTGACAAACATGAAATAAGAGATAGGACCTCTGGTAAACAAGATTGGGTCACCGAGGAAGGCCTGCCTCAGTTTTTTCATGAAAGGCCAAAGCCAAGTTCAAAAAACCCTGAGCGTGTTGATTGGATTGAGTATGATAAGATAGAAGAATTTGAGGGGTCAAGATTGGTCTTAACCTATATTGAATGGTCTATGCATTGGTGGTATGAAGCCGACGATTCGTTGTCGCGTGCGAATGTTCCCTTGGCCCAATTCACAGTTCTGGAAGCAACGACAGGCAGCAGGATCACTAACCTCGATGCATATGCTTGGCCGGGTGAGACATCAAAATGGCAAAGACCCGAAGACAACTACATTGTGTTTCCAGAATACTCAGGGAAAATGATCTGTCTGAATGTTGTTACTGGAGGACGAAGGTGGTCGTATACTCATCAATGGCGAAAACTCAAATATGATGGTCTCTGCGGTCACGAGTTCGCTACCACGACACAAGTGCATGATGGAAAGGTGCTTTGCGTTTTTGACGGACAAGAAATCGTGGTGTTGAACGGGAAAAATGGGATTCTCGAACAGGTCTTTAGACCACCGGGTGTTGGGGAGATACTTTGTTTCCAAAACGGATCAAACAGCATCTTGCTGAACTATGGTCCTGAATCGACGGTGTTCGCGTCTTTGACGGAATGTTGCTTTATACCTATTCGAATGACACTGGACAAGCCACCATTGAAGCTCTCAGAATTTGATTCTTACAGCATGGTATACTAAATCAACGAAGAATTACAAAATACAATGCAATCTGACACATTAAACAAATCCATCACCGCCCCCCGCGGCACCACCATTTCCTGCAGAGGCTGGATTCAGGAAGCCGCCATGCGGATGCTGATGAACAACCTCGACGCTGAAGTAGCCGAGAAGCCGGAAGAGCTGATCGTATACGGCGGCGTCGGGAAGGCTGCCCGCAACTGGGAATGCTATCACGCAATCATCAAGAGCCTCAAGAGTCTGGAGAATGATGAAACGTTGCTCGTTCAGTCCGGCAAGCCCGTCGGCATCTTCAAAACTCACGCGAATGCGCCGCGTGTGCTTATCTCCAACTCCATGCTTGTCCCGAAGTGGGCAACATGGGATGAGTTCCGTCGTCTCGAAGGGCTCGGGCTTACAATGTACGGACAGATGACTGCTGGTAGCTGGATTTACATCGGCACGCAGGGAATCCTCCAGGGAACGTATGAGACGTTTGCCTCGTGTGCTGAGAAATATTTTGGCGGGACTCTTGCCGGAAGGTTACTCGTGACCGCCGGACTCGGCGGCATGGGGGGCGCGCAGCCTCTCGCCGCAACAATGAACGGCGCCGCGTGTCTTGCGATCGAGGTTGACCGCTCGCGCATCGAAAAGAGACTGAAAACCGGCTACGTTGATGAGATGGCGGAGACGCTTGACGAAGCGCTCCTCATTCTTCAAACGGCAAAGGAACTCAAGGAAGCAAAGTCCGTAGCGTTGCTTGGCAATGCAGCAGAAATTCTGCCCGAACTTCTTGCACGCAACATCAAGATCGATATTCTGACTGACCAAACCTCCGCTCACGATACATTGAATGGCTACGTGCCTGCTCATCTGTCGTATGAAGAAGCGCTGAATATTAGAAAAACAGATCCCGTGAAATATGTGCAACTTGCTCAGGAATCCATCGTTGAACATGTGCAGGCGATGCTTGGACTGATGAAACGGGGTGCGATAACATTTGACTATGGCAACAACATCCGTGGCGAAGCGCTTTCAAACGGATTGAAGAATGCGTTTGATATTCCCGGATTCGTGCCCGAGTATATCCGTCCGTTATTCTGTGATGGCAAAGGTCCATTCCGGTGGGCCGCTCTCTCCGGTGATCCCGAGGATATTTATCGTACCGACCGCGCTATCTTGGAAACATTCCCCGAAAACAAATTGCTCTGCCGTTGGATTGAGAAAGCGCAGAAGCAGGTACATTTCCAGGGACTTCCTGCACGTATCTGCTGGCTCGGCTATGGCGAGCGTGCAAAGATGGGGAAGATCTTCAATGATCTTGTTGCCCGTGGCGAAGTGAAAGCGCCAATCGTTATCGGTCGCGACCATCTCGATTGTGGCTCAGTTGCTTCTCCCAACCGCGAGACCGAGAAAATGAAAGACGGCAGCGACGCCATTGCCGACTGGCCAATCCTCAACGCGTTGTTGAATGCAGTCGGTGGTGCAAGCTGGGTGAGTGTGCACCACGGTGGAGGTGTTGGCATGGGACTGTCGATTCATGCAGGCATGGTCGTTGTTGCGGATGGAACGAAGGATGCAGAAGAGCGGCTCCAGCGTGTGCTTACCTACGATCCCGGCATGGGAATCATAAGGCATGCTGATGCGGGGTATGAGAGAGCGATTGAGAATGCGAAAAAGGAAGGCGTGAAGATACCGATGATAAAATAGTCCACGAATCTACACGAATGAACACGAATTATTTTTGTTCAAATGGAACTGCTATACAAGGATGAGGTCTTCAAGATTGTTGGTGCAGCGATGGAGGTGTACAACGATCTGGGTTCAGGCTTTCTTGAAGGAGTTTATCAGGAGGCGCTCGAAATCGAATTACTCCGTCAAGGCATCCCATTTGAATCGCAAAGGCTATTATCAATCAGATACAAAGGGCAGCCTCTTCAGAAATCTTATGTTGCCGATTTTGTTGTGTTTGAAAAAGTCATTGTCGAACTCAAAGCATTGGAACGTCTCTCGGGCACGGAGGAGGCACAAATTCTCAACTATCTCAAAGCGACTGGACAGCGGGTTGCCGTGTTATTGAACTTTGGACGTGCCGGAGAGTTGGAATGGAAACGCTACATCAAATAAGTTTGCCTCTATCTGAGCGTATCATACTAATTAGTGCAGATTCGTGTAGATTCGTGGATAGACCATGAGCGCCATAGGGCTGTGCGCCACATGCAGACACTCCTCCGTTATCCGTAGCGCGAAAGGAAGTGTGTTTCAATTCTGTGAGCTTTCAAAGACAGATTCAACCTTTCCCAAATATCCACGCCTGCCTGTCGTGTCGTGCAAGGGTTATGAGGTGGAGACAACTGTGAACAATCAACAACGCAAAGACGCGGGACAATGAGCCGTACATCGGAAGTCAAAGGTTTCCTGAATAACGAAGTGAAAGAGATGAGGGACAGCGCCAAGGACTTCGGCGCGACCGTCAGGGAAACATTGCGTCCACCGTCGTCGAATGGAGCTCCAAAAATCTCTGGATTAATGGATCCGGTCCGCTTCAAACGCTTCCTGATTACTCTTCTCAAGCTTCTTATCATCATCGAGCTGCTGACTTCGTTCGCGAACGGTGCGGAAGGAAAGGGATGGGGACAATTTGGGTTTGACCTGGTTATTGCAGGTATTCTGTATATCATGTGGGACAGGATCAGAACGCTGATCAGGGAGAAGAAGGAAGAGTCTGCGCGCAAGATGAAGGAGTCCGGGCACAACATCCCGCTCTGGGATGCGCTTGCCTTTTCTCTTTTGTGGAGCGACGAAATCTACAAGGACATCCCCACTGACAGGCGGCGTCTTGTTGTCATCTCATTTACACTCATTGCGCTCGGATTGCTTGCGGCATTCCTGAATCTTGGTGGTGGATTGATGCCGCTTGTTGTTTCGGGTACGTTGGTCCTTGCTGCAGTGAATCTTCTTGCGTGGGTCGTCGCGTCGGAAAGAGGCGAGAAGGAAACTTTGCAAACGGAGCTGAAGCTTGCGTATGACGTACAGACGTCGCTCATGCCAAAGTCGTGTCCGCCTGTTGAAGGATTTGACATCGACGGCCAGTCTCATCCCGCAAGAGAAGTTGGAGGAGATCATTTCGATTATTGCTTTCTGGATCCTGTCAAGCGCGCATTCGGGATAAGCGTGTTCGATGTGTCGGGGAAGGGATTGCACGCGGCGATGTCGGCGGTGTTCACGAGCGGTGCGTTCATCAGTGAAGCTGGCAGGTCAGGGTCACCGGCTGAGATTTTGTCACGCCTGAACACTTCGATCTACAAGTATTCTCAGCGCGGCCACTTCGTTGCATTTCTCTTTGCTGTTCTCGATCTCGATCGGAAAACAGTCGCGTTTTCCAATGCGGGACAAACGAAACCTTTGCTCCTTTCACAAAGCGATGTTCTCTGGCTTGATCCGGCCGGAGTAACATTTCCGCTTGGCATGACGCAATATACGAAGTACCAGGAACGCACAGTTGCATTGCATAGCGGCGACATTCTTATTCTTCTTACTGACGGGTTGACCGAAGCGATGAACTCTTCCAGGGAATTGTACGGATCGGAACGGCTTGCAGAGTTTGTCTGCACGCTGGCAGTCGTGAATCTCTCGGCACAGCAGATAGCAGATGCAATCAACAATGACATCCGCACGTTCGTGGGTGGAGCACCTCAGCATGACGATATGACGATGGTGGTAGTGAAAGTACAATGACTCTTTCGACAATGGGTGGTGATCTTGATGAGAAGCGTTATCAAGAGTTGGTGGCGAAAGAGGCGAAGCACTGGGGTGCGGTGGTGCATGATCCGGCGAACCCTCAAATATGGCATGATGAGCAGCTGTTCGGGATATTTTTCGGGAAAGAGTACCGGCACATGATTGAGCGGGTCGTTGCCTCCGGCCCGGGAGTACTTGAGTTGGGATGCGGTGAAGGGAACCTTGCCATTGAGCTTGGGCGGCGTGGATTACATGTGGATGCAATTGATCTGAGTCCCGAACGCATTGCGCGAGCGAAGTCCCGAATCCAGGGAGAGAGCCGTGTACATTTCATGGTTGGCGATCTTAATGTTCTCTCACTTGAACCGGCCATGTACGACTGCATTGTTGCTCACGATGCACTTCACCATATTCTTCACCTCGATCACCTTCTGACTGAAGTTGGCAAGGCATTGAAACCGGATGGGGTGCTTGTCGTGATGGATTATGTGGGGATGGGGATGATGCGAAAATTCATGGCAGCGTTTCTGACAGCGGTGTTGCCAACCTATCAGCCGTACTCAAAGAAACTGAAACTTGCGCGTCGACTCAAAGCGTTCTTTGCCACCGAAACGCAGAAACGGGAAGCCCTTTCGAGTGGGAAAGCCGGCCCACTTCATCAGGATTCTCCCTTCGAAGAAATCTCCGGGCATTCCATTGTGAAGTTGATACACAAACGTTTTCGCGTTGTGGAGGAATCTTCATTCAATCCATTCTGGTATTATCTTGCTTCCAAAGTACGCCTGCCTCAGTCTCTCCGCTACAGTGTTGCCGGGAGTTTGCGTGCAATGGATGACATCATGGTTTGCACGCACGTTGCTCAGGGTGCTTACGTGTTCATCGAGGCGAAGAAAGCATGAATTGTACAAGTAAGTTCCTCGTATGTATCGTGGCCTTTTACGCATGCGCCTCAAGCCAATCCGGGTTCAATGTACAACTGCAACTCAACTTTGACTCGGCAAAGGAAGCCGCAGGACTCTATGAAGGCCTTTCCGGCAACCCCCAGCGGATCGCCGAGCTGCGCGGCAGCCAGATTGCAATGGCGACTACAGGATTGATCGCCCAGAAATCCTTGAGCACAGCAGACCTGACGGCAAGCCTTCAAGCGGCAAAGTTTAATAACATTGTCGGCGACGATGTCTTTCGCATGAGGGAGGCGCGCTCACGCGTTGCTGCAATCAAAGCACTGATGGATCTGTGCAAACGGCACAACTTCGGACAGAAAGTTGTCAGTACCGTCGAACAACTCTTCCCGGATGATACGAAGATCTCCGCGAGGATGCCGGTGTATTTCGTTGCGTTCGGCCACCACAATATTGACGCGTATGTCCGGCGTATTGTGTGGAACGGGAATACACCGAACTTTGTCGATGATGGTCAGGGCGAACTCACCATTGTTGTGAACCTTGCCAAGGCGGCCAACTATCAAGGGCCACCCGAACAACAGTTCATCGAGCTTCTCACGGTTGTTGCCCATGAAGTATTTCATGTGGCGTTCGGTATGTATCAGGATGCATCACCACGCTGGCGGCGTTACTTTACCGTGCATCGAGGATATGTGGATGACCTTCTTGAGCTTACACAGAATGAAGGGATCGCCTATTACTTGAACCTTGTTCAGCACTACCGTGGAGTGCTCCCGCGCGAATGGACCGAGCAATTGCCGTACTCGATTTCCCTTTTCAACAAGAATTCTCATGAACTTCTCTCGCCGCGCACGAATGCACAACGGGCGGAAGAACTCATCCGCGCATCCAACCTCTCCGGCAGCCACAAAGAGAGCTACGGTGCGTTTACAGGCATGATCATTGCGCGGCAGATTGACCAGGCATTCGGGCGTGATGCGCTGCGCGAGACGATTGCACTGGGGCCTTTTGATTTCTTCGGGAAGTATATCGAAGCGATGAAACGGGACAGCAATCTTCCCGCACTTTCCGAGGAACTGATTCGCTACGTGAGTACACAACGAGAGAAATAGACCGGCGATAGATCCGGCTAATGTGTTGCACATCCCCGCCACTTTTCGTATCTTTCTGCAGAATTTCACTGCCAACCGGCATTACACTTCGAAGTCCTGAACTCGATTGAATCTGTTTGTCAAGAATATCTCCCAACTGGTAACAGTTGCCTCCGGAGGAAAACGTTTCAAAACCGGACGTGAGATGCGGGACCTGGGGATCATCGAGAATGCGGGAGTGTTGTGTTCGAACGGGATGATTGAGTGGGTGGGACCGATGTCAGCGTGGGATCGCACACTGCCGGCGGATTTTGCCGAGCTTGATGCTGCGGGGAAAGTGGTCTTGCCTGGATTTGTGGATTCTCACACGCATATGATGTTTGCAGGAAACCGCGCACACGAATTTGCACTTCGCTCACAGGGTGCATCCTATCAGCAAATTGCTGAAGCGGGAGGCGGCATTCTCAGCACGATCAAGAATGTTCGTGCTGCCAGCAAGAAAGATCTGAAGCGCCAGACCGTTCGCTATCTCACGGAGATGATGAAACATGGTACGACGTCGGTTGAGATCAAGTCTGGATATGGGTTGGACTTCGACTCTGAAATCAAGATGATGGAAGCGATCCAGGAGCTGGCAAAAGAGGAAATGATGACGGTGGTGTCGACGTTTATCGGTGCGCACGCTGTTCCTCCGGAATACAAGCAGAACAAGAGTGCATACGTGGGCAAGGTTGTTGATGAAATGATTCCCTACGTCGGCAGGAAGAAGATTGCCACATTCTGCGATGTGTTCTGCGAGAAGGGATATTTCGAGCTCGAAGATTCCGAGCGCATTCTTACCGCGGGAAAGAACGCAGGAATGTTGCCCAAAATCCATGCCGATGAACTGAACGCTCTCGGCGGTGCTCAGCTTGCGGCAAAGATGGGAGCCATTTCTGCAGATCATCTAGAACATGTGAGCGACGAGGGGATTGCAGCGTTGCGCGATGCGGGTGTTGTGGGGGCACTGTTGCCGGGCGTTTCGTTTTTCTTGAATCATGGCTACGCTCCGGCGCGAAAGCTCATCGACAGCGGCGTTGCCGTGGCAATTGCCACTGACTTTAATCCCGGCTCCTGCATGTCCTTCTCCATGCCGATGATGATGACGATCGCCTGTACACAGATGAAGATGACGCCGGAAGAAGCTCTGACCGCTGGTACGTTGAATGGAGCTGCTGCATTGAATTTGTCATCGACAGTCGGCAGTATTGAAGTGGGGAAGAACGCAGACCTGGTTGTAGCCGACATTCCGGATTACAAGTTCCTTGCGTATCATTTCGGCGCCAATCATGTTGTTGCAACAATCAAAAACGGAACTATACTCGAACTGTAGCAATCATCGAACATGATCAAGATTGTTGAATGCGTCCCGAATTTCAGCGAAGGACGGGACATCAAAATTATCAACGCTATTGCCGGTGCAATCAGCAGCGTGCAAGGCGTAAAGTTTATCAGCGCCGAACCGGACAAGGATTACAACCGTACGGTTATCACGTTCATCGGCCATCCGGAGGCAGTTGTTGAAGCGGCATTCAAGGGCACGCAGAAGGCAACCGAGTTGATTGACATGACCATTCACAAAGGTGAACATCCCCGTCTGGGCGCTGTTGATGTTGTACCGTTCGTTCCGGTTTCCGGCGTTTCAATGATGGATTGTGTGAAGCTCGCGCAGGCGTTTGGGAAACGCGCCGGCGGCGAACTCGCCATCCCCATCTATCTTTATGAAGAAGCGGCAACAGTTCCTGAACGGCGAAATCTCTCCACCATCCGAAGAGGCGAATACGAAGGGCTTGCTGCAAAACTCAAAGACCCGAAGTGGAAGCCTGATTTCGGCCCGATCAGCTTCAATGCAAAGTCCGGTGCGACAGTAACAGGAGCGCGGGCCTTTCTGATAGCGTACAATGTCAATCTGAATACCAACGATACGAAACTGGCAAACGAGATTGCTCTTCGCATTCGTGAAAGCGGCAGAGTGAAGAAGGATGGTGCCGGCAATCCTGTGCTGGATGAAAAGGGGCAGAAGATAAATATTCCCGGTTCGCTCAAAGCAGTAAAGGCGATGGGCGTGTTGTTGGAAGCGCATCAGATAGCGCAGGTCTCCATCAACCTGATCGATTTCAAAGTGACGCCCCCGCACATAGCGTTCGAGGAAGTGAAGAAGCAAGCCGCGACGCTCGGCGTGAGTGTGACCGGCAGCGAGATCGTCGGTCTCTCCCCGAAGGAGGCATTAGTGATGGCAGGGAAGTTTTATGATGGCGGCATGAGTGATGAAGAGAAACTGCTCGCCATTGCAATTGAAAAGCTCGGCTTGAGTCAGCTTGAACAATTCGATCTGCAGAAAAAGGTCATCGAATATCAACTGTAACACCGGAAGGATCCACCCTCATGCTTGCAAAGAAGACAGTTAGTGCCTTTCTGGACGAACTCGCATCATCCTCGCCCGCTCCTGGCGGAGGCAGTGTCGCTGCGCTGTCAGGTGCGCTTGGCGCTGCACTTACCACGATGGTCTGCAACCTCACCATCGGAAAGAAAAAATACGCGGAGGTGGAAGCTGACCTGAAGAAGGTGAGAACGGAGGCGGAAAAGCTCCGTGCGACGTTTACCCGGCTGATTGATGAAGATACGCTGGCGTTCAACAAAGTGATGGAGGCATACGCGCTTCCCAAAGATAGTGAAGCGCAAAAGACGCTTCGCGGCGCGGCCATTGCCGCTGCAACAAAAGAGGCAACGCTGATTCCCCTTGAAGTGATGAAGCATTGCATCGATGGTATGGCGCTGGCCCAGCAGGTTGCATCATCCGGCAACGCCAACTCAGTGAGCGACGCCGGCGTCAGCGCGCTGATGCTCCACGCTGCCTGTGAAGGCGCCGCCCTTAATGTGAAGATCAACCTCAACGGATTGGGCGATTCCGATTTTGTCGGCTGGAAATCCGATGAAGTGATGTCGCTGTTGAAAACCAGCAAGATGATGCTGGAAGAGACGATGGAGATAGTGGGAGAGAAGATCGCAGCGAAGTGATCAGGTGATGATGGAGCCTCTTCGGCGTTGTCGGGGACTGTTGAGCGACAGGTATAATTGTTTATAGTTGATTTTCCCGCTGTTGGCTTTGAGATGTGCAACAACAGCAACGGCACGCGCAACGCGCTTCTCTGGACTCTTCACAGAGCCGATAATGTACAACACCGTTCGTTGCTTGCCTTGTGTAAGAGCATGAAACAATTCATCCCCTTCCGTATCCTGTCGAAGTAACTCCTTCAGTTCATCTGGTAACGGCAAGCCATATGTGCTCTTGTCCTTCTTCAAGCATACACGAACTTCCTCGCCAAATCCGAGACCCAGCTCGTCGCGCAATTTCTTGTTCACACTGATAACGAACACGCCGTCCCCGAATGGCAGCATGGCGCATTGATACTCGGCGGCGTCATTCAGTACGCAGACGACGCGACGGGAATCGCCATCGGCCAAACGTTTTACAACATTGCGCGGGACGCGAAAATGGCACCCCCAGAGCTTGTTATCCGAGCGCTCAAGCGTTGACGTGAACCGGATTGCTGGTGTTCGGGGCGTTGCTTTGTTCAGTTTGGCACCTCAGCGCGCAAGCAGCATTTTCTTTGTTTGCACAAACTCTTCCGTTTGCAATCTGTAGAAGTATACCCCACTGGCGAAATTCCCGGCATCGAATGTCATGGACTTCCGTCCCGGTCCTTCGACTCTATTCACCAATGTTGCAACTTCCCGGCCCAATACATCAAACACTTTAAGGCTTACGGCTCCCCGACCCTTGATTCCATATGTTATTGTTGTCGTCGGATTGAAGGGATTCGGATAAGCGGGAAACAATTCGACTGCTTCGGGAACCGTGGAAGGTTCCGGTGCGTCCGCCGTTATCCACGGAAAGCGGAACGTGCGATAGTTCGAGAAGAGAGATGAAAGGATCATCTCCATGGCTTTCGTTCCATCGGGCCGCACTTCACTGATGATATTGGTGGTTCCCCATGAGATAATGGTGTTGCCATTGGAAAGACGCTGGGCGTTGCCCGTGGCAAACGCATAAATGTCCGGGGTGTTGCGATATTCCCACACGAGTTCCGCCGTCATATGTTGCTCGTCCAGGTGATACTCCACTGCGCGTGAGAATGATGGGGTGTGGTAGTTCCCGTTGTCGAACAGCGTGATGTTCCCGTTGGGGAGCCTGCGGATATCGTGTTGATAGGAAAACCGGATGGAGTCGTTGATGAATGTGAACTGATTGTTGATGCCACCGAGCCGCCAGATGATGCTGCCAGTCGTTCTGTTGATCTTGGTAATTTCATCCATGTGGCGCGACGACAGGAGGATGTTGCCATCGGTATCGATCTCGAATGCGTTCGCGTGTACATAGTCGATGGTACTTGCCGTCAGATCCTCATGCGTTGCGTCCGTGATTGCAAAATGATCCCAGCTCTTCCATTCAAACACGACATTCTTGCCTGCATCGAGTTCCTGGATGACGAGGCCGGAGACCATTGCCGCCGGATTGCCTCCAGGGACGATGACACTCATATCAATAATCCTCTCGTCGTAGGACATGAGCAACGCTCCACCGTTCGGCAGTAGAAGCATATCGTGCCCGTCGGTGATGAACCCGTTGCCACAGCGGAAACTATCGATGATCGCATAACTATTGTTCATGACGTAATAACAGAGTGGCCCCCGATCAAAGAACGTCAGCAGACCATTCGGGTGCATTTTGAAATCGCTCATCGAACCGGTTCTTCGTTGATAGTAGGCGGGATAAACATACTCATCGCCGAGAATCGTCAGATAGGTAAACCGCGGCGTCCCGCGTGAGATGGGACTCATGAAAAGTTTCCCCGGAGCGGGGTTGTCATTTACCAACACCGTCATCACAGGAAAGTCGGTGGGGATGGTATCGTTTGCACCAGCGAACGTCCAGCGCGGTGTGTCGGATGCATAGCCCGCGTGTTCAGGAATGGAAAGCATGACCAGCACAACTCCGAGAGCAACAATCTTCATGGTGAACCCCGCTTCTCAACCGACATGACTGTATTCGACCCTTCAAGACGCCCACACCACTACAATCACTAAAGCCGTTCCACCCTCCATTTTGTTCCATTGATAAGGATGGATTTACATGAAAAAGCGAAGCACGCGAGGCTGCATTTCGTGGTAAACTAAGCTTTGCTTGTTGAGCGTTGTTTGCGAAACCCGCTGAGCGGCAGGAGGCCCTATAACGTGAAGCAAATACCCATTGGTTAGGCAGCGTGTGCACGTGCAGATGGTGTATCGCAACCGACAATCGCTGGAGCTTCTTGAATCAAAGTGTCATTCTCAAGCGCTGCTACCATAAAGAGCGCAAAGTCCACGCGGCGCGTGATATTGCTTTCAAGAATAGGATCGCCAACATGTTTACTCCATGTCGGCAATCCATGACTCTCACCTTCTTCCAGGTCACTGCCGCGAACAACAGTCCAACGCGTGTTGCTTGTAAACACCCTTCGACACGCCTCGATTTGATCGTCAATGTCAATGAGCCGGGTAAGAGAACCTATCCAACGAGCGGCGCGCTCTTGCCACTTGAGAGTGTTGGAGAACTTGTCAAGTCCATCTCGTGTGATGTGCCACCCGCAAGAAAAAATCAAGCGTGCCCCTGAGTGTGCAAAATCAAGAACGGCTTGCGCCGTTCCGGTGGCGTATTGCTTGCGTCCCCAAGGGACCAAAACGGTGAGAACACCATCGCAATCCGCAACTGCATTTTTGACAACCTCACGGTTGTTCGTGGCGCCAGCGAATATGGCGATGCGATCCTTGAATGGATCAAGCTTGGCCACGCTGGATTCGCGGCAGACACCATTCACCTTGTAGCCTCGGTCAAGGCAATGTTGCACCATATATCGTCCCAGTTTGCCTGATGCGCCAATAATACAAACGGTCTTCATGTAGAATGCCTTTTCACTTGAACTTCGCGGTGGCACGCCGTCTAACGGACGCGGCTCCACCTTCAGCAGTAAATTGCTTTCGGCGCACAGGTAAGCTGCCTGCCCGCCCCTGAGAACTCTCCGAGGCAGGCGGGCGGAGTAGACTGGTTTGGTTTGCCCGCCCGAACGACCGTTCTACGCCCAGTAATGTTCGGTCGGGCGGGTACTACCTGCGCCGCTTAGTCTATGATTGTTTCTTTTCACGATCTAATGCATCTGGAACATCAGTCCGTAAAAGTCTGTGCTGAGCGAGCGAAGCGAGACGAAGCAAGGTTTGGCCTGCCACTGACCCGCGACAGACAACCGTGATAGTCATGGCCATCGCCGCGCAACCTCGGGAGAACAAATTCAAATGCGCTTCTCAGCATCCCGCTAAACTGACAAATCAAGTGGCGGGAGAACACATGCCGGCGATTGATCACTTCAAATCGCCTCGGGAGGAATCTGCCCTGTTGACTTTTTCCTTTTTAAAGAGGTTAGGCGGCAACACGCACATGATTGCACCTAGTCACTCGTCGTAAACATGTGGAACCGACCATTCTTGAAAACGAAAGTGGTGGCACAACAACCACTGCTCGGTATAAATTCTATCGCGTCTGTTTTCAGAATGAACCCATCGGGTTGTTGTTTTGGCTCAAAGAGATCTATTGGCACATCATCTTCATAGATGGGGATGATTTCTCCCTTGTGCTTCAATATGATATCGTCTGGTTCAAGACCAAGCCATTTTGGTCTCGCACCCAACAAATAGAATCCATAGTAACCCGCAGAGTCTGCAATAAGCGCTACATTGTACTCGACCAGGCAGTTGTCTTCACCGACAGTAGCGGTCAATACATAATCTCGCAAGTTATCTCCATTCAGCTCACACCGATATAGATGGTCTTGAGATAGCTTCCACCGGACGGTTAGAGCAATATTGAGAGTGCCTTTCACATTGTCAGGAAGTTGAATCGACGAGGTGTCTGCCTGAAATAACAACAACATGAGAGCTACTGTTGAAAACATTACGTCTCCCATTGACGTGGCAAATTGTTGTGTGAACTCTCCCGGTTGCCGCCTAACGGACTGGAGCTAACCTGCGTGGTAACGTTTTTACGCGGACGCAATGTTGATTAACTCGCCGATTACTAAATGTGTTGTATGTTGTGCTTAGAAATTTCAACGTTGAATACAAAAATTGCGGCCGCGGTTACCACGTCAGGTTGAGCGACTGGTTAGGCAGCAATATTTATTTTTCTTTTTTCTCTTTTGTTAAATCAGCGTACGATTCTAAATATCCACATTTACCGCAGCAAAATGTTGCAATTGGAATCCGGCGTTTCTTCAAAAACTTTATTCCTGTCCAAAGCGATTTTTCAATCTCACCTTCAACCCAAGTTGTAACTACCTGTCGCCCTGTTGGCAGTTCTATTACGAAACCTTTTGTCATTGAACCACCACATTTTATACACTTTGTTATTTTTGTCATAACACATTCCTTGTTCATTGCTGCCTAACTACTGATTAGGCTGCACACCCTTTCCGCAGCATATCACACACATTGGAGCGTGCTATCCTGCACAGATATTCCGCCCATTCAGGAATATCTGTTACCTCGTTTCGTTCTATATAGTAGGGGGGCAGCGTTTGCCCAAAATGTATCAAACCTTTTCAGGATA
>JANNSJ010000003.1:0-8392 GCA_031402435.1 Bacteroidota bacterium | reverse complement strand
CACTCTGCAACATGGAATGCGAGTAGTGTTGCCAGTGGCGTGTACTTTGCGCGGTTCAATGTCACGAACGCAGAGGGCAAGGTTGCCTACTCGAAGATCAATAAGTTAATGCTCATTAGGTGAACGCTATGAAGTCGTGGGCTAGCAGGCCTGCGATGAACTGGTGATCGGATTCTTCGCCCCGACAAATAGCATCGGGACTCAGAATGACGTGACGAAGACGGGAGCTTGAAACTCCCGTCTTTTCATCACAGAGCACGATTGATGATCATCATCTTGCCCGTATCAACGAACTGCTTCATTCCTCCTGAATTGTTCCAACTGTTGACTTCTTCAGTTCTACTGCTTCAATATTCAACACCTTCGTAACTCATTGCTGTTTGGTCGATTGCATTCAATGATGATGTGATTCCTTTGTGTATGGTGTTGCGATTGTCCACATTCACTCGTTGACCTCTCGTTCGTTCATTTCTGCAACAATTCACAACCTGCGCTGTTGCATGACGTTACACCTCCACAGTAATGTCTGTACCGCTCCGCGGTTTTTGGCAGGCTTATTGAAACATTGCTTTCAGCGAAACAAACAGAATTGAAGGAGGTTGCCATGTCGCTTATACTTGCAATAACCGCCGCGACGATCATCATTCTGACTCGAATAATGATGAAAGAAAAACCAAAGGCCGGTGTCGACCCTGTGCTTGTGATACGTTATTTGCATCCAGGTCATTCGTGGATGAAGTTGAACCGGGATGGTGATGTTATTGTCGGGATTGATAATCTCGGCCAATCCGTGATTGGCACGGTCGATGAAGTGAAACTCCCACGCTTGTTCCGACGGGTTCGCCAGGGAGAAGTTGGATGGATGGTAAAGCACGGTGACAGGACTGTCCCGATGCGGAGCCCTGTGAGCGGCCGGGTGATCGAGAAGAATGAGATGGTGTTGAATAATCCTGCACTCATCAATAGCTCACCATACGGTGATGGCTGGCTGTTTAAAGTACGACCGCAGAAGCTTGGCTTCCAGCTCAACAACCTTTTCGCGGGAAGGGCAGCAACAAAGTGGCAGGATATGGAAAAAGCTGAGCTTTCCCTGTTCTTCTCGGGAACACCGGCATTGATGTTTCAAGAGGGGGGCGTACTTCTGCAGAATCTCGCCGATAAATGCTCGGACGACGAGTGGTGCGCGATTACCCGGAAGTTCTTTTTGGTTGATTCGAAGTAGCACGTGTTGCCTGAATGCACTGACGCTGAATTCATAGAGGAGATATTGCCATGACAGTATTACTTGTACTCTTCACACTGATAATCTTTCTTGTGGTTGATCATTTCATTGAGAAAAGACGCACCAGTCCTTCACTGGCAACACAGAGAGTTGGCGGCAGGGCGCAGTTGCCAATGCAATTCCCAATCCACATCCCCGACGATATCTCTCTGGCAGTGAATCATACCTGGATGAGGACCAATCGGGATGGTACGATTACAGTCGGGCTCGACGAGTTTCTGAGCCGGCTTGTTGGTGTGATTGAAAAGATATCGATTCCCGACCATGGAATACCGGTTTCACCTTCCGCGGCTGATATCTCGATGGAAGCCCAAGGACGTTTCCTCCGGCTTTCACCTCCCTCAGCTGGGAGTATTATTGAATCGAATATTGAAGTCATAAGAAACCCGTCACTGATCTTGAGCGACCCGTACGGAAAGGGTTGGCTTGTACGAATGAAATCGACGGTAGATGAACTTGCCACATCCAGGCAATACATTGTCCGGCGACCGGTGGAATGGTTGAAAGAACAAGCGGCTTTGGTACGGGACTTTATTGTGATGAATGCGTTGCAAGGCGAGCCTGTACTGTTGCAGGAAGGCGGCCTGCCGGTGGATGGAGTTCTCCAGCAGTTTGACGAGAATGTCTGGAAGGATTTCGGTCGCACATTTACAGCCTTGCACAAAACAAGAGACACCGGGCGGAAGGAGATTCACCAATGAGTATGCCCAAAGCATTGCTTATCGACATTACGAAGTGTGTGGGGTGCGGGGAATGTACGCGAGCTTGTGCCGTGACGAATCACCTTCCGGAAGAGGAAGCTCATGAACTCTCGGCCACTCACTACACAGTGTTGAAGAATTTCAACAACGACGAAGTTCACGTGCGCAAACTGTGCATGCATTGCAATGAGCCTACCTGTGTCTCGGCATGCCTGGTGGGCGCGTTCACAAAAACGGAAACCGGCGCCGTCGTCTATGACGAGTCAAAGTGCATTGGTTGCCGGTATTGCATGCAGGCCTGCCCATTCGAAGTGCCACGCTATGAATGGAGCAGTCTTGCGCCAAAGGTTCAGAAATGCAAAATGTGCTACGAGCGTGTGAGTGCCGGCCAGCCGACAGCGTGTTCAGAGGCCTGCCAGTTTGGTGCGACGACGTTCGGCGACAGGGACGAGATGATCAAGGAAGCAAGAAAGCGAATTGATGAGAACCCGGGGCAGTATGTGGATTATATCTACGGCCTCAAAGAAGCAGGCGGGACTTCAGTGATATACATCTCTGCCATCCCGTTCGAGAAGCTCGGCTTCCCGATGAGCATTCCGACCGAATCGATTCCTAATATGTCGTGGCGCGTCCTTTCACAGATCCCGAAGTATACCGTTGCTGCCAGTGCGATACTGTTCGGCATCCATTGGATTACGGCACGCCGTACAATGGTCGCACAGTTTGAAGCAGAGGAGAAACAAGAGAAGCTGGGCGGATGAGACCCATGCAAAGTTCAAATCATCATTACTATTCCTAAGGTGTGTAACATGAAATTCCCTGGACTCTTTAGAATTACTTTTTGGAAAGTGGTTGCCGTCGTATTGATGGTTGCGGGATTTGTCGCGGCAATTCAACGTTTCAGTCTGGGCCTTGGAGCGACAACCAATCTGGTGGATACGTTTCCCTGGGGCCTGTGGATCGGGTTTGACATACTGGTCGGCGTTGGACTTGCTGCTGGCGGTTTTACAGTTGCCGCCACGGTGTATATCTTCAACATCGAAAGGTTCCGCCCGATCTTGCGACCAACCATTCTCACAGCGTTTCTCGGATATATTCTGGTCATCGTGGGGTTAATGGCTGATCTCGGACGACCGTGGGCAATTTGGCATGCACTCATTTATTGGAATCCACATTCGGTGATGTTCGAAGTGGCCTGGTGCGTTATGCTGTACACCACTGTGCTTGCGTTGGAGTTCAGTCCCGTGGTACTCGAACGCTTCAAACTGCGTCGTGCACTCAAGGTTGTGAAAAGCATTACGATACCTCTCGTCGTGCTTGGGGTGGTGCTTTCAACACTGCACCAATCGTCGCTTGGCTCGCTGTTCCTTATCATACCAGGCAGGATGCACCCGCTCTGGTATTCGAACATCATTCCATTCCTCTTCATCATTTCGTGTGTTGCGGCTGGTTTGAGCATGACCATTTTCGAATCGTTCCTGTCCTCCCGCGCTTTTGGGAGAGAGATCGAATTACCACTGCTTTCGCAGCTGGCAAAGGTCGTTGTGGTTGCGCTCGGGTTGTTTTTCATCGTGCGCATCCAGGATTTGATGAGCAGAAATGCCCTGCACTTTGTCTTTGAACCAAGCTATCAGAGCATCATGTTTATTGGTGAAGTGGTACTTGGAGTGTTGGTGCCGTTCTTCATGCTCTTATTCGAGAAGGTAAGGAACAGCAAGGTGGGATTGTTCTATTCCTCCGTGTTTGTGTTGCTCGGTTTTATTGCTCACAGGTTGAACACGGCTATTACGAGCATGGAGCAGTGGCCGGCGCGGATTTATGTTCCGTCATGGCAGGAGTTGGCAGTTACACTTGGCCTGTGCGCGTTTGGGTTTGTCGCATTTTCTTTTGTCGCACGCTACTTCGACGTCTTTGGCAAGAAGTCAGAGGAGATGGCTGCCCATGATGCGGTTGCAGATACTGATGAACCGTCCGGTGTCGAAGAGGGTATCGTACTGGCATCGGTGCTACCAAGGGCATAGAGAAGCGGTCGTTTGTCATCAGTGAACAAGAGTTTACCAGATCTGAAAAAGGACTTCGTACTCTGAAATAGAAAGTGCCATCCGGCGCTGAATTGGTCGATCCGCCGTTGACGTTCACTGGCACGAATTGTGAACTATTTCAACATGGTGGAATCCGCCATTCATTTTCTGGGAAGGATCGCATGATCTCATGCGGACAATAGCAGTCAGGCTCTTCTTGTTGATCGTTTCGATACAGACGATCATTCTGTTTGCCTTGACGTATGCCGCCGTCCGGATCCAGCAGTCGCACATCATGGAGAATGTTGTCATGGGTGCGACCAGAGTGAGCGATATCCTGACCCGGTCGACCCGGTACAGCATGCTCTTGAACCGAAAGGATGACGTTCGCAACATCATTTCATCCGTGAGTGACGAGCCGGGGTTTGAAGGGATTCGCATATACAACAAGCAGGGTGAAGTGATCTTCGGGTCAATACCGGATGAACTTCACTCCAAGGTTGATCTCAACGCAGAGGCCTGCATAAGCTGCCACTCCTCCAACCACCTCGACAGAATTCCCGCCACCGGCAACCAGCTCACCCGCATTTTCACCAAGCCCAACGGCGATAGAATACTGGGCCTCATCACTCCTATTCGCAACGAGCAGCAATGTTCAGATGCGGCATGTCATGCCCATCCCCAATCGAAGACGATCCTTGGCGTGCTTGATGTGAAAATGTCGCTTGCCCAGGTAGACAGGGATCTGAGCGAAAGCAGGAACCAACTCCTTTTGCTTTCGTTCGTGGCGGTTCTTCTTATCTCTACGGTCTCCGGCGGGTTCATCTGGATTGTCATCAATCGTCCGGTGAAGCGGTTGATGAGGGGAATGACGATGGTGTCATCCGGCAGGCTGGATGAGAGGCTTGAGACACAGTCGAATGACGAACTCGGGAAACTTGCCCGGACATTCAATCTCATGACTGAGGATCTTGGCAAGGCGAGGGGAGAGAATATTGCCTGGTCGAGGACGCTCGAGCAAAAGGTCGAAGAGAAAACCGCAGATCTCGAACGGGCACACAAGCATATGGTGACAGTGGAAAAGATGGCATCGCTCGGCAATCTCGCTGCAACCGTTGCCCACGAACTCAACAATCCCCTCGAAGGCATTCTGACGTTTGCAAGGTTGATGATGAAACGTATTAAAAAGGCATCCCTTTCTCCCGCACAACTGGAGCAGATGCATGACGAACTGAAACTCGTTTCGGATGAAGCGATGCGTTGCGGCAACATCGTCAAGAACCTTCTCGTGTTTGCCCGACAGCGGGGGGGATCATTTGCCGTCGTGCAGGTGAAGACGATTGTGGATCGTTGTATCATGCTGATGAACCATCTTGCGCAGATGAATGCAATAGAGATGAACGCATCGTGCCCGGATGACGTGCTCATGGAGTGTGATTCGGACCAAATCCAACAAGGACTGATCGCATTGATCTCCAACGCGATAGAAGCAATGACAGATACATCAGCGAGAACAACGGGCAACAGGCTCGACATTCAAGTGACCCGGCTTGAGCAGGAAGGCGCTGTGATGATACAGGTTCGAGACACAGGCTGCGGCATAGACGATGCAGTGAAACCAAAGATCTTCGAGCCATTCTTCACCACGAAGTCTGAAGGAAAAGGAGTTGGTCTCGGGCTTCCCGTGGTGTATGGCATTGTGCAGCGGCATCACGGTACAATAACAGTGGATTCAGTGGATGGTAAAGGGACAACCTTCTCGCTTACTCTTCCAATCAAACAACATGCAGATGCACCGGAACACGCTGTATTGAAATAATCAGAGGAAGTGCAATCATGAATAAGAGTGATGTTGGAATACTTGTCGTCGATGATGAACTGATCGTGAGAGAATCGTTGTCGAAATGGTTTCTCGAGGAGGGATATCGCGTTGACACAGCGGAGAATGCTGCGTGTGCATTGAAGAAACTCGCATCGAACCACTGGAATATCATGCTCGTTGACATCAAGATGCCGGGGATGGACGGCATCGAGTTGCTGCACCGCGTCAAGGAAACAAACAAGCAGATTGCCGTCGTCATCATCACGGCATTTGCTTCGGTGGATACTGCTGTGAAATCCCTCAAGGACGGCGCATACGATTACGTGACAAAGCCAATCGATCCAGACTATCTTGATCATCTCATTGAAAAAATACTTCAGGAGCAGGAATTGCTTAAGGAAAACCAACGCTTGAAGGATGCCGTTACCGAGCTTACCGGCGGAAACGAGATTATCGGCGAGTCGTCCGCGATTCTTATAGTCGATGAGCTTGTGCAAACGGTTGCCCCCACGGATACGACGGTAATGATACGCGGGGAAAGCGGAACCGGCAAGGAACTCGTGGCCCGCGCTATTCACAATCGGAGCCCGCGGAAGTACTTTGCGTTGGTAACAGTGAATTGTGGTGCCATGACCGAAACGTTGTTGGAGAGTGAGTTGTTTGGTCATGAGAAGGGGGCATTCACCGGCGCTCAGTATCGCCGGAAGGGAAAGGTGGAGATGGCCGACGGCGGCACGTTGTTCCTCGATGAAATCGGCAACATCGACACGAAGACGCAAATGGATTTGCTCCGGGTTATTGAGACAAAGCAATTCACGCGGGTTGGCGGAAGTGATATCATCAAGTCTGATTTCAGGATTATTTGTGCAACGAACAAGAATCTCGAACTCGCCGTTAAAGACGGTACATTCAGGGAAGACCTCTTCTATCGGGTCAACGTGTTTCCCATTACGATTCCTCCGCTCCGCAGCCGGAAGGGGGACATCGCGAAGCTCGCGCATTACTTCCTGGACAAGTACACCCGGGCAATGAACAAGAGCCTGGAAGGCTTTACACGTGACGCCATGGCTGCATTGAATGCCTATGAATGGCCGGGCAATGTCCGTGAACTTGAGAATGCCATTGAGCGGGCAGTTGTGGTAAGCAGCGGGACAATGATCGAAAAGGAACATCTTCCGTTGCAGACTTTGACATCTTCAACAGCAACCGGAAGAAAGCTCGAAGACATCGAGCGCAAGTACATCGAAGAGGTGCTCACCGAGAGCGGATGGAACGTCAGCCGCAGTGCAGTCATCCTGGACATTGATAGGGTGACGCTCTACCATAAGATCCAGAAGTACGGATTGAAACGGACCCCATGAAAGCAATCACCCTCCAGCCGCTGGGCGATGCAGAATCTGATGTCCTTCAGAGCTTGTGCCCCGGTTTGGAACATGCGTTCGGTGTTCCGGTGGGGATAGCCAACCAATCCCTTTCGATCAGCCGGTTCTACGATGAACATCGTGGACAGTACAATTCAAGTGCGATACTACATTCCTTTCTTTCTCACGATAAGTCCGGATTGAGACCAGGCATTTCGCTTCCGGATAAAGGTGTTTGTATTGTCGGCATTACCCCTCACGATCTCTTCATCCCTATTCTCACGTATGTTTTCGGTGAGGCGGCTCTCGGCGGAAACGTAGCGGTTGTTTCCTACCATCGTTTTCGCAACGAGTTGTACGGACTTCCCATGGACCGGCCCTTGGTGCTTGAACGTGTGGGCAAGGTGGCGATCCATGAGATTGGCCATACACTTGGCCTTGTGCATTGTACATTGCAACACTGCGTCATGCACGCTGCTTCATACGTTGAAGAGCTTGACATGAAAGGGCACGAATTCTGTCCTTTCTGCAGTAGTGCAATCAAACGAGCAAGCAGTCAAGTCGGTAGTTGCCAAACTGCATGTTGATCAAGCACATATTCATGAGTTCACGATAGAGGTTGTTGATGAAGCCAATCAAGAGTTCATATTTGAATATCCTACATGCGATGCTGGTGTTTTGCACAATACTTGTCTTCAATTCTTGCAAAGACGATCAGACCGTGCAGCCACCCGCACACTCAGTTCAGTTGAGCGTAGAGGACGTCTCCTGCACCGAGGCCTGGTTGAAAGTCTCGCTCACCGATGCCAACGAGCCGCGTACAATTGCAATACTGCGAGACGGCCAACGCGTTACGGTCTCCCGTCTCCTGTCTCCCGACTCCGTTTTCGTAGTAGAAGGCCTTCTCCCGCGCCATACCTATTCATTTGTCGCCCAGCGGCTCCGTGACTCAACTGCCATTGAAGCAAGCAGTGCAGTGCAAGCTACGACGATGGATACCACGAGCCATAACTTCACTTGGGAGATTGATACGCTTGGAATAACTGCAAGCACGCTCTATGACATTGCTATTATCAACGACACGCTCGCGTATGCAGTAGGGGAGATGTATCTGAGAGATTCGACGGGACAGATTGATCCTCTGCTTTACAATTTTGCAGTGTGGAATGGACGACGGTGGGAAATAAAGCGCATAACGGTGATGT
>JANNSJ010000002.1:0-38567 GCA_031402435.1 Bacteroidota bacterium | reverse complement strand
TCTCGAACGATACGTTCGCCAGAAGCACAGGCCTCGTGCAACAGCGCTGGGAGTCGAAGCGGCGCTCGCTCGTGCGCATCTGCGTCCTCGCCCTCGTCGCCTGGGGGTCGTATGCCGCCATCGCGAGCGATCACGGATTGTTGCGACTGTGGCAATTGAAGCAGGAGGAGCAGCAATCTCCGGATCGGTCATAATTGTGGCCGGATTGCTGTTTACAAGGATGACCCGGTAGCCCTCCTCACGCAACGCCAGACACGCCTGCGTGCCCGAGTAGTCAAATTCGCACGCCTGGCCGATGATTATGGGGCCTGAACCTATGATGAGAATGGATTGGAGATCAGTTCGTTTCGGCAAGAATTACGCTCATTCTGGTTGGGCTTGAATATACAAAGAGAGTGAATGAAAACAAAGCTATAGCCGGCAGGTCGATATTTTTCCCATCTTGAATGTTACCCGGATTCGGCGTATACTTTATCCAGACCTTCAGCAGCACACCATCGTACCGCTGCACATTCAACAAGGAGATTCACGGTAGTGTCCCCCACTCTCCGGCAACTCTCTATTCTGTTGTTGCTTGTCGTTTGTTCAGGCACAAGCAGAACGCAATCATTTACATCTCCACACTTCCGCACCGAACAACTTGCTCCGGGTGTGTACGCCGCCATCGCCACGGACAACGGCTCTGCGTGCGCAAACGCCGGCATTGTGGACCTCGGTGGGAAAACACTCGTGTTCGACACATTCATCTCACCTGACGCGGCTCGCGATCTCTTGAACGCCGCAGAACAATTGACGCACCACCCCGTCGCTTACGTTGTCAACAGCCATTTCCACAATGATCACATCCGCGGCAATCAGGTATTCTCTTCCGATGTCCAGATCATCAGTACAACAAAGACATTCGAAGAAATCGGCCGCGTTGAGCCCGAACAGATCAAATGGGAGATACAGAATATTCCCGGGATGCTCGCCAACACACAGGAGGTTCTTGATGAGGAAACCGATTATTACAAACGACGTGAACTCATTCTCCAGCTTGCGTATTGTAAAGCAATCAGCGGGTCACATGCCCGGTTGAAAACACGTCTTCCCAATGTTACGTTTGAGAAGAAACTCGTCCTTCAGGGAACAACCCGCACAGTCGAGATCCTGCAGATCGGTGGAGGGCACACACCGGGCGATTGCATTCTGCTGCTTCCGAATGAGCACATCGCATTCGTGGGGGACCTCATCTCTACTGCTATGCATCCCTACATGCTGGACGGTTCGCCGGAGGAATGGAAGGCAACATTGGAGCAGATGGAAACCCTCCCGATCGGGACAGTCGTCCCAGGGCATGGTCCGGTTGGAAACCGCATCGAAATCTCAGGCATGATCGACTACATCGTCGGACTTGAGAAACTGGTAAGCGACAAGGCATCCTTGTGGGAGAAAGATCCTGATTTCTTGAATGAGCCGGTTCCATCTCAATACCAGGCCTGGCAGCATACAAAGAATTTCGATCAGAACCTGCGTTTCCTCTACGACCGGGTTCGCTTGCGGGTAAGCAGGTGAAATAACAAAGCCACCCTCTTTCTTCTCACACCGTTCGCAGCTCAATTGCATCCAAACTCCGGTAGTGAGAATTCCTTATCAGTGATATGGACCACCCGCCCCCTCATGGAATATTCTCCCTTCACCAATACCCTGTACCACCGTTTAAACGCCTCGACCAGCACCACAACAGCACACAACATGATGATGATGGTAAGTGAGGAATTGATGTAGCCTTGCGTGGCGGTAGCTGGATTATGCAGGAGAGGGAGATAATTGTCGGTGATGTTCAACCAACATGCAGTTAACGTCGTCGTCGCCACAAACAGCATCGGAAGCAGCGTCACCCATGCATAGCGCACCTTTCCAGCATTGATGATGGCGCTGGTCGCCACGGCGAGTGCCACGGCAGCAAGCAATTGGTTCGCAGTTCCAAACATCGGCCAAATGGTGCTGATGTTTCCCGTCCAGATGAAATACGACCACCCAAACACGACAAGTCCAGTCGAAACCAATGTACCCGGCAGCCAATCCGTTCGGTCAAACGGCTTCCAGACTCTTCCTCCAAACTCCTGCACAAGAAACCTCGCGACCCGCGTCCCGGTATCAATCGTAGTGAGGATGAAGAGTGCTTCGAACATAATTGCAAAATGATACCAGTACGACATCAGGCCGGCCATACCGGGAATCGATGAGAAAATCTGGGCAAAGCCGACCGCAAGCGACACAGCCCCGCCGGGACGCCCTGCAATTGTCTCACCAACTTCCCGTGAAAGTGTTTCGAGATTTACCGGACTCATTCCCAATGTTGCAAACTTTTCAGCGGAAAGATTGATCGCAAAGTAGTCTGCGGGAAAGAGTGAACTGGCTGCAATCAGAGCAATGATGCCAACGAGTCCTTCCGTGAGCATGGCGCCATAACCGATGAAGCGACAATCCATTTCATTATTAATCATCTTCGGAGTGGTGCCCGAAGAAACAAGCGAGTGAAATCCTGAAATTGCACCGCACGCAATCGTGACGAACACAAACGGAAACATTTTCCCCGGAATAATTGGTCCGCCACCGTCGATGAATTCCGAGAATGCAGGCATTCGCAAGTGCGGATCAACAATGATCACTCCGATGACCAGAGCCACAATGGTTCCAATCTTCATGTACGAACTCAGGTAATCTCTCGGACAGAGCAGCAACCACACAGGCAGTACCGATGCGATGAAACCATACGAAGCGATCGCAATGATGATTCCTTCGCGGGAGAGCGTGAAATACGGCTCAAGGAATGATCCAGGAACCCAATGGCCGACAATGACCGCCGCAAAAACTCCAATCACTCCGACAATGCTTGCTTCCGCAACCCTGCCGGGGCGAATTCGGTACATATACAATCCGACAAACAACGCAATGGGAATCGTCATGGCAATGGTAAATGTGCCCCATGAGCTTTCACGCAGCGCATTCACAACTGCGAGGCCAAGGCCTGCCAGCGCAATCACAACAATGATGAGAATCGCAACCGAGCCGATGATGCCGGCAAGCGGACTGATTTCATTGCGCGCAATCTCCGCCAACGATTTCCCTTTGCGACGAACCGAGGCGGCGAGAATCACGAAGTCGTGTACAGCACCGCCAACCACCACACCGATCAACAGCCAGAGGAATCCCGGCAGGAAACCGAACTGCGCAGCCAGCACAGGGCCGATGAGCGGGCCTGCACCTGAGATTGCAGCAAAGTGATGGCCGAACAACACCCACTTGTTTGTTGGATGGTAGTTCTGTCCATCATTCATGGTATGCGATGGAGTTGTACGATGTTCATCGAGGGCAATAACCTTTGCGGCAATAAATGCGCTGTAGTACCGATAGGCAATAGCCAACACACACAACGCACCAAGGATGAAAGGAAGAGCGCTCATGAATTATCCCGTGAAGAGTTCATCATCATTCAAAAGGCATTCTTGATGTAGTTGATCTGCGGGGGTCCGCCGAACATTCGTATCGCAACAACGTCAAATCTGCAGTCCTGGTCTTTGATCTCATGCTCAACAAGGTAGCCGAGTGCAACCTTTCGGATTTGTTGCTGTTTCCGTGGCGTGATGGCATACTCAGGATCTCCATACTGGTCACTCTTACGTGCCTTCACTTCACAGAACACGAGCGTGTCGCCATCTTTGGCAACGATGTCGATCTCTCCATGGCCGAAATGGTAGTTCATCTCCACAATCTCAAAGCCCATGCGTTTGAGATGTTGCATGGCGATCAGTTCGCCTTCATCGCCTTGTTTTCTGGTGGAGACCATGACTCAAACACAGAGATACAGAGATACGGAGCAACACAGAGTATTACAGCTTTCCATTGATGACCCGTCTGATGCCATCTTTAAGAAGAACAACGTTAAAGTTGATGAGCAAACCAAGTTTCCTATTCGCTATGCGAAGGTACGACAGAAGCTGTGCCTCGTGGATTGGAGCAATAGCCTCTATCGCTTTAAGTTCGAGAAGAAGCTTGTCTTCTACAATCATATCTACAAAGAAATCCTTGTCAAGCACCTCACCTTTGTAATGCACCGGGAGTTGAACCTGTTGCTTAAATTTTAACCCGTTGACCTTGAGCTCTTTGGCCATACAATGTTCGTACACTGATTCCAGCAGGCCGGGTCCCAATTCCCGATGAACCTCAATCGCAGCACTTATCACTCTGCTTGTAAGTTCATTGAAATCTTTTTCGGTGAAACTCTGTCCCTCCGTGTCTCTGTGTTGAAGAACCATGGACTACAACTCCAGTTCCAATTGCGTCTTCATCTCAAACGACCGGCGGTGAATCTCGCAGTACCCCAACTGAAGAATGGCTTCGCGATGATCCTTTGTCCCATAGCCTTTGTGTTTGGCAAATCCGTAGCCTGGGAACCTTGCATCGTAGTCCGCCATAAGCCGATCCCGCGTCACCTTTGCGATAATCGATGCAGCGGCAATTGAAAAGCAGAACGCATCACCATCGATGATAGTGGTGAATGGAACACCGGTTCCGTCAAAGCGATTCCCATCGATGAGGATGTGATCCGGTGTGACGCCAAGCTGCGAGAGCGCAACGTGCATTGCCCGATATGTTGCATTCAGGATATTGATCTCATCGATGGTTGTATGATCGATGATGCCGACGCCAACTGCAACGGCATTACTCATAATCTGCGCATAGAGACTCTCACGTGCATGTTCCGTCAGCACTTTCGAATCATTTACTTCCGGGATGATAATTTCAGGCTGAAAGATAACAGCGGCAGCAACAACCGGTCCTGCAAGCGGACCACGCCCCGCTTCATCAACCCCCGCAATACGCGACTTGCCTTGAGCCCATAGTTCTCTTTCGAAGTCCAACGTTATCAGATTGACTTTCGTTTCAGAATTCATTGATCACCCCGAAATGAATCTTGGCTTTCCCAAATGTATCCCCCTGGCCGAGAGCGAAGCTGACGCCGAGATTTCCGAGCCCTGTTTCCAGTTGAACGCCGATGCCGTAACCATACTTGAATGCATCACTCCGGGCGATGCCCCGCACATCATCGGAGGGGCGGAAATAGTAGCCACCGTCGAAGAAACCATAGAAGAACGATCTCCGCGCAAGCAGGAAGCGATACTCCGTGTTGGACCACGCAATGCGTGAACCGATAAATTGGTTCTCGCGGTAGCCACGCAGCGTGCGTGCGCCCCCCAACCGAAACATTTCCCCTTCTTCAATCTGTCCACTCTGCAATTCCCTTCCGTGGAACCCGAAGGCAAACACCTGACGGGTGAATGTAGAAAGAAACACATCAAGGTCAAGAGCAAATTTCTGGGTGGTGACACGTTCCGACACTCTCGAACTGAATACCACCGGGATATCGCTGAGCCGTTTCTTTCCAACGGAATAATCCGTCCGAAAACGGGCCCCGCCGGTAGGACTGTACAGATCATCCCGCGTATCGTAGAGAAGTTCAACCCCGAACGACGTTGTCACGCTGCGAAATACCCGGCTTGCGCCGGAATCCGCCGACGGGATGACGTTCTCCGACCCGAATAATACACTGGCTGACAATTCCTCCGAGAACATCAGCTCTGCTTTGAAGTCAACAACGCGCCGTACGTACGATGTATCTTGTTGCCGCTGAAAGAATCCGCCGCCAAGATTGACTGGAGCGCTGAACAACCACGGCTCGACATAACGCACGCCGAGTTCCTGCGAGTTTCTGTCTTCACGCTGCCAACGGAAATCCAGCTTGCGCCCGGTACCAAAGAGATTGCGCATTGCTATTGACGCAAGCCCGGTGACATACCCTCGTTCGCCATCGGACGAGGCTGGGATATAGCCGATCACACCGTCAAATGTATTCGTGCTTCCTTCCCTCACTTTAATGAGCAACCCGCCCTTGTTGTTCCTGGTATAAAGCTCCGGCTCCGAAACATCCGAGAAAATATTCAACCGTTGCAATCGCTGCCGGATTGCATCCACTTTCACCGGGTTAAACGGCTCGCCAACTCCGAGGCGTGTTTCCCGCACCACAACAGCCGCATCAGTTTCCTTGTTTCCCAGCACCTGTATCTCGTCAATCGTAACGCGCTCACCCTCACCGATTGCGAGCGTGATGTCAAGTGAATCACTCTCCTCCCCTGCGTGGCGGACAACGTTTTCAACCTGGCATTGGGCCAACGGGTAACCGGCCCGTTCATATCTTGTCAACAATTCCTCAATATCCAATTCGAGTCTTGATTCATCAAGCGGCTCGCCCGACTTCATATCGAAGCGGGAGCGAATTCCTTCTTCTGAAAAGTATTGTTGTCCTGTAAACTGAATATTGCCCACAAGCACTTGACGGCCTTCTTTGACCGTAAGTTGCACATCGACGAAGGAACTATCAGCCGCGTATTCAAGAGACGTCACTATGCTCGCATCAAGATATCCTGCGCGACGGTAACGATCAACAATGGACTGAACATCATTCTGCATAATAGTCGAAGAAAACACGAGCGACGGCAGTGACGACATTTCATCTGTGAGTTGCCTGGTCGTGAATACAGTGTTGCCTGAGATTTTCAGGGTCAGAATGTTGGATGAAGCTGCAGAAGAGTTGTTGATGACACACATGCTGGCGAGAGCAACGATGACGGGCAAGAATGTCACATGTCGTGTGAAGGACCACTGTACCATGGAGCAAGTATAGTGAATCACGGGAAGAAGGTCAAATAAAAGTATGGACCGGCGACACTGGAAAGAGAGCGGGATGTGGTCGAACTAATCCCTCGGCCGCTGCCACACATCCCATATCGGTGTGGTGAGGCGATAGTCGCCGAACCCGGTCTGATCAACGAATGTGAACGAGTGGTTCATATCGTAATACGTCCATACTTCGTAGGGCTTGGCATCAACATCGAACGGGTGGCGGTCAACGTTATTCGGTGCGCCAAAAATAATGTAGACCATGCCCATGTCAGTGCGCCAACCTTCGATATAATGCTTGAAGGTCTTGTTCGCATACTCAACCTTTACAAAATACGCTTCCATTTTCTCATTCCGCGGCGTGTTGGGATTGGGATCACGCTTCTTCCAAAACTCCGTGAACCGCTTCTGCTTTTCATCCGGAGTTTTGGCATCCCGCATATACTCCATTTCAGAATCCTTGGCAAGGTATACGCATTGCTCGATTGCAACGCCAATGTCTTTGACTCCTTTGGGGAGTCCGCGGAGACGAACTACAAATGCCCTGCTTGTTGTTGCCAGGAATACGGTATCCTTGCCACCAGCACCTGTCATAGGAAACGCCCGAACATACAACGTGTAGTCACCAACAGGAAGCGCCCCATTTTCGATCTTCATGAAGACCTGATTGCGGCCCGGTGCAAGGTTTTGCACCTGCGTCAGCTCGTTGACCTTTTCCTTTTTTTCATTTAGGATATCGATAACCAACCTCGTGGAGTCAAGCTTCACCCCATTGTATGCCTCAAAGAAAATGTAGAACACATCGGACAAGAGGCCGACGTTCGGAGAAACATTCGGCACGATGGTTTTCTTTTCTCCATTGACATTCAATTTGCTGACGAGCATGATATCGCTGAGGGAAAACGGGATGGTGCCATAGTCGGAGACTTGCAACTTGCGGGTCAGTCGCAGGTTCTGTCGCGTCTCGCGATCCTGCATAATGGTCACAATCGAATACTGACCGGGGGGAACTTCGAACGTCCGCTGAACAAGACTGTACGCTTGTGGCGACACCGACTGCTCGAATGTCTCAACCCGAACCTCCTCTGTCCAAAGTTTCTCGTTGAACAACCTGCCGGTGGAATCAAGAATGTCGATGGTCATTTCGTAGGCAGCGCGATAACTACCATCCTGTTTGATGAACGCAAGGTTCTCATACGGAACGCGTATGAAGACATCAAGCCGGCTTATGTTGGGTGTGTTCGTTGCAAAACTGATGGCATCGATGTCATAGGGCGGGACTTCTTCCTTCGGGGCAATCTCAACCTGTGCAAACGACATCAACGGCACACACAGCAACAACGCCACCATCATTATCGACAAGCTTTTCAAGACAAACTCCTTCAGGAACAATTCTTATGGTGTAGCGGGAACGCGCTGTTCATTCTTCGGTCTCCCGAATAAATCATACTCAGTCGCGTCCTCAATGTCAACATCAATAAATTCCCCTACGGACAATCGCTGGATCGCGTCCACGAATACTTCATTGTCAATCTCCGGAGCGTCACGTTCCGTGCGTCCAACGTAGGTTCCGTCGTCGATTCTATCAATAAGGACACGTTGCGTTGTGTTTATCAAGAGTTGATTGTTTTCTTCGGCGATGGCCTGCTGCGCTTCCATGATTGCTGCACGGCGACGCTCCTTCTCTTCTGCCGGAATCGGGTCTCCGAGATCATACGCGGTGGTACCTTCTTCGAGGGAATACGTGAAGACTCCAAGGCGATCGAACTTCACTTCATTGACAAAGTCCAACAACTCAACGAATTCCTTTTCACCTTCATTCGGATATCCGAGAATCAATGTCGTGCGCAAGGAAATGCCCGGTACACGTTCTCTGACCTCATCAATCAACTCGTGAAGCACACGCTTCGAGATGCCCCGTCGCATGGATTTCAACACCGGATCCGACACATGCTGTACAGGCATATCCATGTACTTGCAAATATGGGGATGTCCGGCAATAACATCCAGAACATCCTTCGGAAATTTTGCAGGATAGGCATACATCAGTCGCAGCCATTCCACTCCATCAATATCGGCAAGCGCCTGGAGGAGTTGCGGCAGGCGACGTTCTCCATACGTATCAAGACCGTAGTACGTCGTGTCCTGCCCGATCACGACGAGCTCTTTCACGCCCTGCTCGACCAATCGCTTTGCCTCATCCACAATCATTTCTATCGGGCGACCCAAATGTTTTCCACGCATAATCGGGATGGCACAGAACGAGCATGGATTGTCGCAACCTTCTGAAATCTTCAAATAGGCAAAGTGCTTGGGTGTCGTCAGCATGCGTTCGCCGAGTAGTTCGTACTTGTAATCGGCGCCGAGTTCTTTGAGCACATTCGGCATCTCATTGGAACCGAAGAACCGGTCGACCTCCGGGATTTCCTTCTGCAAGTCCACCATGTAACGCTCCGTGAGGCAACCCATGGCGTAGACCTTCTTCAGCTTGCCGCTGGCTTTCAGGCGAACATTTTCGATGATCATATCAATGGATTCCTGCTTCGCCGCTTCAATGAACCCGCAGGTGTTGATAACGGCAATATCGGCGTCATCAAGATTCGCCGTGATCTCGATGTCATTCAGCTTGAGTTGTGCCATCAGCTTCTCGGAGTCCACGACGTTCTTCGCACACCCCATCGTGATAACGTGGACTTTCTGCTTTGAACTCTTACCCACAACTCTCCCGCAATTAGACTGTGAAATTGAGATAGAAAAAAATCAACGGGGAAACAACAATCAAACTGTCGAACCTGTCGAGAACGCCGCCATGTCCGGGAATAATCGCCGATGAGTCCTTCACACAGGCATCACGCTTCAGCAAGGACTCCACCATATCACCCAGTTGTCCGAACACTCCAACGATGCATCCGCAGACAACTGCATCACTCAATGTTAAGAACGGCAAGCCAAACGATCGCGCCACTACGAACGCAACAATGGCAGCAACAAATCCCGCAATTGCACCTTCCCACGTCTTATTGGGACTGACACGTTCAAACAGTTTGTGCTTCCCAAAACTCCTTCCGGCAAAATACGCCGCCGAATCACAAAACCAAATGGAAGCAAACACTGCAATCACCATGTAGCCTCCAGCGTTCGGTTCCCCACTCAACGCTGGCAACTCACGAACACCGATAATCGAACCCAGACATATCGACACATAGCAAACGCCAGCTAATGTGGCTGCAGTATTGCTCAGCGCAGAACCATTGTTCCGGAACAGTTCAACGACAAGAATCAGCGGGATGAAGATCACGAACGCAATGAGGACCATCTCGTACTTCAACTGCATAAACATCCAGGTCACACACAATCCAAACAAGGCTCCTACCGCAATCTGCGGTCGTGCGCCCTTTGCCATTGCAAGGCCGTAGTACTCATGCAACGCCAATGTCGAAATCAGGGCGATGAGGCCGAAGAAATAAAATCCTCCAGCCAACGTCAGCAGGAGGACAAGCGGAATTCCGACGACCGCGACAAGTATTCGAGTTGTAAGATTACTCACATGAGAATGGATGGATCGTTACACAGTCGGTTCATCATCTGATTCTTCCAGGGTGAGTGACGCAATGTAGGCCTTGGCCTCATCGGCAGCTTCAGAGGGCACCATGATTTTGGTGACTGCAAGATCGCCGATTGTTGCAACAAACATCTGATCGTTCTGCACATACACGCGGGCCGGGATGCCTGCACTTTCCAGATTCGCTGCAACCATATCGGCTTCGTATTCCGTTCCTGTTGTGTAGATCGTCACCCAATCGAACGACATCTCCACATGCTTGTCATTGGCGCAGAAGTACTTGCCACGCTTGCGTACGGCACATTCTTCGCAGACAACCTTCTTGCAGACCAGACATCGCCCAACCGCATCGACTTCGCGATGCGTATCGCACATGATCTCTTTCTGCCCTTCTGCAGACCAACCCAGCAACGCTCCGCAGTGGGGACAGAACGTGGTTTCTCCTGCAATGGGTTCTTCACAGTTGTCACAAATTGCCTGATCACCTTCCACCAACGACGCCTGACAATCAGAACACACCTTCGCTCCTGCAACATACTCACTACTACACTTCGGACAGTAGGGCATGGCATCCTCCTCACTCTTGTGAATGTTCAGCGGGCTCCGTTACATGAACAAAATAGTAAGTTGCGGCTATAAATACCACCCCAAAGACGATGGTATTCAGGAAGACCAATGATGGTGTGGGGGAACGATGAGGGGCAATAGCAACGAAATCCTCGTTCAATTGCAGATAAAGAGCGGTACACGCCACAAAATTGTTGAAGAAGTGAGCCGAGATTGCCACCGTGATATTCTGTGAGCGATAGACAATGAACCCGAAGTAGATGCCCAACACGGCGAGGGGGACAAAAGAATATGGAATGAGATGGAACCCCGCAAAGATCATTCCTGCTATCACCGCACCCTGAACCCCGACTGTCACCTTCTCGAAGCTCCGTTGCACGAGACCGCGGAACAGCATCTCCTCGCAGATTGCAGGAGTCAGCGCAATCACAAACAAAACAAAGATAAACTCGCCAGGCGAATGTGCCGTGACAAGGTTGCGATACGTTTCCTCAAACAGAGCCTTGAATTCTTCAACGATCTTCTGTAGCGGCGCAGGCAACGGAATGGCATCCTGCAGCATCATGTATCCTTGCAGTATCTGTTGCAATGCAAATACTGCCACCACCGTCAGGACGATCTCTTTGTAGTCGGGGATTGCGATACGGAAATACTCCACAACGCGTTCTCCGCGAAGCCTCACAAGCAGTATAGTCGGCAGAAGGACGAAGAGAAACTGCCCGATCATAGTTGCTGTGCGGAAGAGCTGCACTTCATCATCCGTCACTTTCATCCCGAACAGAAGCAGCGTGATACCTCCGGCAACAAACTGATAGAGGAAGAACACTATTCCAAGGGCGAGTATGGCAAATGGAACTGGCGCCAAGCGTTGAAGGAATGGAAGCTGAGGCGGTGGAGATGGAATGGGTTGTTCAGGTGTTGGGGTCTCTGGCATCAATGTTCATTGTGTTGTTGTGTTTGTCGTGGAGACGCTGTGAATCATGCTCTCTTATTCAGGCGGTAGTTTCTCGGGCACTTCGATCTCAAATTCTTCACGCTCGCCATCACGAATTACCACGACTGGAATGTCTTTGCCAAGATTGGCCAACATGATTCTTTTTACTTCTTTGATCGATACAGGCTCCACACCATTAACCGAAACGATGAGATCATCAGTTCTGAAACCTAGATCATAAGCGAAACTCTTCTCTGGCACGAGGACCAAAACCAACGGATTTCGGATCCAGTTGAATACTCCGAGACGGAAATGGGTCGAGTCAGTCTCCAGCCCGAGCATCAGCTTTGCTTCTGTTGGAAGCGCAGTCACTATGGATGGGAACCCAGAAACTTCTTCGGGCGTGATGTCTTCAACGAGTTCTGAGGCAGCATGCGAACGAGCCAGCATATCGTTTGCACTTGAGCCCCATCCCCCTTGTGATTGTGCAGTCTTGATGGCATCAATAAGTAGTTGAATACTTTCTAGAATGTAGACTGAGCTAGCCTTTACTTTGGTCACAAGAACATTTGCTGCACTATCACGGATAACCGCAGACGATAGAGCCCTTTGTTTCGCCTCCAACTCACGTTGCAGTGTGTATACGAACGATGGAACACCTTTCCTGAAACCACTGCTCTTTGCAACAATCTCGCTAGTCGTGTATTGCACAGCCGTTGAGATATCAATGCTCAGAACGAACATGTCAGAGAGAAGCCTTTCAACTTCTGTACTGCTGACTTCCTTGGTCGCGGCAACCGAGGCGGAACGCACGTCGGCCCACGGTTTGGTTGGCAATGAAATGTCCAAGCCCTTAGCGTATATGGCTGGGACTGCAAAATTCAAATTCTGTCCCTCTCTCAATTGCCATGAGACGACGCCGATTACTTCTCCCTTGGAATTGAGTAACGGTCCACCACTGTTACCGGGCGAAACTGGGCAGGAAAACTGAAATTGCTTTGTTCCCTCCAGGAGTTGTATCTGACTAAGCAATCCATCGCTGATGCTGAACTCGAGCCCCCTCGGCGCGCCAATTACGTAAAGCTTGCTCCCGATTGCTGGCTCATCTGAATTCACTACTAAAATTGGTTTACCAAAAACTTTGACTCGAACAACGGCCAGATCGCGCTTTTCATCCTTGTCCACTAGACCAGAAATCTCAAATTCTTCCCCCGAAGAGAATCGAGCGATGATATAGCTCGCATCTTTGACGACATGCCATGCTGTAACTGCAAGACCGTCTTTCAATGTCAGAAATGCGCTGCCGAGACTTTGACTGCCATCCTGTCTTGTAACGTTGAGGGTAACAACTGAAGGGACCACTTTTCTGTAGAGGTCTTCGGATTTCAAGTCCTTTGCTGACATGACTGCACAGTAAAAAAATAGAGGCAAAGTCCAAATGATAATTCGCATATGAAGATTTACCTTTCCTGGTTCGTACTAGTCGGGAGGAAACCTAACGTCTCATTGACAGCCGTCCGGCTAGTCAGCCCCTTGAATCTTGATAATGGTGTCTGTTCCACTCATGGTGCCGACCGACAATGCTTGGATTTCCTTGATAGTGAATTCCTGATTCTCTCGTATCCAAGTCGGGACTTCGAAGAGCTGTGCATCAAAAAAATAGGCAATTACTTGTTCGGCGACTTTTGATGGAAATACCCAGGCGTATTTGGCCATGGCCCCACCTAAGATTTCATTGACTAATTCATCATCAGGACAGGGATGAACCAAGAAATTTCTAGTTCGCCTCAAGGCATGTTCGAAGTCTTTCCACAATTCGGGTTTTGATTCGTGAATCGGCTGTATATGAAGGTGTTTGCAAAGAGCATTGATTGCTTTAGGGAGTTCACGCAGGTCACTCTTCTTTAGAAGATCACTTAGGTCCTTCGCCTTTGGGTATTCAGTTTGCAAAGGCTTGTCATCCCTCTCCCACACGTCTCCCAAGTAGTTGTTGACAAATGCTGACATTGCCATACAACTAAATACATACGTTTGAGCAAGGATCGCAAGGTATATATTAGGCGGTGTGACACCGTTGTTTGGTGTCAAGATAGCAGAACCCAAGGACGACCTTGCGAGTTCCAAGTAGGCTCTCTCTGGAGATAATGCAATTATATTTTCCATTTTTTGAAACTCGGATTGATTGATAACAATACGTCCGCCTGCCCGCCGTCTAGGCAGCAACACCCATGCATTACCTGATTCGTACTCATTTCATGTTAAGCTACTTCTTCGTTTGTTGTACAGCAGAGTACAGATGCATAGGCTCTTGAACATCACCTCGTGAAATATCCTTGAGCAGTCTTCGCTCAAACATCGGTATGAAATGCTTGTGAGGAACCGGGATAACCACCTTGAAGAGAAACGATGCTCCTAGCAACCCAATCGCTACCAAGATTCCGAAGTCAAAGAAGATCCACACAGCGAGGGAATATTTTGATAGTATTGTAGGCCAAGCACTTAGATACCAAATGGGAAGCATGAGCTTCCGAGACTTTGGGTTCAGGTCGTTGACACGACCGATTTCAAGGGACGAGCGTTGTGCTAGAAAAAGGTACGTCTCCCACAGGGCAACTATGCAAAAGAGAACGATAGGGAGCATACTATTTGCAACTCCTTCACTTCCTGCTATTGAGTTTCCTTAATTCATCCATCGTCCGTTTGGTGGCGCTTCCGCCTGCATCGTCAATCATATCGTGTTGAGCTTTTACTTCCTCCCACTTTTCTCGTTTACAGATGATATGGTTCGGAATGCCTTTCTCATAAGCAACAATGATATAAACATTCTTACCCTCTCCGAACTTCTGAACAGTTTCTTCATCAATCTGCTCACCAATAACCATCGGATGACGCGTGTAGCCAGTGTTTGGGTCAAGCATGTGGGCAACGATAGAAGTGCCCGACGCCTCAACCGTTTTTTGAACTTGTTTTGCCTCTATTTGGTCGAACAATGGTTTCATGAGTTTCTTTGCGACATTCATCGGGCGTGATATGTCGAAATAGTAGGTTCTTGACGCGCCATCAGCAAGAGTAATAGTTACCGCTCGAATCGAATACTCTGGAACTCCCCCTTCATTGACAAAATATTCGAAGCCGCTCTGCCAGTCAGTTCCCTTCACACCATGCTTTTCTTCTAGAAAGCTGTTGATCAGTATGTCTTTGCTATTCACTGAACAACAATTGACAATGACTGGGTTTTGTGGACTGTTCCCGTCTCCACCATAGAGCGGTGGTAAGTCGTCCAATTCATTGTGAGACGATTTCTTGCTACCGAAGAGGCGAGATAGAAAATTCATTGATGCTTCTCCAAAGCTTTGGTTGCGCTTTCACGAATTTACTGGTTGCTTCACCACACTCCTCACCCCATCCTTGCCTTCACCATCGCCGCAAGAAGAGGTATCATGATTTCATGATGGCCTGTGAAGGAGAGTCCGCGGCCGCCATCCTGCGTGGGACGGAGTTGCACGTTCATCCTGGGACGATAGTGATTGTTCATGTCAAACACCGCTGTGGTAAATCCCTTTGCCCGTGCGCCAAGGTTACGCGCAACGGTGAGCGCTTTCAGGAAGACCTCGGGCATAATCACTGCCGAACCAACGTTGAGCACAACTCCACCACCGGTCAAACCCTTGCATGTTTCTGCAAGGGACTTGAAATCCCTGAATGTCAATTCCCCCGTGGCTGCGCCGTCCATTGTAGGCTGTTGGTGAATAATGTCCGTACCGATGGCTGCATGAACGGTGATCGGGATATTGAGCGAGTAGCATGTTGCCAGCAGGCTGACCTTTGCATTGGGTGCGTCGAGGTCGAGCAGCTTGCGTCCGAGCGCTTCTCCATAGCCCATATCGGAATCCCGGAACGCATCCGTGAGCGTGCGGTTCATCAGCTCACCGGTTTCCCGCGCCATCCCGAAACTGCCGTCGAGAATACTCACGGCTACGTCTTCCGAGGTTTTGCCCCACATCGCCGTCTCAACATCATGAATGGCCGCAGCGCTGTTCATGGCAACAGCCGTGATGACATTGCGCTTGATAAGGTCGATCAACACAGGCGTAAGCCCAACCTTGATCACGTGGGCGCCCATCATCAGGATGACGGGCTTGTTCTTCTTTCGTGATTTTACGATGTCGTCAACAAGAGTGCGGAGATCTTCGGCGACGAGTATCTTCGGCAGACTGTCCGCAAACGCAGCGAACGAACCCCGCTTGCCATCAAACACTTGTGCAAAATCCGCAGGCGTTACCTTGCTCTTGCGCGTCTTGATGGAGATGGTTTTGATCTTCTTCAGATCGGCGCGTTTGAATTTGGACATGAATTCTCTCTAATGGAAAACAACTGTTGACACCCTTCGACTTCGCTCAGGGTGACTAAGTGTGTTGGACTCTGAAGAGATTGCTTCGCCTTGAGAATCAGGCTCGCAATGACACCGTCACTTTATCTTCGCTCTCAACGGTCCAACCAATCCCGAATACTCTCTGAGTTCCGTATCGATGGAGCCTATGACAACCTTTGTATTTACACGAATCGGAATCTTCCTTTCATCATCGGTGAGCCAGATGACGATACGCCCCTCGCTCTTGAACAGTCCACCCTCTTTTACGAGAGGCTCAACAACAACGGTGTTGAACGTGCCAGCTTCAACTTCCAATTCCTGCCTGCCAAGAAATCTGACCTTGAGTTCATGACTCTTGTCCTTGTAGAAGTTGGAGAGTACGGGGCCTTCTCCCACTTTCAAATTGGTATAGTCGAGTATACGTGCATAATAAAACGCTGACATGATATCATGGACATATTCGGGAATATCGTACTGCCCCTCAGTCGTTTTGGCGATATGGCGTATCTGATCGAACTCAGCAATGAAATCCCTGCGGTACGATCCCTCACGAATATGCTGTTCGAACTTCCAGGGCACAATCGCCTCAACGTCGATGAACGTCAGATAGCGGTCTTCCACTTTGTAGATCCAATTGAAGCTCGAATGCGAGTTGACGTTGAACTCAACGCGGAAGCACTTGCGCCCGGCAATGGAATCATACCCTGCAACCTGCATCACCGCTTCGCCTGCCTTGATCAGTCCATATCTCACATCAAACACCAACCGTTCTCCAACGCCGAAGGCTTCATTCTTGATCTTCCGTAACTGCAGCATCTTCACAGAATCAGCACGCGACAACGCAACAGAATCCTGGATCTGCTTGAAGAGAATGGAGTCCTGAATCGCCTTCGCAATCGTTACTTTGCGAAGCGAGTCAACGCGGGCAGTGGCAATACTGTCAGCGATTTTCTTTGCACGTGCCGCAGCGGTCTTTGATTTCGTGGTCTTCGTTACAGGTTTTTTCTGCGTTATCTGGCCCGTGAGCACAACAAGAGACAGGGTCGTCACGATGATAAGCGTCAGGTAACGGATAATGCGGGATGGGTTAGTCATTCGACACAAGTTCCTTCTTCCTTTGTTCAGCCAACAATGCGCAGGCTGCACGATACACGTCTTCAACCGGAATGCTCATCATACAGGCACAGGGGAGATCCTTCCTGTTGACACATTCCTTACAGTTCACCGGTTTATCCGGAACGAGCACTCTCTTCTTCGCAGTGTATGGTCCCCAACGGGCAGCGCTCATAGCCGTGGCCTGGGGAAACATGCTCACCACCGGCGTCCCGACTGCAACAGCAATGTGCAACGGACCGGTTGAGTTCGAGACAAACAGATTCGCTTTCTTGATGAGTGCAGCAAGCTCCTTCAGTGAGAGGCTGCCTACCAACGGGATCGCCTTTCCTTTCGAGCCAATGAGCACCGCAGCAACCTTGCGTTCCTCCCCTTTGGCGCCCGTGATAAGTATCTGGGCGCCGCGGTCAACCTGAAGCTTCAGCGCGAGGTCACCAAAATATTCAGCGGGCCATTCCCGCGCCGAACCGCCGCTTCCGGGATGCACAACAATAATCTCTTTTTCTCTGTCGATTGCCAGCGAGGTGAGAAGGCTGTCGATCTTCCTGTCTGTTTCCTGTGGTATGGTGATCGAAAATTCCGGATCGCCGGTAATCGGGCAGTCAAGTTCTTTGAGCAGGTTCAGATTGTATTCCAGTTCATGTCGCTTTGCATCTTTCCTATGCTCATACACTCGCCGATTAAAGAGAACGGAGTAATAGCGAAACCCTGTCCCGATTCTCACCGGTATTCCAGCACGAAACATCAGCCAGGCGAGGCGTGGCGTTGGGTGAACAACAAGGGCAACATCAAAATTCCCTTCGCGTAACGTCGAGAGCATCCGGTCAAAGGGGACTAAATCCTGACCATGATCATACAACAGAAGCCTGTCGGCGTAAGGGTTTCCTTCGACAAGCTCGGTGGCATATTTCCCCAGCAGCATGGCAATGTAAGCATCGGGAAAGCGCTTGCGGAGGAGGGGCAACATGGGAAGGGTGAGAATAACGTCGCCAAGCCGGTCGGTACGGACTATAAGGATTCGTTTACTTCGCTGGGACGTATCAGAAACATGTGTATGCAACAGTTCGAGGCTCCGTGCGTTTGACACGGAGAAATATAGGTGAAGCAGGCGAGATTAGCAATATGCATTTATCCGGAGAGTGATTGTCTCCATAGTTCAAACGAGAGCCACCAATCAACGTGTTCGGCGGCAGGCAAATGGTGATGGTAGTATCCGTCAACGAGTTCACAGACCTTCTTGTGGTTGTATGCAGGATATGTTTTTACACTTTCGGAATGAGCAGTGTCAAGAACGAACTCTTTCATGTGATGAAGAAATTCGTCGACCGTAGAATCAACGAAGCCGAATCCGAGTTTTCGTTTGGCTCGCGTGAATACCATTGCAGGAAGAGAAGAAAGCTGAAACGGATAGGTCGTTCCGTACTTTACCAACGGGAAGCCTGTCAGCTCCGGGCATAATGCGCTAATGATATTCCGACACAGCTTCCCGTTCCTTCTCAACGAAAGAGGAAGGCCGAACATTTTGCTCAGGAACGACGGCTGGGCGAACGGCATGTAGTTCATCACTTCGCCATCGAGTCTGGCCTGTTCGAGGCCGCCATAATTTGGAAACCGAGTCCGCACCGCAAGGAGGTCTATGAAATTCTCAATCCCGAACTCATCGATATCCGGCATCGTATCAAGAAGCCCATCGATGTGTTCAATCGCCTTTTGTTCCATCATTGATGCCATCTCATGATTGAAGAAAGCACCACGATCAACACGCAGCAACGGCAGAATGGCGGTCGAGTCATGTTTTCGAAGAGCCGATTTCCCCCTGAGGAACAAACGGTTCAGGTACTGGCGGCGAGCGATTTCTCCAAAACCGCCATCAAGCATGAGCTTGCCCTCGTTGTGAAGAAAAGAGAAGTACCGCAACCTCACAATCCCGGAGACCGGCTCGATAAGCTGATTTTGAGCGACGAACTCCCGCATAAGCAGGAGACATTTGTCAGGAGATGGGGGAGGTTCAAAGAAGTACCGGCGTTCGATCCCGAGTTTCATCGCGATGTCGCGGGAGATGCGAACATCCGGGTCATCGGGCCGTCCAAAAGTATGAACGGAATATGGCAACTGAAAGTCGTTTTGAAAAACAGAGAGGAGTGTCCTTGAATCGATTCCCCCTGAAAGGCCTAACGATATTGTGACACCTTCGGGAAGAATGGGCCGACAGAAACTCTCAAGCATTGAAGTCGCGTCACTGCCTGCAGCGGGTTTCTGATCAGGAAGCCACGGAGTGCTCTTGATGTCGATTGAATCGTGTGTAAATCTGGCGCTACTGCCGGGCCCGAGCTTTCGAATTCCAAGAACAGTTGACTCGCCGGAGAGCTCGTTAAACGTCAACCATCGTGAACCCAATGCTGCAAAGTCGATCTCTGTTTTTCCCATGTACCGCGCAAGCCAATCCTGGCGGGTGGAAAAGCATGTCTCTCCCCCATGCTGACTGACGTAAAGCGTGCGAAGCCCAAGCTGATCGGTAAAGCACTCGACGATGCCAGGACTCCATCGAACAGCGACGAAGTGCCCGTCAAGTTGCCGAAGCGGCGGATTGGGATTGGCGAGGATGTTCTGCCAGTCTGAAGGAGAAAGAATCTTCGTCCTGTCACCAACGAGTTGCAATCCCAGTCCAACCACCGCCCATCCGTCGTTATCGGAAAACTTTCCGGCACACGTTTCAGGTATGCCGCCCACAGCAATGTACAAACCTTCAGCTGAAAAAGTGTGGAGTGCCTGGGAGTGGATTGTGGAACAACGATGGGGAATGATTGAAGATGATGAACGAGAGAGTATCCCGAAGATCCAACTCACAGCCGTTTGATGAGAAGTTTGTTCATTGCGGAAAGTAAGAAAGATATGCGGCAAGTTGCTGACATATTCAACGACATATTGGAACTTCGATACATGATGCGAGCTACGAAGGCAGAACCTTCTTTCCCGCGAGAAAGCTCTTCTCCAACTCCTTCTTCTCGTTCATTAACGCCTGATGATGCTCCATATATTCACGGACGGGTTCACCACGCATCGAAACCTCCTTCATCATCCGTTGGTTCTCCTTGAGCGAATCATCAATCTGCTGTCTGCGAATGATATTGATACAACTCTCAGCTATCTCACCCGGATCCGCTTCTTCCGGCGCTGAACCCATCTCGATCCATCCCTTGCTGATCTCATACTTGCTGAACACAAGCTCGGCAATAAAGTGCCGGAGATCGGCGTCGTCAACTTCACCGATCAAGGTATTCACATCCCATTCCCGTTCACTCTCTGCATGCTTGAGAATGATCTGCACAAGCCTTTGCGCCAGCGGATGAACGAAGGCTTCACGCTCGATCATGGAAAAAATATATCCCACTATTTCGTTGCCATGTTCGAGCATGAGCTTCAGGAGATCCCGTTCCGTGGAAGGGAGTTCCTTTGCCGGCGGCGTATAGGCCTGTTCGGTTTTTGTCTCGTCCAATGCCGGAGAAGTTTCCTTCTGGCGGGCAAAGTGTGTGCGGGTTCGTTCATTACCAAGAATTTTTTCCAACTCCCGATACAACACTGTCTCGTAGATGCCGTACTTCTCGGAAACACTCTTGATGTAGAATGTTCGTTTCAACTCATCCTTCATCTTTGCAATCGTTTCCACGACCGAACGGACTGCGCGGGCCTGGCCATCGGGAGTGTTCAGCACACCTTCAGCTTGAAAGCTCCTCGCTTTGAAATCGAGGAACGATGCGGCCGCAACAAGAAGCTTTTGAAATTCCTCTCCACCGTTCTTCTTCACAAAGGAATCCGGATCGTCGCCCTGTGGCAACTGGGTGACCTTCACCTCCAACCCTTGTTCAATAATCAGGTCAACGCCTCTCATGGTTGCCTTCGAGCCGGCGGAGTCTGCGTCGTAGACAAGCGTAATATTCTTTGCATAGCGGCCAATGATCTGAATCTGTTCCTCCGTCAGCGCCGTGCCACTCGAGGCAACGATATTGTGGATTCCCGCCTGGAAGACAGAGATCAGGTCTGCATAACCCTCGACAAGGATTGCGAACTCCTTCTCTCGAATTGCCTCCTTGGCCTGAAAGAGTCCATAGAGATTGCGGCTCTTGTTGTAAATAGGAGTTTCGGGAGAGTTGATGTACTTGCCGAGCGGATCATCTTCGCGCATCTTGCGCGCGCCGAAGGCTATTGTTCTTCCGGTGGGAGAAAAGATGGGGAACATTGCGCGACCGCGGAACCGGTCGTAATATCCTGTCCCGTCTTCACGCTTCACCACCAGGCCGGCCTTATCCAGCAATTCAACCGGGAGGCTCTCCAGCTCCATTCTCTTCATCAGCGCGTCCCACGAATGCATCGAGTATCCAAGTCCGAACTTCCTGATTGTCTCGTCGGTGAATCCGCGGTGATGAAAATACTCGAGAGCCAGTTTTCCCTCGATCGTCGTCGTGAGGTTCTCGTAGAAGTACAATCCTGCCTTGCGACAGACATCGTACAGCTTCTCACTCTCTGTTGCTTCGGCGGCATCCGCGGAACTTTCAGTGGGAAGCGAAATACCGGCACGTTCTGCAAGCGTGCGTACCGCCTCGATGAACGAGACTTTTTCCAGTTGCGTCACGAACGTGATGACGTTGCCACCATTGCCACAGCCGAAACAATAGTACATTTGCTTCTCGGCATTGACGTTAAAGGAGGGCGTTTTCTCCTGATGAAAGGGGCAAAGGCCGAGGAAGTTCTTGCCGCGTTTCTTCAACCTGACATGGGAGGAAACGACGTCGACAATGTCCGAAGCACTGCGGACTTCATCTATTTTGGAATCGGGGATACGCATGGAATGTCAATACCTGGAAACGCTGCCGGCTCTGCGATGCTCGTTGAAAGAGATGGAACTCGAACGAATCTACAGAAAAGAGCCTTGAGAGGCAAGGAAAGAATCGGTGTTGAATGGGCTGCCACAATACCGTATCTTGTATGCGACAAGTGGAAGGGAATTATTGTGAAAATCCTGGCAGTCGAAGATCAGCCGGAATACCTCGAGATGCTGCAAATGGTCATGAGCAGTCTTGGCCACTCTCTCATCATCGCGAAGAATGGTATCGAAGCCATTCGCATCATAGAGAAGGAAAAGATCGACGTCATTTTGTCGGACGTTGCAATGCCATCCATGGACGGCCTGGAATTCCACAAGAAGATTCGCTCAACACCAACACACAAGGAAACCCCGTTTATTTTTCTGACCGGAGTGTCAAACCTCAAGCAAGTAAAAGCAGAATGCAGCACAAAGAATGATCTGCTTTTGCAGAAACCTGTTTCTGTCGAGAGGCTCTTGAAGATGTTTTCGGGACAGATTACGAAACAACTTTAGACACTCTCCCACTGATAGTCATTCAAATACGAAGCCCGCCGATCACTCGGCGGGCTTTTTACTTTCCAGCATTACAACTGTTTCTACACCTGCTCTTTATCAGGCTCGTACATTTTCTTCGGCCTGGCCTTCTTGCGGGCAAACCTCTTTTCTACCATCGGCGTTGGAGTCTTCGGATCCTCTTCAACGTCAGGATACGTATAGATGTCGTATTTATAGTTGCGAAGGATGATCTGGTTGCCATTGCGGCCAAGAACATACTGTGGGAGCAATGGAATCTTTCCACCGCCACCAGGAGCATCGATCACGTATTGCGGTATTGCGAGTCCGGACGTATGCCCGCGTAGTTTGTCCATAATGTCCAGCCCAACGCTCACCGGAGTGCGGAAGTGATTCGCTCCCTTGGTAATATCGGCCTGATAGAGATAGTATGGTCGCACGCGCATGGCAAGCAGCTTGCGCATGAGTTCAAGCATCACGTCAGGATTATCATTGACGCCCTTCATCAGCACGGCTTGATTCCCGACCGGTATTCCGGCATCCGCAAGCATCTCGCACGACTTCTTGGCTTCGGGCGTGCACTCCCATGGATGGTTGAAGTGTGTGTTCACATAGATCGGATGGTACTTGCGCAGCATCTTGCAAAGCTTTGGTGTAACACGCTGCGGCAGCACGCATGGCATCTTCGTTCCCAACCGGATGATCTCAATGTGGGGAATAGCGCGCAGCCCCGCGATCACCCGTTCCAGCATGAAGTCCGTTAACATCAACGGATCACCGCCGGAGAGAATGACGTCCCGAATCTCCGGATGGGAAGCAATATAATCAATGCCTCCCTGGATGTACTTCATATTGATCTTTGTAGAGTCGCCCACTTTGCGCTTACGGGTACAAAAGCGGCAGTACATTGAGCATTGACTCGTCGTCAAGAACAGCACGCGGTCAGGATATCGATGCACAATGCTTGGCACAGGACTGTGTGAATCCTCCGCAAGAGGGTCTTCGGGGAAGCCATCCTCTTCGAGTTCCTTGCCATCGGGGATACACTGCAGCCAGATTGGATCGCCCGGATAGCGGATGAGGCTCAGATAGTACGGATTGATCCGGATGTGAAAGAGCTTGTTGAGCTTGTCAGCCAGTTCGCCATCGAAGCCGAACCGTTCGACGAGATCCTTGCCACTGTCCACACTCTGTCGCAACATCTCTTGCCAGAGTTCCATGCGTGCCTGTGTTCCTCCGATTATTGTAGGTATCTGCCATATACTACCAGGTCATCACCCAACCGGTAGTAGTCTCGAATGCGGGAAAGCTCGGTGTATCCGCGTGCTATATAAAATTTCCGTGTCTTCTCGTACTTCGGCTGGGATGACGTCTCAGCAATCACCAGCCTGCCGCCTTTGGATCTGATCAAATTCAGTGCGTGCTCGTCCAACTTGCCGCCGATCCCCTTCCCTTGAGCTGAAGGCTTTGTTGCAATCCAGTAGAGATCGAACGTTGACTCGGTTCCAGGCGTTGGGCCGATACAGTAGTACCCCAGAACCTCGCCATCATCATCATACGTATAGATGATGTAATCCTGTTGACCGGGCCTTTCCAACACCACATCGATCAACTCCAGTGCAATACCAACTTCCTCTTCTGTGAAGACCTCCGTTTCGATGAGTAGCTGACGGATCGGTTCCCGATCTTCACTCCGGAGTAGCCGGATGCTCAATGCACGCGCTCGAGTGCAGATTCAACAATCTTGCCGACAGTTTCAACGAACGTCAAGCCGGATGTTCTCGCCGAGCGGGCAAACCCGGCATCGTCCGAGATATCGGGATTCGGATTCACTTCGAGAACGTAGGGGTCGCCATTGGCTTTATTCAGCCGGAAATCAATTCTCGCATAATCTCTGCACCCGATAATACGGAAGCATCGCAATGCAATGTCCTTCAATTGCGCCTCGGTTTCGGCGGGTACTTTGGCGGGGCAAACACCTTTGGTTCCTTCAAACGCCACTGTGCCGTGCATCCACTTGGCATCATAGCTCACGATCTTGTGCATATCCTTGGTCATGCCGGAGAAGTCAATTTCCGAGATCGGCAGCACGACAGGCTTTTTGTAACCGATGATCGCCACATTCATCTCACGTCCGACAATGTATTCTTCCACGAGCGCAGGCTGATCGAATTCCTGGAAGATATAACGCACCCGCTTCTTCAAATCATTCACGTTATAGACCACCGACTCATCGCTGATCCCGACGCTTGCGTCTTCACGTGCAGGCTTTACAATGAGTGGATACTTCATATCCTCGCGGGGGATGATCTTCTCGGGAAACTTAAAGACCTGGAACTTCGGAGTCTTGATGCCATGAAATGTCAAAAGCTGTTTGACCAAAGGCTTGTTGAGCGCAATACCGAGACTCAACGGGTTGGCGCCGGTGTATGGGATTTTGAGAAGTTCATAGATTCCGGCAACATTCATCTCCTGAAGAGCTTCATTCTCGACACATTCCACGAGATTGAAGATGAGATCGGGCTTCTCGCCTTTCAGAAAGTCGATCAGGCGAAACACGTCGCTATCCACATTGAATACCGTGGACTTGTAGCCGAGGGAGTTGAGCGCGGCCTTGATGTCGTCCATCTCTTCTATGACACCGATTTCGGACAGGTCAACTTGCGGCTCAAGGGTGGTCTTGACCTTTCCATTCCCCTTCGGTGCCTTGGAAGGGCCATCCTGCAACTGGCCATTCTCGGAGATGTACTTCCGGCTGGCTTCCGTACCTACAAGCGGCTCGTTGTAGAGAATGGCAATGCGTAGCTTTCGTGGCATGTATGCCCTTTGATGGTGTGTGAAGCGAACGTCGTTATACCAGAACTTCAGCCTGGCTTACACTCTTTTGCTGGAATACACGAAGCCCACAACGCTTCATGGCAATATCCAGCACGTTGTTGATGAGCTGGTTATACGACATTCCTACTGCACGCGCTGCTTTTGGAAAGCATGAGTTATCCTCCGGCTTCGGAAGAATTCCGGGAAGAGGATTGATCTCAAGGATGTGCGGCTTCCCGTTTGCATCAAGGCGCACGTCTATCCTGGACCAGTCGCGGCAGTTTAACACTCTGAACGCATCTTTGCAGATGGTTTCAATATCAGTTCGCTGACCTTCGCTAAGGTCGGCGGGGCATTGGAAGATTTCGAGGGGTTCGTCGGTGGTATCCCATATCCACTTGGCTTCATACGAGTAGATCGGGTTCACACCGGGTGGCAAGGCATCAAACTTGATCTCAACGACAGGCAACGTCCGTATCTCATCCCCGTTCCCGAGGATCGCAACCGTGAACTCCCGGCCTGGAAGAAACTCTTCCACGAGCGCCGGTTGGTTGTAGGTTGAGAGGACGATGCGGACTTCCCGTTCAAGGGCTTCTGCATTCTTCACAACGCACGAATCGTAAATTCCCTTGCTCGATCCTTCATGCAATGGCTTGACGATGGCAGGGAACTTCACGCGAGCGTCGGCGAATTGTTCCATTGATCGAATAACGGTGAAGGGTGCAGTCGGGATTTTGTAATACGAGAGGATTTCTTTTGCGCGTGCTTTGTCGAGACAGACTGAAAGAGTCAGAGGATCAGAACCCAGGTATAGGATCTGCAGCATTTCGAGGATGGCTGGAATCTGTGCTTCACGGGAAGAGCCGTACAGGCCTTCAGACATATTAAATGCGAAATCAGGCCGTCTTTCAAGGAGTTTCTGATAGGCTTCTTCGTTCGCCTCTATCATCAAAACAGTACATCGCTCTTCAAGCGCTTCCCTCACGGCGTTGACAGTCTCCATTGTATCCCACTCAATAAAGAGATCGTTTGCACGATCGCTGCTACCGGGTACACTGATTGTAAGACTGCGACCGTCGGGTGCGAAGTGTGAAGCGTCGCTTGAGGGAGTGTGAACCTGACTGGCGGTGAGTGATGTTTGAGATGATGTTTCCGCTTTGACATTGTAGATGAGTGCAACCGTCAAGGGGGGCCGCGGAAACTTTAGTAACGAAGAACTCAGAAACTCTCCTAAGACATTATACATACGAGTTACTGTGTGTTAATATAATCAATTAACATTCGTTGTCAAGAAAAAAATGCATTTTACGCGCGAAGTTGCAACTCGCGAGAGAGTCGCGTGATGAAGTTCGTGAGTGAGAGATGATGATGAGAGTCAGTCGCGCGTCACGTGATGAGTCAACCGACCTGCATCAGTGTCAGCGCGTCGCGGAAGTGAGTACGAAGATGATCGGCGATGAGGCGATGGTCGGGAAGTTGGAGCCGCGGGTCGCGTCCGATGAGCGCACGCGCATCTTCACGCGCCTGATCGAGCAGTTGAGTGTCGGTGAGGATGTTGGCAACCTTGAATTCGGGTACTCCGCTCTGCCGCGTACCGAAAAAGTCACCGGGACCCCGTATTTCAAGGTCAACTTCAGCTATCTTGAACCCATCCGTAGTGGCAACCATGGTTGCAAGGCGTCGTTCAGCGAGCCGTTGCTGATCCAATGACAGCGAAGGTTCAGCCTTCCTCCTCCCAACACGCTCGGCACCCTTGACGATCCACCGCTTGGTCAGCAGGATGCAGTAGGATTGATCGCTTCCCCTCCCTACTCTACCTCGAAGCTGGTGAAGCTGTGAAAGTCCGAACCGTTCTGCGTTCTCGATCACCATAATGGATGCATTCGGAACATCAATCCCGACTTCAATCACAGTCGTTGCCACAAGGATGTCAATCTCCCTCCCCTTAAACTTTTCCATCATCCCATCCTTCTCTTCGCTTGGTAGCCTTCCATGAATCAATCCCAGGCGTAGATCCGGGAAGATCTTGCTCTGAAGCTCTTCAAAGTGTACCGTCGCAGCCTTGAGGTCGAGTTTCTCTGACTCGTCAATCAATGGGTAGACGAAATAGACCTGTCTCCCCTGCTTCACCTGTTCCCTGACAAACTGAAACACCGATTCTTTCTCCTCCTCATACTTCAGGACTGTTTTGATGGGCTTGCGATCCTTTGGCATCTCATCAATGACTGAAACATCAAGATCGCCATAGATGGTAAGGGAGAGAGTTCGTGGTATGGGCGTCGCCGTCATGACGAGAACGTCGGGGTTGACGCTCTTCTTAATGAGCGATGCCCGCTGCATCACGCCGAACCGGTGCTGCTCGTCTATGACAATGAGGCCAAGGTTGGCAAACTCCACACCTTTCTCAAACAATGCATGTGTCCCCACGACAATCTGCGCTGAACCGCGCTGGACATCATCCAGAACGTCACGCCGCAGACGGCTCCGCTGTTTGCCAACAAGCAGGCGGACGTTTACCGGAATGTTCTTGAGTAATGCCGCAAGTGTTTTGAAATGCTGTTCGGCAAGGATCTCCGTGGGAGCCATGAACACGGCCTGATAATCATTCTCAACAGCAATCAGCATACAGATAAGCGCAACGATGGTCTTCCCGCTCCCCACATCACCCTGAAGAAGTCGATTGAGAGGCCTGGGCCGCTGCATGTCAGCCGTGATTTCTTTGATGACGCGGATCTGGGCCCCCGTGAGTTTGAACGGAAGCGAATCAACCAACTGCCGGGCGAGTTTGCTCTGGACATTGAACGGGATGCCATCCGTATCCTCCCTGATCCAATGTCGCTTCAGCGCCAGCATGAGTTGGAAGTAGAACAGCTCATCATACTTGAGCCGCCGCAGGCTGTCCTGAAGTTCATCCTGATGCTTCGGGGTATGAACTATCTGGAGGGCTGACTGTAATGGAACAAGCTTGTGAGCACGAAGAAGCGACTCCGGCAATGCCTCACTCAACTCGTGGAGGTGATTGCGCAGCGCCGTTCCGATGACCCGCTTGAGTCCAGCGCTGTCGAGTCCCACACGTTCGAGTTCCTGCCCGGATGGGTAGAGCGGAATGAACCCACCCGTGTTGAGCGCCTTGCCCCAATCGATCTCCGGCTGTTCGGTCGGCTCATCATCTTCGTAGTCAGCGGCTGCTATGCGGTCAATCTCCGGGTGGACGAACTGAAGCACGCTACCGTAGTACGTCGGCTGGCCGGAGACAGCGATTGCTTCGCCAACCCTGAACCTGTTCTTCCAAAACTGTACACCACCAAACCAGACGCATTGCATGGTGCCGGTCTCATCGCCAAGGATGAGCGCAAACCTCGACTTCGCCCGAAAACCGACAACTCTGAACGAGCGTACGTCGCCAACAATGGTATAATCCCGCCTGAGGTCCGCGGCAGGGTCCTCCGGCACGGACTGCATGAGCCGGGATGAAAGCTGCTTCAGTTGTGCAATAGTAACGACTGCCGTGCGGTCAAGGTAACGGCGGGGAATGTAGAAAAAGAGATCACGGATGGTCTTGACGCCGTACTTCTCAAGAATGGCAGCCCTCTTCGGGCCGATGCCTTTGAGAAATTGAACGGGTGACGAGAGGATGTTTGATGAAGGAGAATTGGAATTCATGACAGGAAGAAGATACGTTGATCGGCTTCCACTGTCAAGATTGGATGAGTGTTTACTTCATAATGATGGTCTTGAGATACTCCGTGTTGAAACGGATCAGAGCATACGCTTCGCTTGTGAGTGTGGTTGCACTGTCTGTGCGAACGTTCAGTAGTATTGAATCGAGCTTGGCCTTGGCAACACCGCGGTTGTTTCGCTGTAGGTTTGATCGAGCCGAATCGATCAGCCATGTATACTTGTTAGCCGTAGTTTGATTGCTGATCCAGCCGAGCGAACTGGATTGGGTGATGTAGGATTTGATGGTGTCGAGGAACGAGAACGAAACGAAGGGGGTGGGGGGATCAACAGGGCCGAGCGTGCGACGCACAACAGTGTTGTAAGGAAACACATCAATTGTATCACGAAGATCATATAGCAGCTGCGGAGGTTCAGCAATAAATGCCAAACCACGTACATTGCCTTGAAAGTAACTTTTAACTATGGCTGGTAATCCGGCACTTCTGAATGAAAAGCCGCTCAATGATTCGCCTGGAGCAATGTCAGTCGTAGGACTCCACAAGCCGGATGGATTCATTCCCGTGTTCGCCCAGTCCCACACTTTGTGTTGTGCAAACTCTCCCTGGGACCAACGTATGTTCGGCTTTGTCGGATTCAATATAGGAGCCGGATGCGATACCATGAAGGAAAGCAAATACTGCTGGCTGATAGACGACAATGAAACAGAGTAAGAAAAGACGTAGAGCCCTCCTTCTCTCGTGACTGAACATTCTGCAGAAGGGTCTATTCTCGTCGCCGGTACGAGGGTGTCAGTGTATGATATACCTGCCATGTTGTATTGCAACAAGTAGATGTCAAGACTCGGAACGTAAGTTGCCGATGCAGTGTCCTCTTGGCCGCGTGTGGTGGCTTGTGCAAAAAGCAAAGCCACAAAAATCATTATTGCCTTGCTCATCGTCATCGGGCTCCTATAATACAAATGGTGGTGTTCATTGCCGTGCCTTTGTCGTGGCCGTCAGGAAGACTAACACCGAATCTCTTTTTCAGTGTTTCGAATTCTGGATTACGAACCCATTCACCCGTGGAATCTCTCACTTCAACTCCATCTCGTTCGCCTGCGATTGCAGCATGAGGTCTCGTAACAACTGGAAGGAACGGAGTAGCTACTTGAACCAATTCATGAACCACGTGATGATCAACGCGTTGATGAAGTCAATGAAGAACGAACCGACCATCGGAACGACCAGGAACGCTTTGGGAGAAGCTCCATACTTGCCGACAATCGTCTTCATATTGGCAACAGCATTCGCCGTTGTGCCAAGCACGAACCCGATAAACCCGCTGGCCATTACTGCTGAGTCGTAGTCACGGCCCATCATCCGATAGCATATCGTCAGCGAGAAGACGATGACAACAAGTGCCTGGGCAATCAGGATGGTGAACAAGGGGAGCGCAAGATTGAAAAGCTCCCAGAGCTTCAGGTTCATCAGTGCAACCACAAGAAAGATGTTCAGGGAAATGCCGCCAATCAATTCCATCGCCTTGCGGTCGATCTTGAACCAGCCTGTCACATCGTCGACGTTCCTGAACAACGAAGCAACGAGCATTGCGCCTATGTAGGCAGGAAGAGTCCATCCAAGTGATTGGAAATAGTAACTGACAACGCTTCCAATCCCCATTGCTGCCGCGGCAACAATCAGGTTGGTGACAAGGCCCGAGTCTTCCTTCTCCAACTCTACGGTGAGTGTTTCCTCCGCTGGATTCAGTTCATCCTCCAGCGCCTTCGTGCTCCCCTTCCTCCCCTTGAGGTCAAACTTCCTGATCAGTCGTGTGGCGACAGGGCCACCGGCAATGCCGCCGCAAACAATCCCGAATGTTGCGGCCGTGATGGCGAGGGTCGCCGCACCGGTAAGGCCCGCTTGTTCAAACAACGGTGCAAAGGCAAGTCCTGTAGCCGGTCCGCCAACCAATGTCACGGAACCGGCCATCACGCCAAGCAACGGGTGAACACCCCACATCGAAGCGATGCCTATGCCAACACCATTCTGGACAAAACAGAATACGGTCGACATCGCCAGAAAGATGAACACCTGCAACCCGCCAGTCTTCAGGAGAGGCAGGCTGGCACTCATGCCTATGGTTGTGAAGAACGTTACCATGAACAGCGTCTGGGTTGAAGTATCAAACTGAAAATTGAGCACCCTGTCGCGTGCGAGCAACACAACCGTGCCAAAAAGAAGTCCGCCAACAACAGCTGATGGAATGTTGAGCCTATCAAGGATAGGCACGCCCCGCTTGATAAGAATGCCGAGAAAGTAGAGCACGGCAGCAACACCAAGCGTCTGGATCAGATCAAGCTTGAGTGTGAGAATGCCTGAATCCTGCAATGGCATGTGAGGGGCTAAGGATGGATGAGAACGGCTTAGTTAACTTTCTCCGAGGTACGCCTTCCGGACTTCCTCGTTCTTCGCAATATCGGATGCGTTGCCTTCGATGACGATCCTTCCGGTTTCCATGACGTACGCGTAGTGCGCGATGTTCAGCGCGAGATGAGCGTTCTGCTCCACGAGAAGAATCGTCATGCCAAGTTCACGGTTGATCTCAACGACCTTCTCGAAGATGGTCTTGATAAGGATGGGGGCGATGCCGAGGGATGGCTCATCGAGGAGAAGAAGCCGCGGCTTCGTCATCAGCGCCCGGCTGATGGCAAGCATCTGCTGCTCGCCGCCTGAGAGCGTGCCGCCGCGTTGCTTCATGCGCTCTTTCAATCTCGGGAAGATGGTAAACGTATACTCCATATCCCTCTTGATTTCAGGCTTGTCGTTGCGGAGATAAGCGCCCATCTCGAGGTTCTCCTTCACCGTCAGGTTGGCAAAGATCATGCGTCCTTCAGGCGACTGCGCCACTCCGGCGGCAACAATCGTATGGGGCGGCTTGTTGGTGATGTCAGCACCTTCCAGCTTGATTGATCCGCTGTGCGACTTAATCAGTCCGGAGATTGCGCGCAACGTCGTGGTCTTCCCTGCGCCGTTCGTTCCGAGCAGCGTTACGATCTTCCCCTTCTCAACGGAGAGGGAAATCCCGCCAAGTGCGGCAATTGCTCCATACCGGACTTTCAGATCGCGGAGTTCTAACATGGCACCATCATACCACTTCTCCAAGATACGCTTCGATCACTTTCGGGTTCTTCCGGATTTCGGCTGCGGTTCCTTCGGCGATTTTGATTCCATAATCCAGAACAGAAATCCTTTCACAGATGCCCATCACCACAGTCATGTCATGCTCGATAAGGAGGATGGCGATATTGAACCGGTCCTTCATACTTTTAATCAAGCGCATCAGGTCAACCTTCTCGGTCGGGTTCATGCCTGCGGCCGGTTCATCGAGCAAGAGGAGTTTCGGATCGGTCGCTAATGCACGCATAATCTCCACGCGCCGCTGATCGCCATACGGAAGCGACGTTGCAGGCTCGTTGGCCTTATCAAGCAGACCGAAGATCTCAAGAATCTCACTCACCTTCGTTCGCACAGCCTTCTCCTCCTCGTGGAAGCCCTTCATCTGGAAAACGGAATGCGAGAACCCGTGCTTGATGTTCTTGTTCAATGATACCTGGAGATTTTCGAACACGGTAAGACTGGGAAAGAGCCTGATGTTCTGAAACGTCCGTGCAATACCACACGCAGCGATACGGTATGGCTTGAATCCGGTGACGTCTTTGCCGTTGAACGTGATCGTTCCTTTGGTCGGAGAGTAGACGCCGGTGATCATGTTGAATACGGTGGTCTTCCCCGCGCCGTTTGGTCCGATGAGGCCGAGGAGTTCATGCTCGCGCACCTCAAGGTTCAAATCGCAGACTGCCTTGAGTCCGCCGAACTGCATCGTGCAAATATTGAGATCAAGGACATTCATAGTCGAAGTCGTTATGCCTGACTCTTCTTGAAGGCGAAGAGTTTGCCGAGATTGAATCCTTTCCCGAACAATCCCTGCGGACGTGAAATCATAATGACGATCAGCAGCAGCGAGTAAATTACCATCCTGTATTCTGCAATGCCGCGAAGAGCTTCAGGAAGGATCGTGAGAATGATGGCGGCGAGAATCACACCCACCGTGCTTCCCATTCCTCCCACAATCACCATCACTACAATCTCAATTGACTTGATAAAACTGAACTGTGCCGGGTTAATGTACGAGACGAAGTGCGCGTACAGTCCGCCTGCAATGCCCGCAAAGAACGCACCCGTAACAAATGCCACGACTTTGTACTTCGTCGTGTCGATACCCATTGCCTGGGCGGCAATCTCGTCATCACGCAACGAAAGGAAACCTTTGCCGTACGTCGAGTTGATAAGATTAGAGATGACGAATACCACAATACCGACAAATGCAAACACCCAGAAGAAATCCGTGAGTTTGGGAATCCCGGTGAAGCCACGCGCACCGCCGAGGAATTCAATATTCTGAATGACAACACGGATGATTTCGCCGAAACCAAGCGTCGTAATCGCAAGGTAATCGCCCCGCAACCGAAGGCTCGGTATGCCGACAATGAGCCCGGCGAGCGCAGCAACAACGCCGCCAACAATGAGTGCAACTGGAAGGAACGCAATACTCATCGGATCACCGGCCGTGGCATCGACCGCCCTTGTCATCACCGCTGCCCCATACGCTCCCAACGCCATGAATCCGGCATGGCCAAGAGAAAATTGTCCTGCAAATCCGTTAATCAGGTTCAGACTGGTGGCGAGAATGATGTTGATGCCGATGTAGATGATCACCGTGAAGTAATACGGGTTAAGGGATTTCTCAAAGAAGGAGACGGCAAGACTGGCAAGCAGGGTTACGACAAGGAGAGTCTTTGTGCGATGAACCTTCATGTTCGCCTACACCTTCTCCATTTCGTTGGTTCCGAGAATCCCGGAAGGTTTGAACAGAAGAATCAGAATCAAAATGCCGAATGAGATTGCGTCTCGATACGTTGGCGACAGGTAGCCGGTCACCATCGTCTCAACCAGTCCAATGATAATGCCGCCAAGCGCTGCGCCCGGGATGTTGCCGATGCCACCAAGAACGGCTGAGATGAACGCTTTGAGTCCGGGGAATATACCCATCAGAGGATTGATGCTCGGATAGAGCGAACCGTAGAGTATGCCTCCGGCCGCCGCCAGACTCGAACCCAACACAAACGTAAAGGAGATGACAGTATTGAGATTGATTCCCATGAGGCTCGCAGCCTGCTGATTATAGGACACCGCACGCATTGCCGTACCCATTCGAGTCCTCATCACCACAAAGCGAAGAACAAACATCAGAAGTAACGCTGTACCAATAACGATAAGCGGTGTACTGGTGATGACAAGGTTGTCACGTTCAACGACTGTCGTTTGCGCGATCAAGGTAGGGAACGGTTTCGGATCAGGCCCAAAGAAAAGCTGTCCACTGAATTCGAGGAAGAGCGAAACACCAATCGCAGTGATGAGTACTGTAAGCTTTGGACGCGGACGAAGCGGCTTGTACGCGAGCTTTTCAATCGTCACACCGAGAATCGAGCACACAATCATCGCGATAAGGGCAACAATCGGGCCCGCGAGGAACAGCGATCCGCCGACCATCGGGATAACATACGGCGCGACATAGTAGCCGACGAACGCTCCGATCATAAACACATCGCCATGCGCGAAGTTGATGAACCGGAGTACGCCGTACACCATTGTATAGCCGAGGGCAATCAGCGCGTAAATGCTGCCGAGAGAAAGGCCATTAATCAGTTGCTGAAGAAACTCATTCAATCAGGCTACTTCAGTAATGGTTGCAGAATGAAGGATGTGAGAAACTCTACGTCAGGCTGAGCGAAGTCGAAGCCTGTCATACGAGCACGTGCCACCTTTCGACTCCGCTCAAGGTGACTAGTGCGTCCAGCCAGAATCAAAATGAGTCACTACTTTATGGCGTTATCCGTTCGCGCAACGTCAGCTTGCCGTCCTTGACTGCAATAATCACGACAGACTTTGTCGCGTTTCGCTCGCTGTTGATGGTAATCGTACCGGTAACGCCTTCGAAGTTCCGGGTACCAGCTATTGCATCACGGAGTTTCGGCCCATCAGTTGTTCCGGCTCGTTTGATCGCGTCAAATACGATCTTGCCTGCGTCATAGCCAAGAGCGGCAAGGGCATCAGGTGTTTCCTTGTATTGCGATCGAAACTTATTCACAAAATTCTGAACCATTGCACTGGTGTCTTCATCTGTGTAGTGATTTGCGTAGAAGGTATTCTCCATCGCCGCGCCGCCAATCTCAATCAAACGGGCAGAATCCCATCCATCACCTCCAAGAATCGGAACGGCAATTTTCAGTTCACGCGCCTGCTTGGAAATCAACGCGGCTTCAGTATAGTAGCCGGGAACAAAGATCAATTCCGGATTACTTGCCTTGACTCCAGTGAGTTGTGCCTTGAAGTCGTTGTCGCCTTCACTGTATGCCTGCTCGCCGATGATCTCTCCACCAAGCGTTTTAAACTCCTTGGCAAAAAACTCTGCCAGTCCAACGCTGTATTCGTTCTTCACATCCCTCAGTATTGCAACGCGCTTCACTTTCAGGGAGTTGTATGCAAACTTGGCGAGCACCGCGCCTTGAAATGGATCGATATAGCAGATGCGGAAGATGTAATCGCCCTGCTGTGTCACTTTCGGATTTGTCGAGGCTGGACTAACCATCGGAATGCTGTTGGACTGCGCAATGGGCGCAGCTGCAAGTGACCTGCCGGATGCCACTTCGCCGATAAGCGCTTTGACACCGTCGCGGTTGATTAATTTCGTTACTGCAGTTGCTGCTTCTTCCGCCTTCGACTGCGTATCTTCGGTGAGCAACTTCACTTTTTTTCCAAGGATTCCGCCAGAAGCATTTATCTCTTCCACAGCAATCATCAGGCCGTTGTGTGTCGAAGTGCCGAATGTTGCGGCCGTACCGGTCAAGGAAGAGTATTCACCGATCAATATCTCAGTGTCATTGGTTTTTTTACCGCATCCGGGCATCAACACCACGACACCAACGACAAAGGCCGTGAGAAGCAACCCAAGGGACGTGATCAATCCAAAGAACCGTCGGATTTCATTCTGGCTTGTGTTCATTGTCCTACTCCATGTGTTGTAAGGTCAGGCTAATGTCGGGTGGACAAAGCTACAAAACTAATCTGAAAAAACAAACAGGAAAGTCACCCCCATTTCGGCATCTTGAGGAGTCCTGATGTTGTCTATCAGAATGACGAAGCAATCTCAACACAAAAGGATTGTTCGCCCATTTAATCCGCTCGCCTATAAACTGTTCCCTCAAACTAGACCGGCAGGTTTCATTGTCTCTAACACCCAATTATCGTATCTTGAGCGAAACTAAATTACTCAACCCATCATCATCAACGGAAATCCATTGGAATTATTGGGAATACTCCTCCCTCAGTTGCCTACTCTCGACGAGATAATCGTCTGGGGAGGCTACGTCGGTCTCTTTATCATCATCTTCGCTGAGACGGGTTTGCTCATCGGTTTCTTCCTGCCGGGGGACTCTCTCCTTGTTACGGCAGGACTGTTCGCAGCCGGGGTAAAGGAAGGTGTTCAACTTGATATCGTATGGCTGAACCTCATTCTTTGTGTTGCTGCAATTTCGGGGGATGCTGTGGGATACATGATCGGCCTGAAGGCAGGTCACAGACTCTACAACAAACCTCAGTCACGATGGTTCAGGCGTGACCACCTGATAAAGACAAGAGAGTTCTACGATAAGTATGGGGGGGTAACAATCATTCTCGCCCGGTTCATGCCGTTTGCGCGTACATTTGCACCGGTTGTTGCCGGAGTTGCCGAAATGAAGTATCGTAAGTTCGCCCTGTTTAATATCACGGGCGGTATTGGATGGATAACGAGTATGACGCTGGTCGGATATTTCCTGGGGCGAACCATTCCGGGTATTGAGAAACATATTGAGATCGTGATCGGCATTGTTATTTTCATCTCCATCCTCCCAATGATTATCAAGTACATACAACATCGGATCAACAAAAGGAACGCTGCGAAGGATTTGGGTATATGACGGATAGGAAGTGTCCTTCGGTTAGTGAGTTGCTCCTGGCGATATAAAGCGCGTCCCCCCGTGCCTTGCAAAGAGACGCGTTTCCATCCTGCAACAGCCACCTTCATTTGCTCGCTGCCATTCCTGTCCATTCGTCTCTTGATTAAGTCTCTATTTTTCCGTTTCTTATGACCAATCTTTTGCAATACCCACCGGGGTGTTTCTCATGGTCAGCCCGGGATACATTGTGGGCTGGCACCAATTCCGATTACAATTCAAGATCTGTACAGTCAAATGGCTGGCGTTATTCTGTAAACCAAGTGTGTACCATCCCCTTTTAGAGAAAATCAGCTTACCAGTAACCATCAATTGAAAGGAGTACTCCAGGCAACATGGAACTAACCCTCATACTAGGCATCAGCGTCATAGGTCTTCTCTTTGCGCTCTGGCTCATCAAGGACGTCTTGAAGCGTGATACCGGAACGCCAAAGATGCGTGAGATCTCAGACGCAATCAAAGCAGGGGCCGAGGCATTCCTGAAACGGCAGAACAGGACAATCCTCTACCTCGCAACCGCACTTGCAGCTCTTATTTACATCCTCTATGCATTCGTTCGTGCGCACAATGAACACGACCCCGCAAGCGCAAGCAACCTTGCATTGTGGACCACTTTGTCGTTTGCGCTCGGCGCCATCTGTTCAGTTGCAGCAGGATATATGGGAATGTGGGTTGCCATCCGCGCCAACATCCGTACGGCAGCAGGTGCAACAAAGAACATGAACAGCGCATTGCAGCCGGCGTTGCGTGCAGGCGCCGTATCCGGGTTCTTCGTTGTTGCGATGAGCTTGCTCGGCGTGGCCGGACTCTTCGCAGTCGCGAAAGCATCAGGCGTTACGGACGATGTCACAAAGATTCCCCTATTGATAGTTGGATATGGATTTGGAGCCAGCTTCGTGGCTCTCTTCGCCCAGCTTGGCGGCGGTATCTACACCAAAGCTGCGGACGTTGGCGCAGACCTTGTTGGAAAAGTTGAAGCAGGAATTCCGGAAGATGATGTGAGAAACCCTGCTACAATCGCCGATAACGTTGGTGACAATGTGGGTGATGTTGCCGGTATGGGCGCCGATTTATTCGGTTCTTATGTTGCAACTATTCTTGCTACCATGGTACTCGGACAGGAAATTCATTCGGTCGATAATTTTGGTGGCATGGCCCCTATTCTGCTGCCAATGTTTATTGCAGGTTTGGGATTGATTTTCTCAATTGTTGCAGCTCAGTTTGTAAAAATTAAGAATGAAACCGACAGCGTGCAGTATGTTTATTTGAGGGAAGCATTCAGTCCGATGTTAGGGTTTTTATTTGGTTGGACTGTTTTTACAGTTATTC
>JANNSJ010000001.1:0-14803 GCA_031402435.1 Bacteroidota bacterium | reverse complement strand
CTAACGTATCGCAGCACATCGAAACGGCGAGCACCACGCTTTCTTATGAACGTGCGAGCCGTTGAGCGAACACAACTTATCACGCCTTCAACAAATGAGTGAGCGAGTTGTGCTGCGTGTTATGCGAAGTGCCTTATTCCTTTTTCTCACCACCTTTGTCGGGAGAGCCCTTCGGCGGTACTCCAGACCCACCTTGTGGTGGCTTGTCCGAATTCAGATTGCTTGCCCCGGGCTGGTAGCCTTTGTAACCCTTTTGGTCTTTCTTCGGCTGATACCCTTCTTGAAACGGGACACCTTTGTTGTCAGAGTCCGGCGGCTGATTCTTGTTCTCGTCCGGCATGATTCCTCCTATTGTTGGTTGAAGAATTCTATGGCTTCAAAATCCGCTTTTGAGATTATGAGCCCCTGTGTTGATTCAACTCTCTCCTTAAACCGGCCCTTCTTGTCAAGATGCCAAACTTCTTCAAGGTAGATTTGTTCCTCTGCTGGGTACGATGATGCAAAGGAACGTGTATCATACCGTCCTCCGATTCTCCGCCCATCTTTCATATGAACAATCACCCAGAACGAATCACCCTGCGAAAACAAATAGTCCCAAGGCTTTGGGATCGGATGGATCGTCCGCCGCCGGAAGAAGGGCAGTCCCATTGTCCACGAATAAAGAATTGGCCAGAAGATTGGTGCGACAAACAAAATGGCCACAGAGGATAAATAGTACCAGACGGGGTGCTCAGATGGAAAGCCTTCTGAATGGATAGCCACTATCGCCCAATAGAAGATAGCAAAATTGATACAGCTAAAACTGACCGCTTCCATTAAAGACTTTGAAAAATCTCTTCGCTCGGACGGTACATAAAGATCGTGCACCCTCATCGAAACGAAGCCAGGCACAAAGAAAATCAGAACAAGCCGAAGGGTCTCTGAATCAAATGGATTCATTTTTCATTCTCTAAGTAGTCGGAAGGCATTTCGCATAACGTCTCGCAGCACAACGAAACGGTTTTGACCACGCTTTTCTATCAAACGACAAAACCGTTTAGCGAACACTTTTGAATCGAGAAGAATATGGAACCAACAAAACCCTACCAGATGAGTGAGCGAGTTGTGCTGCGTGTTAGGCGAAGTTGGTTTTTCCGACTCGATGTTTTTGCTTCGCCGATAAACAATCATTCAATCATTTTCCTGCTCCTCGACGAGAACTGTTCCAACTGAAGAGCGACATCCTTTGCTAGGTGAGACGTCGAATCACTTAGCCTAACACCATGCAGATGGCAAGAGTGCAGGTATGCGAGCATTTTTGTTTCAGGTTCAATATAGCCGAGAACGACAGCCATCCCTTCCACGCCACTTGCCTCCAACGCCAGCCCGTTCAAGACAAATTTGCCAAATCCAATTGCCAATGAAGCCAGATCGGTCAATTTCTCATTGTTGCCCACATCGGGGTACCAGATGCCTGCGATTGCGAGAAACTGGTGACTCATTTCATGAGCCAATATAGCACCTATCGCATACGCTTTACCGACGAAAGCAAACGGAATTCGTATTACACTGACCTCTGCGCCTGGGTTTCTTATCTCTCCTGCGGCATGGGCTGGGATTTTCAGACTCCATTCGTACTTAGCGATCGGAATTCGGGAAATCTTGAGGTGGTGTGCCATCAGATTTACGACCGCTTGTAGGTCATGTTCATCTCCCGAAACAAGTTTGTCATAGATTTCCTGTGTCGGCGAAAGCAATGACCAGGGAGCGATCCTTGAAACTACTTCCTCCAGGTTCTTCAGTTCTTGTTGAACCAAAATGTGATCCGCCTGAGCCATTTGCTACCCAAACTGTTGATGAGTTGTTCGAAAAGATGTGTGTCCATGCCTTTGTGAGTATCAACAAAGTTTCTGAAATAGATCCCCTTTCTAGCAATGGAGAACAAGCCAGGATTTACCTCATCCGCAACGAATCCGATCAACCTTTTCCAATCGTCATCAAGAAAATCTTTGCACCTTTCAAGAGCAGAATTTGAGGCAGTCGCTAACGAGGTCTGATTCCGGATATGGTAAAGCAGCGGTAGCACCACACGGGGATCTTGATAGGAGGGCAATGACCTTATTATACTAGCTCTTGACTGATCATCCTTAAGTGTCTTGACATACGCCAGTAGTTGAGGGACAGATTCGCGCTCCCCCATCTTGGCGAGACAATCGAGCATTTGATCCTGCTCCGAGTGTTGCTTATGGAGAATAAGTGTCTGCAAAGCTAAACGAAGCCGGTCACGACGGAACCCCTTTTGAGAAAGCCAGTCGGACCGCTGCTCGCTGGTAATTGCTCGAAATGCCTCGTACCACACATCGTTCGGAATTCGCTCTAGTAAATTGTTGACCTCCGATGAATAACTAGAAATTCGATTCAATAAAGGAGATAGCATCCGTGGCTCGATCATTGTTGACAGAAGTCGCAAAGACACAATACGATCCTTGGGTTTGTCTGCATCGAGCGCTGATATCAAAAGCAGCAAGAGGATAGAACGCGCATCGGGGTCAACTTCTGACATGGGCGAAAGGCTCTGTATTTCTGGTCTATCATCAGGGTAGAAATGAGTAATTAACAGCCCGAACAAATATCGCGGTACGGGTTCCCCGGACAACTCCTGCGTTGAGCGCAAAAACAAATATGGCAAATCATCTGACCTCCGAATACAATTCATCATCTGTTGTATGGTTGCTCCGAACGTTCTCTTCACTGTATTCATGATTGAGTTGATGGTTCCGCCCTCTTCTATGGTACGAATGGCAGCCTCAAGCCAAGGTAGGAACTCGGGCGAGTTAACGAAGCGTCGACAGATTTCAGCAACGCTTTCACTGAGCAGTTTGTCAATCTCTTTTCGTACACCTGATAGCAATGTTTCGAGCGCATCGCCAGAAACATCCCGTGTTCCATAGTCGCGAATCACGTTAAGGGCTTGTTTCAGGATCTGCTGTTTGCCGCCGTCTATTTCGGGAACTAGCCCAGACATCAAGTCTTCCAGGCTCTTCTCAACGGATCCTCGCTTTGCATCTGCCGCTCTTTGCCTTGCCATCTCATGCTCAACCCTCAACTGTGCTGCGACCTTCTTCATTTCTTCAGAAACCGCCCGTCGCATCACATTCACTTGAGCCGGATTCAGTCGGAACGGCGCTGAAAGAATTGCCTTGGTTTCGTGGGTTGTAGCCTGGTCTCTAGCACTAACGGTTATCGTGCCGTTTGCATCAATATCAAAGGTAACCTTGATTTGGGGTACTCCTTTTGCGGCAGGCGGTATTCCAGAGAGCACCACGCTACCAAGGAATGAGTTATCCTTCGCCATCGCTCTTTCACCCTCAAAGACTCTAACCGTAATTTCTTGTTGGAAGTCTTGAGTGGTGGTGAACGTCTCCGTTCTAATGGTTGGGATTGTGGAATTCCTCTGAACGAGACATTGTGCAGTGCCTCCCAAACCTTCAACTGAAAGTGAATTTGGAAATGAGTCGAGCAGTAAGAATGAATTTGCTTGACCTGAGAGCACTCCTGCTTGGATTGCTGCCCCTTTTGCAACAGAATATTCCTGATCAACGTCGGGCCAAAGTTGAATTCCTGATCGTAGGCATGTTTCTCTCAGAGCAGGTATTCTGCTTGTACCGCCAATTAGCAAGAGACCGTCTAAGTGTTCCGGATTCATTCCGGTGTCCTTGAGCGCCTTTTGAATAAGTTCCTTGACACGATTGGCAAAAGGCGTTATCCATTTTGTGAACTCCTCTCTTGATAGCTGGACATCCAAATCTTCGTATGTCCCATCAACGAGCTTAATAAGACCAGGGAGGCGTACGCGCGCTTGTTCAGAACTGCTTAGTTCAACCTTTGCAGAGATTGCTGCTTCACGAAGGAACAACTTATGCGCTTCTGAAAGTGGGACGATCTGCCCGTGTCGCTTCCCAATTTCTTCATTAATGCGATCAATAATAATCTGATCAAGATCATCACCCCCCAAGTCATTTGCACCAGTCGTAGAGCTAACTTCGAGAACTCCTTCTCCATATTGAATTACTGAAACATCGGTTGTTCCGCCGCCAATGTCGACCACAATAGCTATCCCATCCTTCTTCGGCTGACCACGGAAGTAGGAAATCGAAGCTGCGGTTGCCTCATTTAAGAGTCGACGCACTTTGAGGCCCGCAATTTCGGCCGCCTGCATAACTGCCCACCGCTGGTTGATATCGAAATGGGCGGGTATGGCAATGACAGCTTCCGTAACCTCCTCATCAAGTGAGGATTCAACTTCAAGTTTCAAACGAGCCAAAATGAGCGCAGCAACTTCTTGGGGATGGGTCTTCCAACGTCCCCAGTTGTTCTCTCCCAGTCTGCCAAGCCCTCTCTTTATTGAAGTGATTGTTATATGCTCGCTTTCGTAACGTCGAGGATGGCTTTTTGCGTCCCACCCCACAAAAATCTCTTCGTCGGGAGTAACCAAGACCAACGAAGGCATACTGAGACGACCCTTCGTATCCGGGATTATATGCGGGCCGTCATCCCTTAAGATAACCGCAATCGTCTTTGTCGTGCCGAAGTCAATTCCGATGATACTCACTCGCGAGCTCCACCGACAAGTTGTTAAACTGTTCTCAAATCACCTTCCAGATCGTATTATTTCCCTGAATTCTACAGAATCCTCAGTGCATAGACATTCACTCAATTCGGGCCGCCAAATACTTGTAACGATTTTCTCAATGCCAATTAAATGATGCAAAAACAATTTCGCCTAACGTGTGCAGCAATAGCGCACGTACCGAACACCAAAACATCATATCAAACAAAGTGAGGTATTGAGTGAGTACAACTGAAACGACTACCGATGAAACGAACGACGCTATTGCTGCTGTTAAGCGCCGTGCCGCACTCGATGAGTTGAAACCTTCTGAAGATTGTTGCCCACAGTGGGAGTCTGTCATCCCGATAGTGCGGTGGTTTTCTTTTGCTGACAAGAAAGGATTGATGGTGATGGCACATATACCCTCACTCACCGATGATTCAAAGTGGAGAATAAACTATTGCCCGTGCTGTGGGAAAGATGCACGAGATAGACTGATTTCTCGTGACAGACTTATTGAACTAATGGAGCGGTATGGCGCTTAACGTTTAGCAACCACGCAACGGCACGCTCAATGCTTTTGCTCTTCATGGCATAAAAGAGCGTGCCGTTGAATGAGTTCAACTAAAGAGAGCGAGCGTAAGCATGAGCGAATGCCTTAACAAATGAACGAATGTCGTGGTTGCATTTGTTAAGTGCAGTTGGCACGTCACTGGTTATCTTCGTTGGGCTTATTCTTCGCAATCTCGTGCCCAGCATTGAAATCAAATAGATGCCAAAGGATTTTCTTTAGCATCATCTCTCTTGGTTTCTTCTTGCCCGACATCTGAGCAAGTGAAGAGAATATTGGTTCCAACTGTGAATGGCTCATTGCTTCCAGTTCCTTGGCGGCATCTTCTCTCGACAATGTTCGCAATCGCTGAATGGCTTCAGACGCATTCGGAGTTTCAAAGGAACGCTGTCTTTGTTTGGTTGCTGGCGTAGAAGCCTTCTCTTGCTGTGCTTCCATCTCAGCAATCTCCCGAAGCCGTTCCGCAAGTCGATGCAATTCCTCGGCAACCTTCAGAAGCGATTTGGTTTTCGATGTCTTCGACATAATTCGGTCAAGGTCTCGTTAATCGTTCATAGAATTCTTCTGCGCATTCTTTCAGGCGCTCCTCATATTTGCGGTCGGCTGCGTAGCCCGAAATGGAGATTGGAATCTTGAGTGCTGGTCTGTCCGCCAAGCTCGTTGATTGCGGTATTTTGGTTTTGAAGACAAGGTCGCCATACTTGTTCGTGATGACACGGATAATATCTTCTTCATTGTTCGTTCCGCCCGTCAGATATCGCAGACGGTTGAATAGTATGCCTAGGAGTTTTGGCGTTGGAAGCGTAGTCGAAACACCAGCACTGGCGAGCGTCTTGTTTGCTTCGGCGAAGATGTTGCTGATTGCGCCTTGAATGGTTGCGATTCCAAGCGTTGAAAGAAACTCTGGTAAGGCAACAATAAGATAGTATTCGCTTGCAAAAAGAGCGTTCTGCGTGCAGAGGTAAAGGTTGGGCGGACAGTCAATCAGAATGTAAGTGTAGTCGTTCTCAATTTTCTTCAATGCTTGCTTCAACAGCGTCCTGGCATCCAAAGCGTTCGGACCGAAACGTGTAGCAAGTCTGAGGTCAATTCCGAAGAGGTCAATGTGCGATGGAAGCAAATCCAACTTGTCGAGCTTCCCGTTAGACTTAACGGGAGACTTCACAATTGCAGTTGAAAGGTCAAATGGTTTGCCGTCCAGACTATTCTGGAAAAAATTCAGCAATGAGCCATTCTTGTTCACGTGAGCCTGCCAATCCGTTTCCTGAAGCAACGAGAAACTTGCATTGGTCTGAGGGTCGAGGTCAACAATTAGAACCTTTTCATTGAACTTGCTGACCAATGATGCCGCCATTTCGACGGTGATAGTGGTCTTGCCAACACCACCTTTGAAGTTGATGAGACTGACTATGGTTGCCATTTGATTATCCTTCTGTGTGATTGTTCGTGCCAATTGCACTTAACGTTTAGCAAGCACGCACGGCGAGCACTATGCTCTTGCTCTTTTGGCATAAACGTGCGAGCCGATGAACGAACACTATTTGTCAAGCCGACATTGAATCAACCGAGTCTTACCAAACGAGAGAGTGAAGTGCTTGCGTTTGTTATGTGCCGCTGCCCCCTCGCCGGTTGAGAGCCCAGATCAAGTCAAAGAGAATCGGCTTTCGCGGATAAGAACGTCGAAAGAAATCCTGCCACTCGTCGTACTCCTCCCGTCCGATTCTGGAGAGACTATGTCCATAGTTACCGTTACGAAGGCTGCGAATCCTCTCGTTGAAAAACTGTGGAAACTTCTCTGCAATAGACCTCATCAGAATTCTGTCAAGAGGGACGTGCAAGAATGGCCGTAATCGCGTGGCAGTTGTCGGCTTCGGAAGTAGAGCCCAATCCACGTAAACTTTCAGAAAGACGTTGATTGCTTTTTGTGCCTGACCGACACTACACCTTCTTCCCGTATTGGTACGAATCTCTTTGACAAACCTTTTGACCCAAGAAAGGTGGAACGAATCGAATTGACGAAGAGACCTAATCCGATCAAGTTGCTTAATACTTCTGAACGCCATTAACTGAAACACCTCAACCCCATTCTCCTCTAGTACTCGCCCGATTGAGGGATTATAGCTCATGAAAGCCATTACTCTCGCAATGGCCTGAGATTCTTCTTTCTTAAGAGCCTTAATCAATTGTCGCATTCGTTTCATGATGATAGCAGTGGCACATAACTACTGGCTAAACGAACCAAGGTGCGTTTAGCCGCGCCCTCTTGTTGGCTAATCGAACCATGGTGCGTTTATTCCGTTTTTGGTTGCATTACATCTTCAATCGGACTTCGAAGCTGGTTAATCTTTCTCCGGCTTACGTGTGTGTAGATTTCTGTGGTCTTAATACTCTCATGTCCCAGGAGGTCCTGAACATATCTCACATCCGTTCCTTGTTCCAGCATATGCGTTGCAAAGGCATGTCGCAAGCTATGGATTGAGACATCCTTGTCAATACCGGCTCGGTGTGCAGCCTGATGAAACACCTTTTCAGCGCTACGAATTGAGTAGGGCTTCCCCGGTTCCTGCCCCTCAAACAGCCACTCGCGTGGCTGATAGACTTTCCAGTAACGCTGCAACGCCTGCACGACAATGCCTGAGAGAATCGTGTAACGGTCTTTCTTTCCTTTCCCACCCCGGATATGCATCATGCTTCGCTCTTCATCCAAATCTTCCCAATGCAGCCTGACAACTTCCCCAACCCTCAACCCGGCAGAATACACTACCATGAGCATGGCCTTGTGTTTGAGGTTGGGGAGTTCGTCAAACAGCCGTCGCACTTCCCCTTCACTCAAAACGACTGGCAGCTTTCGTTCCTTCCTCGGTCGTGGAAGCTTCCCCAATACCATCGGTCGCCCATACAAATCCACGTACAGCAGCCGAAGCGCATTGATAACCTGATTGATTGTAGACGATGCGTACTGCTCGCGTTCAATCAAATACAAAACGAACGTCCGCAAATCGGCATCACACGCTTCACGTGGATGTTTCGGATGAATATGCCGGATAAACATCCGCAAACAACTCAAGTACGCCTTGATCGTCTTGTGGCTGTAGTTCCTCAGCCTCATCTCCTGTCGAACCGTCTCCAACAATCCCGGTTGGGCCACGGCTGTTGCAGCTACGCTCTCCATCGTTTCTCTCCTCATCCTGCAGTAGAACAAAGGGGGAGGTACATCCCACCTCTACTACAAGAAACGAATTGAGGTAACAGTTCTCTTACGAAAACGCATTTGCCTCCAGCACAATGAAGCGTTCTGTCAAGGGATGAACTGTTGAATCGTCAAGAGATGAAACTCGAAGTATTTCGTTCGGGGCAAGTCCCGACAAAGTACGTCAAGGTAAGTCGTAGAAAGGTTGCTGTTTGAAGGTAGAATTCGCCAAGGGGAAAAGCAAGGGGGAATTGTGGTTACCTCGGTTGTCCATTTCTTTGTGCGCCCCGACTGTCGTCGGAGTAAACCCGAAATGGACGAAAGAAAAGCGTCCCCGAAACCGAAACGCTCTCCAAGGATAAAGATCGCAGGTGATTCTGGCGATTCTGTCTGTGAAAGGAATGTGCTTCCCAGCGGCAGTACATGCCGACAGAATCGCAACGGTTTGCTATGTCCTCCTCCCCGCACGGCCATCGGTTTCGGGTGCTCACTTGTTTTGATCGAGCATCCAAACCAGAGGTTCCCGAAATCGACGGCTGCCCGTCAGCCGAAACTCTCTTTGTGTAGGCGGACGAACGAGGTTTGTCCGTCATCATGGCTATGTGTTCGATAAATGTTCTGAGCATTCGGAACTGCTGGCTGTGTGCGGTTGGCATACAAACCACACTTTTCCAGTTTTCCGACTATAAACGACTGCGGCGTTGCAGTTCCGAAGATTCTCTTTCGCCCTTTCTCTTCTAAAGAGAAAGGGCACAAACCGACGGGTCATGCTTCCAACAATCCCATTTTCTTGCTACATTGATACCGCCCCGTGGGCGGAGCCGGAGTGCTTCCGGCAATCATCTTGCAGTTCAACCATCGCTCAACTTCTTCTCAACGAAACATCAAGGCAAAGGTCTGTACGTATGCGCTCGCGAGTTCTCTTTGCGGTTCTGGTCACCATCGTATCCTTCGGCTGCGCGCAGTCGCAGCACACGCTTACCATTCTGCACACCAACGACCTGCACGCAAGCTTCGTCCCGCATGATGCGTTCTGGGTGAAGGAATCACCCAAGCCGCTGGTCGGCGGGTTCAATGAACTGGCGTATATCGTGGACAGCATCCGCAGCGCCAACCCGAACGTGTTACTGCTCGACGGCGGCGATGTTATGACCGGCAACCCGATCTCGGACATGATGTACAAAGGAGCGGAAGGGGGCGCACTCTTCGAGATGATGAACATGGTGGGCTACGATGCGGGCTGTCTTGGCAACCATGATTTCGATATCTCACAGGAGAACCTGAAGAAACTTGTTGCAGTCGCCCGCTTCCCGTCGCTTTCCTCGAACGTCGTCAATAACGATGGCAAGTTTCCCGTCGGCAACAAACCGTACGCGATTATCGAGAAGGCCGGACTGAAGATCGGCATCATCGGAGTGATGTCGCAGGACTTGTATCATCTTGTGAACCAGAACAGTCTCGTCGGCATCAAAGTCCTTGACCCTGTGGCAACAACACAGCGTTACGTTGACGAGATCAAGTCAAAGACAGATCTTTTGATTGCATTGACGCATGAAGGCGTTGATGAGGATTCCACTCTTGCTGCGGGAGTGAACGGACTGGACATTATCGTTGGGGGACATTCGCACACACGGTTGCGCCAGCCGAAGATGGTACATGGCGTCATCATTGTACAGGCAGGATCCAACTGCGAGAACCTCGGTGTGCTTGACATATCGGTGGAGAATGGCGTTGTGGTGAAGAATTCCGGCAAGCTGATTCAGCTCTGGCATCATGCCGACAGGCCCGCAACGCGGATGTCCGTATTCGTTGACTCGATCCGCAAGGTGATTGACAAGGAATACGACCAGGTGGTTGCAACGCTCGCCAGCGATTGGCAACGGGGCGAGGGAGAAACCGGCATTGGTAACTTTGTGGCCGATGCCCAGCGTGAAGGAGCCCATGCCGATGTCGGCTTCATGAACAACACCGGAATCCGCGCCAACGTCAGTGCCGGCCCGTTGACGAAGAAGGAGCTTTTTGAAATCATGCCGTTCAGGAATATCCTGACAACATTCCAGTTGAGCGGAAAGGAACTCCGGTCGGTCATCACGTATTGTCTCAGCCCGAGGTCGTCTGTTTCCATTTCGGGCATCAACTGTACGTGGAAGAAAAATACCGCGGGTGAGAGAGAGATTGTCACGCTCGAAGTGAACGGGAAACCAATTGACGAGGGACGGATGTATATCTGTGCAGCCAGTGATTACTTTGTCGGTGAAGCGAAGAGGTACCTTGGCATGGAGATTCTGCAGCCGATATTTCTGAAGCAAACGGTCTTTGCAGCATTGGAAGCTGCAGCCCGGAACAACCCGACAATCGATTCGAAAGTTGAACACCGCATCCAGGAAATTAAATAACCATCGTACTACTGAAGGGAGACACTATGAGCGCCAATAATTTTCCCGTTCTCATTATTACCGGACGTCCGGCTGCGGGCAAGTCGGAGGTGATCGATTTCTTGAAGAAGGCGAATCCGAAGGAGCGTCTGGACAAGTTCCACATTGCGGACTTCGAAGAGCTTGACGACTTCGTCTACGTCTGGGAAACGTTCGAGATCGACGATATTCTCACACGGCACGGCAAGCACCGTCTCTGGACGGATGACAAATACTGGTTCAAAGAGCATTTCATCTGGAACCTGTACATCGAGCGGATCAACCTGGAATACAGGAAGAAGCTTGCGCGTAATCCGAACTACCATGACAACAAGACAACGCTCATCGAGTTTGCCCGTGGAGGAGAGAACGGAATCCACGAGGCATTGAGCCATCTGCACGAGGATGTTCTCAGTCGTGCGTCGCTCATGTACATCAAAGTGTCGTACGAGGAGTCTGTGCGAAAGAACCGGCGACGTGCGCGTCCGGGCGAGGAACATTCAATCCTGCATCATTCCCTTCCTGACGAGAAGATGGAGTTCTACTACAAGACCAACGACTGGGAGAACCTCACAGCGAAGGATCCGAATTACATTGAGGTGAAGGGATTCAAGATCCCTTATGTTGCGTTCGAGAACGAGCCTGAGAAAACCCTTGACCCGGCATTGATTGCAAAAGAGTTTGAGAGGGGAACAACGAAGTTGTGGGGGATGAAGAAGTAAAAGATTTACCACAAAGGCGCTAAGGGCACAAAGTTCACGAAGAGAAATGTTTAGATCGTGGTTCTTTGTGCCTTTGTGTTGGAATTCAGTAGAAAGAGGGTCGGTAAGAGATTTCACCGTGTCATCGTAGGATAGGCCATTCCTGCCTGTCCGCCGAGAATAACCTTTTGTGCTCTGTGGTCAGACAGGAATGTCTGACCTACGCTATGGAAACGATAGCACCAAATTCATCACTGTAGGACAGGCATTCTTGCCTGTCCGCCGGGAATAATCTTTTGTGCTCAGCGGTCAGACAAGAATGTCTGACCTACGCTATGGAAACGATAGCACCAAATTCATCACTGTAGGACAGGCATTCTTGCCTGTCCGCCGAGAATAACCTTTTTGTGCTCTGCGGTCAGACCCCGCTATCTGCGGGGCAGGCACGAATGCCCGCCTGACCATACGAGTTCTATTTGAGCGGGCATGTCTGACCTACGCCTTTGTAGGGGCTGTCTCAATTTCTTTCGTTGCCGCCAACTCCTGTGTGCGCTTCTTCTCTGCCCGTGAAAGGAATCCCACCGCAACCAGGATGAACACCAGCGAAAGCCAATCCTGCACCTTCGGGAATTTTCCGCTGAAGACAAAGAACGAAATCAGCGTGGCAGTTGTTCCGGCAACGAGCGACGTCAGGCGGTTGACCAGCCCCGCAAATGTTGCTGTCCTTCCCTTGAACATAAAAATAAACACCGAGAAGAATGCGACCATGCCATACGCAGTGCCGGCGAGAATGGCGAGCGTCCAATCCGGCTTGGGTGACAGAAACGAATCACGGAAGATCACAACCTGCTCTGAACTCCAGCCGAACCAATCGATTGATTTAAAGAGGAATACCGCACCGACAACCATCACTGTGGTCGCTGCAATTTGTTCGATGGCGAAGAAGCCGTTGTTATCCAGTTTCACGCCTTTCGCCCGCGTATTCTTGTAATAGTTCATGATGTAAATGCGGAGCGAGTAGGCGAGGATGTAACTTGAGAGAGTGATAACGGCAGCCGGCGAATGGACGAAATCAAAATCCCCTTTATCCACCCAGAAAATATTTACGCTTGCCGCGAGCAAAGCAAAGATCACCGCAGTATTCTCTTCACGGTACACCTTCTTCAAAAGAATTCCTTGCTTGATCTGCAGGGCGTCAACACAGCGGCTGATGATAATGACGCTCGCCCGCATGATGACCATTGCGACCATCACGGAAGGAACCAGCATGTACATGAGCGTGGTGGTGGGAATGACAACCGCCGTACACACACCTGACGGAACAATGTAAAGAAGCTCCTGTGGAAACCGCAGCGGTCCCCATTGGACGTACCCGTTGGATTTCAAACGGTACCATCGGCGCGCAAGGGCAACACCAAGAGCGATGGCATTGCCACCGATCGTGCTGTACACAAGGAACTCCATATCCTTCATTCCCGGGTAGCCAAGCTCCGGCTTGCCGGTGAAGTACTTCACGGTAACGCCGGTGATAACGTAGAAGAAGAAATAACCAAGGCAGAGTTGAATCAAACGCCCTGTGCTTCCTTCCGGAGTTCTCCACCAGCGTTGCCCTGTGTTCAACGTCTCCATTCCTGACCCGCATAGTTCATGTATTTGTTAGTGACCTCCTCCACTTTTGGTAGGAACGGCATTCCAAAGCTTCAACATCAGCACAGCTCCGATCACCGAAAACCCGATCATGCTTGGTCCCCAGATTCCCCATCCCCACGTTTCCAACATCCATCCCATTCCTGAACCGACCGCTGCCCCTCCAATGTATTGCATGCCATCAAACATTCCTGTTGCGCTTGCTGCCGCCCTCTTCCCTCCAAAATCCATCGACGCCGTTCCCGACAACATCGAGTGGACGATACTGATTCCAAATGAATTGACGATGAATGCAGCGATGATCCATCCGACACCCGGCGAAATCCAGATGACTGCCAGACAGAGAATCTGGAGGAAGTAACCGATGAATGCCACTGGCGGCCTGCGGGACTTGAACATCCAGTCGGAGAGCGTTCCGGCGGCAAATGCACCGGCGATCCCTGCAAGGACAACACTCAACGCTCCCTTTTGGAACACGGGTGAATCGAGAGCGAGATGCTGGACTTCCTGCATGTAACGCGGGAACCATTGCTCGAAACCATGCCGGACAAACCCGGTGCAGAATTCCGCAATAGCGATGGTGACCGTGATGGGATTGGTGAAGACCTTCTTCATCAAGTACTTCATATCGACTTTCCCGGTGTCGCCGCTCGATGCATCGGCGGTGTCAAAATCCGGATGTCCGGTTTCGGCAGGGCTATCGCGCACGATAACTATGGTCAGCACTCCCATACCGAGCATGATGCAGGCCGGGATGAAGAATACCCACTGCCAGGGGAGGAATGTCACGGCAATTCCGCCGATGACAAAAATCAACGCGCGTCCACTTTGTATCATTGAACCGAAGATTGCAGAGAAGACGCCGCGCTCGCGTATGTGGAACCAACCGGAGTTTACCTTGATGAGGGCCAGAGCGCTATAGGATTGGAAATACGCATTCAACGACCAGGCTGTGGCAAAGTACGCGAGGAGGAGTGTGCCCGTGCCGAGGAATCCAACGTAGGCTCCAAGACCAAATGCCACATTGAAGACCACCGACCCGAAGATGCCAATGATCATGGCTTTGCGTCCGCCAATTCTGTCGGCAATAGGTCCGTTGAACAACGCCGAGAAGCCGTAGATTGTCAGCGCCGCAGAGATAATTGCACCGACCTGTGTCTTATCCCATCCGTACGTGTCCGAGAGAGCCTTGTTGGCAAATGAAAGGTTGTATCTCCCCATGTACATCGCGGCGTAGGTAAAGCCGAGTGTCAGCCAGTTGAGTGAGCGTCTTCGTCGAAAGGCGGGGCTGTGGGTTGGTACTGCGTGTGGTATGATGCTCATGGTATGTCCGTCAGGAGAGTGAGTTCTTTATTTACATGCCCCTCATCCCAATCGTGCCCTGACCAGAACCATCGTGTATGAAGGTAGCATGAAATGCAGAGAGATTGTACAGAATTGCCTTCTTAAATGGAAGTGGTTTGGTTGAAAATGAAACGTTTTTTGTGCACCTTAGGTGCAGTATTATTGAATTGAGTCAATGCTGCTTATTATTCCCGCGATAGATATCAGGGGCGGTCGTTGTGTCCAGATGGTGCAGGGGGTTGAGGGGTATTCATACTCTGATGATCCCGTGGAGATGGCACGCCTGTGGCGAAAGGAAAATGCAAAGTCGCTCCACGTGACCGATGTGGACGGCGCGCTGCAGGG